>JALHMC010000082.1 GCA_022844225.1 Hyphomicrobiaceae bacterium | reverse complement strand
GAGGCGATCGCTGAGCGCCTCGCCGGAAACGCGCGCCCGAATTATCTGCGCGACTGGGTCTATGGCGGTATCGACGGCGCCGTCACGACATTTGCCGTCGTCGCGGGTGTCGCTGGCGCCAGTTTGTCGCCGCGGATCGTCATCATACTCGGGCTCGCCAATCTTTTTGCCGATGGCCTCTCGATGGCGGCCTCCAATTACAGCGGCACCAAGGCCGAGGTCGACGATATAGCCAGGCTGACCGAAGTGGAGCGTCGCCACATCCGCCTCGACCGCGAAGGTGAGCGCGAGGAGATCCGACAGATCCTGATCCTGAAGGGGCTCCAGGGTGAAGTGCTCGAAGGCGCGGTCGAGGCCATCACGGCGCGCGAGGAAACATGGGTCCAGATGATGCTCGCCGAGGAATACGGGCTCGCGACGGCTCAGCGCGAGCCGATGTTGTCGGCTGCCAGCACCTTCGCCGCTTTCTTGATCGCTGGCGCGGTGCCGCTCGTGCCCTACATGCTGGGGGTAGGCGACGCGCTCGGCTGGGCGCTCGCCATGGTGACGCTGGTGTTCTTCACGATCGGTTCGTTGAAGAGCCAATGGTCGCTGCAGTCCTGGTGGCGCTCCGGCCTCGAGACGACGTCGATCGGACTTGCTGCCGCCTGCGTTGCCTATGCGGTCGGCTACGCTCTGCGCGGCCTTGCTTAGCTGCAGCGGTCCGGAGGTTTGCCTTTGTCAAAAGGCTGATGACCGACCGAGGTAAAACCTAACCCCGGCCATCCAGGGCCGAGGCACGAGGAGCGGCGATGACCATCCGGAACCTTCAGTATCTTCTGGCCCCGCGGTCCGTGGCACTGATCGGTGCGAGCAACAGGCCGGGCAGCATTGGCCGGATCATTGCGGAAAATCTCTCGAGAGCGGACTTCAAGGGAACGATCTCGTTCGTCAATCCAAATGGCATCGAGGTCGCCGGTCGCCGCTGCTCGGCTTCGATTTCGGAGCTGCCAGAGGCCCCTGATCTTGCGGTCATCGCTACGCCACCTGCGACCATTCCGCGTCTGATCGCCGAGCTCGGCGCGAAAGGCTGTCGTGCTGCCGTTGTCATCACGGCCGGCATTCGCGGCGACATCCGTCAGGCCATGCTCGATGCGGCCAAGCCGCACTTGTTGCGCATCCAGGGTCCCAACTGCCTCGGGCTGATGGTGCCGCCGCTCGGGCTCGACGCCACGTTCTCGCATATCGCACCGCGCCCAGGACGCCTCGCCTTTCTTTCGCAGTCCGGCGCACTGATCACCGGCATCGTCGACTGGGCCGAAAGCCGCGGCATCGGGTTTTCGCACGTCGTCTCGCTGGGTGACATGGCCGACGTCGATTTCGGCGACCTTCTCGACTACCTCGCAGGTGATGCTGCGAGCCGGGCGATCCTTCTCTACATGGAGAGCCTGCGCTCGGCCCCGAAGTTCATGTCGGCGGCCCGACGTGCCGCCCGCGCCAAACCCGTCGTGGTGATCAAGGCGGGGCGCCATGCCTCGGGTGCCAAGGCAGCGCTCTCGCACACGGGGGCGCTGGCAGGTGCCGATTCCGCTTTCGAGGCAGCGTTTCGTCGTGCGGGTCTCGTCCGCGTCAACGAGTTGCAGGACCTCTTCGAGGCGGCCGAAATCCTTTCGAAAGTTGCTCCGCTCGAGGGCGACCGGCTCGGCATTCTCACGAACGGCGGCGGTGCTGGCGTGCTCGCGGCGGACCGCCTTGCCGATCTCGGCCTGGAGCTGCCGGACCTTGCACCCGAGACCGTGAAGCGCCTCGACGCCGTCCTGCCAGCGACCTGGTCGCGTGGAAATCCGATCGACATCATCGGTGACGCGGGTGCCGACCGCTACAAGGAGGCGTTGGAAGCGGCACTTGACGATCCGGGCCTCGATGCGGTGCTGGTCATGAATTGCCCGACAGCGATCAACCCGAGCCTCGACGCCGCCAAGGTTGTCTCGAGTGTGGTCGCTGCGCGCACGTCGTCGGGGCAGCCGCGAAAGCCCATGATCACGAGCTGGCTCGGGCACGACGCAGCGGCGGCATCGCGACGACTTTTCTCCGAGGCCCGCATCCCGACGTTCGATACGCCGGCGGAGGCGGTTGACGGTTTCTCGGCGCTCGTTCGCTACCGGCGCGCCCAGACAGAGCTGATGGCGACGCCGCCGTCATTGCCGAGCGGCATCTTCCAGGCCAGCGATGCAGCGACACAGGTAATCCACCATGTGCTGGCCACGACGGGGCCGCGCATGCTCACCGAGCCCGAGGCGAAGGCCGTATTGCGTGCCTACGATATTCCGGTCGTCGATACGGCGACGGTCGCAACGCCCGAGGCGGCCCGAGTCGCGGCTGGACCGATCATCGCCGAGCACGGCGCCGCAGTGCTGAAAATTCTCTCGAAGGACATCACGCACAAATCCGACATCGGTGGCGTCCGCCTCGGGCTCGAGACGCTGGACGCGGTCGAGACTGCGGCCCGTGCGATGCTGGATCGTGCACGGGCCGTGATGCCCACCGCGGTAATCGACGGTTTCACCGTGCAGCCGATGGTCCGCCGCCCGCGTGCCCACGAGTTGATCCTCGGCATGAGTGAGGACCCGACGTTCGGCCCGTTGCTGATGTTCGGTGCCGGCGGCGTTGCCGTCGAGGCCCTCAGGGATGCCGCGCACGCCTTGCCGCCGCTCGATCTCAATCTCGCCCGCGATCTGATTCGCCAGACCCGCGTCTGGCGTCTCCTGCAGGGATACCGTGATCGCCCTGCGGCCGACATCGAGGCCATCGCCTTGACCCTCGTCCGCCTCGGTTATCTCGTCGCGCGTCACCCGGAGATCCGCGAAATCGACATCAACCCGCTGATCGCCGACGAGAACGGCGTCATCGCGCTCGACGCCCGCATTCGGGTTGATGACGAATCGGCTCGCCCGCGCGTCCCGCTCGCCATACGGCCCTACCCGAGCGAATGGGAGAAAGTCGTCGATGCTGGCGAGACGGGGACGATCCTGATACGTCCGATCCGACCCGCTGATCAGCGCCTCTACGAGGCCTTTTTCGCCAAAGTGTCCCCGGCCGACACGCGCCTGCGCTTCTTCGCGCCGAAAACGGAGATGTCGCATCGGTTTCTGGCGCGGATGACGCAGATCGACTACGCGCGGGAAATGGCCTTCGTTGCGCTCGACGCGACCGGGTCGAGCCTGCTCGGCGTCTCGCGCTTCATGGCCGATCCGGATTTCGAGCGAGGCGAGTATGCCGTGCTCGTCCGCTCGGATCTGAAAGGGCGTGGCATCGGCTGGGCCCTGATGCGCCAGCTGATCGACTATGCCAAGGCTGCCAGCCTCTCCGAGATCTTCGGCCACGTCCTGCGCGAGAACACCAGCATGATCGACATGTGCCGCGAGCTCGGCTTCAGAATCGAGACCGACCCGGAGGACGCGACACTCCTGCTCGTGACGCTGGATGTCGGCACCGCGGACATGGATCGCTTCAAACTTTGACTGCTCCGCCAAGCCGCTCGAGGAAGCCGTTGACCGCGCTCTTGTCGATCCAGCGCAGCACCGCGACGAGATCGCGATCCGGATCGATCCACACGAGATTTGTGCCGGCGCCCATGGCGGATACGCAACGCTCGCTCCAGGCAGGCCGCCGGCCCTTGCCTCGGTTGAGCCACCACAGGAATCCGTAGGCGTCGTTGGTCGGCGAGGGCGCCAGCATTTCTGCGACATAGCCGACTGGCAGCAGTTGCCGACCACCCCACGCCCCGCCACGCGCGACGAGGAGGCCGAGGCGAGCGAGATCGCGCGCACCGATCAGCATGCCGCCGCCCCAGTGCGCCCCACCCGAAACGGACTGGATGCGCCGGCCATCGACGTCGACCCACGAGGTCCGGTAGCCGTGCCACTCCCACTCGCCCGACGCGCCAATGGGGTTCATGACGCGCTCGCGCAGCACCTCCGGTAGTGCGCGTCGAAAGCGCATCAACAGGGCCAGTGCCAAGAGGTTCACGCGCACATCGTTGTACTCGTAGTACGTGCCGGGTGTCTGACGCGGCCGCGGATCGCCTTTGCGCGTATTGTCGGCATCGACGCCAAGGTTACGGTAATGGTCGACCTGATCCGACTTCTCCCAGAGGACGCCGTCCCACTCACTCGACTGCTGCAGGAGATGCCGCCACGTGATCCTGGCGTTGTGGAGGCTCTCGAACCATGGTCCTTCGACCGTGGCACCGACCGGCGCGTCGAGATCGGCGATCAGGCCGTCTCCCACCGCGACACCGGCCAGGATCGCGAGGTAGCTCTTCGCCACCGAGAACGTCATGTCCGTGCGCCGCGTGTCGCCCCACTCAGCCACGATGCGCCCGCCATCGATAACGAGGCCGGCCGGCCCGCCCCGGTGGCGCACGACGCCCGACACTTCACTCCACGGGCCCTTCTCGTTCCACTCGACGATGCCGACGTAGCGGCCGTCCGGGTAGTGGAAGCTCGGCGGCCATTTGCTCTCCGAGGCTTCCGCGAAGGAAACGGCGTCGGCGAGACGTGTCGGGTCGAGACGCGATGAGCCAGACCCGAGCCACTCGAGCCGATCGTCGGGCGGGTTGTATACGACAGATGACGACATGCACGGCTCCTGGCTCGGATTGACGATCCTGTGTAACTGGCCGCCTAGACCCGCGCTACCTTCGCTTCGCCGAAGAGACCGTAGGGGCGCACGAGCAGCATGCCGATGAGCGCGAGGTATGTGACCAGCAATCCGCAGCCCGCGCCGAGATAGGGCTCGAGATAACCCGCCGCAAGGCTTTCAAGGACACCGATCAGAGCCGAGGCAACCAGTGTCCCGGCAATACTGTCGAGGCCACCGATGATCACGATCGGAAAAATCTTGAGGCCGACGAGTGCGACGCCGAAGCCACCGCCCGTGACGATCGTCCAGAGCGTACCGGCAAGCACAGCCACGATACCTGCAGCACTCCACGCGTAGAGGACGTGACGGTTGATGTCGATTCCGGAGGCCATCGCGGCCTGCGGATCGTCGGCGAGAGCGCGAAGCGCGACACCGGTGCGGCTCCGATGCAGCCCCCACGCGACGCCAGCGACGACGAGTAAAGAGACGATGGCGACCGCAAGCTTGTCCGCGGATACCACGACCTCCCCCAGAATCAGCGGATCAGGTGGGAACGGCGATGGAATACCGCGCGGCACACCGGCAAATCCGACCTGCGTGGCCCCCCGAATGAAGGTGCCGACACCGAGCGTGACCATGAGCACCACGATGACAGGGCGGCCGACGAGGTGGCTCAGTGCCAGCCGATCGAGCAAGCGGGCCAAGCCTATCATCCCGGCCGATGCGACAAGAAGCGCTGGGCCGAAGGCGAGGCCGGCGACGTTGATGGCGGTCGCGACCAGCAGCGCGCCGAGCATGATCCACTCGCCCAGCGCTAGATTGACGACATGGGATGCTTTGTAGACGAGAACGAACGCCAGCGCGATCAGGGCGTAAAGCGCGCCCGCAAGACAGCCCTCGATCAGCAGCGAGACGAAGAAAGTCATTGCCGAGCTACGTCCCGCGAGAATGGTGCGCCATTACCGGCCCGACCCCAGCCATCATCACCGCGATCGAGTTGGCTCCGCAAGCGCGCGAAGTCCGCTTCACGCCAGCGTCGCGATGTGTGTAGCCTTGGAGCCACGTTGCGCGATGCGCACCAACGGATTGTCTCGAGGAGCACCATGCACGGGGAAACGTTCGACTTCATCGTCACCGGCGCCGGTTCGGCCGGATGCGCCGTCGCGGCTCGGCTCTCCGAAAGCGGACGCTACCGCGTCCTGCTTCTCGAAGCCGGCAAGCGCGACGACTACCCGTGGATCCATATCCCGATCGGCTACCACAAGCTCTATACGCACGAGACCTATAACTGGAAGTTCGAGAGCGAACCCGTGCCGGGATTGAACGGGCGCACCTCGTACCAGCCGCGGGGCAAGATGCTGGGCGGCACGTCCTCGCTCAACGGCATGGTCTACATGCGTGGCACCCCCGCCGACTACGACGGCTGGCGTCAGATGGGCTGCGAGGGCTGGGACTTCCAATCTGTGCTGCCCTACTTCCGCAAAGCGCAGGACCAGCAGCGCGGAGAAAGCGAGCACCACGGTGTCGGCGGTCCGCTCAAGGTGTCGGACAGCCGCTTCCAGAGCGCGATCGCCGATGCCGTGATCGAGGCCGCGGTCCAGGCAGGTGCGCCGCGCAACACGGATTTCAACGGTCCGACCCAGGAGGGCGCCGGCTATTACCAGACGACGGTGGGTGCAGGCCGCCGTTGGAGCACGGCGACGGCTTACCTGAAGCCGGCCCGCGGGCGAAAGAACCTTGTCGTGACACCCGAGGCGCATGCGACTCGGATCATCGTCGAGGACGGCCGTGCGGTTGGCGTCGAGTACCGGACACCGAAGGGTTTGCAGATGGCCCGTTGCCGGGGCGAGGTCGTCGTGTCGGGCGGCGTCTACGGTTCACCTCAGTTGCTCCTGCTCTCGGGGATCGGCCCCGGCGCGCACCTGAAGGAGATGGGCATTCCGGTGGTGCAGGATCTGGCCTCTGTCGGCGCCAACCTCCACGACCATTTCAACTCCTACGTCGCTTGGCGCTCGACCAGGAAAGGCACGCTCAACGATCTCGCCCTCTCTCCCGTCGCGAAGGTCCGCGCCGGCATCGAGTACATGATGACGCGCACGGGGCCGCTCGCCGGCATCTCGACCGTCGGCGGTATCTTCACGCGGTCCGATCCGCGCTTCGACCGTCCGGACCTGCAGATGAACATCTTCCTCTGGTCGATCGAGAAGCGTGATTCGACTGGGATCTACGCGCATAAATGGCCGGGTTTCTCGATCTCCCCGGTGCACTTGAGACCGGAGGGCCGCGGGCGCCTCAGCCTCAAGTCGCCGGACCCGCTGGCGGCGCCCAAGATCGAGTTCCGCTTTCTGGAGACGGCTTACGACATCGAGGCGATGCTCTACGGCCTGCGGTTCGCGCGGAAGATCGCGTCTCAGCCGGCGCTCAAGGATATCATCGCCGAGGAGGTGCAGCCCGGACCGGCCGTCAGCTCCGACGAAGCCATGATCGAGGACCTGCGGAATCGCGGCGTCTCGAACCTGCACCCTGTCGGCACATGCCGCATGGGACGCGGCTCCGACGCGGTGGTCGATCCTCGCCTCAAGGTGCACGGCGTCAAAGGCCTCCGTGTCGCCGACGCCTCGGTGATGCCACAGGTTGTCGGCGGCAATACCAACGCGCCTTCGATCATGATCGGCGAAAAGTGCGCCGCGATGCTTCTGGAGGATGCGGGCAAGGCATGAAGGCCTTCACCTCGTAGCGGGCGCGTCCTTGTGGACGCGGCCGGGCGAGGTGATCCACAACAGCCCGAGCACGCCCATGGCGATAAGCCCGCCTCCCGCAATGATGCGCATGGCGATGGGCGAGGGATACGCGCCGAACAACTGGCCTGCGATGTAGTGCCCGAGCATCGCTGAGCCGATGAACATCGAGAGCACGCCTGTTGCCCGCCCACGATGCTCGGGCGGCGCACTGACGTGCACGAGCGCATATTGCGTCGCCGAGAACGAGGCGGCGGCCGCACCCATCAGGATCAGCGACGGGATCGCCATCGGTACAGTCAGATTGAACGAAAGCAGCAGCACGAAGCCAAGCATCGCGACCGGCCCCATGAAGTAGAACCGGAACAGTGTCCGCTCGCTCGCCATCACGCCGACCAGGATGGCGCCGAGCGTCCCGCCAATGCCTTCCAGTGACGACATGGCACCCACAAGATAGGGCGCGAGTTGGAAGTCCTTCTGCGAGATGACCGGCACCATGGTCAGGAACGGGAACGAGCACAGGTTGTGCACGAGCGTGATGCCCATAATGATCGCGAAACGCCGGTTGAAGATCAACGCACGCGGAATGCTGAGTGCGCTCAAGAAGCCCTTCGCGGCGCCGTCGTCAGCGGCTCTGCGCGGCGCGGGCGTCAGTCGGACCGCCATCTCCGTCGAGATCAGGTACGAGAGCGCGATCATGGCGTAGATGCCCTCGATCCCGAGGAGCTGGTAGGTCGCGCCTCCCATGAGAGGGCCCAGCGCCCGGGTTGCATAGGTCGTGGCATTGTCGAAGCCCAGCGCCGACGCGATGTTCGCTTCCCCTGCCGCATCGACAACGAGTCGGCGGCGTACCGGCATGTCGATTGTCCAGGAGATGCCGGAAAGAAACGTGACGACGGCGACCGCCGTATAGGTCGCGTTCCCCGTTGCCGTGAGCACGGTCATGGTGATCGTGACAAGGGCCAACGAGAAGCTCGTGACGATCAGCAATTGGCGACGGTCGAAGCGGTCGGCCAGCGCTCCGATGAAGAATCCCAGCAGCAGATAGGGCGCAATTCGAATGACGGCGAGTAGCGCCACGAGGGGCGGCGACTTCGTCAGCTCATAGGCGAAGATGCCGAGCGCGATGAACTCGAGCCACCGCGTCATGCCGGTCAGAGCGCCGGCCACCCACAGGCGCCGATAGTCGGGAATGCGGAACAATTGCCCCGCCGCGCTGAAAGGGTTGGCACTCAATGGACGGGTCCGCCCTGCAAGTGGTCCAGCGACCAGTCCAACCCAGCCGCTAGTGGGGCAGCACAGTACTCGAGATGCAGCACCCGACGCCGTAGCGGAGCTGTGGCCAAATGCTCGATGTCCAGCATCTATCGGCCCCGGAAACGAGGTTTGCGCTTCTCGATGAAGGCTGCGACGCCCTCCTTGCTGTCCTCGCTGGTCGTCGTCAGGGTGAACTGATCGAGGTCCATGTGGCTGGCAAGATCGTCGAGCGCGCCGGCGAGGCGATTGACGGTGGTCTTGGTCATTTTGACGGGGATCGGTGGCATTGCGGCAATGCGGACCGCGAGATCCATGGCTACTTCGACGGCCTTGCCGTCATCGGCGAGGTGCTCGACGAGCCCCCAGGCGAGCGCGTCCGATGCCTCGATGCGCTCGTTGGCGAGAATCACGGCTTGCTTGGTCCGTGCCGGCCCCATCAGCTGCAGCATGCGCGGGATCGATCCCCAGCTCATGTTCATGCCGAGTGCGATCTCCGGTATCCGGAAATGCGCGCCCCGCGCCAGGACGCGGAAGTCCGTTGAGACCGCCAGCGCCGCCCCGCCACCAATGGCGAAGCCCTCGATGGCGCAAATCGTCACCTGCTCCATCTCCGCCCAGGCCCGGCACATCGACGGCCCGATCCGAAGCGACTTCCTTTGCTCCCCTAGCCCCATTCCAGCTTTTTCGCGACGCTCCGCGTCCTTCAGATCGAAGCCGGCCGAGAAGGCCTTGTCGTTGCCGGTCAGCACGACGACCGACGTCTCGAGGTCGTCCTCGAATGATCGAGAAGCGGCCCGAAGCTGGCGCATGGCTTCAGGGCTGAGCGGGTTCACCGCATTCCCGCGGTCGAACCGCACCAGCGCGACGCGCCCCTCGGGCCCGAGCCCGCGCATGATCGTGACGTAGCAGGTGGTCATGGCGTGGTGCATCCTGAGCAAGGGCGCGGCAGCATCTGCCCCATTTTTGCGCAAAACTAGACCGACAAGTCGGCAGGGGGAAGAGCAGCGCACCGCCTTAGATGAACCACTCACCCGCGCTGGGCAATCCACGAACGCACCGAGTTGCAGCGCCCTTGCGGGGCTTGAGCGGCTCACCGGCCGTCCTCGACGCTCTCCCAGTCGCTGCCTGACCAACGATCTTCGTCGTGTTTCGACCAGTCCGCTTGACAAGGCCGTCGCCGACCTCTCCGAATGCGGGTCGTGGGGATGCCGTAAAGGTGTCGCCTGGGGAGGAGAATTGGTCCCGGTGGGCCATCCGGACTTCAAATCCGGAGAGGGTCGCAAGACGGCTCTTGGT
>JALHMC010000081.1 GCA_022844225.1 Hyphomicrobiaceae bacterium | reverse complement strand
GCCGCGAGCTTGTAGGCATAGGTATTGAACCCGAGCGCCAGCATGCGGCTCTCGTTGACGCGAATGCCCTCCAGCACCCGGCCGAGCATCGATCGAAGCAGGACGGTGAGCAGAGCGAACATGGCGATCAGCTGTATGAGCGCCACGTAGTAGGGAGGCCATGCGCGCCTCGAGCGGGGCAGGCTCGCCGGCTCGAAGGTATAGCCGAATGCCGAGATTAGAGGCTTGGCGAGGTAGGCCCCATCCGTGCCGCCACCGAGTTTCGTGTCGTGGAACACGACATAGATGAGCTGTCCGAAGGCCAGCGTGACCATCAGGAAGAAAAACCCCTTGGTCCGGAGCGAGATCGCCCCGATCACGAACGCCGTCAGCCCGGCGGCGACCATCGCGACCGGCAGCGTTAGCCAAATGGGTTTGGCAGCGCCTTCCGGCGATAGGAGATAAACGACATAGGCAGCGAGTCCGTAGAACGCGCCATGCCCGAGGCTGACCAGTCCCGTCCCGCCGACCAGAAGCTGGAGGCTCATGGCCAGCATCGCCGCAATCATGGCTGTGGTCACGAGGCCGACGTAGAACGGCGTGGCGACATAGGGCAGAGCCGCCAGCACGGCGAAACCCAGCCAGACGAGGCTCCAACCCAGCCATGTCTGCGGCAGCATGCGCGCTGGGCCGATCATGCGCGCTGCCCGAAAAGTCCGGTCGGACGCCAGAGCAGCACGGCAATCATCAACAGGTAGACGCTCGATCCTGACAGCGCAGCGATCAGAGTTCCGCTCGTGCCGGACCCCTGGAAGGCCGGCCCGTAGGCCTTGCCGAGTGTGTCGACAAGACCGATCAAGAGCGCCGACCAGAAAGCACCGGAAATGGATCCGAGGCCGCCGATCACGACCACGACGAACGAGATGATGAGCAGGCTGTCTCCCATCCCCGGGTAGACGGACGTCAGCGGCGCCGCGAGCACGCCCGCGACAACCGCGAGCGCCGTGCCGGCGGCGAAGACGGTGAGGTGAATGCGTCGAGCATCGAGACCGAGGATGTCGACCACCTCCGGGCTCTCGGCGGCCGCCCGTATCGTTGCTCCCATCCGGGTCCGCTCGATCCAGAGGAACATCGCGAGTGCCAGCACGAGGCAAATTCCGATCACGGCGAACCTGTAGGCGGAATAGGAGAAACCAGCCGTGACGGGCACCGAGAAGTCGAGAAACGCCGGCACCGGCACCGAGTGGAAATCATTGCCCGCCACCAACCAGCGAAGCTCTTCGGCGAGCAGGATCAGCGCGAACGTCAGCATCACCTGATCGAGATGCTCGCGCTTGGCGAAATGGCGAAAGAGCGTCCACTCGAGGGCCGCACCCAAGGCCGCCCCGCCGACGAGCCCGACCGGCAGCGCCAACCACAGCGACCCGGTCGCCTTCGCGACCAGGAACGCTGCATAGGCCCCGATCATGAACAGCGATCCGTGCGCCAGGTTGATGATGCCCATGACACCGAACACGAGCGTCAGCCCGCTCGCCACGAGGAAGAGCAGGAGCCCGTACTGCAGGCCGTTGAGAAGCTGGGCGAGCATGAGGTTCGATGTGTCTTCGCGGGTCTAGTTCCCGGGCCATGGTTCATCGTCTTGGGGCCGAGGAGGCGCCCTCGGGCGGGCGCCTCCTCTACCGCCGGCCCGGAGACCAGCCTCTGGACGCTGTGTGCTGTCCGATGCCTCGCCTCACAACTTGCATCCCGTGCCGGGATCGGCGAGCGCTTCGGCGGCGATACCGACGACCTTGTTCAAGCCCTTCTCCGCGCGGCGCAGGTAGATGTTGTGCACGACCTCTTGCGAGGGCGACATGCTCACCGGACCACGCGGACTGTCGAATTTGGCCGCGCGCATGGCCTTGTAGAGCCCGGCCTCGTCTTCGAGGTTGCCTTTGACGGCCTCCAGGCCGATGGCGAGGAGTTGCGCGGCATCGTATCCCTGCACGGCGTAGACATCCGCCTCGCGTTGCGTCTTGGCTTTGAAGGCATCGCGAAATGCCGTGTTCTTGACGCTGTCTATGCCGTCGCCGTAGTGCAGCGCCGTCTCGATCCCCTCCGCGGCTTCTCCCTGCGCCTGCAAAGTTCCCTCGGTGAGGAAACCGGATCCACAAAGCGGCACTTTCAAGCCGGCTGCCTTGTACTCCTTGACGAACTGAACAGCACCGCCGCCCGCGAAGAAAGATCCGACCACCTCGACGTCGAGGCCAGGGATTTGGGCGAGCAGCGGCTGGAAGTTCGTCTCGGGGAACTTGAGAGTGAGCGTCTGTACGACCTTGCCGCCGTGCTTTTCGAGACCCTCCCGGAAGCCTTCGCCGGACTCCTTGCCGGCGGCATAATCCCAGGTCACCCAAGCCGCTTTTTTCACACCCCGCTTGCCGAGCGCGAGGCCCATGCCGTGCGCCGGCTGCCAGTTCGAGAACGAGGTGCGAAACACGTTCTTTGCGCACAGTTCGCGGGTCACAGCGTTCGCGCCCGCGTTGGGGACGATAGTCAGCGTTCCGGTTTCTCGGACGACCTTGTGAATACCCATTTGCACACCGGAATGCACGGTGCCGATCAGAACGTCGACGGCATCGCGCTTGACGAGCCGCTCCGCATTCTGCGGACCATTCTCGGGCTTCGACTCGTCGTCGAGCTTCACGAGTTCTATCGGCCGACCGCCGAGCTTGCCCCCTTTCTCAGCGATCAGCATCTCGACGGCGAACGCAATGTTCTCGCCGAGTTTCGCAAATGTCCCGGAGTAAGGCAGCATCAGCCCCACCTTGATCGGCCTCGCCTGGGCGATGGCGAACGTGGTCGGCAGCGTCGCGGCTGCGCCGAGCGCGAGCCCGCCTTTCACGAGGCCTCGGCGTGACATGGGCCGATCGATGGTCATGGCTCCCTCCCTTGGGTCCAGTCGCTAGCTTCTTTTCGATCTACTGCGGATGTGAACAGCAAGACGTGACGAGTGCGCCCACCCCCTCGGGAGCGTTCTCGGGCGCCCCAAACGTAGCTTGTGCAGAAGTCTCTGTGGAGGGGCAATAGTCCGGGAAGTCGGAGATGATGCGGTGGGACGCCGCGTAGCGACACGTTCGCTTGCCGCATGAGCCGGTAGAGGTCTATCGTCTGTCGTCGTGCACCGGGCGCGGGGCACGGGTTGCTCACGCTCCAATCCTCCATCGCGAGTTGCAGGCTTGACCACCGAGCTGGATCAGCCAGTGCTGTTATTGCCCGTTGCGCGGCGCATTTTCGTGCTCATGACGGTCGTCGTGGCGTCTGCATCGTTCAACGCCGCGACATTCTCGGTCGCCGCGGTGCTGCCCCAGGTGCAGGGAGCCCTGTCGGCAACCCAGGACGAGGTGTCTTGGGCGGTCACGTTCTATATCCTCGCGACGGCAGTCTGCATGCCGATGACCGGCTGGCTGGTAGCCCGGTTCGGTCGCGGCAACGTCCAGTTCTGGGCGCTGGCCGGGTTCACTTTTTCCACGATGATGTGCGGTTTTGCCCAGTCGCTCGAGGGCCTGGTCATATGGCGGTTGATCCAGGGAGCGACCGGCGCCCCACTGCTTCCCGTTGGCCAATCGGTCATCATGGACGTTTTCCCGCGGCGACAGCACGGGGTTGTCATCGCAATATTCGGTACCGCGAATACGATTGGACCAATCATTGGGCCGACGTTCGCCGGCTATCTCGCCGAATACCTCGGCTGGCGCTGGGGATTCTTCATGATTGTACCCGTCGCATTGGCTGCGACCGTCGCGGCTCGCTTTGCCTTGCCCGAAGAGAACCGACAGCGCAGCCTCTCACTCGATTGGGTTGGCTTCCTGTCGCTCTCGATCGCGATCGCGGCCACTCAGTTCGTGCTTTCGCGTGGCCAGCGCCTCGACTGGTTCGATTCGACTGAGATCATGGTTGAGGTCGCCGTAGCCGCCATCGCCTTCTACATTTTCCTCGTCCACAGCGCGACAGCACCCAGGCCCTATCTGAGCCCGCGCCTGTTGACGGACCGCAACTACGTCATCGGGCTTTTTCTGATCGCCATCTTCGGCATGCTGAATTTCACGCCCATGGTGCTGCTGCCACCACTGATGCAGAACCAACTAGGCTTTCCTGATGGGCTGATCGGGTTCGTCGTGAGTTGGCGGGGAGCGGGTGTCATGACCGGCTCGGCACTCTCCATCTATGCCCAGCGGTTCGATCCGCGGGTCGGAATGGTTGCGGGCTTCTCCTTGCAGATCATCTCTGGAATCTGGTTGGCGCACCTCAATCTCAACGCGCCGCTGTTCGACATGTGCGCGAACGGCTGGTTGCAGGGCACCGCCGTCGGTCTCATCTGGACGCCGATCGTGACGACCGCATTCCGAACTCTGGATCAGTCGTTGCGCGCCGAGGGCATCGCGGTCATGCACTTGATGCGTTCGATCGGCTCGTCGTTCTTCATTTCGGTCTCCGTGACGCAGGTCCTTAGGTCAACGACGGCCAACTATGGGCGCATGGCGGAGACGGTAAGTCCATACAACAAGACGCTTTCGTTACCCGAAAGCATGGGCGGTTGGAGCACCGAGAGCGTCGAAGGCATGGCGCGGCTCGCCAAGGAGATCAACCGCCAAGCTGCCATGCTCGGCTACATGAATGCGTTCGTAATGTATACAGTGGCATCGATTGTCGCGATCCCGCTGGTTCTTATGCTCGGCGGTCGGCGGAAAGAAGCACTGTGAAGCGCGGCGATACTTTCGGAGACCCGACATGGCGGACCTGATCGACAACGTAACAGCGGCGCGCTTCGAGATGCCCGTTGAAGCCCACACCGCCTTCGTAACCTACCGGCGAAGCGGCGATGTCATCACCCTCAATCACGCCGAGGTTCCCCGCGAACTCGAAGGCCGCGGCATTGGCTCGAAGCTGGTTCGCGCGACACTCGATCAGGTTCGCCGCGAGGGACTGAAGGTCGTCCCCCGCTGCTCGTTCGTCGCCGCCTTCATATCGCGGAACACGGAATACCAGGACATGCTGGCCTGATCGCGGGACTTCCGCGTTGGGGTGCGGTGTAAACCGAGCCCCAACGCGATCGGCGTCAGCGCGCAGTCCCCATCTTCTTGCCCGTGGCCCGCTCGTACTTCTCGATCTCGCCGAGGACCGCGGCCTTCGATTCCGCCCCCGCCGTCTCATGTTTGGCGGTGGCGTCGTCGTAGCTCCATTGGCGCAGCGAGTTCGAGGCACGCTGGAAGTGCGGATGCACGTAGCGCGCCATAAGCTCGTAGGAACGCTTGGTTGCCTCCCAGTCCGCCCAGTTGTGGGCGAGCAGCAGAACCGCGCCGAAACCGCCGTTGGAGCCTTTCCACAGCCGCTCGAAATGCCGGATGCAGTCGTCCGGCGTGCCGATGGCGGCGAGACCGGATTCCGTCAGGTAGGTGACGGGATCCTCGATGCCCGGCGGAATGATCGGGAACGTCGCTACATCCGTGAAATACTTGGCGAAGTTCTTGAGACCATACGCCATGTCCGCACGCGCCTTCTCGCGCGTCTCCGCCACGTGGGCGAAAGTCGTGATCCGCCACTTGGAGCGGTCCGACGTTTTGCCCGCAGCTTTCGCGGCGTCCTCGTGCATGCCCCAATTGGCGGCGTGCCCGGCGAGAGCCTCGTCCGAGGTGCCACCGATCGAGATCATACCGATGCCGTGACGCCCCGACGCTGTTGAGCCTACGGGCGAGCGCGAGGCAGCGACCGCCATCTCCATCATCGGTTGTGAGTAGGGAACGAGCTGCAGCTTGGCCTCGACCAGATTGAACCAGTCGGTCTTCTTAGTGACCATCCGCCCTTGCATCAGCTCCATCAGGACGTCGAGGCTTTCCGCCATCCGGCGCCGCTGGTCGGCAGCCTTGAGGCCGATCTTCTCGGCGTCATAGATGAGCGAGCCGGGACCGACGCCGAACATGGCGCGTCCGCGCGTCATGTGGTCGAGCTGCATCATCCGCGAGGCGAGGGTGAAGGGGTTGTGATAGGGCAGTGAGACCACGCCCGTGCCAAGCCGGATGTGCCGCGTTTTGGTAGCGGCCGCGGCAATGAACATCTCCGGGCACGCGATGATCTCGTAGCCGCCCGAATGGTGCTCGCCGATCCAGGCCTCGTGATAGTTCAGCCGGTCGAGATGCTCGACCAGTTCCATGTCGCGCTCGATGGCGAGCGTCGGGTTCTCATCCAACGGATGGAAAGGAGCGAGGAAGATTCCCGTCCTGAGAAAGCGGTCGGGGAGCGGCTGGGGCGTCATGAGCAGGGTCCTCTCGTAGGCCGGTGTCGTTGTCGCGACGCGGGGAGGCACCCCCGCCCACGTCGCATCTTGGCACGAGCCGAAGTGCGATACATCCGGACAAACCCTAGCCGTGCTGGCGCCGAAACGCCAAGGGCAGCGTGCGCGACGCGGCGCTTTTGCCGCCTCGGTATTTGATTCCTATCAAGTCTCGACCTCAGCCCTGTCCCACCCCGAGTGGCTTTGCGCTGATCAGAAGTGGCGGCGACGTTGCCACACCGCACCCCATGAAGGCACCGAATCAGTCAATTTGCGCCCGGAGAGCCAGTGCTGCGGAAATCTCGAAGGGAAAGCGATGGGATCGAGAAGCGGCTGGTCGCTTCTGGCCTCGAATACCGTGGTCGCGCTGATCGGTGCAGCAGCAATGCTGGCGCTCGTCCGTGCAATTTCCACGGAACCCGCCCGAATTGAACACGTAGATGGGCGGGTTGCACCACCCGAAATCGTTGTCGACAGGTGGGCGTTCGCCCCACCGGGTACGCTGTCGCACCTCCATTCCGCGCCAAGTCTGCGGCCGAGCTTTCCCGGAGCGTCGGAAGAGACCGCCTCTCTCGAAGAGACCCCGCAGGCAACCGCTGAACCGGGCCCGGATGAGACGGCCATATGGTCGACCGAGACCCGGACAGTCCCGACGCCGAGGCCTTCACCACCCTCGACGGGGTTCCGCTTCCCTTGGCAGCGCCAGACGTTGCCAGCTCGTCCGCGCCATTACACGCTGAAAGCCCGCCTCGCTGAGCTGTCTCCGGGGGCTATCGGGCGCCTGGAGAAGCGGTTCGAGGCCGCGAAAGCCCCGTGGCCGCCAGCGGAGATCGCTCTCATTGCCATCAAGGACGAGAAAGCCCTCGAGTTGCACGCCAAGCCGAAGTCTGGACCATGGACCCTCGTCCACCGCTACCGTGTGCTCGCGGCGAGCGGCAAGACGGGTCCAAAGCTGGTGCAGGGCGACAAGCAGGTGCCTGAAGGGCTCTATCGCATCTCGCTCCTGAACCCCAACAGCGCCTATCACGTGTCGCTTCGCGTCAACTACCCGAACGCCTTCGACCTCAAGATGGCCAAGAAGGAAGGTCGAAAAGATCTCGGTGGCGACATCATGATCCACGGCAAGGACCTGTCCGCAGGCTGTCTCGCCGTCGGCGACGAGGCAGCCGAAGAGCTGTTCGTTCTCGCGGCCCGGACGGGCCTCGCGAAAGTGAGGCTGATCATCGCGCCGACCGACCTGCGCCACAAGAAGCTGCCGGAGGTCGCCGCAAGCCAGCCGGTGTGGCTGCCGGGTCTCTACACCGAAATCGCTGCGGCGATGACCCCGTTCGACGCCCCTCAGAACATTGCCACCAGCAGCACGAGCAGCACGCCCGTCAACCTCACCGGGATCATGTCGCTGTTCGGGCAGTAGCCGCAGAGCAGGTGCTCGATCGCCTTGTCGGCAGGACCGGCTTTCAGGAGGAAAACGCCTGTGTCGGTACTCACCGGAAATGCTTCGACAACTTGAGCCCCTGCGCCTGGTAGTTGCTCTTCAATCCCGCGCCGTAGAGCACCTCGGGAACCTCGGCCATTCGCTCGTAGACGAGGCGACCGATCACCTGCCCGTCCTCGAGCACGAACGGCACTTTGTGCGAGCGCACCTCGAGCACCACGCGGGCGCCAGCGCCCCCCGCTGGGGCATGCCCGAAGCCGGGGTCCATGAAGCCCGCGTAATGCACTCGGAACTCGCCGACCAGTGGGTTGAACGGCATCATCTCCGCGGCATGCGTCGGCGGCACGTGCACGGCCTCCTTAGAGGCCAGAATGTAGAACTCGTCGGGATCGAGGATCAGTCGCCGCTGACCATGCGCATGGATCGGCTCCCAGTAGTCGAGCATGGCGCAGGCCGCCGGCTTGTCGACATCGACGAGGCCCGTGTGCCGTTTCGCCCGATATCCGACGAGGCCGCTCCCGTCTCCGAGCAAGTCGACCGAGAGCGCCACCCCGCCCTTGATGTCCTCGGCGCCTCCAGTAACGAGCTTCAGCTGGTGTTGCATCGCGAGTAGTGCGTTGTCCGCCTCGATAGGATCGCCGATGCGGAACCGCAGTTGCGAAAGATAGGAGCCGCGCCGAACCACGATCGGAAACGTCTGCGGGCAGATTTCGGCATAAAGCCGGCCGCGATACCCTGCCGGTACCGTGTCGAACGCATCGACGCCATCGGCGATCACACGCGTGAACACATCGAGCCGCCCAGTCGAGCTTTTGGGATTGGCGGCGGCAGCGATGTGGTCTGGCAGGGCAAGGCTCTCGAGCAACGGCACGACATAGACGCAGCCCGTCTCGAGGACGGCTCCTTCCGTCAGGTCGAACACGTGCAGCGTCAGGTCCCGCAGCTTGCGGCTCACATCCTCGCCGGGGCCGGGAAGAAAGCTCGCCCGCACCCGGTGCGCAATGTCGCCGAGGCGCAAGTCGATGCTGGCCGGCTGGATCTGGCCATGGGCCACCGGCGCGGCCGGCGCAATGGCGCCCTCAGCGACGAGGCGCCGGATCGTCTGGGCGGGCAGAATGCCTGCCACTTCGCCGAGTCTCGTGCTCGCCTGCGCCATGTTGACGGCCCCTCTTCTGCGCGCGCACACCTGTGCAACCCAGGTCCGTCTAGAGGACGCGGCCATTGACGCCAAGCCTCGATACCGCTAATCCCCACTCCCCGTGGTGATTTGGCCGGCCGGCTTGCAGCCACGTAAAACAACTCGCTAAAGAGGCCGTGCGCGATTCCGGACATCACGATCCTGGAGACGCCCGGCAACTGGCCCAAGTGGCAGCCGGCGCGGTGTGGTGTGCTGTTTGCGGACAGCCAAGGTCCGCATGCGAGGGATCGTGAGATGACGATGAATCCGGACGACCTGAAGAACCCCGAGAGCTGGCTGCCGGCGACGCGCATGGTGCATGGCGGAACGCTGCGCTCGCAGTTCGCCGAGACCTCGGAAGCACTCTTTCTGACCCAGGGCTATGTCTATGACAGCCCCGAACAGGCCGAAGAGCGCTTCAAGACCGAAAGCGGCGGCTTCATTTACTCACGTTACGCCAATCCCACGGTCGCCATGCTCGAGGAGCGCATGAAGCTCCTGGAAGGCGCCGAAGCGGCCCGCTGCACCGCCTCCGGAATGGCTGCTGTCTCCGCTGCGTTGATGTGCTTCCTCAAGGCCGGCGACCATGTCGTGGCCGCGAAGGCGTTGTTCGGCTCCTGCCTCTACGTGATCCAGGACGTGCTCCCACGCTTCGGCGTCACCTCGACCTTGGTCGACGGCCGAGACGTCGAAGCCTGGAAAAGGGCCATGCAGCCCAATACGAAGGCCGTGTTCTTCGAGACCCCCTCCAATCCCTGCCTCGACCTCGTTGATATCGAGGCGGTCTCCAAAATTGCCCACGATGCCGGCGCCCTGGTCGTCGTCGACAACGTGTTCGCGACGCCGATTTATCAGCGCCCCCTGGCGCTGGGCGCCGATGTCGTCGTCTACTCCGCAACCAAGCATATCGACGGGCAGGGCCGGGTGCTGGGCGGAATCGTCCTCGGCTCGCAGAAGTACGTAAACGATCATCTCCATCCGTTCTACAAACACACCGGCGGTGCAATCAGCCCATTCAATGCCTGGATCATGCTGAAAAGCCTGGAGACGCTCTCGCTGCGCGTTAAGGCCCAAACCGAGGGCGCTGGCCTCATCGCGGATCATTTGGCCCATAGATTGGGCAGCGGCGTTGACCGCGTCATCTTCCCTGGCCGCGACGATCACCCCCAGGCGGCACTCGCTCGTCGTCAGATGAAGGCCGGGTCCACGCTGGTGTCATTCGAGGTCACCGGCGGTAAGGCAGGAGCTTTTCGGTTCTTGAACGCCCTTTCGATCATCCGCATCTCCAACAATCTCGGAGATGCGAAGAGCCTGATCACACACCCGGCAACAACCACCCATCAGCGCCTCAAGCCGGAACTCAAGGCTGAGTTGGGCATCTCAGACGGTCTTCTCCGGCTCTCCGTCGGCCTCGAGGCGCCCGAAGACCTCATGCGGGACATTGACCGGGCGCTGTCTGCGCTTAGGGTGTAGACTAAGACCCAGTCCAGAGCGCCAGCCCAGCAAGAAGTCCCATGTACGAAGCCGTAACCAGCGACATTCGAGTGCGGGTCACGCCGCGATTTCTAGAGGATCAGTCGTCTCCAGACGAGGGACGCTATTTCTGGGCCTACACGGTCGAGATCCGTAACGAAGGTACCGAACCCGTACAACTCAAGACACGAAGGTGGCTAATCACTGACGGCAACGGGCGGCAGGAGACGGTGCGCGGCCCTGGTGTGGTCGGGAAGACGCCGACCTTGGGGCCCTCACAGAGTTTCGAGTACACCTCGGGATGCCCGCTGACGACGCCGTCGGGTATCATGTCGGGCAGTTACCAAATGCAAAGGGCTGACGGGCTTATGCTCGATATCACCATCCCGAGCTTCTCTCTCGACAGCCCTTACGCCAAGCGAAGCATCAACTGACCCGGGAGCACTGAATGCCGGCCGCAACGACCACGGAGCTCTTGGAAAGAGCCAAGGAGATCCTGGGCACGCTCGTTGCGTTCGACACCGTCAGTGAGAACCCTAATCTGCCAATGGCCGAGTGGGTTCAGCGTTTCCTTGCCAGTCACGACATCGACAGCATCATGCTCCCGGCCGAGGATGGCCTGCACGCCAATCTGTTTGCAACCATCGGCCCGGCTGGAATCGGCGGCATCGGGTTGTCCGGGCATATGGACGTGGTGCCCGTCACCGATCAGCCCTGGGACACCGATCCCTTTCGCGTGACAGAGCTGGGCGGCCGCCT
>JALHMC010000080.1 GCA_022844225.1 Hyphomicrobiaceae bacterium | reverse complement strand
CCGGAGCGAACGGCGAATGGCGACTCTTGACTGGACGGCGCCTTGGTCTTTGTTGACTTGGGCTTTCGCACTTCGCGATTGCCCTTTTGTTGGCCTTTAGCCATGATTTTGGTCCCTCTCGGAGATAAGGTCTCAGGCGCGATTGACGGCCTTCAGAGAGGCGCTGGGGCGAGCCTCGGTGCCTAAACGACGAACACTCAAGTGCAGGCACAGTAGCACGGATCGTGCGGGGTAAACGTCGCCGACTTGGCCCATCGGCATATTTTGTCGTCGTCAATCCAGCGTGATCGCCAGACCGCTCAAATCCGCATTCGCCATCAGGCCGTACTGCTGGCCGCTCAGTTCGAGCACGACGCCGTTAGGATTGGTCAGCACGATCGCCCGCGCGCCAGCCCCGACGGCGAGGCCCGCGCCGGCTGCGACGTAGACCCCCTCCACATCGGATGGTTTGAAAATGTTGCGGACGCGGCCGTAGAGCACGGTCTTGGAGCCGCCGAAAACGAGGCCGGCATCGATGCCACCGGCAGAGACTCCGAAACGCTGTCCGCGAAAATAAAGACTGCCGCCACCGCCCGAGCCACCGATGATCCAGCCGGCCTTCCAGATGGTCAGCGTCATGGAACCGTTATCGGCATGGCTAGCGGTCGGCACGCACATCACAGTGGCGAGCACGAGCACGGCGCCGCGTAGGCGCGAAAACATCGTCATGAGGCAACTCCCCCGAGTTGGTTCAGAGACGGCGGGCCGATCCAGCGCGAATCGAACCCGCAAAGCCTCGCCAAAGGATGGGGCGAAAAAATGTTCCGCTCCATGGAGTTGCGCGATCGAAGCACTGAATTGGAGGCTCCGATTGAGACTATCGCACTCGCGTTGCGTCTAGACAGGGCGGTCACCCTTCTTGACGGTCAGTGCTGCGCGGTTGTCGGCGGCGGGCAGCATCTTGGCCGGATCGCGCGTGACGACCACGTCGAGAATCGTCGGAGTCGACGTGTTCTCGAGGCCCTCCTGGATAGCGGCTTCCAGTTTCTCCGGGTCCGACACGCGAATGCCGTGGCAGCCGAAGCCCTTGGCGATCTGTGAGTAGTCCATCTCGACCAGATCCGAAGACTGGTAGTTGCCGTGGCCGTAGACGGCGTGCTGTAGCGCTTTCACGTAGCCTGAGGCCGCATTGTTGAAGACAATTCCGACGAAGTTGGTTCCGAGACGCCGAGCGGTCTCCAACTCGCCGAGGCTCATGTTGAAGCCACCGTCGCCGCACATGGTCACGACGCGCCGCTTCGGACCGGCAGCGAGCTGGGCGCCGATGCCGCCGGGCACGCCATAACCGATCGACGCGAAGCCCCGGTCAGGCAGGAAGTGCCGGCCCGCAGCCTTGGTATCGAACATCAGCCCGCCCCAATGGCCCGCGAAGCCGCCATCGGCGACGAGGATGGCATCGGCTGGCATCTGCTTGTTGAGCTGGTTCATGAGGCGGCCCACGTTGATCGGGCTCTCTTTCGACTCCAGCCGGTCCTTGGCGCCCTCGCGCCACTCGGCCATGCGCTTGGGGATCTCGGCGAGGTAACCGGCGCGCTTCTGTGCCGCGGCCTTGCCGTTGCCGAGCGCTGCGGCGAGGTCCATCAGTGTCAGCTTGGCATCACCGGCCAAGGCGACGTCGGTACGCGTGGTTCGGCCGATCTCGGTCGGCTCGATCTCGACGTGGATCACAGGCTTGCCGGGCGCGATCAGCGCGAAGCGCTTGGTCGCGATTTCACCGAGCTTGCAGCCGACCACGATCAGGCAGTCCGATGCGCCGATCAGCGCGTTGGCGATGCGGTCGTACCGGCCGAACAGGCCAGCCGAATGCGAGTGATTGCAAGCGATCGCGCCCTTGCCGCTCATGGTGTGCGCGACGGGAACGCCGTAGGCCTCGGCGAACTGCGTGAGGACGTCCCACGCTTCCGAAATGTGCACGCCGCCACCCGCCAGGATCAGCGGTCGCTCGGCCTTGGCGATCAAAGCGGCGGCCTTCTCGACGCTCGATCCGTCGGGCCGCGTACGCCGCGCTTGCGCCTTGAGCGTCTCGGGGTCGACCCAGAAATCCGTCGCGTCGAAGTCGTGCTCCGAATGCGCAATGTCCTCCGGCACGTCGAGCAGCACGGGTCCGGGACGCCCACTGGTCGCCACGGCGAAGGCGCGCCGCACATGCTCCGGCAGTCGCTTGATCACCTCGACGCGGATCACCTCCTTCACGGCTGGGCGCAGGATTTCGATCTGCCGCGCCTCCTGTGTCATGTTCTTCCAGGCGTGCTCGCGATTGGCGTCGCCTGCGATGGCGATCATCGGGATGCCCGCGTTGAGGCTCTCGATCAGGCCCGTCGTCAGGTTCGTCGCGCCTGGCCCCAGCGTTCCGTCAGCCACGGCCGGCCGGTTCATCACCTTGCCCCAGGCATCGGCCGCGAAGGCGCCGCAGCGCTCGTCGTTGATCAGGTAGTGCTTGAGCGACAGCACGCGGCACGCCTCGTAGAACGGCAGCAGCTGGAAGCCGCCCATGCCGAAAATGGGGCCGCAGCCGGTGAGCTTGAGCATCTCGGCGAGCGCCATGCCGCCAGTCATGCGGCGCACGGAATTGGGGATCGGCTGGTTCATGGAGCGTTGCCTCGTCGCGTGGTTCAGCGTTTCTGGCCATGAGACTAGCAGCCCTGAGCCGTCGCGCCAGCGGATGCGGCAAGTGGCGTCGGCCAGACCCGCCTGTTGTGCACCGCGCGGCGAGCTGCCTTACTGAGCCGCTCGACCCTTTGCCGCCGGGACCTCAGCCAATGACCATCGCCGAAACGCTCGCCGGACTTCTCGTTGCCACCCGCTTCGAGGACCTCCCCGAGCGGACGACCGACCTCGCGGCCATGATCATCGCCAGCACGCTCGCCAGCGCTGCTGCGGGGCGCCACATCCGGTCGGCGCAAATCATCCGCGATATCGAGCTCGAGCGCGGCGGAAGGGCCGATGCCTCGGTCTGGTTCGAGGGCGAGGCGAAATTACCGGCGGTCGGCGCGGCACGCGTCAACGCGCTGCTGAGCGACGCCGCCGCCTCCGACGACAGCGACCTGCGCAATATCGTTCACGCCGGCACGCCGCTGACGGCTACTGCGCTGGCCCTGGCGGAAAAGCTCGGCGCCTCGGGCGCGGACGTGCTGGCCGCCATCGTCGTCGGCTACGAGGCTGCGGGCCGGATCGGCGAGGCGATCATCCCCCGGTTCGACTTTCGCGGCCATCACGGCTGCATGGGCGCGGCGTTCGGACCCGCAGTAGCGGCGGCGCGTCTTCTTCGCCTCGACGCCCGCCAGACGGCGCACGCCATCGCACTCACCGCCACCTCGATCGGCGGCCTCGCCAAGGCGGCGGCGACGAGCGTGGCGCGCGAATATCACGCCGGCAACGCCACCATGCTCGGCATGGAAGCGGCGCTGGCCGCACAGCGCGGCTACATCGGTGAGCTGGCGATCCTCGAAATGGATCGTGGCTTCTGCCAGTTGTTCGGCGGCCCCGACGCCGACGCGGCCGGCATCGTCCGTGATCTCGGCCGGGATTGGGACATCGCCACGGACCTCGCGTTCAAGCTCGTCCCGGGCGGCCACCCGTTCCACGCCTTCGGCGAGGCGGCAGCCAACGCGGCCAGCGACGGCGACATCGCCCCCGACGAGATCGCCGCAATCGTCGTCTCACGCCCGGGCCTGGTGAAGTTGCCGGGTCCGGCGCATCCGACCGACCTGATCGACATGGCGCACAGCCCCGCCTACTTCACGGCGGCCGGCGCGCGCGACAAGCGCTTCGGCTGGGAACACGCGGGCCCTGGGAAGATCGCCGATCCGGTCATCCACGCGCTGATCGACAAGGTCCGCGTCGGTCCGCCGCCGGCGGGGAACCCCGCCGCATACCGGCAGGGCGCCACCGTCAGCATCGAGACGACCACCGGCCGCCACGTGACGAGCACCGTGCTGGTGCCGAAGGGCGCGGCCTGCCTCGGCACCGGCTGGCCCGAGATCGAGGCGAAATATCGCGCCTTGGCACCACTCGCGCCGATGACGCCAGAACGTATCGAGGCGAGCCTGGCCGCCTGCCGGGGTTTGCGAACGGCGCCGGACGTCTCGGGTCTCGCGGCTTCCCTCGTCACGTCGTGAGCCTGATCGTCCAGCGCAGGCGGCGAGCGGCCGAACCGTCGCGACCAAGGCGTCGATCCGAGGCCGCTCTTTACCTCTGATCAACCGCAGTCACGGCCACCGCTCGAATTGATGCGAATGCTGATCTAAGCTGTCGCGACACGAGTCGTTGCTGCACAGCCCGGGGATGAGGACGCATGCACAGAAAGCTCGCACTGGCCCTCGGCCTCGCCGTTTGCACGCTCGTGCCCGCGGCCACCGCCCAGCAGCCGTATCCACTGCGGGTGCCCGGCGAAAGCGGCCCCATGCCGGGCGAGATTTCGGTGGCGGTCAACTACAGCCTCGCCATCCCGCTGAAGTCGGAGGACGAGAAGTCCCAGGCCGAAGCCCTGGAGAGTGGCCGCCGCATGCTCTACGCCATCGCCGCGAACGAGTGCAAAGTCCTCCAGTCGACCATCGCCACCACCTGCCGCATCGAACGCCTGAACGTCCAAAGCAACGTCCACCGCAACTCCCGCACCACCGACCAGATCCAAGTCAGCGGCAACGCCACCTATCGGGTGACGCTGAAGTAGGGGGTGGCGCAGGGGCGGACGTGGGTCTGATGGACGTTGGCCGGGCGCGCGCCGGCACTCGATCACGTCCGCTTAGGGGTGGTCCTTCCGTGCCGCCGCGTTTACACGCAGCCAAGACCCTGAGCTGACATCTGAGCAGTTGCAGCATGCTCGTTGGACCGGCGCCGTCACTCGCACTTCGACAGACTGCGCGGCCCTTGATCAGCTTAGTCGTCGCGGTGGCGCGGATTGACCGTTGGAACTGATTCGCCTTTCGGCCACGTCCTGTCGACGACGTGGCTCTGGAGAGGCGCTTGCGAATAGCCGCTATCTGCGAAAATCACACCAGAGCGCTTCTTCAGGTCCAGCCTGACGGGGCGATTACGATCTGTTCCATTACTTGGCTTCTCCGAGGGCGGCCTTAATCGCTAATCCCAACTGAACTGGGGAGTTGGATGACGTGATCTCCTTGTCGTTCAGCTCTGTCGAATGCCGACCCTCTTTGAGCATCGGCGTGAGCCTGATTTCATCTGCGCCAAGCCTTCGCTCGGCAGAGACGCTGACGGATTGCTGCTGGAGGCGTTTCCACGAGCGAGTTCTTGTCAGCGTCAGCAAGGCTTTTCCGCGCCTCGCGTCCTTCATGTCATGCGGTACGCCGGCCTCGCAGCGCTCGAAGCAGTCGAGCAACGCAGAGCCGAGGCGGGCCGGGTCATCCAGGCGCGCCGACACGGCATGGTTCTGCATAACATTGAGGCCTTCGACTGAGACATTGTAAGGCGCAATGTAAGCCATGCCATCGATCAAGTAGATCGCAGCGGACTGGACCTTAGGACGGTTCATGTTTTCCACGTGTCCATCCGATCGCCTTCGCAATCAGTGCAGTGCATTCGTACGCAGGAGATAAGTCCTAGTGGCATAGTCTGTCCACTTTCAGGACCTGACGCGCATGAAACCGAGTGGCTGTCTGGAAATTTCCGCAAGTGGCTCGCAGCCGAAGTGGCGCCACCGGTAAGTCTCGGGTGCACTGCACTTCTGCCATAGCCTCTCGCGGACGTTAGAGCCGATCCTCATTTTCCGCTGCCTCGCCTCCTCGTCGTCATGCCCGAGGAGGCGGGCATCCTCGATAGGTATCGAAATACTTTCACGCCGACGTGGATCCCGCCGCCGTTTACCCCGGACATGGTCCGCGGCGGGGATGACAGGGCGCTCGAGAGCAGGGGCGCGAACGATACCGCCAGTCGCCCGTTCCTCCGTAAACCCGGTCCCCGCCGCAGTCCGCGCAACCCTCTCCTTGTCATCCCGGGCCTTACTTGCCCCGGCGAATGCCGGGGTGGCCGGGACCCATCGCTCAGCTTGCTCGGTGCCCTGCTAAAGCACGCCGCGGCGGGGATGAACGGCGAAGGGCCGGCTACAAGACCGGGGCGCATTTCGGCGGCCCGAAATCGCGGCGCGATGGGTCCCGTGGACAAGCCACGGGATGACATCGGTGAGTGCGGAAGGGCCAAACTTATCCCCGCTCCCCGCTGCGCAAGTACACTTCGCCTCGTCCGTCTCGTTGCGGGGCCTTGGGGCTCGAGCTGGGACCTCTGGGAGATGGGCGCGCGTCGGATCGGCGCGGAGGTACTCAGCCACCTCCGAAGGATCTCGCAGCCGCACGGCCGTCGTGAGACGCCCTGAGCGGCAAGGGCCGCCGTTCAAAACGGATGCGCGGTGGCCCGCGAACCGGTCGTCCGCAGGGGGACCACCTCCGTCATGCGCAGCGGAGCGGCGACGGCCGCATCCAAATCCAATGTCAAAGAGCGAGGCCGTCCCGCTCCGCGCCCCGTACGATCAGTCACACTCCGGACCCCGAACGGTCGCGGTGACGCTCCCGCGTGCCAGTGGGCCATCACGCAGCCGGTTGCCAACTCGAACGCCACATGCTGAGTCGTGCGCATGACCGGCGTCGAGACGCTGCCATCCCCGCCCAACTGTCAGGTCGGCGGCGGGCGGCGATGAACCAATGAGGGAGGCACCATGCTTCGGATCGGCTGTGGCGCAGGGTTTTCGTCTGACCGGCTCGGCCCGGCCATTGATCTCGCGCAAAAGGGGCGCCTCGACTACCTCGTGTTCGAGACCTGCGCCGAGCGCACGCTGGCCTTCGCCCATCGCGACCGCAAGCTCGACCCGAAGCGCGGCTACAACCCGCAGCTCCGCGCCCGCATGCGCGGCGTGCTGAAGGCCTGCAAGGAGAACGGCACCCGCATCGTGACCAACATGGGCGTCGCCAACGTGCCCGAGGCGGCGAAGGTCGTCGTCGAGGTCGCGCGCGAGCTGGGCCTGAAAGGCCTGAAGGTCGCCGCTGTGATGGGCGACGAGGTGACCGACCTGCTCGGCCCCGACACCAAGTTGTTCGACCACCACGACAAGCGCATCGCCGAAATCGGGCTGCCGTACACCAGCGCCAACGCCTACCTCGGCCTCGACGCGATTTTGCCGGCGCTCGAGTCCGGCGCCGACGTCATCATCACGGGCCGCGTCGCCGATCCGTCGCTGTTTCTCGCCCCGATCGCCCACAAATACGGCTGGCGCAACGACGATTGGCAGGCGCTCGGCAAAGGCACGCTGGTCGGGCACCTGATGGAATGCGGTATGCAGATCACGGGCGGCTACTACGCCGATCCGGGCCGCAAGGACGTGCCGCGCCTCGCCGACTGCGGCTACCCGATCGCCGAGGTGACGGCGGACGGCGGCTGCGTGATCACCAAGCTCGCCGACGCTGGCGGCATGGTGACGTCGCGCACGGTGAAAGAGCAGCTCTTGTACGAGGTGCACGATCCGGCCCGCTACCTGACACCGGACGTGACGGCGGACTTTTCGAAGGTCGAGCTGGCCGAGGACGGCCGCGATCGCGTCCGCGTCGCCAAGGCGGGAGGTACCAAGCGCCCCGACACGCTGAAGGTGACTGTCGGCTTCGACGGCGGCTATCTCGCCGAGGCGGGCGTGAGTTACGCCGGCCCCAACGCCACCGCCCGCGCCGGTCTCGCCGCCGACATCCTGCGCGAGCGGCTCGGTCGCGAACCAGGTATCGGCGGTGCCGGCACGACGATCCGTATCGACCAGATCGGCCTGAACGCGTTGCACGCGACGGCGCATGAACCCAGACAGGAAGCAGAGGACGTCCGCATCCGCGTCGCGATGCGCACCGCCGACCGCTCGGCCTGCGAGACGATGATGTGGGAGGTCGAATCGCTACTCTGCTGTGGCCCGGCCGGCGGTGGCGGTTATCGCGGCCAGATCACGCCCTCCGTCGTCACGCACTCCGCACTGCTCGAGCGCGATCGCGTGAAGCCGCGCGTCGAGGTTCTGGTCGCATGAGCATCCAAACGCACGAGGCTCTCCCGGCTCCCGACACCGTTCGCGACAACCTGCCGGCTTCGCGCCAGCGGAGTCGGATGGCGCCACCAAGAAGGCATCCTGAATGCGCAAAGTGAAGCTCCACGACATCGCCCACGCCCGGGCCGGTGACAAAGGCAATACGTCGAATGTCTCGGTCTGGGTGTACGATCCGGGCGATTACCCGTTGGTGAAGGCCCAACTCACCGCCGATCGCGTGAAGCAAGCCTTCCCGAGCTTGGTGAAGGGTCCGGTTCGCCGCTACGAGATGGATCAACTCCATGGCCTGAATTTCGTCATGGAGGATGCCCTGGAGGGTGGCGTGAACACCTCCCTCGGTCTCGATTCTCACGGCAAATCCTGGAGCTTCCTGCTCCTGGACCTCGATGTCGAGATGCCCGACAATCCCGGACCGGCGCTCGCGACTTGATCACGCCACCTTTCTCTCCATATTGGGGGCGGGAGTGCGCCGGTTCGGGCGAGCACGATGAATTTCGAGGAGTATCAGAGACTTGACGATCGGGCGCCGCAGTTCGGTGTTCAGGGCTGTGGCGGCTGCCATGGTGCTCGTCGCGCTATCTGGCGCGTCGACGGCCGAGGTGGCGACCGATTGTTTCAGCGAGGACAATGAGCGCCGCTATGCCGGCTGCTCGGCGATTATCGACAGCCCGACCGCCAGCGAATCCGAGCGCGCGCAGGCCTTTTCGATGCGCGCGTTGTCACTTTCGCTGAAGCAGGATTACGGCCGTGCCATCGAGGACTATGATGCCGCGATCGCGATAAACCCGAATTTCGCGGTGGCGTTGAACAATCGCGCATGGGCCTATTTCAAGTGGGGCCGCGGTGCGGAAGGCCTCGCCGACGTCGAGCGCTCCCTGCGATTGAACCCGATGAGCGAGCACACCTGGGACACCCGCGCTCACATCCGCCAGTCGATGGGCAACCATGCGGGCGCGTTCACCGATTACCAGCAGGCGATGATCCTCGGCGGTTCACGGATGGTGAAGCTGTATCAGTGCGGCCTGTCCGCCAGCGGGCTCTATCGCGGGCGCCTCGACGGCATTTACACCGACGAGCTGCGCGACGCCCTGAAGACGTGCGCCTACCAGACCAACTGTGATCCCCTGCCGGCCGACGAGGAATGCCGCGATCCAGTTTCGTGAGTCCGGCTACGGCTCGATGAATTCGTACGTTGCCGCAAATGTGTCGCGGTGGTTGCCGTAGACCTCGCCGCCGTTGAGCAGAAGCCAGCCGTTGGAAGCTCGTTGCGTCTCGCCCCACGGTGCCCGGATTTCGAAGCCACCCGTGACGCGGATCGCCTCCACTAAGCCCTTCGATCGGTAGATGGCACCGTCGGGCGTCGTTTGTCCTGTCGGCTCGTAGAGTTCGGGAAAACGCGCGGCCTTGATCACATAGACGTTCTTGTGTCCCTCGTCGTCTCGCAATGGTGCGAGGTTCGCGTCGAGCGTTGTGGCGATCCAGTCGCCGGTCGTAGCGCGTGCCTCGGTTTCCTTGCCGTTCCATCGTGTCTCGACAGGTTCGTCACCGACGGCCTCGCGCGCGGCGACGAGGCCGGTCTTGCGTGCGCGCCTCGGAACGACACCGAGGTCCGCCGCGATCTGCTGGAACTCGTTCGCATCGAGCGCCGTCTCAGCGATCACGCGCCGCCGTCCGCGAGTGCCGATGAACTCGATGCTATACATGCGCGGGCGTCTCCTCGAGCTACCCGCGGGGCTTGAGCATCCCGCGACGGATTACGGGCGTATAGCGATCGCCATCGCCTCGTTTGACCGCCTCCTCGAAGACCTCGTGCATGAGTTCTGCAGCCCGCGCCTCGACGCCCGTCTCGCGGGCAAGCTCGCGAGCGTAGGAGAGATCCTTAATGGCGTAGCGCACCGAGAACGCCTGCTCGGGATAATCCTGCGGCAGCAGGTGTTTCATGCCATGGTTGCGCAAGACGAAACTGTCGGCCGACCCCTTCGACATGGTGTCGTAGAGCACCTTGCCGTCCACACCGGCGGCTTCCGCGATGGTGATCGCCTCGGCGATGGCGAGCGTCGTCTCGAACACCACCATGTTGTTCATGATCTTCACCACTTGCCCCGCGCCGACGGCACCGCAGTGCGGAACCTCGGTTCCCATGGTCCCGAGGATGGGTTTGATGCGCTCGTAGACGGCAGCCGTCCCGCCAACCATGATGCACAGTGTACCATCGACGGCAGCCCGGCGCGTTCTGGCCACCGGCGCATCGGCGAAATCGACGCCCTTGGCCGCAAGTTCGGCGGCGAGTTCGCGCATGAGGCGAGGCGGCGCCGTCGACATGTCGACGAGGGTCTGGCCTTTCTTGAGGAGACCGATCAGCCCGCCAGGGCCGCGCGTCACCGCTTCCACTTCCGCACCGCCGGGAAGGCACATCAGCACCACGTCGCTATTGGCCACTGCCGCCTCAAGTGTCGGCGCGGCCACAACGCCATCCGCCGCGAGGCGTTGCAAAGGCTCGGGCTTCATGTCGAACCCGACGACGCGCCAAGTCCCCTTCTTCGCAAGGTTCCGGCACATGGCCTCGCCCATCACGCCGAGGCCGATGAAGGTGACTGTCTTGATGTCCACGCGCGGGCTCCTGAGCTACGATTGATCGATGTGGCGCGATCAAAGCCTTACCCGTGCCGAAGCGCAAGGCGGGAGCGACACTGCGTTGCTCCAGAAGGCGCGAGTGATCCGCTCCGGCTGCATGGAATGACTTCGGCGGCAACGAGCCAAGGCCCGCGTGCCGCCGATGAGAGTTTCTCGAAATCCGCGGTGCTCGCGCCGAAGCTAGTTCAGCGTCTCGTCCGCCTTCTTCTGCGCATCGGCAAGCGGATTGTCCTTGTAATGCAGCGCGCCCTTGATGCGTGCGCCTTCCTCTGCAGAAAAGACGTTGTGGCAGATCTCGCTGTCGACGTGTGCCGTTTTCTCGAGACGCACTTTGGTGGCGTTGATCACACCCTTGGTCGTGCCTCGAATGACGACCTCGTCAGCGGTGATTCCGCCCTCGACGAAGGCGTCGGTATCGATAATCAGCAGGTTGCACTTGATGTTGCCGTGCACCTTGCCTTTGACGAGAATATCGCCCTC
>JALHMC010000079.1:7986-11657 GCA_022844225.1 Hyphomicrobiaceae bacterium | reverse complement strand
CACGATCTCGAGAAAGAGCGTATCGAGCTCCTCCCGGATTTGTCGGCCGTTGGCCGTCGCACCTGTATTAGCCTGATCGGTCAGCTCGTGGGCGAGCCAACGATAGGTGGCGATCAGGCTAGCAAGCTTTTGAGCGGTCATGGCACCCTTGACGCATCGGTGAATCACGCCTTGACGTTAGGCGCATCAAACACCGCTCAGTAAGTAGGCTCCGGTCAAATGACAGTTCCGCAAGACTATCACGGTCCATCGGCGGTTGCGTTGAAACAGTTATCGGCTTTCGGACGGTAATCGCTGCCTGGCAACGGGTGGCGAGTGCAAATCGAAGCCGGCCGGGGGCGGACGTTTACTCCCGGCCAGCCCGCAAACCTGGGCTCGCGATCAAGCCTTGCCGAAGCCCGCCTCCTTGGCCTTCAGCAATGCCACCACGACCGAGTTGACCGGCGTAGCGATGCCCACCTTCGCCCCCTCGCGAGGGATGGCGCCGTTAATGTTGTCGACCTCGGCCGGACGCCCGGCCATGTGGTCCAGCAACATCGACGGCCGGGCGTTCGGGATCTTCTTGCCGAAATCACGCACGTAGCGCACAGGGTCGTCGAAATCGAGCTTGATGCCCTTGGCCATCGCCACGAGGTAGGCCTCGTTGGCACATGCTGCCGCAATGCTCCATGCGCTCGGGTTCGCCTGCACCTCGCCGACGCGCAGGCCGGTGAGTGCGCATGGGCCCGAGTAGGTGCAATTGCAGATCAGCTTTTCCCAGACCATCTTGTGAATATCGTCGAAGGCGAGAACCTTGAAGCCGCCGGCCTCCCAGGCCTGCTTGACCGTTTCGAGACGCGGCGTCAGGCCGCCGTCCATCTCGCCGAGCCGCAGGAACTCCATGCCGTTGTGATGGGCGTGGCCGGGCCCTTTCATGGAGGCGCCGAAGCCGCCGACGACGCCCATCAGAATGCGCTTCGATCCGACGATCTCGGCCACCTTGTCGGCCGAACCGAGACCGTTCTGGATGGTCAGAATCGGGGCGTCGGATTTCGCGATCTGCAATGCTGCCTTGGCCGCGCCCGCGACTCCGTCATCCTTGGTGGCGATGATGACGAGATCGGCGTCTTTCACGTCCGCCGGGTTGGTCGTCGCGTTCATCTTCACGGTTCGGTCGCCGGAAGCACCCTCGACCCGCAGACCCTTGGATTTGATTGCCTCGACGTGATCCTTCCAGGTGTCGACGGCCCAGACGTCGTGCTTGCCCTGATCGGCGAGGAGGCCTGCGTAGACGGAGCCCATGGCGCCGACGCCGATGATCGCGATCTTCATCGCGGCTGTCCTTTCAGTGAGCGTTGAGATGCGCGGGACTGTGATGAGAGGGAGCGTGTGCGTCAACAGGAGAGGCTGAAGCTCAAGTGTAGGCCATGGGGAAGGGGAGATTGCCCATCCCTATCGCGCACGAGCCAGCGCGCCACCTTTCGTCGGCTCCCTTACGCCTGTCGTCCCCGGCCAGCTTATTGCGAGATTGTCGAGCGACCGGACCGCCAGATAGGCCCAGGCCTCGGCTTCGAGGGTGTCCCCTTCGAGCCCGATCCCTTCGGCCGGCACGACAGCGTTCTCGACGCGTGCGGCAAGCATGCTCATCAGCGTCCGGTTCCGCCTTCCGCCGCCGCAGACCACCCAAAGTGCCGGTTCGACCGGCAAATGCTCCCGCGCCTTGACGATCGCTTCGACGGTGAACGCGGTGAGCGTCGCGGCCGCATCGACAACCGACAGTTCCCCGATCAGCTCCGGCGCAAACGTGTTGCGGTCGAGTGATTTCGGGACCGGCTTGGCAAAATAGGGATGCATCAGATAGGCATGCACAGCTCGCTCGTCAGCCATTCCGCGAGCCGCCATCCCGCCGTTCACGTCATGAGTACCGCCGGCCGTCCGGCGCACAAGATCGTCGATCATGGCGTTGCCCGGGCCGGTATCAAAGGCGATCAGCGTCTCGTCGGCGCCGATCCAAGTGACGTTGGCGACCCCGCCAATGTTGAGGAACGCCACGGGCCTCTGGGGCAGCTTGGCCGCAAGTGCGCGATGGTAGGCGGGTGCCAAGGGCGCACCTTCGCCGCCCGCCGCGCAATCGGCAGCGCGCAGATCGTAGACGACATCGACGCCCGTCTTGTCCGCCAGCATTTGACCGTCGCCGAGTTGCACGGTGAGGCCCACTTCCGGCCTATGCAACACGGTCTGCCCGTGAAAGCCGATCACATCGACGGCGCTGGGCTGCAGCATACGGTCGCCGAGGAAACGCAGCGTGGCCTCGGTGTGCCGTTCAGTCAGCTCGCGCTCCACATCGGCGAGGCACCCGGGCCTCTGCTCGCGGTTCGAAAGACCCTTTGCATCGGCGATCGCCTGCCTCAGTCGCTCCCGGAAATCGTCCGGGTAGTCCACTGTTGCGGCACCGAGCCGACGCACGTGCGTAGCCCCGTCGGTCTCGATCAGGGCGAGGTCGATGCCATCCATCGAGGTGCCGCTCATCAGCCCCAAGGCACGCCTGATCTTGCTCATGGGGTCACTCCCGTGCAATTTGCGCCAACAAGAGGTCGCTTCGCGCCAAGGGCTCCGTAGAACCCCCGTTTCCAGGGTTTTCGAAGGGCCAAGCCCATCAATGGGCGCGCGAGGGTGAAACCCTCGCACTCGGTTCTATGACGGCGAGCCTACTCCATGTCGACGCACAAGTCCGATTTCCTGAACATTCTCGTCGAGCGCGGCTACGTCCATCAGTGCTCCGATTTTGCCGGACTCGATGCGCTCGCCGCAAAGGGCGAGATCGTCTCCTACGTCGGCTACGACTGCACCGCCGCCTCGCTCCACGTCGGCCATCTGTTGTCGATCATGATGCTGCACTGGCTGCAGGCCTCGGGCGCCGGCAAGCCGATCGCGCTGATGGGCGGCGGCACCACGCGCGTCGGCGATCCCTCGGGCCGCGACGAGACGCGGCGCATTCTTCCCGTCGAGACCATCAACGCGAACAAGGATGCGATCAAGGGCGTGTTTTCGCGGTTCCTGACGTTCGGCAACGGCCCGCGCGAGGCCATCATGGTCGACAATGCCGAGTGGCTGGCGCCTTTGAACTACATCGAGTTCCTGCGTGACGTCGGCCGCCATTTCTCGGTCAACCGAATGCTGTCGATGGATTCGGCGAAGCTGCGCCTCGACCGTGAGCAGGAGCTGTCGTTCATCGAGTTCAACTACATGCTGCTGCAGAGCTACGACTTCGTCGAGCTCGCACGGCGCTATGCCTGCAACCTGCAGATGGGCGGCTCCGACCAGTGGGGCAACATCGTCATGGGCGTGGATCTCGGCCGGCGCATGGGCACGCATCAACTCTATGCGCTCACCTGTCCCCTGCTGACCACGGCGTCCGGCGCTAAGATGGGCAAGACCGCCGCCGGCGCCGTGTGGCTCAACGAGGACCACTTGGCGCCCTACGACTACTGGCAGTTCTGGCGCAACACCGAGGACGCCGACGTCGAGCGGTTCCTGAAGCTGTTCACGCTCTTGCCGATGGGCGAGATCGCCAAGCTCGCCGCGCTCAAGGATGCCGAGATCAACGAGGCTAAGAAGATCCTCGCCACGGAGGCGACGGCGCTCGTCCACGGCAGAGAGAAGGCCGATGCAGCCGCCGAGACCGCGCGCAA
>JALHMC010000079.1:0-7886 GCA_022844225.1 Hyphomicrobiaceae bacterium | reverse complement strand
AAGAAGAAGCATGTCCTCCTGAAGCCCGTCTGAAAGACCACAGAGTGCGCAAGCCAGACAAGAAGCCAGTGTCACGGCTCGGGTCGTTCGGGGAGAGGGTCGCTCGCGAGCGGGCTGCGCGGCGACGTGCGGCGAAAGAGCGTGCCGCGCGCGACCCGGTGGCGGAAAAGAGCCATGCTGCCGATCCGACGATCCCGGCCGAATCCGAGGTCGTGGAAATTCCGCAGTCCGATCTGATGAACGAGGTGAGTGTGCTGGCCGCCCTGATCTCGTCGGGGCTCGCCCGGTCGCATCCCGAGGCGCGGCGGTTGTTCCGCGACGAAGGTATCAGGGTCAACGACGCGCCCGTGCTCAGCGACAAGGCGAAGCTCACGCCCACGGACGTGACGACCGAAGGCACTATCAAGCTGAGCCTCGGTACCGATCGGCACGTTCTGCTGCGGCCGGTCTAGGGGATCGGAGCCCGGTGCCATCGAGCACCGGGTCCATTACAGACGACAATCGACGTCAGTCCCTCAGTTCGGCCGGCACCACACCGCCGTTCTGAGCCAGCTTGGTCATGACCTGCTTGTGCAGCCACATGTTCATCGTGGCTGAGTCGCCCATGTCGCCGGTGTATTTCAACTCGGTCGCGAGTTCTTTGCGTGCCTTCAGGCTGCTGTCCAACTTGAGCAGCTTCATCAGGTCGACGATCGACTTGCGCCACTCGAGATCCTCGTCGTGGTCCTCCTCGAGCTTGTCGAGCACGGCTGCGACATCCACCGACGACATCGGGGCGCTAGGTGTCGTTCCGGGGGCCCCGGCGGCAGGCGCTGCGCCCGAAGCGGCTGACGCGGTGGCGGCCTTTGCTGGGCCTCCGAAGATCGCTTCCGAGATGCGACCGAAAATACTCATGACTGCCTCCTTTGGTGGCGCCATGCACGGCGCCGCTGTTTCATAAATGACGGTTTACCTCGCGTGAATCAATCCCTTTGGATGACAACAGATATTCCACTGGCGGAAGTACCGCGGGAGGTCGCGCGCGACTAGGCCGTGACGACGGCGATCGCCGTCGCGTAACATTCGGGCTCGAGCGCCATCGCCGGCTGAAACGGAGACCAGCTTTTGTCCATCCCCCTCATCGACCCGTGGCACCTGGGCTTTGTTCTGGATCATGTCCTCGGCGTCGGCTCGCTGCTCGGCCTTCCCGCTTTTGCCGATCACGATGGCGACAGCGCCAAAGCGATGATCGACACGGCGTCGCGACTGGCTGAGGATATCTTCCTGCCGAGCTATCGCCACCTCGACGACAACGAGCCGCGGATCGAGAACGGCCGCGTCGTCCTGCCCGACGAGGTCGAAACGGCCCTGATCGCTTTCCGCGATGCCGGATTTTCGGGGATGGCGGCCCGTGTCGCGGACGGCGGGCTCGGCCTCCCGTGCACGATCGCGAACGCGGCCTTTCTGCAGTTCCAGGCGGCCAACATCTCGATCGCCAACTACGCCATGTTGACGGCGAGTGCTGCAGAACTCCTCGCGCACCACGCCACGCCCGAGCAGAAGGCGCGCTATATGGCGCCGATGCTCGATGGGCGATTTCACGGCACCATGGCGCTCTCCGAGCCGCATGCCGGCTCATCGCTCGGCGACATCACCACCACCGCGCGCTTGCTGCCCGATGGCAGCTACGCCATCCGCGGCACCAAGATGTGGATCTCGGGTGGTGAGCACGACATGGGCGAGAACATCGTGCATCTGATGCTGGCCCGCATCGAGGGCGCGCCGGCCGGCGTCAAGGGCATCTCGCTCTTCATCGTGCCGAGGAAACGCTTGGATGCGGATGGCCGACCCGCTGTTTGGAATAATGTCGCGCTCGCGGGCCTCAATCACAAGATGGGTCAGCGCGGCACCGTCAATACGGTGCTCAACATGGGCGAAGGGGGAGATACGATCGGTGAGATCGTAGGGGCGCCGGGGCAAGGCCTCGCCTGCATGTTCACGATGATGAACGAGGCCCGCGTCGGCGTCGCCATGGGGGCCGTTGCGCACGCCAGCGCGGGTTACCGGATCTCGCTTGCCTATGCCCGCGAGCGCCGGCAGGGGCGCCACCCCGATGCCAAGGATCCGGCGAGCCCGCAGGTGCCGCTCGTCGCGCACGCGGACGTCCGCCGTATGCTGCTACAGCAGAAGGCGGCCGCCGAGGGCGGCATTGCGCTGACGCTCTATCTCTCGAAGCTCGCCGATCTGAAGGCGGCCGCTCCGGGAGAGATTGCCCGCCGCGATGCCGGTCTCCTGCTCGATTTCCTGACGCCGGTGTTCAAGGCCTGGGTGTCCGAGGAATGCCTCGTCGCCAATTTCCACGCCATTCAGGTGCTGGGCGGGGCCGGCTACACGCGCGATTTTCCGCTCGAACAGCACTACCGCGACAATCGTCTGAACCCGATCCACGAGGGCACCAACGGCATCCAGGCTCTCGACCTTGCCGGCAGAAAGGCCGTGATGGCCGAAGGCCGCGCCCTTGACCTGTTTCTGTCGCGTCTCGGTGAGACGTCATCGGCGGCGTCGGATGATGCGCGGCTGGCGCCAATGGCGCGTCGTCTTTCGGCGATGGGGGCTGCGATCCGCATATCCTTTGAGCGTATGAGCGATATCACACGTACGGTTGGGCCACGCGCAGCCATGGCCCGAGCCCACGACGCCATGGAACTTGTCGGCTGTGCAACCTTTGCTTGGATCTGGCTCGAGCAGGCCCGGGCCGCGCGCGCTTATCGGGCCGAGTCGAGCGATGCCGAGCGTCTGCGCTGCGAGGGGCTGGTTCTGGCGTGCGAGGACGTGTTCGCGCGGGTTGGTCCACGCGTCGAGGCTGCTGCCGGCCGCATCGCCGGTGAGGCGCCGGCCTATCTCCCGATCGATGACGCGATGCTCGGCTAATGGGTCTTCGCCGGCGAGGCTTTTCCAGGCGTCGGGCGACAGTCCGTGCTGGCGCCGCTTGATCCGCGAAGTGTTCGCTGCCTAACCTTTGGGGACCCGCGGCCGCGCCCGGGATGACGAGGAGACCCTTGCGATGTCCGACGCCCGTTCCGCCTTGCCGCTCGCCCACATCAAGGTGCTGGATCTTACAGCGCATCGCGCCGGCCCGACGGCCGTGCGTCAGCTCGCCGACTGGGGCGCGCAAGTCATCAAGATCGAGCCGCCCGCCGACAGCGACGTGGACGCGATGGGTGGCAAGCGGCACGGCTTCGATTTCCAGAACCTTCACCGCAACAAGCGCTCACTGACGCTCAACCTGAAGAGCCCCGAAGGGCACGCGATCTTCATGAAGCTCGTCAAGGACGCCGACGTCGTCGTCGAGAATATGCGCTCGGACGTGAAAACGCGGCTCAAGGTCGATTACGAGAACTGCGCCAAGGTCAATCCACGGATCATCTACGGCTCGATCTCGGGTTTCGGGCAATCTGGGCCGGATGCGACGCGGCCCGGTGTCGATCAGATCGCGCAGGGCATGGGCGGGCTGATGTCGATCACCGGCATTCCCGGCCAGGGTCCGGTGCGCGTCGGCATTCCGATCGCTGACCTCACCTCAGGACTGCTGCTGGCGCAAGCGATGATCCTGGCGCTCTACGAGCGCGAGCGTTCGGGCAAGGGGCAGTGGGTGCACACGTCCCTGATCGAGGCGCAGATATTCATGCTCGACTTCCAGGCCGCGCGTTGGCTGATCGCGGGCGAGGTGCCGCCCCAGGCTGGTAACGATCATCCGACCGGCATCCCGACGGGCGTGTTCCAGACCTCGGACGGCCACATCAACATCGCGGCTTCGGGCGACAACCTCTATGAACGGTGCTGCAAGGCGCTGGGCGTGCCGGAGCTAATCGACCACCCGGACTATAAGACGGGCGGTGCGCGCTCGAAGAATCGCAAGGTGTTGAACGGCCTCCTCGCCGAGCGCACCAAGACCAACACCAGCGCCCACTGGATCGCAGCGCTGAACAAGGCCGGCGTGCCGTGCGGGCCGATCAACAACATCCAGCAGACGTTCGAGGAGCCGCAGGTCAAGCACCTCGGCATCGCGCGCAAGGTGCGCCACAAGAAGCTCGGCGAGATGCGCCTCGTCGGTCAGCCGATCAACATGAGCCGCTTCCCGCAGCCTGAGGTGCTCGGCCCCACACCCGATCTTGGTGAGCACACGGCCGAGGTGCTCACGAGCCTCGGTTATGGGGAAGCGGACATCACAGCGCTCAAGGCAAAGGGTGTCGTTTGAGCGGAGTTCTGCTTGACGCCACTCCCCCTCATGCGACTGCCTGGGGGACCTGTCAGGGCATCTCCATCATGTGCCTCCGTCCGGCTTCTCGGGCCTGCGGAGCAGGAGATTCTGGTAGGCGAGGCCGATGCCGATCAGCACGGCTCCGAGCACGATGAACGAGAGCGCCCGCCAGAAGCCGGTCAGCTCCGCAAGGTCGAAGAAGAAGACCTTTGCGATTGCCAGCATTACCAGAGCGGCCGATGCCAGGCGTGGCGAGAGGGCATTCCGCCAGATGCCGACGGCCAGGAAAAGCACCCCGAGCGCGAGCCAGGCCGCGGAATAGCTCCATTGCTCGGCTCCGCTCGTGGGACGCGTCCAGTGCACGACCTCGCCCTGGAAAATGTGCCTCAGTTCAAGCGTGACGTAGCCGACAAGGAGAAGGATGGCGAGCGCCGAGGCTGCGAGCACGTATTGAGGCGGCCGGGCGGGCCGCGCCTTGCGAGACGCATGCGCGAGCCATCCGGCCGCCATGGCTGGCAGCAGGTATGCGAGTGCCAATGAGCTCAGCACCGGCGGGCCGGCGATCCTTTCCGTGCTCAGATAGGGGTTATAAGTAATGCCGAGCCCCAGAACGATTACGAGGGCCGACACGGCAGCGAATATGTGCGAGGCATACCGATAGACTGGGTTCTCGGCGGCCATGTCCGCCTTCAGCAGCACATAGGCGAAGCCGATCGCGAGCAGGGCGAAGAGCCCCTGCTCTATGTGGGTCGAGCGCAAGACGGTGATGTCGCCCGCATTGAGCCAATGGTGGATCTCGTAGAAGCCCAGCAGAGCCGCAAAGAGAAGCGCTGCGGCATCCGCAATGCGGCCTGCAAGGTCCGGTCCGCGGCTCAAGAGCAGGCGAGCTGACGCCCAGAACGCCAAGGCCGGCACGCCGTAGCCGAGGAGCAGCCAGTTGACGAGCGGTAGACGGCCAATGTCGGCGCCCATGATGCGTGGGTCCCAGATGACACGAGCCAGGACGACAAGGGCCAGCACCGAGACGGCGTGGCGCAACGGCCGGATATCGAGGCGAACGGCAACGAACGCGGTCCCGAGCGCCGACAACGCCAAGGCGACGGTCAAGTAGCCGCGATCGAGGCTAGTCACCAACGCGAAGCTGAAAGCGGCGAGCGATGCCGCGGAGAGACCGCCGGTGGGGAGGCGCTGAGCCAGTACCTCCGGACGTGCGCGGCGCTGGAACGACGCCGCGAGGCTCGCAAAGATCAGCGAAAGCACTAAGCCGATCCCGGCAAAGCGGATGGAGTGATCGAATTGTGTCACGCGGAGGTAATCCACGATGAGCACGAGAAGCGGCGTGAGCGTCGCTGCGACGAGATAGATCGCCGTCGTCGGGAGCGGCAGCGTTGGGCCTCTCCATAGCCGCAGGGCGGCGGAACCGGCGACAGCCAGTGACAAGCCCATCGAAACGACGAGATAGATCTCGATCGACTCTGGCACTGGCAGCGCCTGGGCGACGGCCGGCCACAAGTTGCGCGAAAGCACCTCGGGATCGCGCAGGCCAGGCCACGATAGGGCGGTGGTCAGAACCAATGCACCGGAATGAACGGCCGCGATCGCGGCAGGCGCCGCGACGTAGGCCGTGAGAGCCAGCACGCCTGCCATCGACGCGACCAGCGCGACCCATCCCGGCGGCTTCGGATCCAGGCTCATGATCACGATGACAGCCAGCGAGGAGATGACGCCCAATGACAGGATCGCGTAGCGCTCCGGTGTGGCCTCGGCATCAGCGGTTCCGAGCGACGGCTCGATTGCGACCAGGGCCGACACAAGCGCCAGCTGGACCAACACATGCACGAGGGACGGGTTGGCCCATTCGAGCTCAATAAGCCCGAATGCGGATGGGAGAATGATGCCCCATACGAAGACGCCAGCGACGACGAGGGTCGCCAGCCATCGCCACACCCGCAGCCGGGCCAGCAGCAGGGCCGAAGCCGACACGACGGCGAGATAGACTACGAGCGGCCATGGCTTTGGGGTCGGCGACGAGACGAGCAATGGGGTAACGAATGAGCCTGCCAGTCCGAGTCCGGCAAGAGCCGGACCATGCAACGCGGCGGCGAGCATGGTCGCGATGCCGATCGCGCCGAGGAGGACGAAGGCCGCCCCCGGTCCAATGAAACCGTAAAGCGCATGGGCTGCGAAGGCCGTACCGAAAGCGGTCGCGGTGCCTGCTGCCGTCAGGACGGCAGGGATATCCGCCGCTGGAAGTGCGGCAATCAGTGCCCGCCTTTCGGCACGCCGGAACCATTCGCCGGCCGCCAGCAATCCGACAGAGAGCAGCGCCCCCATCGCGATGCGGGCAGCCGGTACGAACCAGCCCTGGTCGATGGCGAAACGCACGAGGAAGATGCCACCGAGCGCGAGAGCCAATCCCCCGATCCACACCGGCCAACGCGCCCCGAGTTCCTGCTCGAGGCTCCAGCCGCCTTCGGGTGCTGACGGCCCGTAGCTTCGCCAGCCACCGGACTCCACGGGAGGCGGCAAGGCAACTGGCGGGACGGAGGAGGGCGGTCGGGGCTCCTCGGTCGGCGCTTCTGGCGGCTCGGCTTCTGCTGCGGGAAGACGCGCCTCTGCGACTGGCATCGGCGGTCCTTCCGGGACCGCAGGCACCGAAGTTGCCGTCTCTCCGCCCGCGCGACGGGTGAGATCTGCGACGATGGCCTCGGCACGGTCTAGGCGGCGCACCAGCTCATCGAGTTGCCTGGCCGCGCCTTTCGCCTTCCAGAGTGCTGCGATGGCAAGGCCCAGGGCCAGGAGTTCGAGCATTTGCGTCTCCAGTTCTCGTGGAGGCGATGTTGCTCCTGCCCGTGGGCTCCACGTTCCGATACACCGATCTTGTCGCAATAGCGTCTGGCTGTGGAGCACCTTTATCGGCGATGCTAACGTCGCTGCGATATCGGCAGGCGCCCGGCCTCGCCGTGACGGTCAACTTGGGTGATGGAGCAGGTCCGGCACGATCCGGGCGGCGACGGAGGGACCATGGAATTCGACTACGTGATCGTCGGCTCGGGGTCGGCGGGGTCGGTGCTGGCGCATCGGCTGACGGAGAACGGCCGCTATACGGTGTGTGTGCTCGAGGCTGGGCCGACCGATTATAAGAATCCCTACATTCACTTCCCTGCCGGGTTCTTCAAGCTGCTCGATAACCCGGCGGTCAACTGGGTCTACTACACCGAGCCCGAGAAGCAGACAAAGGAGCGGCGCATCCTCTACCCACGGGGGCGTGTGCTTGGCGGATCGTCGTCGATCAACGGCGTCATGCAAGTGCGCGGCCAGCGGGAGGACTATGACGACTGGGCTGCCATGGGGGCACGCGGCTGGTCCTACGAGGAGGTGCTGCCCTACTTCAAGAAGTCGGAGACCTACCTACCGGGCGACCCTACTTATCGCGGCAAATCCGGGCCGCTCATCGTCGAGGATTATCGGGGGCATCACCCGCTGACCATCGAGTTCGTCGAGGCGGGCAAGGAACTCGGCTTCCAGTACAATCCCGACTACAACGGCGCCCATCAGGAAGGTATCGGCTACGTGCAGCAGACGCGTGCCGGCCGGTGGCGGATGTCAACCGCGCGGGCCTTCTTGCATCCAGCCATGAAGCGAA
>JALHMC010000078.1 GCA_022844225.1 Hyphomicrobiaceae bacterium | reverse complement strand
GGATCTGCGTCTCCCGCTCGGTGGAAAGGGCGATCTTGGCCTGTTCGATACGCCCGAGCAGCTCGTGGCCTTTGCGGTGCTCGAGCACGCTGAGCAACCGTTCGATCTTCTCGGGCTCGGCGGCGTCGCGCAGCAGCCCCTTGATTTCGGTCACGACTTTGCGTTCGTAGAGTGCGTTGATGCGATGCCAGGTGCCGAGGTCGGAATAGTACCAGGCGGGTGTCTCGAGGCCCTTCGTCTTGAGGCGGCTGTTGCGGCCGAGAAAGGGCATCAACGTCGCAGTGCTGAGCTGGCGGTCGAAGTCGGTGCCGCCGACGCGGACGCCGTTGGCGGCAAGGATGTCGTCACGTCGGTCGGGCTTGCCTTTCAGATTCGGGCCGACGCGCACCAGCGAGAAATCCGACGTGCCGCCGCCGATGTCGGCGACGAGCGCGATCTCCTCTGCGGCAACGGTCTGCTCATAGTCGAGGGCCGCGGCGATCGGCTCCAGCTGGAACGAGATGGAGCGAAAACCAGCCGTGCGTGCCGCCGCTTCGAGCTGGTCTTGCGCGATCCGATCGGCGGCCTCGTTGTCATCGACGAAGTAGACTGGACGGCCGAGCACGACGTCGTCGAGCGGAGAGCCTCCAGCGGCTTCGCCGGATGATCGAAGGAACGCGAGGAAGCTCGCGACGATCTCCGAGAAGTGATAGCGGCGCGAACGGACTTGCGTCATCTCGTCGAACAGCGAAGTTCCAAGCAGCGTCTTGATCGAACGGAGCAGGCGGCCCGTTTCGCCCGACCGGTACCGGTCCATCGCTTCGCGGCCAAAGGCGGTTTCATCGTCCTCGAAGCTGAAAAAGAGGGCGGTCGGCACCGATGTCGCTCCCGCCTGAAGGGCAAGCAGCATGGCCTCGTCGCCCCGGGCCACGCCGATCGACGAGTTGGACGTGCCGAAGTCGATCCCGCAGGGACGTGGCATGGGCTGAGGCTCCGGTGTGGCGTGACGATCTGCGCATGGTGGCTCAACGAGAGCGCCTTCGATCGCGCGCGGATAGGCGACCGGCACGCGAAGGCGCCACTAGCCGGCTCAGGAGCCGGGCGTCAACCCATCGCGTCGCGAGCCACCTGTGTCTGCTCGACGCTGCCTCGTATCCCGCAGGCCCCAACGACACGAGGCCCACCACTCCACTTGGAGCGGCGGGCCTCGCAATTCACTTGCAGGTCCGAGACGCCGAACTCTCTCTAGAGCGCGCCGGGGAAGACGCCGCCGTCGAGCAGCAGGTTCTGGCCGGTGATAAAGCCGGCATGCGCTGAGCACATGAAGGCTGCGGCGGCGCCGAACTCGTCGGGCTGACCGAAGCGGCCGGCCGGTACTTCGGCCTTTCGCTTGTCGGCGATCTCTTCGAACGTCTTGCCCTGCAGCTCGGCCATCCGCTTGGTCGAAGACTTGAGACGGTCGGTCTCGAAGGGGCCGGGCAGGATGTTGTTGATCGTGACGTTGTGCTTCACCGCGCGCCGCGCCATCACCGCAATGGCGCCGGTGAGGCCGGCGCGAGCCCCATTCGACAGCTCGAGCGATGCGATCGGGGCCTTCACCGACTGGCTGGTGATATTGAGGATGCGGCCGAACTTACGGTCCATCATGCCGTAGACCGTGGATTTGATCAGGGCGATCGGCGTGATCATGTTCCATTCGACGGCCTTGCGCCAATCGTCGAGCGAGAAGTCCTTGAAGTCGCCGGGCGGCGGCCCACCGGCGTTGTTGACCAGAATGTCGGGATTGGGGCACGCCTTCAGGATCATGGCGCGGCCTTCCTCGGTGGTCACGTCGCAGGCCACGATCTCGACCTTGACGTTGGCGACCTTGCGAATGTCGGCGGCGGTCGCCTCCAGGTCGGCCTTGGTGCGCGCCGTGATGACGACGTTGACGCCTTCCTTGGCCAGCTGCATGGCCGTGGCCCTTCCGAGGCCCTTCGAAGCGGCGCAGACGATGGCCGTGCGGCCGGCAATGCCGAGATCCATAGGAGTTCCTCCAACGATTTCGAGAGTTCGAAGACGCCAAGACCTCGCAGCCGGTGGCCGCGAGGTCAAGTGCATCGGGGAGCGTACGTGCCGCTCAGGCGGTCATCGGGTCGTTCGGCGCGAGGCGCTTCAGGGCCATCGTGCCGAACGAAAGGGCGGCATGCATGCAGTAGACCGAGGCGACCAGAACCAGGATCGATACGAGGCCGACGATGGCAGGCGAGCCTGGGAGGGCGACGTTCACGATCTCGAGCAGGCCGGAGAGGATCACGACGGGTAGATAGATGAGGCCCGCGCCGAGAGTGAGGCGCCAAGTGTTCCCGCGTGTCTTGCGGAAGCTGTCGGAGAGGGTCATCGACTGACCGACGGCAACAGCCGGCAGGACGAGGCTGAAGCGGCTGAGGAGCAGGTAATAGGGGACGATGGCGAGTGGCAGGAACGGCGCCAACGCTGCAAATCGCTCGAGCGACATGGGGCCATCACCGAGGCCGGTGGAAATGCCGACGACGGCGGTCGCGACCGTGCCGAAAAGGATGACCGTCAGCACGAGGGTGATGCCGATGAGGACCGAGTAGCCGATGTAGGCCCAGACCGCGCTGTCGATGTGGATCGGTTGCGTCGGGCGCTCACCATTCTGGATACCGCGATGCCAGCCGACAAAGACGGCCGGGATGGCGATCACCAGGGCGATCATCAGCGCGATCAGCGGAACCCAACCGGCGCCGCCGACGAGAACGGCGGAGGGCGCGGCGAAGCCGCTGTTTACGACGACGCCCGCGCCCCAGGCGAGCAAGGTGACGAAGCAGATGGCGAGCCATGGCCAATAAAGGCGCGCCATCAGACCGATATTCTTGGGGACGGAGCCCCATGCTTTCAGGGCTGTGCGGAAGACGGGAAGTCTCGGGCTGTCGATCAAGGCGTCCATGGCTCTCTCCTGCATGCCAGTCGTATTGGCGGATGCGCTGGAGAAACTCTACTAAACATCGTTCAATGATACAAGACGCCTCGTTTCACAATCCGGTGATCAAGGCCCGAGTTCGTCATATCCAGCCTCTCCAGCGAAAGACGAGATAGGGCACCAGGCCGGACAGCAGCATCACGACGAGCGCCATGGGATAGCCGGAAATCCATTCCAGCTCAGGCATATGCTTGAAGTTCATGCCGTAGATGGCACCCACCAGGGTCGGCGGCATCAGCGTCACGGCAAGCAGCGAGAACACTTTCATGGCCTTGTTCTGCTCGATAGAGATGGCCCCGAGGGTAGCGTCGAGCAGGAAATTGATCCGCGTCGTCAAAAACCGCATCTGTTCGGCCAACGAGCGGATGTCACCGCGTGTCACCTCCACGCGAGCGAGGGCAGCGGGATCGTTGGCTCGATCCCGCAGGACTGTCGCGAGGTAGGCCAGCATTCTTTCGATCGAGAACGCGCCTTCCTCGAGTCTGGCCGTGATGTCGCCCTGGCGGCCGATCCCCCGGAGGACCACGTCGAGCCGGCGTCCGTAGTGGCGGCTCTCCCTTCGGGCACCGAAAATGCCCCGCGCAATCCGCTCGATCTCGTCCTGGGAGCGCTCGATGGCGTCGGCCGCGCGTTCGACGATGGTCTCGAGCAGTCCGGCGAGCACCAGCGGGGCGGTGCCGCACGGGTGTTCGCCCTTGGCGGCGCGCTGGGCGAAAACCGGGAACGCCTTCGGGTCGTGGTAGCGGATCGTGACCAGGCGATCCGGCGTGAGCACGAAGGTGATGGTGGCGCCGTCCGGGATCTCGGCCTCGATGTTGTAGACGACGAACACGGTCATGTAGTGGACGCCGTTCTCGCGGTAGAGGCGGCTCGAGGCCTCGATCTCGCGTGCTTCTGCCCGCGTCGGGATCGAGATGCCGAGCGCACGCTCGACCACCTCGTCCTCCTCGGCGGTCGGCTCGACGAGGTCGATCCAAACGGCGTCGGGTCCGATGGCGGAAGCGTCCTGGACGAGGCAGGATCCATTAATGGAGTACGTTTTGAGCACGTCGGCCCCGTTGTCAGCTCAGGTGAGGGGGAGCGTCCCGTCGTCCCGTATGTCGGTCTCGGCCTCGAGGGCCTCCTCCTGTCCTGCAAGAGATTTGCGAAGCCAGCGCAACAGGAGGACCAGCATGCTGACGCCGAGTGCTCCGAGCACCGCGAAATTCCACTCGGAAGCGCCAAGTCCGACCAGTTTCGACGACCAGTCGCTGATGTCCTGATAGCGGAGGACCGCAACGGCCGATACCGCGCCGCCGACGAGTTGCACGATGCGGGCAAGCTCGATGCGCACTTTGTCTGCGAAGTACGCGGTCAGCAGTAGCGCCCACGGTACGGTCACGAGGCTCAAGCGGAGCGGGAACTGCGAGGCCGGCCCGTAAAGCACGTCGGACGTCTGCTGATAGGCGTAGTCCATAACCGGCCAGAAAAGCATGGCGGCGGCGCCGATTTGCAGGCCGCGCTCCATTGCGATCAGATGCTTGCCGTAATGCGCCCTCAGGGTCCTCTTCCAGGTGATCAGCAGAACGCCGATGAGAAGGATGACGATGATGAAGAAGGCCTTGAACGGCAGGAGATATCGGTCGAACTCGGCGGCCTGCGAGCGCGTCGCTGGATTAACCCAGAGCGAGTACACCTCCTCGGCGAACGCACGCTTCGCCCGGCAGCACTGAGCGGCGTCGAGCTTGGTCCCGGAGACGAAGCAGTAGCGTTCGGCGGTACGCTCGCTGCTCGCCTCCATCAGCGGATCGGGCGAACAATCGCGGATGAACGGCGAGATGCGAACGCGTTCGAGTGATTTCGCCCTGAGATCGGCGATGACTGGCAGGATCGGCTTCACGCACACCTTGCCCGCGTCGAGGCAGCGCGTCGGGCGCCCGGCGTTCGCCTCCAGGGCGGCGGGCGACGCCTCCCACATGGCTCGCAGCTTGGTGTTGTTCAAGTCGTCGGCGAACCACATCGCCAATCCGATGGCGACCAGGGTGCCGAACGCGAGGCGCAGTTTTCCGAAGGGGGCGTGGTTGAGGTAGATGTCGGTGAAGACGACGGCGGGAATGTAGAACGCGGCGAGCGCGACGATGCCAAGCGTAGGGAAGAAGACGAACAGGTAGCTGTTGGACGACAGGATGGCGATCAGCTCGGTGTCGCGGAACTCCCACACGATCGATGCTGTCGACGCGACGAACGTCAACGCGAGCACGATGAACACCGCGGCCACGAATCGATAGGAGAACAAAGACACGCGCGACCCTCCCGCCCGATAGTGCCGCGGACTGTATCAAACCACGGGCTCAAGGCCAGCGTGCCGCCGGCACACTTGTGGCCCTTATGTCACGGTTTGGAGGGCGCCTCAGCCATGCGGTCGAGCCAGAGCACGAGAAGCCCCGCAAGAAGTCCCCAGAACGCCGAACCGATACCGATGACGGTGATGCCCGACGCGGTGACCGCAAACGCGACAACGGCCGCGAGCCGATGGCGTTCGTCGCCGAGCGCGGAGGTCAGCGCTCCTGTCAGTGCGCCGATCAGGCCGAGCCCGGCGATGGTCTTGATCAGCGCCGATGGGAATGCCGCGAAGAGCGCCACGAGGGACGCGCCCGCAGCAGCGAGCCCGCCGTAAATGACGAGATAGGCGACGCCCGACCACCAGCGTCTCGCGGGATCTGGGTGCGCGTCCGGGCCAGTGCAGATCGCGGCCGTGATGGCGGCGAGATTGATAGTGTGCGCACCGACGGGGGCAATCGCCATCGATGCGAGCCCTGTCACCAGCAGCGAGGACGACCAGGGTGGTTCGTACCCGGAGGCTTTCAGCACCGCGGCCCCGGGCAGGTTCTGAGATGCCATCGTCACCAGATAGATCGGAACGCCGAGACCGATCAGCGTCGCGAAATCCAGCCGAGGCATCACGATGACGAAGGACGACAGCATCAGCGGAGGCCATGCCTGAATCTGCCCTAAGGCCGAAACGAGCAGCGTGCCGGCCGCGATGACGAGCAACATCGCCGTGCCGGGGCTGTACAGGCGAACGATCAGGAACAGCGCGACCAGAGGCAACACGACGAGGGGCGCTTCGGGAACGATCTCGATCATCTGCAACACGAAGCGCAGCAGCACACCGGCAAGCATGCCCGCAGCGACGCCAGTCGGAATGCGGCGCACCGCTCGGTCGAGCGGTCGGATCAGTGCCGTCGCGACGACCAGGGCGCCGGCCAATAGGAAAGCGCCGACCGCGGCGTCGAGCTTGATGGTGCCGGCGGTTGCCGCGATGACGGCGGCACCCGGTGTCGACCAGGCGGTGATGATTGGCATCCGGTGCCACCACGAGAGCAGCCCAGCCGTCAGCGCCATAGAGAGAAAGAGGGCTGTTACCCACGACGTCGTCTCGGCCGGCGTTGCGCCCAGCGCATGCGCCGCTTCGAGAACGACGGCGAGCGCGCCCGCAATGCCGACGAGCGCGGCGACGATCGCCGCGGTGATGGTTGAAAGGGACAAGCAAGGTCTCCGTTGGACGAGGAGCAGCAGACTCAGTTGAGGCTGAAGCCCTCGTATCCCTTTGCGACGACCTCGTTGCACTTCTCGATGTAGGCCGGGAAGCCGCCGAAGTACGGGAGGAACACGCGCGGCTTGCCGGGAATGTTCGCCCCGACGTACCACGATCCGCAGGCGGGCTTCAGCGTGTTGCCGGAAACCTCCTCGTTGTGCACGACCCACGCGTCCTCGGCGTCCCGGCTCGGCTCGATCGACTGGCGCTGATGGTCGCGCATGTAGGCGATGCAATCCGAGACCCACTCGACGTGCTGCTCGATCGTCGGCAGCATGTTGGTGAAGACGGAGGGACTGCCGGGACCGGTGATCGTGAAGAGATTCGGGAACCCGTGAGACATCAGGCCGAGGTAGGTGCGCGGGCCCTCCGACCATTTCTCCTTCAGCGAACCGCCGTCGCGACCGCGGATGTCCATGCGTGTCAGTGCGCCGGTCATGGCGTCGAAGCCGGTGGCCATGACGATGGCGTCGACCTCGAACTCTCGGCCTGACGCGCGAAGGCCCGTCTCGGTGATGCGCTCGATCGGACTGTTGCTGATGTCCACCAGTTCGACATTCGGCTTGTTGAAGGTCTCGTAATAGCCGGTGTCGATGACGAGGCGCTTGCAGCCGATGAGGTAGTCGGGGATCAGCTTGTCGGCGAGCGACTTGTCCTTCAGCATCCCGCGCACCTTCTCGGTGACGAATTCACGTGCCGTCTTGTTGGCGTCGTCGTCGATGAGGAGATCGCTGAACGCGCCCATGAAAGCGAGGCCGCCCTGGTCCCAGCGGCGCTGGTACTCGGCGCGGCACTCGTCCGGTGCCGCCTCGGCGGCCTTCTGCTTGTTATAATTGGCAAAGATGCCGCTGAAGTTGGCCTTGGCGGCGGCGCGACGCTCCGAATAGTGCTGCTTCCAATCCGCCTGCTGCTCGGGATCGAGCGGCCGGTTGCGCGCGGGGATGACCCAGTGCGGTGTGCGCTGGAAGAGATAGAGCTGCTTGGCCTCGGACGCGATGACGGGCGTGGACTGGATGGCCGATGAGCCCGTGCCGATGATGGCGACGGTCTTGCCGGTGAAGTCCACCTTCTCATGGGGCCAGGTGCCGGTGTGGTAGACGGCGCCCTTGAAGTCTTCGAGGCCCTCGAAGCGCGGCGTGTTCGGTGATGAGAGACAGCCCGTCGCCATGACGCAGTACCGTCCCGTGTAGCTGCGCCCGTCCTCGCTCGTGATCGTCCAGTGCTTGGCCGTCTCGTCGTAGACGGCGCTCTTGACGCGCGTATCGAAATCAATGTCGCGCCTGAGATCGAAGCGATCGGCGACGTGGTTGGCGTAGGTCAGAATTTCCGGCTGGGCGGCATAGCGCTCGGTCCAGCTCCACTCTGCCTGCAACTCGGGCGAGAACTGGTAGGAGTATTGCATGCTCTCGACATCGCAGCGCGCGCCCGGATACCGGTTCCAGTACCAGGTGCCGCCGACGCCGGTTGCCGCCTCGACGACGCGAACCTTGAAGCCCATGCCGCGCATGCGATGCAGAAGGTACATGCCCGCGAAGCCCGCGCCGACGATGATGGCATCGAACTCCGGCTTCCCGTTCTCGTCGGCCGTGGTCATGGCAAGTGTCCTCGTCGTGTTCAGGGGCAGGTGTGGCAACGCGACAACGCTTTGCGGCCGCACGCGACGGCCTGAGTGGAGTCGGCAGCGCCAGCCAAGACCAGGTCGCGCCACGGGTCAACCTCGACGCGGCGAACCTCCGTAGATTGGTCGAAAGTCGATGAAAATGGACATCGGTGACGGCCCGCCTTCCTGGTATTCGTAGCAGTTAACCCCGACTGACCGGAGTGCCGCCATGTCCTGGCCAGAGGCGATTACACTTGAAGGCCGGTTCGTGATCCTTGAGCCGTTGAGCGTAGCGCATCAGGCCGCTCTCGTGGAGGCGGCGGGCGACGGCGCGCTTCACCGCTTGTGGTACACGACGGTTCCCTCTCCCGAGCGCGTCGGATCCGAGATCGAGCGGCGGCAGAAGCTGCAGGCCGCTGGTTCGATGCTTCCGTTCGCGGTGATCGAGCGAGCGAGCGGCATAGCGGTGGGCATGACCACGTTCATGAACATCGATGCAGCCCACCGTCGAATGGAGATCGGTTCGACGTGGTACCGCAAGGCGGTTCAGCGCACCGGCATCAATACCGAGTGCAAGCTGCTCCTGCTGACGCACGCGTTCGAAAAGCTCGACTGCATCGTCGTAGAGTTCAGAACGCACTTCATGAACCAGCCGAGCCGCCGTGCCATCGAGCGCCTCGGCGCCAAACTCGACGGCGTTCTGCGCTCCAATCAGATCATGCCCAACGGCACGATCCGCGACACCTGCGTCTACTCCATCATCGCGTCCGAGTGGCCGGCAGTGAAGGCGAACCTCGCATGGCAAACGGAACGTAGCCACTGATCTGGAGTGGCAGCCGGCTCAGCCGGACTTCCTCTCCGCCATCGTCGCCAGCTCGGTCAGCAAGCCTTGTACGCCTCGCATGCGCTGGGCGGGCTTCTCCCACTCGGCTTTGAAGATCAGCTTCATCTCAGGGGCTCTTTGTGGCGCCTTCGGTTGCCCACCAGCTACCGGCGGTCTCTCGTGCGCCTTCAGTTGCCCACCAGCAACCGGCGCCTGCTGGATCTTCACGAGGCCCTTTGAGGCCTGGATGAACTTCACCAAGGCTTCGGGGTTGGCGAACTGGCCCTTGCGGAACGCGATCGAGGCACCCTTGGTGCCGGCGTCGAGCTGACCGACGCCCGCGCGACGGCAGAGCGCCTTCAGCTCCATCACATCGAGCAAGGCCTCGGCCTCGGCCGGCAGGGGGCCGAACCGGTCGATCAGCTCGGCGGCGAACTGGTCGATCTGCTCGCGCGTCACGAGTCCAGACAGCCGCCGGTAGAGGCCCAGTCGCACCTGGAGATCCGTGATGTAGCTCTCCGGGAGCAGCACGGGCATGCCGAGCTGGATCTGCGGGCTCCACTGTTCGGCGGTCTCGTAGCCGTCGATATCGCCGCCTTTCAGCGCCTCGATCGTCTCCTCGAGCATCGACTGGTAGAGTTCGAAGCCGACCTCGCGGATGTGCCCCGACTGCTCGTCGCCCAGCAGATTGCCGGCGCCGCGAATGTCGAGGTCGTGGCTTGCGAGTGAGAAGCCGGCGCCGAGCTGGTCCAACGACTGCAGCACCTTCAAGCGCTTCGCGGCACCCTCGGTGAGGCGCTGGCCGACCGGGGTGGTGAAGTACGCGTAAGCACGCGTTTTCGAGCGACCCACGCGGCCGCGCAACTGGTAAAGCGCGGCGAGGCCGAACATGTCGGCGCGATGGACGATCAGCGTATTGGCGCGGGGAATGTCGAGGCCGGATTCCACGATCGCGGTCGAGAGCAGCACATCGTACTGGCCCTCATAAAAGGCCGTCATGATGTCCTCGAGTTCGGTCGGCGAGAGCTGCCCGTGAGCGCGCGCCATCTTCAGCTCGGGCACGTGCTCGGCCAGGAACTCCGCGACCTCGTCGAGATCGGCAATGCGTGGGACCACATAGAACGACTGTCCGCCGCGATGGCGCTCGCGCCGCAGAGCCTCGCGCAGAATGACGGGATCGACCGGCGAGATGTAGGTTCGGACCGCCAGACGATCGACCGGCGGCGTGGTGATCAGCGACAGCTCGCGAACACCCGACAATGCGAGCTGCAGCGTGCGCGGGATCGGCGTCGCCGACAGCGTGAGGACGTGCACGTCCTCCTTGAGCTGCTTCAAGCGCTCCTTGTGGTTGACGCCGAAGTGCTGCTCCTCGTCGATGATGAGCAGGCCGAGGCGGGCGAATTGGATCGTCTTCGACAGAAGCGCGTGCGTGCCGACGACGATGTCGAGCGTGCCGTCGGCGAGGCCCTTCTTCACCTCGGCGAGTTCCTTCGCCGGCACCATCCGCGAAGCGCGCCCGATCTTCAGCGGCAAGCCGTGGAAGCGCGCCTCGAATGTCTTGAAGTGCTGGCGGGCGAGGAGCGTGGTCGGCACGACGACGGCCACCTGCGTGCCGGCCATGGCCGCGACGAACGCGGCCCGGAGCGCGACCTCGGTCTTGCCGAAACCCACATCGCCGCAGACCAGCCGGTCCATCGGCTTGCCGGCCGCGAGATCGTCGATCACGGCGTCGATGGAGGCAGCCTGATCCTCGGTCTCCTCGTAGGGGAAGCGGGCGACGAATTCCTCGTAGGGCCCCTCGGGCTTCTGCATGACCGGAGCCTCGCGCAACTGACGTAGCGCGGCCACCTTGATCAGTTCCGAGGCGATCTCGCGCAGGCGCTTCTTGAGGCGTGCCTTGCGGTTCTGCCACGCCGCGCCGCCGAGACGATCGAGTTCGGCACCGGTCTCGTCCGAGCCATAGCGCGACAGGAGCTCGATGTTTTCGACCGGCAGGTACAACTTGTCGCCGCCGTGGTAGGCGAGCTCCAGGCAGTCGTGAGGCGCGCCTAGGGCGGTGATGGTTTGCAGGCCGACGAACCGGCCAATGCCGTGGTCGCTGTGGACGACGAGGTCGCCGACCGACAGGCTCGTCGCTTCTATGATGACGTCGGCAGCCTTCCGGGCCCGACGGCGCGGACGCACCAGGCGATCGCCGAGAATGTCCTGCTCGCCGATGACCGCGAGGTCGGGTGTTTCGAAGCCTTCCTCGAGACCGAGGACAGCCAGCATCGGGGTAGCGGCGGGTGTGATCAGAGCTTCGTCGAAGCTCTCGATCTTTTTGGTCCCGGCCAGCCCGTGCTCCGCCAGGAGTGCCGCCAGACGTTCGCGCGCGCCCGGCGTCCAGGCGGCGATGAGCGTGCGCTTTCCCGCATGTGTCAGCGCCCGGATGTGGGTGACGACGGCGTCGAAGAGGTTCTGGTCCTCCGACGATCTCTCCGGCGCGAACGAGCGGCCGCGACGCCCTTCGAACGAGCGGATGGTGCCACTCGCATCTTCGCTCTCGAACGCCGAAAGCCGCGAGACGCGGCGCGTCTGCAATGCCTTTTTCCACTCGGGCGCCAGTATGAACATCTGCCCGGGCGGCACTGGCTTGTAGGGCGGGGCACCGAACGTCGCCACCTCGAGGGCGTCGACGCGTGCCTTGTAGTGCTCCTCGATCTGCGCCTGACGGTCGGCGAGCGATTGCTCGGACATATGGTCGAGCGAGATCGGTGCGTCGGGAAGGTAATCGAGGATCGTCTCGAGCTGATCGTGGAAGAGCGGCAGCCAGTGTTCCTGGCCGGGGAAGCGCTGGCCGGCGCTTACCGCCTCGTAGAGCTGGTCGTCGGACTGGGCCGGCCCGAAGAGTGCGATATAGGCTTGACGGAAGCGGCTGGTCGCGGCCTCCCCGAACGCGATCTCGCTCATCGGCGTCAGCAACAGGCGCTGCACGATCTTCTGGGTGCGCTGCGTTTCGGGATCGAAGCTCTTGATGGTCTCGAGCGTGTCGTCGAAGAAGTCGAGCCGCACGGGGCTCTGCCGGCCGGGCGGAAAAAGATCGATGAGGCTGCCGCGGACCGCGAACTCGCCGGGCTCCATGACCGTCGAGGCGCGCACGAAGCCGGCGAGCGACAGCCGCTCGATGAGTTGGCCCCGGTCGATGCGCTGGCCCGGTGCGATCTGGCGCAGCGACTGCTTGATGAAGCTCCGTGGAGGCAGGCGCTGCAACACGGAGTTGACCGTGGTTAGTACAACCGTCGGCTCCTTGCGCGAGCCCGCCGCCAGGATCGCCAGCGAGGCGATGCGTTTGGCCACCAAGTCCGAATTGGGCCCGATCCGGTCGTAAGGCACCGTGTCCCAAGCGGGGAGGGACACGACCTTGGTCTTCGGTGAGAAGAAGGCCAGCGCCGCCTCGAGCTCGCCGAGCCGGCGATCGTCGCGCGCCACGTGCACGAGCGCCAAAGGCCGCCCGGCGATGGCCGACGCCTCGGCCGCGATCTGGCCGAGCACCAGACCGTCGTATCCCTCCGGCACGCCGACGATCGTCTCGGTGCCGGTCGGCAGAGCCGTGCGCGTCTCCTTGGCGGCTGATGCGGTGGCGTTCACGACGCTCCGGCTCCTGAAGACAGGCTGCCTCCGGCACCAAGACCATGGAAGGCGCGGATCAGGTCCACCAGCGGCGATAGATCGTTCTCGGAGCGCACCTCGCCACTCGTGATCCAATCCTGGAGATCGGGGTCGGGGAGGGCGAGAAGCTGCTCGAAAGCCGCCAGCTCTGCCTCGTCCATGTGCGGCAGACGGGCATCACCGTAGCGGCCGAGCAGCCAGTCCATCTCCTTGGTACCGCGATGAGCAGCGCGGTAGGCCGCCCGGCGGCGGCGCAGTTCGAGGTCGGTCATGTCGGGTCCCGCGCAAGCACGATTGATAGGCGATCCACAAAGGACGGTTGACGGCCGACAGCCGTCCTGTCCACGTTCGCGGCCAGCGTGATATAGCGCCGAAGCCCCCGAGCGCAAACACCGCGAGGCCAGGGGGA
>JALHMC010000077.1 GCA_022844225.1 Hyphomicrobiaceae bacterium | reverse complement strand
GATCCCTCCCGGAGCGGAACATCGACGAGCTTGCCCGTGACGGCGAAACTGAGCCTCGTCTCCTCGGCCACGATCAAGGTACCCGAGAGGCTTCGTACCTGGGACGCGGCTTCCGATTTAACTTCGATGGTCTTCACCGCCGGGACCGGCGGCGCCTTGTCGACATCGGCTGGCCCATCGCAGCTGGCCACCAACGCCCCACACGCAATGGCGCCCATGACGGCCGACACCCTCGCAACGCTCTTGCCGCGACCGACCATTTCGCCACTCATGATTTCGGGGACTCGCCCGCCCGCTCGACCCATTGGTGATCGAGAGTGCTGAGCTGCCCGATCGTGGTTGTCAAGAAGGCCGTCGACCAACCAAACAACAGGAGGCCGTTGGCGCTCTCGATGGCACCGACGAGTCTCCAGCCGGGCTCGAGCACAATGTCGCCGTAACCGACCGTAGTGAAGCTCACCGTCGAGAAATAGAGCGCCGTTTCGAGATCGGCTATGGCACCGGTCCAATAGTAAAGACCGGCGTAAAGCCAAATCTCGACAGCATGGAGCGCCATCAGCGACAGCACGATGAACAGAATTGCGGCGCCTTGGCCGAGCAGCGGATTTTGCATTCGGCGGCGCGGTCTGTTTCGCAGAAGCACCAGGAGGCCTACGATCCCGCCGTAGTGGATACCGACCGTTATCGTGACCATGGCCGTGGCGACGGCCAGACTCGTCAGCATCTGCGATGACTTCCCACCATTGGCGCGATATAGCGCGTCCCCGCCCAGGCCACCCAGATCTTGCCCGTACTCGAAACTGTTGTGCTTAAGGCGGTCGCGACGTCAATACGACGACAACCCATTTTAGGCGGCGGGACCGAAACCTCCAGGCTTTTGCCTTACGTTCCGCGTGCCCGCGCGCACGAACACCATCTGCACCATCACTCCGACGCTGCGAAGACGGCAGCCATCCGAGACAGGTATGTGAAACTGGTTTCCGTCAGAGGATGAAGATCGAGCGCAGCCTTTCGTGTTGCACGGAGATAGCCGTTTTCACCGCGCTCCACCCAGCCGCGATCAATGAGGTCTCTAATCTTTCTGCGGACGGTCTCCCTGGGAATGCCACTGAAGTCCGAGATCGACTGGGCATTGAGAGCCTCGGGCTCCACGGGCGGTCGGCTACCATCCATCAATGCCCCATAAGTCAACTTCTCGGGCGCTCGGGCGGCTGAGAACGAGCGATAGCCGATCACCGCAAGCACGAGGAAGAGATCGAGATCACCGTCGAAATGCTTGCGGCATTGGATCAAGAACCACGTCAGAGTATCGACATGTCGAGGCCAAATTCGACCGAAGTGGGCCCTGATGTACTCCTCGTCAAACCGGTGCATAACGTCCCCATACTGTCTGATCGCCTCAACGAGAGCGCCCAAAATGGCCATGAACACAGAAGCACGGCACCGAATTCTGGGCTAGGTCCTCTCTTTCAAACGAAGCCGTCTACTCGCGTGACGTGATCCGGGGGCCTGATCATGAAGAACTCCAGACGCAACCTACTGTTCGGTCTGGGCGCCGTCGCGGCTCTACCCACCGTAGCGAGGGCAACTGGATCAGCGGGCGGTGGCACGCCCCGGCGCCTCGCGCCTGGTCAATACTTCTGGTCGCCTGAGCGGGCTCCGCCTGGACCTGTCGTCGTAATCGTCTCGACGAGCGACCAACTGACGTTCGCCTACCGCACTGGAGTTCTGATTGGGGTATCCAGCTGCTCGACGGGAAAGCCCTGGTCATCGAACACCGACTGGCGTGATCACGATCCTGCAGAAGCGTGTCGAGCATTACTCCAACATCTACAACAACGCGCCGGCCCGCGAACACGCCCACACCAAGGTCACGCAGGCGCGACCATCGAGCGGAGACTCAGACCATTCAGGCTGGTTCATTCAAGCGGACACAGCGGGCATAATGAGCGCGGCTGACCTCGACCATTGCTGGCATTTGCCCGTCACACTGCGGTTCGTGCTTGGGACAGCGCGGCGCGAACGCGCATCCGGGCGGCAGATCGGCGAGATCCGGTGGGGCACCCGGGATGGGGTCGAGTTCGGCGCCGCGCATCCCACCATGCACGGTCGACTTGAGGAGGCCCAGCGTATAGGGATGCCGCGGCTTCTCCATCACATCCGTGGACGAACCCGTCTCAACGAAGCGTCCAGCGTACATGACAGCCATGTCGTCGGCGACTTCGCACGCGACTCCGAGATCATGCGTGACGATGATCGTCGCCATTCCGAGCTCACGCTGCAGCTCACGCATCAGCAACAGGATTTGGATCTGAACTGTCGCGTCGAGAGCCGTCGTCGGCTCATCGGCCAGCAGCACCTTCGGACGGCACGCAAGTGCCATGGCGATCATGGCGCGCTGACGCAGCCCGCCTGAAAGCTCGTGCGGATAGGCATCGAGCCGGCGCTTTGCCGACGGGATCTGCACGAGTTCCAGAAGCTCGAGCGCACGCTGACGCCCCGCGCTGTAGGATACCCGATCGTGAAAGACGACCGACTCGGCGATCTGCGTCCCGATCGTGAAGACCGGATCCAGCGCCGTCATTGGCTCTTGAAAGATCATCGAGATCAGCCGACCGCGGATGCTCCGCAAATCTTGCGCAGGCAGGGACTTCACATTGATGCCTGCAATGACGATGTCGCCGCCGAGCTGTGCCGTTGGAGGCAGCAGGCGCATCAGCGCTCTCAACGTCACGCTCTTCCCCGAACCAGACTCGCCGAGAATACATAGTGCACCCCCCGCTTCCAGCGAGAACGATACGCCGTTGACGACGCGGATATCGAGGTCCCGCGAGACGAAGCGAACGCTCAGGTCCCGAACGTCGATCAGCGGCTGCGTTGTCTTCGTCGGTATTTCTACCGCGATCTTCTGCATGTCATTGCATCCGTCAGGCTGCTGGGGGAGACAAGGAATGTCCCGAACCGGCGTTGCGGGCGTGGCAGGCAGTCTGGTGGCTGGAGTCCGGTCGCACACGCGCCAAAGCCGGCTCACGTTCACCACACACGGCCTCCGCAATGGAACACCGCGTGCGGAAGCGGCAGCCCGATGGCGGGTTGATCGGGTTCGGCGGGTCCCCCGTGAGAGGGGGCCTGGAGATCCGCTGGCGCGGGTTCATCGACAGCCGGGAAGACAGGAGCCCCTGCGTGTAAGGATGCTGCGGCTGGCTGTAGAGATCCTCGACCGGCCCGACCTCGACCACCTTGCCGAGGTACATCACAAGCACACGATCGCTCACGTGCTGCACGACATTGAGATCGTGTGAGATGAAAATGTACGTAAGATTGAGTTGGGCTTTGAGCGCACGGAGCAAGTTGAGGACCTGCGCCTCGACCGACTTGTCGAGTGCCGATACCGATTCGTCGAGGATCAGCACGCGCGGCTCCAGCGCCAGCGCTCGGGCAATGTTCACGCGCTGCCGCTGTCCTCCCGAAAGCTCGTGTGGGTAACGCTGCGCGAACATGTCCGCACTCATACCGACAAGATCGAGAACACGGCGCGCCTGCGCAACGGCCTTGGCTCGCCCGATGCCATTCGCCTTCAAACCGAACGTGATCGTATCTTCGATGGTGAGCCGCGGGTTGAGAGACGCATAGCTGTCTTGGAAAACCATCTGAAGCTGACGACGCAGCTCACGAATGCTGATACCGCGCGTCACACCGACGGGATCGCCGTCGAAGACCACCGTACCGGCATCAGGATCGATCAACCGGATGAGAAGGCGGGCTGCTGTGGACTTGCCGCACCCTGATTCCCCCACGACGCCCAGCGTCTCGCCCTTGGCCACTTCGAACGATATGCCATCGACGGCTTTCACGGACGTCGGCGGGCCGCTGAGCAATCCCGTTTTGATGGGGAAATGCTTTCTGAGACCCTCAGCGATAAGGATCGGCTGACGAGGTCCGCCACGATCCGGCAGTGGCGAAAGAATTGCCGCGTCCGCACCGGGTGGCAGGCTTGCTGTCCGGCTCATACCTTCACATCCATGGATGCACGCAGGCTGTCACTGATCAGGTTCATGGTCATCGACGTGATGAAGATCATGACCCCCGGCAGAATGGCATTGACGGGCGCCACGTAGATCGATTGCCGGAGCGTATTCAACATCAAGCCCCACTCGGCATTCGGCGGTGAAACTCCAAGGCCGAGGAACGAAAGACCCGAAGCGATAACGATCGCCACACTGATCATGCTCGAGGCGTAGATCAGGATCGGCCCTGTGACGTTGCTCAGCACGTGGCCGAAGACGATCCGCCAGCCCGAGGCACCCGTCGCGCGCGCGGCCTCGACGTAATCTTGGTTTCTAATTTGCGTCGTCACGCTTTCGGCAATACGAGCGAGCGGCGGCGTGAACACGAGCGTGAGCGACACGAGGCTGTTGACGAGGCCGGCTCCGAGCACGCCCGAGATCGCGACCGCCAGCAGTACGGAAGGAAACGCATAGAACACGTCGGTCACGCGCATGATCGCCATGTTGATCGCACCGCCGCAGTATCCGGCCACAATACCGAGCGTGCCGCCGATGAGCGTGGCGAGAACGACCGGCGCGAAGCCCATGAAGAGCGACATGCGCCCGCCGTAGATAAGGCGGCTCAGAAGATCACGGCCCAACTCGTCGGTGCCGAGCCAGTGGCGCGCATCACCGATCGGGAGCAACCGCCGCGCCATGCTGGTCCGGTAGGGATCATGCGGCGCGATGAGCGGCGCGAAGATCGCTGCCAGAAGAATGAGCAGCAGGATGCCTCCGCAGACGAGCGCAACCGGGTCACGGGAGAGGCGACGCCAAGCCGTCTGCCAAAAGCTTCGCGAGATTGGGCGGCGGCCTTTCGGCGGCGCTTCGATCGTGATCGTAGTGGCTGTCGTTGCAGTCATTCTGTCGCTCCGGCTGTCGGTATCAGGCCCGTTTGATGCGTGGATCAAGGACCGACTGCATCAGGTCGACGATGAGGTTGATTGTTACGAAAAACATCGAAAGCACGAGAATGGTGCCCTGCAGGATCGGCAAGTCGCGTGTGAAGATGGCGCTGTTCAACAGAAAGCCGGTGCCTGGCCAAGAGAACACCGTCTCGACGAGGATCGAGCCTCCAAGAAGCTGCGCGAATTGCAGTCCCATGATCGCTAGAACGGTTGGCGCAGCATTCTTGACGACATGGACGAAAACACGCTGAGGCGGTAGCCCCTTGGCGAAGAGCGTCTGCACGTAGTCCTGCTTCAGGACTTCGATGACCGTGCCGCGCACCGAGCGAGCGATAATGCCTGCAGGGATCACGGCCATGGCGCAGGCCGGTAAGATCAGATGCCGGAGGCTCACCCAATCGAGGGCGAAAGTTTGCGATCCCTGGGCGCCCATTCCCATGGCCGGGAGAACCCCGAGATGCACCGCGAAAATCACGATGAGCACCATGCCGAGCCAGTAGTGCGGAACGCTGACGCCTGTCACGGAGATTGCCGTCACGGCGCGATCGACAAGAGATCCTGACGTATAGCCGGCAATCAAACCGAGTAAGATACCGAAGCCGAAGCCCAGCAGAACGGCGGCCATCGCCAGAATCATCGTATTTACGACAGCGGGCGCCACCTCGCTCATAACGGGACGACGCGTCATGATCGACATGCCGAAGTCGCCGTGCACGGCTCGCCAGATCCAATTGAGATACTGGATCGGCAATGGCTGATCGAAGCCGTAGGCCGTCTTGATCTGAGCTACGACTTCCGGCGACGCACCTTCCGGAATGACGGCGCTGAGCGGATCACCAGGTGCCAGATGAATGAGCAGGAAGCAGACGATGGAAACACCGACTGCGATCGGCAGCGTGTAAAGAATCCGGCGCGCGAGATAGAGCAGCATTTAGGTCTGTCTCCGGAGAATTGCCGCAGGCCAATTCACTTACTGGCCCGCGGCAATGGCAACATCACTGCATATCGACGGACGTCAGATCCTGGACCCAGCTCTGCGCTTGCACGAAGCCCTTGACGCGGGGCGACATGGCCCGCGGATTGAGGTCGTGCACCATCCAGATCCACATGGCCTGATCGACGATGTGAGTGTGGAGCTCGGCGAGAACCTTGTCCTGCTCGGCGGGAACGAACGTGTTCTTGGCCTTCGTGACCAGCTCGTCAGCCTTAGGGTCGCTGAATCGGCCCCAGTTGAAGCCAGTCGGAACAGGCTCGAACGAGGCAGCCGTCTTCAGCAGGCCGATATCCGGATCCCAGAACGCCCAGCTGTTGTTCACGCCATGGCGCCCCTTGTTCTCGGGTGCCCAGGCGCCGGCGCGGCGACGGCCTCGCAGCGCCTCCCAATCCATCACCTCGAACTCCAAGTCGATGCCGACGTCACGGAAGTTCTCCTTGATGAATTCGTTCATCGGTAGCGGCTGCATCTGGCCAGAACCGGCAGGCGAGATGATCACCTTGATCTTGACCGGCTTGCTCGGCCCAAAGCCCGCCTCGGCGAGGAGGCGCATGGCTTCCTTGGGATCGTAGCGCAAATCGAACGTCGGATTTCCGAACCAGGGATGCCCCTTCGTGACCATGCCTTTGGCCGGCAGTGCGAGGCCGCCGAGCAGCTTCCCCAGACCCTCACGATCAATCGCCAAGTTCGCGGCTTTCCGAACGCGGATATCGCGGAACGGCGAATCCTCGAGGTAACTGATCTGGTAGGGCCAGATGTGCGGATAGGTATTGGTGACGATCTGCATTCCACGCGACTTCAGCTGCGGAATAGCATCGGGCGGTGGTGCCTCGACCCAGTCGATCTGACCAGACAGCAAGGCAGCCACGCGTGTGTTGGCGTCCGGCATCGGCAGCAGCACGAGTCGGTCACTCTTCGGGATACGCTTCGGATCCCAGTAGTTCGGGTTCTTCACGAGTTCGGCGCGCTCGCGGGGAACAAGGGTCTTTAGCATCCACGGTCCGGTACCCGACGGATTGGAGGCGACTTTGTTCCAGTCCTTCCCTTGGGCTTCCCAATTCTTCGGGCTGGAAAAGTAGAGATTCGCCAGATTGTAGGGCAGCACCGAGTCTGGCTTCTTTGTTTTGATCTCGACGGTGAATTCGTCGATTTTCCGCCAGCTGGCAATTGTACCGTAGTACTGGCTGCCCTGGATGGATTGCGCCTGATCGAATTGCGGCGCATCGCGCTTCATGAGCTTATCGAAGTTCCACACGACCGCGTCGGCGTCGAACCCCGAACCATCGTGAAACTTGACTCCCCGGCGCAGGTTGAAGGTCCAAATCGTCTTGTCCGCCTCGTCTACCGCCCAGCTCTCGGCGAGCCCCGGACGTAGCACAGCCGGCTTCTCGAAGCTCGACAGGTCCCAGTTGATGAGCCCGTCATAGACGGTGACGCCCATGAAGCGCAGGCCCTCGCCACCCTGGCTTGGCTGCCCCGTAGTCAGCGGCACATCGGCCGCCGTCATGGCGACCCGGAGCACCTTTTCTGCCGCGGCGGGCCCGGCCGTCACGAGGGCCACGAGCGTGACCGCAGCGACGAGCGGACTAGATCTCGATATCATTCAACACTCCTATCTCCCGTTCGACCTCCTGCCGTTTCCATCCCTAGAGGCGGCGGGTTGACCCCGCTCGTTCGATCTTTTCGTCGCGCATGAGTGCGGTAAGCACTCAGTCACGCGGTAGAAACTTGCGCGGGTCGAAGGTATGCGCCGGCTCGTCGGCACGGGGCCGCCCCTGGCGGATGCGCAGCAGCATCGGCTCGATCGTGCGATAGGCCTCGATCAGCTCGTCCAGATACTTTCCCTCGAGATCGAGTCCGGCGACGCGGGCAACGGCCATAATGTCCTCGCGGCTGGCTGGCGAACGGTCCATTGCTGCTCCTCTGCTGTTACTTGCCTCAGCTCGTCAGGCGACGGGTGGCTTGCGGGTATGCCAGTCGGTGGCACGCTGATAGGCATCACCCGCGCGCAGGACCGTGGCTTCGTCGAACGGTCGACCGGCGATCTGCAAAGCCAGCGGCAAGCCGCCCGACGAGAACCCACACAGCACCGACAACGCCGGTATGCCTGCCAGACTGAATGGCATGGTGATGATCTGGCGCTGTTTGAAGAAGTCAGGCGCCGCAGGATCTGCGGGCTCGGCAGGTCGCAACCAGCCAGCCGTGGCGAGCAGATCGAAACGTCGGAATTCGCCAAGCATCTGCGTTGCAAGCTCTGTACGCCAGCGCATGGCCTGCACGTAGTCTTCCGCGCGGATCAGCCCTCCAGCGATGACGCGAGTACGCAAAAGCTTTCCGAAGTCTCCCGGCCGGACTTTCAGATCCTTTTCGTGGATGGCATACAGCTCCGACAGCGAGATCGTCGTCTTGGCGTCGATGTAATCGCCCAGCGGCGCGAGTTCGATCTCTTCGACGGAAGCCCCGAGCTCCTTGAGCTTGCCAATGGCCGCGTCGACTGCCGCGACGACTTCGGGCGCCGCCGTCTCGCCGTACCAATGACGCACGAGCCCTAACCGAAGGCCCTTGATCGAGCCGGACAGAGCCCCCGCGTAGTCCGGCACATCCACCTCGATGCTGCCTGGATCCCGCGGATCGTATCCTGCGACCGCGCCGAGCATGATTGCGCAGTCTGCGACTGTTCGCGTCATCGTTCCGCAGTGGTCGAGCGAAAACGTATTCGGGTGGACGCCGCGGCGGCTGATACGGCCATAGGTCGGCTTCAAACCCGCAATTCCGCAAACGGCGGCGGGCCAACGCACCGATCCCCCGGTATCAGTTCCTATTGCAGCGGGGACCAGCCTCGCAGCAACGGCCGAGCCGGAGCCCGAAGAGGAGCCGCCAGGTAGATGCTTCAGATTCCAAGGGTTGAGTGCTGGCGGAAATGGCAAATCCCATGATGGGCCGCCGAGCGCGAACTCGAACGTAGCTGTCTTGCCGAGGAGAACGCCACCCGCTCCCGAAAGCTTGGAGGCGACGTGAGCGTCCTCGCTCGGCACGTTGTCGATGAGCAGCTTCGAATGCGAGGTCGAGCGAACGCCGCGCGTCTCGATGTTGTCCTTCAGAGCAAACGGGATGCCATCAAAGGGGCCGAGTCCCGCACCCTTCAAATGACGCGCCTCCGAACTCCTGGCCGCGGCCTTGGCCACATCTTCAGTAACGGTAATGAACGCGTGTAGCTTCGGATCTATTTCAGAAATACGAGCGAGATAAGTGTCCAGAACCTCGACCGGCGATAACTTTTTCGCGGCAAAAAGTGTGCCCAGCTCCTTGATCGAAAAGTCGCTGATTGACGAACTCTCGCCTACTGACGACATGAACTTCTCCCGCGTCGATCTGAGCTCGGCTCGTTTCTTCCGGGACGATCGACCATTTCGGAATTTTTCTCAACGCATTCCGCTGTCCAATTTTTGATCACGATTGGCGCATTCTTTGGCTTTAAAGCTTGACTGATTTTTTATCAATCCACGCCGGAAATTCGGGCGATCGAAAGCACCGGATTGCGTCTAGTTTTAGTCACCGTAATTCGTGAGCAGCGATCGAACGCGGCATGAATCGATGAGACAATGAGCCATCGCGCGGATGGGCAGATAGGGTCGTCGCCGAATGAACGTTTCAGTCGATCCAGGCGCAGCGACTGCGCCAACTCCGGGTTGGACGCTGACCGAAGCCAGTCAGAAGATATCGTCACGCCGCATCTCGCCGATCGATCTCGTCGAGGATTATCTTGCTCGCATTGCCCAGGTGGATGCACGGCTCAACAGCTACATCACCGTACTTGCCGAGCGGGCGAGGACTCAAGCCAGGTTGGCCGAGCAGGAAATCGCAGGAGGCCGCTGGAAAGGCCCACTGCACGGCATTCCATTCGGCGTGAAGGACAATTATCACGTCGCTGCAGTGAGAACGACGGCTGGTTCGAGGCTGATGCTCGACTATATGGCCGATCGCACTTCGACGGCGATCGAGAAGCTGGAAGCCCAAGGCGCCATCCTTCTCGGAAAAATGAATACGTGGGAATACGGCACCGGCACCGGCGAAATTTACGATGATCTGCCGTTTCCGCTGGCGAGAAATGCTTGGAACCTTGCGCATTTTACCGGCGGATCTTCGACCGGAGTTGGCACGGGCGTCGCGGCTGGAACGGCGATGTTCGGACTCGGCTCCGATACGGGCGGGTCGATCCGGCTGCCGGCGGCTGCGACGGGCGTGGCGGGCATGAAGGCCACCTACGGTCTCGTCAGCCGAGCGGGCTGCCTCCCGAATTGCTGGTCTCTCGACGTCACGGGGCCACTGACATGGACGGTCGAGGACAACGCGATCGTGCTGCAGGCAATCGCGGGCCACGACGCGCGCGACGCGCAGAGCGCAAACGTACCAATCGGTGACTATCGGCGGGGCATCGGCGCGAGCATCAAGGGCATGACCATCGGTGTCGTGCGCCACTTCGGATCGACGGCGCCGGCGTTGGATGCCGATGTGGCAAAAAACCTGGACAAAGCTGAGCGCGTTCTGCGCGAAGCCGGGGCGACGCTTGTCGAGCTGACTCTTCCGGCAACGCTGGAGGGTTACCGGCACGTGACGTCGATCATCAATTGGGGCGAGTCGCTATCCATTCATGAGACGGATTTCATGGAACGCCGCCACCTCATGGGGCGAGCCCTGCGCGATAAGATGACTTCGGGCTTTGCACTGAGAGCCGTCGACTTCCTTGCCGCAACCCGAATGCGCCGGCAGCTTGCGAAAGCGACCGACGCCGCTATCCGGACGTGTGATGCCGTGCTCATGCCATGCACGTTCACCACGGCACCGCCGTTCGGCGACCAGGAAAAGCTCGTCGCCTTCACCATGCATGCGGCGACATCGATCCTGAATATTAGCGGGCATCCCGCGCTCTCGATCGCCACCGGCTTCGATGCCGCTGGACTTCCGACCAGCGCGCAGGTGGTGGGACGCTACTTCGACGAAGCCACGGTCTATCGCGTGGCGAAGGTCATCGAAGAGGCGCTCGGTGAGCGCTCACGACGACCGTTGCTATGAAGCGCGTGCAGCATCGCGGCGCAGAGCATTGGGAGAAACCCGTATGAACCGCGAAGGTTGGACAGACGGCGAGATGGCGGCCTACGCGGCAGCGCATGGCCTCGAAAACACGTCGCCAGAGGAAATCGAGCGCATGGCAATGCTCGCGACAAAGGTGACGGCTGTTGGAGCGCGCTTACCCCGAGTGCCCTCGAAAGAGCATGAGCCGGCCAATTCGTTCAAGGTCCCGCAGTGAGCGTGCTTAGTGCCTCACCCCTCTATGATGAGACGTCCGATGCGATCTTTCTGAATCTCGTTGGTACCGTCAGCGAAGGCGGCGATGCGCGCGGCCAACAGATGCCGAGCAAGCGGATACTCGGACTTGAGTCCATTGGCTCCAAGAACAGCCATGCACTCTGGCAGCGTGCGCGCCGCCATCTCGACCGCCATTTTCTTGGCTATGGCCGCTGCTGAGACGCCATCGCCTCCGTTCTCCACCAGATCGGCGGATCTGTAGGTGAGCTGCCGTGCCGCTTCGAGGTCGGCCGCGATATCGGCCAATTTGAAACGCAGTCCCTGATGTTCGATCAGCGACTGCCCAAAAGCAGTTCTCTCGTGCGCGTAACGGTTGGCAATCGCAAGCGCCTCCCCGACGACACCGCAGCACATGGCGGCAACATGCGTCCGCGCCGCATTGATCGAGCCCAGCGCCTTGGCAAACGCCTCGCCCGGCTGCATCAGTACATCGCTGTCGGGGACGAAGACGCCCTCGAGCGTCAAGTCGCAGATCCCGGCCGCACTGCCAGCGTCCAACGTGTAGGGCGCCGACATGCTGCACTCCGCCTTAGCAAGGTCGACGAGGAAGCACGCAATGCCCTTGCCGCGCCGGCTCGGATCGGTCTGCGCATAGACGATCCCGAGGGTCGCGATGGTGCCATGCGTAACCCAGGCCTTCTTGCCAATGAGCTTCCAGCCTCCGTTAACCCGCTCGGCCCGTGTCGCCGTCCCGGCGAAATCGCTTCCCGATTGCGGCTCGGTCAAGCAGAGCGCGATGATCGTCTTCCCCGACATGAGGCCAGGGAGGTAGCGCGTGCGCTGATCGTCGGTGCCGTTCTGTACGAGCCGCAGTGGCCCGTTCAACAGATTGACGAGGCCGAATGACGAGACGATGCATTGGCGCGCAATCACTTCGACGATGCCGATCTTGGCGAGGAACGACGCTCCACCACCACCGTGGCTCTTTGGCACGCACGCGTTGAGCAGCCCACTCTCGGCCCACGCCGCAACAACATCGCGCGGCAGGCCCGGTTGACGGTTCCGCTCCCATCCGGCCGCATTGGGGCGGATGAAGTGCTCGGCGAACCGCTCCGCCCGCGCGATGAAATCGCAATCGGCATCGGACAGGCGGCGATGATCGCGGATATCGGCTCTGGCCTTCATGTGTTGCTCCCCGGCTGTTGCCTGCAATTTTGCATTTAGCGAGAGCAATGATCCAGCAATTGCTTGCGGCCACAGGGAGGGCACGGCCCTGGCTTGCCCCAAGACCGTCTCTGACAACGAAAAAAAGGCCGCTCCGGCGAACCGGAACGGCCTTCCCCTTACTTCGGGGGCAAATGTGGGCGGAGCCGCGCGCCGGATGCGCAAGTCTGCATCCGAAGACGCTGCCAACGAGCCCTTACATCATGCCGCCCATGCCGCCCATGCCGCCGCCGTGATCGTGGCCGGCATGTGAGTCCTTCTTCTTGGGTGCCTCGGCGACGCCCGCTTCGGTGGTGATCATCAGGCCCGCGATCGAGGCGGCGTCCTGCAGAGCAGTACGAACCACCTTGGCGGGATCGATGATACCCTTCTCGATCATGTCACCGTACTCGCCGGTCTGAGCGTCGTAGCCGAAGGTCGCGCCCTTCGCCTCGAGCACCTTGCCGACCACGATCGAGCCCTCGACGCCGGCATTCTCGGCGATCTGGCGGATCGGAGCCTGGAGCGCGCGGCGCACGATCTGGATGCCGGCTTCCTGGTCCTCGTTGTCACCCTTGACGGTGATCGACTGGGTGGCTTTGGCAAGGCATACACCGCCGCCGGCGACCACGCCTTCCTCGACCGCTGCGCGGGTGGCATTGAGCGCGTCGTCGACGCGATCCTTGCGCTCCTTGACTTCGATCTCGGTGGCGCCGCCAACCTTGATCACCGCAACGCCACCGGCGAGCTTCGCCAACCGCTCCTGCAGCTTCTCGCGATCATAGTCAGAGGTCGTCTCCTCGATCTGGGCCTTGATCTGAGAAACGCGGCCTTCGATGTCCTTCTTCTTGCCGGAGCCATCGACGATCGTGGTGTTGTCCTTGTCGATGCGGACGCGCTTGGCCTTGCCGAGCATATCGACCGTGACGTTCTCGAGCTTGATGCCGAGGTCCTCGGAGATCACGGTGCCGCCGGTCAGGACTGCGAGGTCCTCGAGCATGGCTTTGCGGCGGTCACCGAAGCCCGGGGCCTTGACGGCCGCGACCTTGAGGCCACCGCGCAGCTTGTTGACGACCAGCGTCGCCAGCGCCTCACCCTCGACTTCTTCGGCGATGATGAGCAGCGGACGACCCGTCTGCACCACCGCCTCGAGCAGCGGCAGCATCGGCTGCAGGCCCGACAACTTCTTCTCGTGGATCAGGAGATAGACGTCCTCGAGCTC
>JALHMC010000076.1 GCA_022844225.1 Hyphomicrobiaceae bacterium | reverse complement strand
TTGTGTGCTCGGATTAAAGCCGCCCTACTCTAAGTGCAAGCGGTGGCACGAGATGCGGGAAATGGGTCGACAGGCTATGCTCGCGTCGCGAGTGCCACAGAGGCGGAAACGGATTTGCGACGCGGCTACCACCACGGCAACCTGAAAGAGGCTCTGATCGAGGCAGCTCTGTCGCTGATCTCGGCCAAGGGGCCCGGCGGCTTCACCTTCGCAGAGGCAGCGCGTCAGGCGGGCGTTAGCCCTGCTGCGCCGTATCGCCATTTCCGCGATCGCGACGCGCTGATGGCCGAGGTCGCGCGTCGTGGGTATACGCAACTGGAGCGCGCGCTGGACGAAGGCTGGAACGCCGGTCGTCCCGATCCGACACGCGCCCTCATCGCCGTCGGTCGCGCTTTTCTGGCTTTTGCCCGCAATGAGCCTGCCTGCTACGCGGCGATGTTCGAATCGGGCCTGCCTGTTTCGTCCGACCCCGACCTGCATGCGGCGGCTGAACGGGCGTTTGGCGTGCTGAGGGGCGCGGTCGAGACAGTGGTTGCCGCCATGCCGGCCGCAAATCGCCCTCCCGTCACCATGATGGCGCTGCATCTGTGGGCGCAGGCCCACGGGATAGCGAGTCTGTTCGGTCGCGCTGATGGCGCCCGCCGCCCCATCCCAATGACTCCAGAGGAATTGCTCGAGGCCTCAACGCTGATCTATCTGAGGGGTCTTGGGGAACCGGGCTGATCGCACCATGTACCTGGTTGGATTGATAGCTTTGATGCTCGCGTTTGTAGGCGGTCTGGCCTGGGCGAGTCGGGAGGAGTGGCGTCTCTCATGGCTGATATGGCGAAATCCCTCCGTGATGGCGGTCACCGACCAAGAGCTTTCGCGGAGTGAGGCCTATCTCTCGGGAGAGATGCGCCGTCTGCTGAAGCGGGGTGGGCTCGACCAGGACGACATCTGGCAGGCTTGGTGCGTGATCAGGGACGCCTTCGTCGAGGACGATGTGCTGCCGGGTCTTGAGCCCGCCCTCCGGCCTCTCGTGGCCGATCCGCATTCGGCGCTCCGCTGGAAGGTCAACGCCCGCATCGACGGCAGGGTCGTGACGCGATGCCGAGAACTCGAGGCGGCCTCTGCAACAGCCCGGCCGGATCCGAACGGATAAACAGCAGTTCTTCGCGTCCCCGCACCCTTGACTCGATGTGAATGTAACTTACATTCACATCGACGAGGCAATGATCTCGTCGTCGGCAATGGACACGTCGGGAGTAGGGAATGACCGAGATGGTGGAAAGGATCGATGACTACGGCAGGCCGGGGTGGATTGCCCTGATGGTGGTCGCGTTCATCCTGTTCTGGCCGCTGGGTCTTGCGGTCCTGGCCTTTCTTCTATGGAGCGGACGCATGGGTTGCGGATCACGGCATGGTGGCATGTGGGGCTCGAGCGAGGACCGCCGGGCTCGGTTCGAAAACAAGATGGAGCGCATGCGCGAGCGCTTCGAGGCGTGGGGTGGCAGCTCGCGTGACCGGGGCTTCCCATCGACGGGCAATCGAGCCTTCGACGAATATCGCGCCGACACGCTGAAGCGCCTGGAGGACGAGGCCAAGGACTTTCACTCGTTCCTGGAGCGCCTCCGGATGGCCAAGGACAAGGCCGAGTTCGACCAGTTCATGTCCGACCGCCGGTCGCGAGGCACAGAGAACGGTCAGCCGAGTAATGATCGCCCGGCTCCCGCCTCGAACTGAGAGACTGCTGTCGAAGACGAGAGGCGGGCCCCGTGCCCGCCTTTTTGATTCTGAGGCTCAGGCCTCGCCCGGTACCGCCAACGTATCGGTGTGACCGACAACAGCCCCGAGCCGGACCGCCGAGGACCACGACGCGAGTGTTTCTCTGTCCACCGCCCCGGTCTCCGCGACCGCCGCGGCAAAGCCGGTTGCGAGATCGGCAATCAACTGTCGGTCGCCGTGTTCGAGCCGCCAGGGGCTATCACCCTCGTGCACAACATACCCGGCTGACTGGAACGTCGCCCCCAGTGCCGGCGCGGCGGCTGGCCCGGCAGATGCGCCAAACCCCTTGTCGCCAACTTGATGCTCGGTGAATGCCAGTAGCATTCGAGCGTCGGCCGGATGCCGCGGTGACCAATCCTGCTGGCCGTTGTACGTCAGCACCGTGAAAAACACCGCACGCCGCGACGCCACGGCCGCTGCCAGTCGCCCGATGAACTCGGCGGAGCACAGGTCGAAGAAGGCCGAGGCCGTGACGAGGTCCGGCGTATCGCCGAGCGCGCTATCGAGCTCGGTATTGAGATCGGCCTGACGAAAACGCAGATGAAGTCGCTTGCCGTCTTTCGTAACGACAAGATCGCCGTCCACCCCGTCTCCACTCGCGCATGAGTCGGCCCAGGCCGAGATCGTCTCACGCGCAGCCGCGAGCAGCCGCTGGTCGTAGTCGACCAGCGTCCAACTCTGCTCTGCCGGTAGCAGGTGGAATGTCCCACGCAAATTCGATCCCGTCCCGCAGCCGAGATCGACGACGCGGATCGCGCTACGCCGGGCGAAATGCTCGCGAAGCTGTTGTGCAATGCCCGGGTCCCGCGAACGGTGGTCGACGGGCTCACGCAGAGCCAGCCATTCCGGCGAGAAACCGCTCATGGGGCAACCTTTCTGATGACGCCGGCGATAATGCGGGCGGTATCCTCCCAGCGGGGCAGACTGAGGCCCGCGACCCAGGATGCCTTGGCCATGGCTTGGCGAAGCTGTTTGCTGTCAATGACGCGCTTCAACTCTTCTGCCAGCGCAACCTCATCGCCGGGTGGCACTTTGAGGGCTGCAGCATCCGGAGCGGTTTCCGCGGCTGCCCCGCCCGTGGTGCACACGATGGGCAGACCTCGGGCCATCGCCTCGGCGAGAACCATGCCGTAACCTTCGAAGAGCGACGGCATCAGGAAGATATCAGCACTCGAGTAGAGCTGATTGAGCTTTCCGTCTGAAATCGCGCCCGTGATCGCAACGCGCTCTGCGAGACCGCTGGTCGCGACGAGCGTGCGCAGCTCCGCCGCGGTCGCCGGGCTGCGATCGTCCGCACCGGCGATAGTAAGCCTCCAATCCCGGTCTCGCAGGCGGTCGAGTGCCCGCACCAGCACCTCGTAGCCCTTCCGCGGCACGATCGAGCCGACGGCCAGCAACTGTAGCGGGCTTCCAGTTCCGTGCGCGCGGGGCGCCGGGTCGGTTCCGGGTAGAGCCACTGTAATCCGCCCTGCCGGAACTCCGAAGTCGCGCATCAGCAAGACGCGCGTCGCCGGGCTCGTGACAATGACAGCGGAGCAGAGAGCGAGAGCTGCGGTTTCGCTCGCCTTCAACTCGGCCTGACGCTCGGGAGTGAGCCCGGCTTCGAGCGCAAGGGGATGGTGACAAAGCCCAATGACCGGACGGCCGAACCTTTGCAGCAGCTCTACCGGCATGGCGCCGAGCGCGAGGCCATCGATCATGAGGGCCATGCCCGACGGCAACCCGTCGATAATCCGGGCTGTCTCCTCGATATCGGCGGCGGTAGGAGCTGGATAGGAGCCTGGAAGCACCACATGCCGCGCCACCAGACCGCGTGCCATGAGCAGGCTGAGTGTCCGACGATCGTAAGCGTACCCGCCGGTCGGTAGGCTGAGATCTCCGGGAATGAGAAAGGCAATGCTGGCCATGCAATCCGTCGAACGGTGCGAGGATGAAGGCGCCATGAGATCAGCGACGCCTTGGAGGAACGAGATTGCCTCTATCGATCATCGGTGACAGTCAACGGACAATTTAACGCGCTCGACTCAGCTCAGCGCACCTTCGTACCAAGCGCGAGCAAGGTCGGTTTCATGTAAGGTCACGCGGATGCGAGACAATCCCTTACCGTCCTCACCGAGTCCGCCGGTCTTCGCCGCCTCCGCAATGCGATCGAAAATGTGCTTTGCCAGGAATTCGGTTGTGGTCAGCTTGCCTTTGAATTCAGCGATCTCGTCCAGGTTCTTGTAGGCGAGCGGCTTGAGTGTCTTCGAGAGCACGTCGAGTGCGGCCCCTATGTCCACCACGACGTTCTGCGCCGTCATCGTCTCACGGAAAAAGGCGACGTCCACGACGAACGTCGCGCCGTGCATGCCTTGCGCCGGTCCGAAGAACGGGTGTGGAAGCGAATGTGCAATCATGATCCGGTCGCGGACTTCGACGGCGAACATCGGGAGGCTCCTGGCTTGGCTACGGCGTGAGGGAGGTAGTGGTCCGCCGGCCACGAGGCAAGCGGTATCGAGAGCTCAGTCGGCGAGGACGGCGTAGACGTCGCCGGAGTTTGCCGCGTGCGGGAGCTTCGCGATGTGATCTGCCATCTCGCCGGCCTCGATCCAGCGGTCGAAGGTCAGCACTTGCGTCTCCCCGAGGGCGACATCGAACCGATAGGGACCGAGTGCCGACAGCAGCGAGATGCACCGTGACGCCACGTCGCGCTGGATGGTCGTGAACTCGAAAGAGAGGGCTTTCAGCGGTCGCGACAAGCCGGCCAGAACGTCGGCCTCGAAGCCTTCGACGTCGATCTTGGCGAAGTCCGGCGCGCCGTGTTGCGCAATGAGTGCGTCCATCGTCGTCACCGGTACGTCAATGACGCGGTCCCATTGCTGTCCCTCCCAGCCTGCGGCGCCGTCCGCCGCCTTGACGAACTCGGGCGAGGCTGTCGTCACGGTGGGATTTGCCGAATTGATGTGCAGCGAAAGCATCCCCGGTCGTGGACCGCAGGCGGCTTGCACCAGCGTCACATCAGCGTCCCCGGCGTAGATCGCTTGAATGCAGTGCGCACAGTCAGGCTGCGGTTCGAGCGCGACCACGCGGGCGCCCAGTCGGCGGAACGCGCCGATCCTGTCTCCGACGTGGCTGCCGATATCGAAGGCCAGATCGCCTGGTCTGACGAAACGCGCATAGAGACGGTCCATTGCGGCGTCTCGATCCGGCTCGCCATAGTAGACCTCGAGCGACCGCCGGACAGCGAGCAGGCTCGGGTCGGACTTGAGTTTCGCCACCACGCGCTCGACCGCTGTCGCCACTGCCATTTGCCTCGATCCTCCAGCGCCGTCCCAACAGCCGCGATCTACGCGCGATGTCCTCAATTCGTTGAAATCACGTGAATATCGAATGAATGAGGTGTTCTACCTCGGTTCATCCACTAGCACCTACATACGCCTCCGTCACCCGACGTGACACCACAACGTCGGAACTGAGGAGATATGACATGAGCAAGCTCACTGGTCTCGCCGCCGCCCTCGCGATGGCTCTCGTTGCCGCGCCTGCCTTCGCGCAGACCAAGCTGCCGAATCCGGTCGACGCCAAGTTCGCTGCCGCCGACGCCGACAAGTCGGGCCACATCGATGGCAAGGAACTCGAGCCGTTCAAGGTGCAGATGGCCAAGATCGACACCGACAAGGATGGCAAGATCTCCCGCCAGGAACTCGACGTGGCGGTCATGACCGGGCTGTTGAAGTAACACCCCGTTCGCGCGCGAACGGCCGGCTTTCCGCAAGCTGGTCGGATCGCGCCACAGGCAGTCTAAAGGTCGCGCTTTTCCAGGCGCGGCCTTTTCCGTGCTTGACCAGGGCTCCCAGTCTTGTCGCTATCTCGCGGCGGCAAGAGGAGACCAGCAATGACACCGGCAGCCAAGCTCAAAACGCTCATCGCAGGCGGCAAGATCGTAATGGCGCCCGGTGCCATGGACTCGCTTTCCGCCCGTCTCGTCGAGCGCGCGGACTTCCCAGCGGTCTACATGACCGGCCTCGGCGCCACCGCCAGTCGCCTCGGCACCCCCGATATCGGTCTGCTCAGCCAGACCGAGATGACCGAGCATGCCCGCAACATGGCACGCGCCGTCTCGATCCCCATCATCGCCGACGCCGATACGGGCTACGGAGGCCCATCCAACATTCACCGCACCGTCCGCGAATATGTGCAGGCCGGTGTCGCGGCGATCCATCTCGAGGATCAAGTGGCCCCGAAGCGCTGCGGTCAGCTTGCCGGCATCAAACTCATCGACGCCGAGGAGGCCGCGGGCCGCCTGCGTTGCGCCGTCGAGGCACGTGGCACGGACGATCTCCTCATCATCGGGCGCACCGACGCAATGCCCGCGGCAGGCCCGGCAGAGGCCATCCGCCGTGCGAAGCTCTACCAGCAGGCAGGCATCGATCTCGTGTTCGTCGACGGCATCAAGACGATTGCCGAGGTCGAGGCGGTGGCCAAAGGCGTCCCCGGGCCGAAGGTCGTCTCCATCGTCGACGGCAATGAGACGGTCAAGCTCACCGCCCGGGACCTCGAAGGCATGGGCTTTCAGGTCGTGCTCTATGCCGTGACCGCCCTTTTTGCTGCCATCAAAGGCGTCGAGACCGCGCTCTCCCACCTGTACGCCTCAGGCACCCCCGCCGGCGCCCCATCCGCCGCCACCTACGCCGACTTCTGCCAGATCGTGGACTTGCCTTATCACCAGGGGCTGGATGAGCGATTTGGACGCGGGTGAAGCCGCGCGTTACCGTTCGATGCGATGCCGATCAGCCAAACACGCCGAAGGCGGACGCGTGGGCGCACCGCAATCTGCGGTGAACGGCAACGAAGTCATCGTCACGGGGCGGCACCAATTGGCGGATAAGATACTGACCGGCCGAAGCCGGTGCGCTGTCAGAGTCCGAACACGACCTGATGCATGATGCGTCCGGGAAGCAGGGTGAAGAAGCCTGGTACCACGAGTGCGCCGACGAAAAGCCCGATCATGTTGAAGCGATGGCGACGGACGTCGCCACGACGGGCCGCGATCACCGCGAGCGGCAGCGTCACAAGCACATAGATTGAGAGCAGGTGTATCCAGCTGAAGCCGTTCCATTGGTTCAGGCCTCGGATCCAGAATGACGAGATCGCGATGACCGCCATCACGGCCACCCAGAGATACCCGAGCTTGCGGTGCGCGATCGTGCCCTTTGGTCCGGCGAGCTGCCAGATTCCGAGCATGAGCGCGATGATCGCAGCCGCGGCATGGATCTGAATCGCGGCCGATGCCGACAAGAGCGGAGTGACGGTCATGTGCGATTGCTTTCGGAAGGCCTCTCGTGGAACTGAAAACACCTCGGAGCCGAAACTCCGAGGTGCCTGCTCTCACCGAGCGATTTGACAAACCGATGACGCGCTCACGCGGCGCCCAGCACTGCCTTCACTTCTCTGGGCGTGACGAAATCCTCCGGGATGCCGGCGATGCCATTCCGCTGCATCCACCGCCCAAGTGCGGGCGACGCGGTGATCACCGCGAACGGAATGGCGAGCAGGTAGCCCGCCGTCAGCGGCAGACTCCACCAGAAGGCAGCCGGCGAGATCCAGTAGAGCAGGCTGCACAGCACCGCGCCGAACAGCGTCTGCGGCCAGAGATTTTCTGCCGCTGTCGTCCACGAGATGCCGTAGGCGTCACGCGATTGCCCGCCCCAGACCACCGACTTGCCGAACGCGAGGCCGATCATGAACACCGTGGTCCGGAAGCTCGAGACGGCGCCCTGCAGGAACGAGAACACGATCTCGATCGCCGCGGACACCGCGAAGCGTAACGGCCCGCCGAATGTCGCCACGCCACCCTTGGTCAGCACGGCGTCGATCAAGCCCGCGATCTTCGGGCTGAGGTACATCGCGAAGAACACGATGTAGAGGCCGATCGCGAGGCCGGTCGGATAGTCGGCGATGCCCTGCGCCTCCCAGGCCGACAATGGCAGCGAGCCGATCATGAACGTCCACGCCGGCAGGCCCAGGAACATCAGGACCGCCCACACCAGCTGGAATCGGCTCATAGGCTTCAAGCCCGGCAGATCCAAGAGCTTTACGTACTGCATGTTGCCCTGGCACCAGCGCACATCGCGCTTGGCGAAGTCGAGCATCGTGGGGGGGTTTTCCTCCCACGAGCCGCCCTCGAACGGCAGCACCCGCACCTCGTAGCCGGCACGGCGCATCAGCGTTGCCTCGACCTGGTCATGAGAGAGCACGTGCCCGCCGAGCGGCGGCTTGCCGGGGAGGATCGGCAGTTCGCACTCTTCGACGAACGGTTTGATGCGCACGACCGCGTTATGGCCCCAGAACGGGCCACAGTCGCCGACCCACCACGCTTGACCCATCGTGTACGAGCGCATGCCATGCCGCATGCCGAACTGGAAGATGCGCGCGAAGGCCGATGACGACGGCATGCCCACGACCAGTGTCTGCACGAGCCCCAGCCGCGGATGCGCCTGCATCATGCGCACGATCTTCACGATCGCCTCGCCGGACATCACGCTGTCGGCGTCGAGCGGCACCATCAGCTCGAAGTCGCGGCCCCAGCGGTCGCAGAACTCGCGAACGTTGCCGGCCTTGAAGCCGGAATTGTCGGTGCGCCGCCGATACGTGATGCGGTCACCGTCCTGGTCCTCGGCCTGCCACGCCGCGACGCCCTTCTCCTCGGCCGCGGCCACATCCGCGACGTTCGTGTCGGAGAGGATGAAATAGCTGAAGGCGCCACCCTGTCCCGTGGCATCGACCGAAGCCTTGATCGTCTTCATGCGCAAGATCGCGCGCGCCGGATCCTCGTTGCGCACCGTCATGAAAATCACGGTTTTCGTCGTGATCGGCGTCGGCAGGTCGCCCGCTGCGGCGAACGGGGCCACCTCCTGCATCGGGTTCTTGTGCACGTGCAGCAGCCACAGGCCGATAGCGGCGTTCCAGAACCCGAGCACGGTCCACGGCGTGCCGATCGCGAAGCACGCGAGCAGCACGTAATCGAGCACAGTCCAGCCTCCGGCTCCGAGGATGGCGGCCGCCGCCCACATCATGGCGAGCCATGTGCTCACGTTGAGCGCGATCACCAGCCAGCGGCGGCGGGATAGCTCGGCGTTTGCCTGGAGACCCGTGGGTACGCTATGGCTCGCCGAGGCGAGAATGGCGCGTCCGGGAAGCGGGCGTGCGGTATCGGCACTGTCGGTCATCGTGCGCGGGCCGTTCGTTGCTGCTGGGGACTGGATCGATAGTCTCTGTCTGGAAACGCAGGTTCTTCCAACACAAGGCCGCTGAACGACCCATGAATGAGAATGCGAGCATACCCCAACGCCGCTCGACGGGGATAAGACGCATGGCGCGGTCGATCTGGTATACGCAACCCGGCATGGCGGAAATGAGGACGACACCGCTTTCCGCCCCCCGCGAAGGGCAGGCCCTGGTTAAAACACTGTTCACCGGCATCAGCCGCGGCACCGAACGCCTCGTCCTCGCCGGTGCCGTGCCGGAGTCCGAACGTGCCCGGATGCGCGCGCCGATGCAGGAAGGTGAGTTCCCGTTTCCGGTCAAGTACGGCTACTGCGCCGTGGGCACCGTCGAGGTCGGGCCGCCTGACCTCATGGGGCGTACCGTCTTCTGCCTCCATCCTCATCAGGATCAATTCGTCGCGCCGGTTAGCATGCTTGTGCCTATCCCTGACGGCATCCCCGCCCGTCGCGCCACCCTCGCCGCCAACATGGAGACGGCGCTGAACGCCGTTTGGGACTCGGGCTCCGGCCCTGCGGATCGCATCGTCGTCGTCGGTGCCGGCATCGTCGGCCTGATGGTCACGGCGCTCACGGCTCGCATCCCGGGAGCCGACGTCACCGTGATCGACGTTGCCGAGGATCGCCGGGCCATCGTCGAGAGCTTTGGTGCGCGTTTTGAAACCGTCCCTTCGCCTGCTTCGTCTGGCGCCGATGTCGTGTTCCACACCTCCGTCTCGGCAGCGGGCCTCAACACGGCCATCGCCTGCGCTGGTCTGGAAGGCACCGTGGTCGAAATGTCCTGGTACGGCGACCGCGACGTACCAGTCCGCCTCGGGGGCGCTTTCCACAGTCAGCGCATGAAGCTCGTCTCGTCCCAGGTCGGTCACGTCTCCCCTGGCCATCGGCCGCGTTGGGACTATCGCCGCCGTATCGAGGCCGCGCTACGCCTCCTGGCCGACGCCCGCCTCGATGCTCTCGTCGCCGACGAGATCGCCTTCGCCGACGCGCCGAAACTGCTGCCCCAGATACTCGGTCCCGGAGCTAGCGGGTTGGCCCCCGTGATCAGGTATTGAGGCTTCTTCCGGGCGAGTTCCCCGGACGGAGCACGATGGCTCCAGCGAGCATCCGGGATCTTTCGCACTCGACTGGCGGAAAGTCCCCGCCTCTGGCGCCTTACGCCTTCTTTGGCTCCCAGCGATAAGCCTTCGCGCAGGCGCCACCCATCAACATGGCGCGTTCGCTATCGGAGAGTCGCTTAGTCTCGACGAACGGTCGCACCGCCTGCTCATAATTCACGACCGCCGCCGCCCGTGTCCAGTCCGTCCCCCAGAGACACCGCTCGAAGCCCCATGCGTCGAACACGCGTGCCAGTGGGTCCCAGATGTCGTTGAACGGATACGGCTCCTTCGAAAGCGTGCACGCGCCCGACACTTTGATCACCGCATTCTTGCGCTTCGCCAGCTCCACCACTTTCGGTAGATCGGCCCACGGCTTGTCCGGCGCCGGGGGCACGCGCGGCTGCATCAGCGCCAGATGATCGATGATGAAGCGGGTGTCGGGGTGCCGATCGACGAGCGCCGTGCCGACGTCGAGATTGCCCCAGCACAGCATGTTGAGCGGCAGGTCGTGCTTCACTACGGCCTTGCAGATCCGGTCGAGACCCGGATCGGTCGCGGTACCCTTGCCTTCCGGATACATCATGATCCGCACGCCGACGGCGCCGGGCACCCTTTTCCACTCGGCGATCACGTCTTCCACGGCCGGATCGTCCGGGTTGACAGGCTTCACGATGGCCATGCGACCCGGATGCTGGCGCTGCACCTCGCGCGCGTAGCTGTCGTCATACTGGTAGAGCGAGAACGCCGAGATGAAGATCGCCCCGTCCACGCCGACTGCGTCCATCGCCGCGACCATCTCGTCGCCCGTCACATGCGGCGGCCAGTTCGGAACGCTGTGCCAAGGTCGCTTCGGCGTATTCGCCTCGTAGGCATGAACCTGTGAGTCGATAATCATGGCGGCGCGCTCCTGTGCAGGTGATTGTTCGACCTATCGCAGCAGGTTGGCGGCGGAGAGTCCACACTGGCCTCTCACACGTTCGGCTGGCCTTCGCACATGTGGTCGACCGCGCCGGGTTCGCCGATGATGATCTCACCTCGCCACAATCGCAAATCGCGATGGTCACCGATGGGCTGGAAGCGCTCCATTGGAACCCACTCCTCGGCCTCGCGTCGGCGCACGACGCCACCCCCTGCGGCGACCAGCGCCAAGCCACCCGCAATGTCCCAGATGTTGGGAGTGGCGAAGCGCGCCGCCTGCAACAGACCGGCAGCAACCATGGCACACTCGAACGAGGCCGAGCCGGTCTTGCGCGTTTCCCACAAGCTGTCGCTCATCGTCGCCACAGGTACACCCACCAGCCGTCGGCGGACGGCGGGATTGACCTTCGGCGTAACGTCGGCGCCGTCGAAGCGCAGCTTTCCGCCGCGTGTGCAATGATAGACGCCGGCCCTGAGCGCATGACTGACGGGACACCACAATGCGCCCACCACCGGTAGTCCTTTGTACAGGATACCGATCGACGCCGAGAACAGCGGGAAGCCGTTGACGAAATTCGACGTGCCGTCGATTGGATCGATCACCCAGATGAAATCGCCGTCTGGCGCTGGGCGTTCATCCATCTCCTCGCCGACGATGTCGTGACTGGGATAGCTCTCGCCAACGCGCATTCGAATGAGCCGCTCGACCTTGTCGTCGACTTCAGACACCGGGTCGCGCCATGCGTCCTCCTCGGTGCCGGTCTTGTATTTGACCGCGAGCATGCTCCCGAGCGCTCTCGATATCTCTGCTCCTGCAACGCCTGCGAGCTCGATGGCGAGCCGTTCCATGTCTCGCAGCAGATCGCGCGAGACGCCTTGGTCCACGAGTTCCTCGAGAGATGTCATTCTGCGCTCGCCTGTCTCTCGGGCTTCTTCTGCGTGGGATGCCTGCGGGGGATCACCACGCGGACCGGTGTCGCATCGCAAGCCAGGTCGATACTGTGCTTGCCGCCGGTTGCTGCATAGGCGTCGTCATCGAGCCGCGTCGGGGCGTCGTGGAAAGTCAACTCGACTTGACTTACCTTGCGATTGGTCACCGGCGGCTTGCCGTCCAGTGGCGTCTCGATCCAATCCATGAGCGCCTTACGATTGTCGGCGTCGAAGATGACCACATCGAGCTTGTCGTCGCTGGCGTCGGCCGTGGCTGCGATCGGTAAGCCAGGTCCCGTGAAAGTGATGTTGCAAACCTCTATTCCAAGCACCGAAAGCTCTTTGCGCTGCTCGCCGATCCGCAGGACGATATCGATCGGCTCGGCGCGCTTGATCGCCTTCTTCAGCAGCTCACGGCCTTGCCTCAGGTTGTGGGCGCCTTCTGGTTTCCGACCCTTCTCGGCGTCGAGCAGGAACTGCGCAAAGACACCCACGCCATAGGCTTCCACGAAGAGGCTGGTGCCCCAATGTCCGGTGACCGAGGCGAGTGAGACGGGACACGTGTGCTTTGTGTCCCATGTCTCGACAAGCTCCTGCGGCGTACCCGCGATGCCGAGCGACCGGGCGAAATTGTTCGCCGTCCCCAGTGGCAGGATCGCCACGGGAATGCTTCGGTCTGGAATGGCTGTCAGGACTTTCGCGATCGTGCCGTCGCCACCTGCGGTGACGATGAGATCGATGTTCTTCTTCATGGCAGCGGCGAAATCGTCGTCTTTCACCGATGTGTAGCGCACGTTGTAGCCGGCGAGCGCCAAGGCGGCTTCGATGCTATCGCGATCGTAGCCCTTGGTCCCGGCGTTGGGATTGTGACAGAGAAGCGCCCGTATCATCGTGTCACAACGGCGCTGGATTGCGCCGAGTTCCACCCGCCGGCGCGGGTCAGCGCGGCCGAGGGTCCCTACCCAACCTCATCCAGCCGGCACGGCGGTGGCCAAGCGTTTCGCCTCGAAGCTCCGAGCAAGCAAACAAATGAGCCGGGTGAAAGCATCGACTAGCGCCGGGATGAAGCTCTCCCGTGTCGCAGATTCCGCAATCGATCCCCGCGGCACGCCCGCGTTCCAGCGGCAGGCACCGCTTGTTATGGCATCGATTGGATCAGATCGATGATTTCTCGAACAAATTATCGCCAATCTTGCTTGGCCTTTTCAGACGAACAGTAGAGATCGCGCAGAAAACTCCAAACGAGAACATCCGTCTTGCTGCGCTTAGCCTGTAAATATCATTGTCTAATATAATATGGGAAACGCGCCAAAGTGAAAAATCGAGAGATGAAACCGACGGTTCTGATCGAGCGCAGCGCCCCCTCCGTCCGTCTGCGAGCCGAGATCGCGCGACGGAAGATGCGGATCGTCACGCCGCAGTACATTTGTCTTTTCTTGCTTGCCGTTATTTCGATCTTCTCCGTGTCGCCCGCCCAGGCCGCCCGCTATGTGTTCGACCAAAAGCGAACCGAGGTCCGCTTCGCCTATAAGATGGCGTATTCGACGCAAAGAGGTCGCTTTACAAAGGTGAGCGGCACGCTCGACTACAACCCGGCGTCGCCGGAGAAAAGCAAGGTCAGCGCGTCAATCGATGCAGCTAGCCTTACGGCTGGAGAAGCTTACGTCGAAAATGAACTCAAGGGGGCCGCGTTTTTCAACGTAAAGGCCGCTCCCGTGATCTCATTCAAAAGTCTCGTCGTCCAACCGCGTTCGCCGTCCGCTGCAGAAATCTCAGGCGAGATAACGATCAACGGGATGACCAGGCCAGTCACGCTGAACGTCAGCATCGCTCCTCACGATAATCCAGCTCTCAAATACGATCGTGGCGCTCAGCGGTTCGTGGC
>JALHMC010000075.1 GCA_022844225.1 Hyphomicrobiaceae bacterium | reverse complement strand
GCTAAGGTATTCGTCTGCGGCACGGGCGGCATGGGCGGCGCTGCTCTGATGGCGCTCGCGCGTGCTGGCATTGGCCACTTCATCATCGCCGATCTCGACGGCTTCGAGATCTCGAACATGAATCGACAGGTCTTCGCCTTCACCGACACCGTCGGGCAGCACAAGGCCGAGGCCAGTGCCCAGATCATCGCGCGCATCAATCCGGAAGCGAAGGTGGAGGTGCTGAAGGCCGATTGGCCAAACGCAATCGATCGCATCGTCGGAGAGGTGCAGGTCGTCATCAACGGCACCGACGACCTCGTTGCGAGCTTGCAGCTCTATCGTACGGCCCTGAGCGCCGGATTGCCGGTCATCGATGCGTACGCTTCCCCTTTGCCGTCCGTGTATGTGACAAAGCCGGGCGAACCGACGCCCGAGGAGAGACTCGGCTACCCCACGGTTGGAAAAGCTTTGGCGGCGATCACGACGGTGGACCGGGCCGCCGCCTTCCAGGCCGAAGCAATACACGTTCTGGTGCATTCCAGCTCACGTCATCATATCGATCTCGATCTGGCCGGCGAAGTCGCGGCCGGAAAGCGTAGCCGCATGTCGTTTGCACCCATGGTAATCTCGACCGGAATGCTGATGGCCTATGAGGCGATCGCGTTGATCCTCGACAAGCGCACGGGTACGGACTGCCGCGGATGGTTCTTCAATCCGTATCGGCCAGCCGTCGAGCGGCCGCGGTCCAAGCTGGTCGAAAGGCTGATGAAGCCGATCGTTCGCCGGTTTTTGGAGCGTATGATGGGGACGGCATGACGCTGGAGCCGACATTCGTCGCCGACGCGCTCGTCAACCTGTTCGGTGCCGGCGGAGCGGTGGTCGTCGCCCATGAGGTGCGGCGTGCTGATCCGAAGGGGCCGGTTTCCCGGCGCATTGTCTTTGCACTGTGGTTCGTTGCGACGCTGTTCGTCACGCGCGCTTGGTCGTGGTTCACCGAAGGACTGTTCGCTGAAGCCCTGGCGGATTCGCTGGGCTCGGCGGCGCCGCTGGTCTCGCTTATCGTTGCCGAGGGATTGCTGCGCCGTCATGCGCCGCGCTTTCTCAAGCTTGCCCTCATCGCTGGCCCGCTGGCCGTGTTCGGCGTGAAGCTATTGGCATTTGTGCCGGAGTTCGTGCCGATCATCCTGCTGCTGGCGACGGTGCTCGGGGGGTACGTTGCGATCGCGGTTCTGCTGTGGCGGCGCGATGCTGCCAGCCTCACGGTGGCGGAAGACATCACCATACGGCGCGTCCTGCTTGCGTTGCTGCTGCTCGCGCCGTTGATCGTATCCGACTTCCGCTCCCTGTGGCCTGACATCCCGGTGCGCCTCGGGGCTTTGGGCGCCCTAGTACTGCTCTACATCGGGCTGGGTGTTGGGAACTTCCACGCGCCGTTGCGCGGTCGGGTGCTTAACATTGCCATGTTCGCCGTTATCGCCGGCGTGTTTTCGGTCGCGTACGTTGCAACGGGGCATACCGACGGCAGCATTGGCCAGCTGGTCCGTGCAGCGGCCGTCGGTGTCGCTGGATTGTTGCTTGCCGGGCTCTTCTCGGAGGCGCAGGGCGCGCGGCTCGAACGCGGCCGCGTGCACGTTTCACTGGTCGATTCCACGACCCCCGATGAGTTCCGCGAGCGCCTGGCGGCCTATGCTCCGCTGGGCGGCGCCAAGGTCCTGCCCTCGGCCAAGCTGGAACAGGTCGATCATCCGGCTTTTCGCTCCCTCCTGGCCGACCATCGGACCTTACGCCGGGCGTCTGCCCCGTGGGGACGCACGGCAACCGACGAGGGGGTGGAGCGAGCGCTCTCACTGATGACCGCTTACGACGCGACGCATCTCTCTGTGCTTTCCGATAAGCCACTGCGGCTCATGGCTCTGTCGCTGCCAGCAACGGCAGCGGACGCCCGCACCGAGACCGAGATCGATCTCGCGCGGCTCGTTGGCCAACGTGTCTACTCCATGGCTGGTCCATCATGATCGAGATCCGCGCTGGGGACCGTCGCGCCGCATTCCAAGCAGGTCTAGCGGCCAATGTTCCGGCATCGCCCTATGTCACGCCGATGTGGTCGGACCTCGATCGCATTCTCGATACCAAACGCAATCCCTTCTGCCGCGACGGACATGGTCGCTTGGAGGTGTTTACGGCCCACATCGACGGGCGCGCTGTAGGACGCATCGTCGCCTCGATCCACGATGCTTCGAACGAGCGATATGGCGCGCGGCGCGGCCAGTTCGGCTTTTTCGATTGCGTCGACGACCCGGCTTCGGCGACGTCACTGCTGACGGCAGCGGAACTCTGGCTGTCTCGGCGCGGCGCCCGTGAGGTCGTCGGTAATTTCAATCTGACGGCGATGCAGATGGCCGGTGTCGTCACGAGTGGTTTCGACGCTGATCCCTATACCGACATGATGTGGAGCGCCCCTCATATTGCGGCGCATCTCGCAAGCAACGGCTACGTTCCGACATTTCCGATGACGACCTTCGAAACGGATCTCACCAGCTTGCAGGAGGCATCTCTCAAGCATCCGAAACTGACCGCAGTCGAGGCCGATCCGCGCCTGACCTGGCACCCGATCACTCGGGCCTCCTTCAAGGACCGTCTCGAAGACGCCCGCCTGGTGCTCAATGCCGGCTTCGACCGCAACCCGATGTTCGTGCCGCTGACCGAGGCCGAGTATACATTCCAGGCTGGCGAGATGATGTGGATCATGGACCCGCGCTTGTCCGTCGTCGTCCACTACGACGGCAAACCCGCCGGCGTCATTGTCTGTATTCCGGACCTCAATCCGTTCGTAAAGGCGATCGGCGGACGGCTGTCTTGGACGGCCCCATGGCACTTCCTTCGCCATCGCCTCGATCGGAAACGTGCTGTCATCATCTACTACTCGGTTGCTCCTGAGCTGCATGGCCGAGGACTGAACGGGGCGATGCTTGCGCGTGTAGTCCGGGCTGCTCGGGCGGCAGGCTATACCAAGCTGGGCACGACCTGGATCGCAGACGTCAATGTCGCGAGCCTCAAGCAGATGGAGCGGATCGGCGCCAAGCCGTTGCACCGCTTGCATCTGTTCCGAAAGACACTCGAGGGGCGATCGTGATCTCTTTGGCGCGCGATGATTTAAGGGCAGTGATTGCGAAAGCGCGGCTGGCGCCGAGTGTTCACAACGTCCAGCCCAGCCTTTGGCGGCAAACCGATGGGGCGATCGAGTTGCTGGGCGATCCCAGCCGCGCAATTCCCATCGCCGATCCGCAATGGCGCGATTGGCGCTTGTCTCATGGCGCGGCGCTCGAAGGAATGGCCATCGCACTGGCAGAGCGGGGACTGCAGATTGCTGACCTCGCTGTCGAACCGCCGCGGCCGCTGTCGGTGACGGACCCAGTCCAGACGATCGCGCGCCTATCCCTCGCTCCCCTGGATCATCGCGATTCACGTGAGCCGACGGCAACGCGCGTGAGCTGGCGAGGAACATTTCGTCAGCTGAGCCCGGATACGGACGCGGCTCTCGATCGCCTCGCCGTCGCGTGTGGCGATGTCGTTCTTGTGCGGGGTGCTACGGCAATTTCGCACGCCGCTGCACTCGGCGATCGCGCCGGGCTTTTCTATCTGCGCGACGCTGCGCATCGCAAGGAGCTTCTGGACTGGCTGCGTCTTGCCCGATCCCATGCGAACTACCATCGCGACGGGCTCAATGCCGAGGCGATGTCGTTAGGTGCCATCGAAGCCTGGGGCGCGGGCGTCGTGCTCGGTCCTCTCTTCCCGCTGCTCGATCGCGTCGGGCTCGCGTCTCCACTCGTCAGCGAAAGCGCCAAGACTAAGTCGGCGGCAGCGATCGTTCTGTTTCACCGCCCCGTCGGGGAAGACCCGCTAGACTCGGGTCGCGCGTTCTATCGGGTCTGGTTGGCGATGGAGCGGGAAGGCCTCAAAGGCTGTCCCATATCGGTACTCGCCGACTGGGAGGTCGCCCGCACTGCGCTTGCAGCCCAGTACGCCATCCCGAGCACGCGCCAGATCGTCAGCGTGTTTCGGGTCGGACAGCCGCACGGTGAGCCGAAAGCGAGGCATTCCCGGATTCCGGTCGATGAACTCTTGGCTTAGCTCACAGCAGTTTGAGATATTCGAGCAGGTCATTACGATCGCGGGCTGTCAGGCCCTCGACCTGTATTTCGTGTCCGCGGTTGGAGAAGCCGGGCGCGCCGGTGTCGATCACCACCGGTCGCGAATAGGGTCGGTAGCCTGGCGGGGTGACCCAAGCATCGCCCTGCATCACACCATCGATCCCGATGTCGGTCATCGATAAACGATGCCCACCAAGCTCGAATTTCTTCGGCCGCGTCTGCGGATAGAGGACGTGCCGCAAGGTCGGGATGGATCCATTCGTGAAATACGGCGCCGAGGACCACAGTCCGGTGAGAAGCGGTGCTGCAAACTTTCGAGTAACATCCACGTCGATGAAGCGTCGGCCATGATCAGTCTTGCCGATGGCGTCCTTCAGAGCCCCATCGAACACGTCGAGACGACTGCGATCCGTGCCGACATCACCGGCCCAATTCGGAAACGACTGCAGCCGTGGCTCGGTGGTGCTTTCGTCGTACGTGCCGTGGCAGGCCGCACAGGCGCGTGCGTAGACCTCGCGGCCTGAGGCGGCTGCAATCGCGTCAATGGTCCCGGGGAAGCGAGGCGGGCGCGATGTCGCCAGGTAATCCAACACAGTGACCAGTTCGGGAATTGCAGTCTCTGTTCGGTGAGGCGCCAGCCCCATACTCGGAACCATGAAGAACGACGCAATCGCGGCGATGGGCCCATTATCGCGCGTCTCGGCCTCTAACCGGGAAATGTCACGGAACCGCTCGGCCTTTTTGGGTGCATAGGCGTCATCGGCCAGGAATGCAGACCGGAAACCACGGTCCCCGAGATCGGGGACGGAGACAAAGCCCGTACTCGCATCATAGCGGTCGGCGCGGGTGACGCCGAGGCGCGATTTGAGCGCACCGACACCATTGGTCAAACCGGGAGCCCCGTTATTGAAGGGTAGGGGCTTGTCCAGACCGGAGGTCAACAGTGCGAGCCGCTGACGCGCCTTCGGCACCACGATCCACTTGAGCGTCAACCACTCGCGCAATGTCATTTGGGGAAACAAATGTGCGATCGCCTCAAAAAGCACCGCCTCATTGGCGAGACCGGTTTTCAGGGCGCCAAAGACTCGCTGGCTAAACGCTTCGAGATCGAGCGAAGTATTGGGGCGGCCCAACACGGCTGTTGTCGGGTCAGGGGTGCCGTCGGGGCCATAGCTGGGTCCGGCATGGCAAGCGGCACAGCCGATGTTGATGGCACTGACCCGCAGCGGCGGCAGAGGTCGTTCGATCACACCCAAGGAAAATCCGAGTGGTACCTGATGCGAAGGACGTAGACTGGGCTGGCCGTGTATCGCCTTGGGATACAGAAATCCAAAGCGCTTGAAGGCGTTCGTGACCCCTGCCCATTCGACTTTATCGGCTCGCTCCTTGGCTTCGTCGAGCGCCAGTACAGCCGAAAGCACGGGCCATGGCATGGCGGACGTCTCGAGTGTGTCCAAGTCGATTGCGCCAAAATCACCGAATGCAAAAAGCGCTGCCCCCGGCACCTGCCAGGCCCGGGCATCAGACCTGGCTGCCTGGAGGGCAATCGACTGCGCGGGGGCGACCCGCGTGAGCTGCCAGGTCACGAAGAGGCCCACAGCCAGGGCAACACCCAAGGTAACTGCCAGTGTGCGCGTAACACTCTGAGCTTGCATAAGGAAAAATCCAGATAGTTCAGGCTCTAGTTGAGCACGAATTGGTTGAGGCAACTACGCCGAACCAGGAGGCGATGCCACCAGGCGTCGCACCTATTACTGTTCTCTCGACACGGGAATTCCCCCGCGAGGCCGTCAGTTAAAGAATATTTGAGTGCCGGACGCTTCTCGACATCCCAACCGACGGTGCGAGATTGCAGCGCACGACTTCGGTTTGGCCTATACCGACGGCAGAGATCGGACCTCGACGCAGAGCGAGCCTCAGTTGCTCGTCCGTCTCGGAGTAACCCGTCCTGTGGAGCCTCGACCCTGCGGAGTGCGATAGATGACCCTTGAGACGTATGGCTGGAATTCGCGGTGGCAGGAAAAATTTGACGCCCTCGCCGCCCAAGGCCTGGTCCCGGGTCGTGTGGTCGGTGAGCATCGAAGCCATCACCGGGTTGCCACCGACACCTCGGAGCATTCGGCAGGAACAACAGGCCGGCTCCGCAATTCCGCTCATGAGCGATCGGACCTGCCTGGCGTTGGCGACTTCGTGGCGATCCGTATTGCCCCGGCTGATGGTTCAGCCACGATCGAGGCCGTTCTGCCTCGAACAAGTGCCCTGATCCGCAAAGCGGCAGGTGAGTCTAGGCCGCAACTCCTGGCAGCGAATATCGATGTGGTATTTATCGTGACAGCACTGGGTGGCGACTTCAACCTCGCGCGCATACAACGATATCTCGCACTCGTATTGGAAAGTGGTGCCACCCCCGTCATCGTTTTGAACAAGGTTGACCTCGCCGATGATGAAGCGGCGCTGAAGGGTTTGATCGATGAGATCGATCCCCGCGTGCCTGTCCATACGATCAGCGCACGCGCTGAGGATGGCGCTCGCGAACTCGAGCACTATTTCGAGGGCAATCGGACAGTGGCGCTTGTCGGTTCGTCTGGCGTCGGCAAGTCGACATTGACCAACCGTCTGCTGGGACGCGTGGCTCAGGCGACACAGGAGGTTAGAGCGCATGACGGTCGCGGCCGGCATACGACAACCCATCGCCAGTTGTTCACGCGACAGGAAGGCGGCGCGATTATCGACAGTCCCGGCCTGAGGGGGCTCGAGCTCTGGAATCCCTCAGAAGGCAACAAGAGCGAGTTCGAAGATATCGCGGCCCTCGCAACAGATTGCCGGTTTCGAGATTGTAGGCATGACAGCGAGCCGGGGTGCGCGGTACGCGCTGCAGTTGATCGTGGGGACCTCGATGCCGACCGCTTTGCGAGCTACGTCAAGATTGGACGCGCATCACAACCCGGCGCACGGCGATACTCAGGCTCATGACGCACTCAAAGCCGACCAGTCGGATTTTACGATCCTTGTTACGCGGGCGACCTGGGATGCGTCCGTCCCCCAATGCGAGGGGTTGATCGCTTGCCCGCTGCCTGTCGTCGCGGCAATGGTCCGATGGTGGTCGCGGAACTCGTCCGGCGTCGTGTTGGAAAGCGCCGATTGGCTACAGGTACGAACTTCCATACGAATGTGGCCCGGTCACAGCTGCACCCGGCTCGCTGCAGTCGGTGCATGCGGGAGGGAACATGACTATACTTGTCAATGATGGTGCCGCCGGGATGTCCGCGGGTAGCTGGTGACTGCACACAACTACGCAATCGGGGCAGACAACAATGAAGCGTATCGCACTCTTTTTGCTGACCAACATCGCGGTGCTGGTTGTCATTTCGGTCGTTGTGAATCTTCTGGGGCTTGGCCGGATCGCGGATGCCAATGGATTGAACCTCGGCGCGCTGCTCGCGCTATCCGCCGTGATCGGATTCACGGGCGCAATCATATCCCTGTTGATATCAAAGCCGATGGCAAAGTGGCAGACCGGTGCTCATGTCATCTCCCAGCCGGCCAACGCCGATGAGCGGTGGTTGTTCGAAACCGTAGCCAAGCTGTCCACCCGCGCCGGCATCAAGATGCCCGAGGTTGCGGTCTATGAAGGCGAGCCGAACGCCTTTGCAACCGGCGCATTCAAGAATTCCGCGCTCGTCGCTGTTTCGACTGGCCTGCTGCAGACCATGAACCGCGAGGAGGTCGAAGCCGTCCTCGCCCATGAGGTGGCCCACGTCGCGAACGGCGACATGGTCACGATGACGCTCATCCAGGGCGTGGTGAACACGTTTGTCGTGTTCCTCTCGCGGATCGTTGGCTACGTCGTCGACAAGCAGTTGAATAAGGACGGGAACGGTCAGGGCATTGGCTACTTCGTGACGTCGATGGTGTGCCAGATCGTGTTCGGCATTCTCGCATCGATGGTCGTCGCTTGGTTCTCCCGCCATAGAGAGTTCCGCGCGGATGCGGGAGCCGCCAGCTACATGGGCCAGCCCAACAGCATGATCAGCGCGCTCGCGACCCTTGGTCGAGTCGAACCGGGCGAGCTGCCCAAATCCATCCAAGCATCCGGGATCAGCGACAAGCCAAGCCTAATGGCTCTTTTCTCGACTCACCCACCGATCGAGGCGCGCATTGCGGCTCTCCAGCATCTTCGGCGATAAGCCGCGCGAAGAGCTGGCGATGGGACTTGCGGTCCCACGACAGGCCGAACTGATTGGACGGCGTTGGGGGCGTCACGTTCGCTACGCCGAGGCAGTTCCTTTATGCCGGCCGTGGCGCCAAGGGGGCTCACGACGCGGCAGTAAAGCCCGCGTCGATCAACCAGTCAGTCCGCTTGAGGGGCATCTGGGCTCGGCGGCAAATCAGACTGACTCACACCGGAGTGCTTGCTAACCCAGTTTGATGACCTTGCCCTCTGTGTGCGATCGCTCCAGCGCATCGATCAGTGCATGGCGGACGACGGCGTGTTCGAAGTCGGGCGCGCCCGCTACACCCGTCCCCATTGCCGCGGCGTAGCGGGCGTAGGCTTGGGCCACGTTGACTGCCGGGCTCTGGGGCATGTCGGCCGGAGCGAGTCGATAGCTCGCCGGCACGACGACTTTCTGCATCTCGCCTTTTCCGATGCCTAGCTCGAGCTGGCTTGGACCGATGTTGACCGATTTCGAGGTCAACACGAGCGTCCCCTTGTGGCCATAAACTTCCATCCGGATCCCGCTTGCGTGATAGGGCACGCTCGCCACTTGCCATGAGACTTCGGCCCCGTTCCGAAGCACGCCGACGACCGAGACGGTGTCCGGTGCGTCGACAGGGAAGTCGGCGCCCGTGACCGCGTGCTTCCACATCTTGATCCGCGTCGTTACCCGCGCACTGACTTCGGCGAACTCACCGAGGATATGGCACATGGCATCGATCGCATGTCCGCCCGGAATGGTCATCGGGTTGGCGCCATTCTTCCGAATGCCCTGCCAGATGCGGCCGTCGCCACGCTCCGGGATGGAGTCCACAATCACACGCATGTTGACTGAAACGATGTCGCCGATCTCGCCATTGGCAACGAGATCGCGGGCATACATGACGGCCGGATCACTTTGCGCCTGCAGGCCGACCAGGGTCTGCACCTTGGCAGCTTTTGCGGCAGCCGCCATCTCCTTTGCCTCAGCCAGATGAGCGCCAAGTGGCCACTCGCAGCAGACTGGCTTGCCCGCGCCGATTGCAGCCAGGACCAGCTCCTTGTGCCAGGGCACTCGGACGACGACCGAAATCAGGTCGACTTCGGGATGCGCTGCCATCTTTTTGATGTCGTGGAAAGCGAGGTCGGCGCCGAATTTTTCCGCCGAAGCCTTTGCAGTCTCCGCGTGCGCGGTGCACACGGCCTTGAGTTCAAAATTCGGCAACGCCTGCAGCGCTGGGACATGGGCATTGGCGCCCCATCCGCTACCTCCCGGCGTTACGGTGGCACCGACGATTCCAACCCTGATCCTGTCTGCCACGATGCTGCTTCCTTCTTTATGGCCGGTGCCTTACGTTGGGGCTTCCGGTCTAGCATGGCAAGAATGCTTTAAAACTGCCCCTTAGTGTCATTGCCACGCTGATGGACGTTGCATGTCTTCAAGCCGGAAAGATGCGACGAAAGACGCCGGGAGAGCCCTCGGCGTGCACCATGGCCTGTCTGACCTCTCCGCTCCAGACCGGCGTGACGGCTGTTCGCCAGTCGTCCCAGGCTTTGCTCTTCCAGACGTCGAGTGAATCCATCTCGTGGACGGTGGTGTATTTCGGTTCGCCCATTACCGCCTGGAACCGACGTGCACGGATGTAGCCCGGAATGCGCGAGCACAGCGGCAAACGCTCGTTGTTGTAGGCTTCGTTGAACTGTGCATCGAGCGCCTCCGGCACGGACATCCGCCCGACGAGGATGACCGGCGCCATGCCGGCCTCGGCCGTCTCCGTAGGCAGGGTGGCTGGATAGATGCGTCGGTAGAGATTGCGAATGAACTTGGTGGCGATGACAGTGGGTGACATGCGCTGCGACCACGGTGTCGGATTGTTCAGCCATTTCTGCCAAGCATCGGAATGCCACGTCTCGGGCGACGCGAGCTCGTAGCAGGCGAGATACTTAGGCCCGCCTTCCACAGCCTGATAGCGCGCCGCATCGAGCACGCCCGGGATGGAAAGGCGCTCGGGAATGTGCTCCGTGTCGTACCAAGCGTTGTACTCGTCCTCGTGCTTCGCCGGCACCTCGGTGTAGACCATCAACAGGCCATCGCCCTTCTTCGCTGCCATGATCGATCTCCTGTGTTTGAGGTGGTCCGGCGCGGAGCGAAGCTCACAGCCGCTGCCCGGTCGTGGGGTCGAAGAGATGTAGCGCGCGAGCATGCAGCGCCACGGGCAATATCTCGCCCGGTGCCAGGGGCCAGTAGCCGACAAGGCGGACGGTAAGCGCAGCAGCGCCGTCGGCAACGAGCTTCCCGTGCACGATGGTGTCGGCGCCAAGGTGCTCGATGACGTCTATCGCGACGGTATGGGTCGCTCCGTCTGCACCGACGACGATCTCCTCCGGTCGTACGCCGACGGTGATCGTGGAGGCCGCTGCATGGGCGCCCCCCGTCAGCGCGATCGGTACGCCGCCGACGATGACGCCTTTGCCATCGCCAGTCAGCTTCGCGGGAAGGAAATTCATCGAAGGCGAGCCGATGAAGCTCGCAACGAATGTGGTCCGGGGGCGCTGATAGATCTCCCGAGGAGTGTCGATTTGCTCGGCAGAGCCGGCATTCATCACGACGAGAATGTCGGCCATGGTCATGGCCTCGACTTGATCATGGGTGACGTAAATACTCGTGGTCCCGATGTCGCGTTGAAGCTTCTTGATCTCGACGCGCATCTGTACACGCAACTTGGCATCGAGGTTCGACAGCGGTTCGTCGAAAAGGAAAGCGGCCGGCTGACGGACGATGGCGCGGCCCATGGCGACGCGCTGGCGCTGGCCACCCGACAGCTGACGCGGCTTGCGGTCGAGAAGCTGGCCGATCTCGAGCAACCGCGCCGCCTCGTCTACGCGGCGCTTGACCTCTGGCTCGCCCATGCCGCGATTCCGCAGGCCATAGGCCATGTTGTCGAAAACCTTCATGTGCGGGTAGAGCGCGTAGTTCTGGAAGACCATCGCGATGTCGCGGTTCGCTGGTTCGACGTCGTTCACGATGCGGTCACCGATCTTGACCGTACCTGAGGTGATCGTCTCCAGCCCGGCGATCATACGCAGCAGCGTCGACTTCCCGCAGCCTGAAGGACCGACGAGAACGACGAACGCACGATCGGGCACTTGCAGGCTCACGCCCTTCACGGCCTCCACGCCACCCGGATAGACCTTCTTCACGTTGTCGAGAGATAGCGAGGCCATGGCACTACTTCTCCGTCTCCACGAGCCCTCTGACGAACCAGCGCTGCATCAGCACCACGACCGCAACCGGAGGCAACATGGCGAGCATGGCGGTGGCCATCACGATGTTCCACTCGGTGAGCGCATCCTGCGTCACGATCATCTTCTTGATGCCGATGACCACGGTCTGCATGTCACTGCGTGTGGTGATGAGCAATGGCCAGAGATACTGGTTCCAGCCGTAGATGAAGAGGATGACGAAGAGGGCGGCGATGTTCGTTCGCGACAGCGGCAGGACGGTGTCCCAGAAGAACTTCATGGGCCCGGCGCCGTCGAGCTTCGAGGCCTCCACCAGTTCGTCTGGGATCGTGAGGAAGAACTGGCGGAAGAAAAGCGTCGCGGTCGCCGAGGCGATCAGCGGCACGGTGAGGCCAGCGTACGTATCGAGCATGCCGAGGTCGGCGACGACCTTATAGGTCGGATAGATACGCACCTCGACCGGCAGCATCAGGGTAATGAAGATCATCCAGAACGCCGCCATCCGGAATGGGAACTTGAAGTAGACGACCGCGAACGACGAGATGATCGAGATCGCAATCTTTCCGCTGGCGATGATCAGCGCCATGGTGAGGCTGTTCAGCAGCATGAGACCGACCGGCTCGGAGGAGGTGCGGGCGACGCCGCGCGTCAGGGCCAACCAGTATGACTCGGTCAGCAGATGCCCCGGAACGAGCGGCATCTGCCCGTTCGAGATCACGTCCTGGGGATGCGAGGAACCGACGAAGCACAGGTAGACCGGGAAAGCCAGGATCGCCACGCCCAGGCAGAGGATCACATGCGGCACGAGGCGAGCCAACATCGAGCGCCGTTCGACCATCAGTAGGCTACCTTCCGCTCGATATATCGGAACTGAACTGCGGTAAGTGCGATCACGATCACCATCAGGATGACGGACTGCGCTGCAGATCCGCCGAGATCGCCGCCCAACCGGCCGTCGAAGAACACCTTGTAGACCAGTGTCTCGGTCGCTTTCGACGGCCCTCCTGACGTCATCGCATCTATAATTCCAAAGGTATCGAAGAAAGCGTAGACAATGTTGACGACGAGAAGGAAGAATGCTGTCGGCGACAAGAGCGGCAGGGTGATCGTCCAGAAGCGACGCGTGGGCGAGGCGCCATCGATGGCAGCGGCCTCGATTACTGCGCGCGGGATCGATTGCAGGCCGGCGAGGAAGAACAGGAAATTGTAGCTGATCTGCTTCCAGGTGGCGGCCATGACGACTAGGGCGAGTGCATGGTCGCCGTTGAGTAGGGGATTCCAGTCCACGCCGAGGCTTCTGAGGCCGCGCGCCAGGACGCCGAGGGAGGGTTGGAACATGAACAGCCAAAGCACACCCGCAACGGCAGGTGCCACGGCGTAGGGCCAGATAAGGAGCGTGCGGTAGATGCCGGCGCCGCGGATCGACTTGTCGGCCTGTACCGCGAGCACGAGTGCGATCGACAGTGACAGCACGGTGACGAGCGTGGAAAACAGCGCGGTGGTGCCGATCGTTCTGTAATAGCCGGGGCTCGACAGCAACTCGCGGTAGTTTTCGAGTCCGATGAAGCGCGTTGATAAACCGAAGGCGTCCTGAAGCAGGAACGACTGCCACACCGCCTGGCTCGCCGGCCAGTAGAAGAACACGAGCGTGACGAGCAGCTGCGGCGTAAGGAGCAGCAAAGGCAGGGCGAGGCCGCCGTAGATCGCGCGCTTTTCCATGTGGTGGCGTGTCACCGAATTCAGATCGTTGAGGGTCAGCTGAGCCGCAAAAGCAACGCCAGCGTGGGAGCTGCGCCCGGGCAAGGGTGATGGTCGGGGGGACGCCCGCTTGTGGCAGGCCTCCCATCAGTCATCTTGGAGGGATGTTGCTTGGAGATGTCCCTCCCGGTTCCGCCGGGGCGTCGCGGGAAGGGACAGTACGTGTGGACGGCTTGGATCGATCTGCCAGAGTTACTTGGCAACCGTCTTCTCGAACTGGCGCAGAACTGTATTGCCGCGGGCGACGGCATCGTCCATCGCCTGTTTGGCCGTCTTCTTTCCGGCGAGCGCTGCCTCGATCTCCTCGGCCCACATGTCGCGCATCTGCACCATGTTGCCAAGACGCAGGCCGCGGCTGTTCTCCGTCGGCGGCTTGTTGGTGAGCTGGAGCAACGGAGTTTCGAGGTAGGGGTTTTCCTTGTAGAAGCCGGACGACTTCACCTTGTCGTAGGCTGCCTTGGTGATCGGCAGGTAGCCAGACTTGGTGTGCAGTTCGACCTGGCGATCGACGTCAGACAAGAAGGTGAAGAACTTGGCGACACCCTTATACTCGTCGGCCTTCTTGCCGCCCATGACCCATAGTGAGGCGCCCCCAATGATCGAATTCTGCGGTGCGCCGGGAGCGTCGGGATAGTATGGCATCGGCGCGTTAGCCCAATCGAACTTGGCGTTGGCTTTCACGCTGCCGAAGAACGCCGACGACGTCAGATATATCGGGCACTCACCGCTGGTGAAGCGGCCCTCGCCCTGGTTGGT
>JALHMC010000074.1 GCA_022844225.1 Hyphomicrobiaceae bacterium | reverse complement strand
ACTGCCTCGTCGCGGAGATGAGCCCCGATTTTCTCGGCGAGCGCCGCCAATTCCTCGATCGAAATGTTGGAGTCGGCCGCCGTGTCGGCGAGTACTCTCAACAGCATGGCCGCGTGCGCGCGGTTGTCCAGCGACGATCCCATCGTTCCCCCGAGGCTTGAACACGAGACCGCGAATGTCTCAGCTCGGCGTGCGACCTGCAACTCGCTCCGCCATCTTGTGCACAGGTAGCGCCGTTTAGCCCCGCTGGTTCAACCCTACGACGGTGTAGTGGTCGCCTCATCGCGCACCGGCATCATCCTGCCCAGGACGTAGGCGAGGACGATCGCCGTTGCACCGGCGATGTCCGTGTAGAGCCCGGGGACCAGCAGGAAGCCAGCACCGATGAGCAGAATACCGCGGACCACGATGTTGATCCGGCCGACACCGTGCAGATAGCCCTCGAAGGCACAGGCCATCAGCCACACGGCGATGATGGCAGTCGAGACGTTGTGGATGATCGCGATCGTATCGCCACGCAGGATCAGCGTGGGATTGAGCACGAACAGGAACGGCAGGATGAAGTTGATGAGACCGAGCCGCATCGAGAGGAAGCCGGTCTGCATGGGGTTGGAGCCGGCGATGGTCGCAGCGGCGATGGCGCCGAGTGCAACCGGTGGGGTGATGAAGCTGAGCACGCCCCAGTAGAGAATGAACAGGTGGCTGGCGACCGGATCGAGCCCGGCGTTGATCATGGCGGGGCCCATGACGACGGCGAGGAAAATGTAGCAGGCCGAGACCGTCATGCCCATGCCGAGGATGAACGACGTCACGGCGCCGAAGAAAAGCAGGAGATAGACGTTGCCTCCAGCAAACTGGACGAGCTCACGCGAGAAGGCGCCGCCCACTCCCGTGTACGACAAGGCGCCGACGATGAGGCCAATGCCCGCGAGAATGCCGACGATATTGGTGACGTTCTTCACGCCGTCGTCGAGCATGTGCAGGAGGCGGCCGACGTTGAACTTGTTGACGCCCGTGATCCAGCCGTTGATGGCGCTCGTCGCAAGCAGAACCAGGGTCGCATAGAACGGAGCATGCGCTTCGTTGCCGACCCACACCAGCATGTAGATCAACAGGATGAGCGAGAAGAGGTAATGCCAGCCCGTCTTGATGGCGGGCCAGAGCGGCGGGATCTCGCTCGCGGGCTGTCCCTTCAAGCCGTTCTTGGCCGCATAGCAATCCGCCTGCAGCAGAAGTGCGACGTAGAACATCAAGGCTGGAACGGTGGCCGCGATCATGACCGTGGCGTAGGAGACGTTCAGGTACTCGGCCATGATGAAGGCAACGGCGCCCATGACGGGCGGCATCAGCGCGCCACCTGTCGAAGCGCAAGCCTCGACGGCGGCGGCATACTGGGGCGGATAGCCGACGCGCTTCATGGTGGGAATGGTCATCTGCCCGGTGGTGACCACGTTCGAGATGACGCTACCCGAGAGCGAGCCGAAGAGGCCGGAGGACAGGATCGCGACCTTGGCTGGACCACCACGCGCACGGCCCATGAGGGCGGTCGCGAACGTCATGAAGAACTCGCCGCCGCCGGTCGCGACCAGGGCTGATCCGAACAAAAGGAAGCCAATCAGCAGGCTCGCGACGGTGCGCATCGGCACACCGATGATGCTCTCGGTGCCGAGCGCATGCTGGCGAACAAGCGTCTCGACATCGCTCGACGGCCCCCAAAGGAAACCGGGCATGTGGTCGGCGAAGAGCGGGTAGAGGAAAAAGAACAGGCTGATGAAGAACAGCAGCGTACCACCGACCCGCCGCATGGCCTCAAGGACGAGAGCACAGACCACACCGGCGATGATGGTCGCGTCCATCGGCGCGACGATGTCCCAGCCTTCCTGCACGATGCGCTCGCCGTTGTAGGAGAGGTACGACATCGTGACGAGCGTCGCCGCGAACAGGATCCAGTCGTACCAGGCGACGCCGGCTCTGCTGAATTCGCGCGCGGGGTACACCAGGAACACGAGTGACAGGAAGATGCCGGCGAGCAGGTAATAGTACGACGTGTCGATCATCAACTTGCCGACGAAGAACTGGATGTTGAACAGATTGTTGATGTTCAACAGGATGCCCGCCAAGCCTAGCGTCATCACGAGCCACAGAGCGATGCCGCTCAGGCGTCGCTCGGTCGGCCCCTCGGTGATCATCGGCTTGTCGGTCGTAGCGTCGCTCATGGCAGGCACTCGTGTGAGGCAGCCGGTGGCTTCGGCGTGCCAGGGGATCTCTCGAGGCTAACGGATAGAGGCGTGAATTGGCGGTGCTTGTTTGGTGCCGCTAGGAAACCTGCGCGAGCTCCCGAGCATGCGTCCCGCGTCCCGCGTCCCGACATCGCGGGCCGGGAAGGGCGCGCGATGCTGGAAGCTCGGCCGCGTGGCGGCTGCCTGCACGCGCCGCCGGGAAAGCGTGTGCGTGCGGCAGCCTTGAGAGAAGCCTAGTTGCTCAGGTTCTCTTCGATGTAGGCTTCCCAGAAGGTCGGCCATTCGGTATCGGCGTCGAACTTCTCTTTCTTGGCGCCCTTTTCGGCGACGAGCTTGCCGAACTCCTCCTGCGCCTTGTCCCAGCCGGCCTTCACCTGCTCGAGACGTGCCAGACGCTTGTCATGCCAGTCCTGGGCTTCCTTGGTCCAATAGCCCTTTTCCTTAGCGTATTTGATCGAGCCCGGGTGCCAGGGGGCATCGGCCGGCGGAAGGATCGACCGCTTGACCTCCCAGTTCGCCGTGCTGCCGGTCGTGTTCTTGAAGAGGTCGAAGGTCTGGTCGATCGCCTTGACCAGATTGTAGACTTCGTCCTCCGACGTCTTCGCGTAGGTCACGATCATCGGGTAGCGGTAGCCGACCATCCAAACCGGCTTGTCCTTGGCGATGGCCGCTCCGGTATCCTCTTTGTAGGGCTCCACGAAGCTGATGATCTTGGCCATCTCTTCCCAACCCTTCTTGTTCTCGGGGGGGAACTCTGGCCAGACGAGCCCGCGCGGTGACGATTCGATCTGGCGCATGTTGGCCGACGTCGTCACCGAGCCCATCACGTCGAGCTGGTTGGCGATGATGGCGTCCTTCATGGCGTTGTAGCTGCCGAACCAGACCACCTCGACGTCCTTGCGGGTCAAGCCGCCGAAGGCGAGATAGCCGTCGTTCTTGACGTTGACGGAGGGATTGCCCTTCACGTAGCCGACTCGCTTGCCCTTGAGGTCGGCGATCGTCTTGACGCCGGTGTCCTTGGCGACGGCGAAGCCGACCGAGGAGGGGCGTCCGAGAACGACGCGCAAGTCCTGCGGTCCCCAGGACTGGACTCCGAAATCGTAGGTGCCTTCGGCGGCAAAAAACGCTTCGTTGGCGAGGAAGCCGTAATTGACCTTGCCGGTCAGCATCGGCAGGAGGCGGCCGATCGAGGTGCCGGCGGGAACGATGCGGATCCGGGTTTGAAACTTGGTCTGTAGCGCGTTCGCGATGCCGGAGGCTTCGGCATAGCCGCTCGAGCCGAGATCGTACGCGCTCCAAACCATTGAGGGCGGCAGCTTCACGTCCTGGGCGATCGCCTTGGGGCCGAGCAGAAATGCGAAACCAGCCGCCGCGGCCCCCATTGAGGCCGTGCGCCATGTAGCCTTCATCATCGTATCTCCCTTCGTTGAGTCACATGCGTTAACGGCATACAGCCGCCCGCCGGTGGAATGGCTCCTCTCGCCTGAGCCCATGGTGCCTCTATCGATGAGAGGTCACAACCCCAAAATCACGGATACCGTCCGAAGTCAGACTTGGCAGCCGGGCGCCCGAAATGGCACGCTCGCGCCTGTGCCGCGAGACCGTGCGGCGATAGCGGGAGGGCGACGGCCATGGCGATGCGGATCTGGCACCAGAGCTTCACGGTGCTCGAGGATCTTCCCGCCTATGCCGATGCGATGAAGGTGCATGCGGCCAAGGTGCTCAGGCCCGATACGGAGGTGGCATGGCACGGACAGATGAGGGGGACCTATCCCGCCAACTACCCCGGCGACGACATCGGCTACGGCTATCTCGTCCAGATGCATGGTAATCAGTGGATCGCGGCAGGGCGCGCCGCCGAGGCGCAGGGTTTCGACGCCTACGCGATGTGCACGTTGCCTAATCCGATGCTGCGCGAGGTGCGGTCGCTCGTCGACATCCCCGTCGTCGGGCTCGGCGAAGCGACGTTCCACATGGCTACCATGTACGGGCAGCGGTTTGGCGTCATGCTGTTCATCGATCGCATGGTGCCGTTGTATCGCGAGCAGGTACGCGGCTACGGCTTGGCGGATCGGTGCGCCTGCATCAAGGCCTCGGGGATTACATTCCGGGAGGTGCTGGCGGGTTACACGGACCCGGCACCCGTGATTGCCAAGTTCGTGGCCGCAGCGCGGGCGCTGATCCGCGACGACGGCGCCGACGTGATCGTGCCGGGCGAGGTACCGCTGAGCCTGCTGCTCGCGCGAAACGGCGTGACGCGGGTGGACGATGTTCCAATCATGGATACGCTGGCGGTGGCGCTCAAGAACGCGGAGATGATGGTCGATCTGGCGCGTTCCACCGGCATACGTCATAGCAGACACGGATACTTCAACTCTGTCCCGAGCAAAGCGCGTGTCGATGACGTGCAGCAGTTCTACGGCCTGGACAAACTGAAGTTCTGACCCCGGAATTTGTAGAGGATCAATGACCGACCCCCGCGCCGCCACCAACCCCATGTTCGGAGCCAATCGGCTCAAGCTCGGCATCTTCTCCGCCAACTGCGACGGGGGCTTGACGATGAGCCTCGCGCCGGACCGCTGGCGGGCGAATTGGGACGACATCGCCGCCATGTGCCAGCTCGCGGATGCGGCGGGGCTCGAGTTCATTCTGCCGGTCGCCAAGTGGCGCGGCTACCAGGGCAAGGCCAACATCTACGGCAAATCGTTCGAGACGCTGACCCACTCGTCGGCGATCGGTGCGCTGACGAAACGCATCTGCGTGTTCTCGACGATCCACGTGCCGCTCGTGACGCCGGCCTTCGCGGCCAAGGCTTTGGCGACCATTGATCACGTGACGCATGGGCGCGCAGGACTGAACATCGTGTGCGGCTGGAACCAGGAGGAGTTCGATCTCCACGGCGTCACCATCGACCAGGACACACGTTACGACCACGGGCAAGAGTGGTTCCAGGTCTGGTCGAAGCTGCTGGAGGGTGGGCCGGAATTCGATTGGGACGGACAATTCTTCAAGCTGAAGCGGCTGGAGACGAATCCGGTGTCGGTGCAGCGGCCGCGGCCGATCGTGATGTCGGCGGGTTTCTCTCCGAAGGGGCGGGATTTCGCGGCGGTGGCGGCTGACGCGCTGTTCACCAACATGACCGAGATCGAGCAGGCGCCGGGTATTCTCGACGATGTCGCAGCGCTCGGGCGACGGCACGGGAGGACACTCCGGGTCTTCACGATGAGCCACGTCGTCTGCCGGCCGACCCGGAAGGAGGCGGAAGAGTTCTTCCACTACTTCGCGGAGGAGCATGCCGACGTGGAGGGACAGGCCTACTACCGCAGCAAGCGCGGCGCGACGGCCGGCACCACGACGGGCGCCAAAATCGCGCGACCGTTCGTCAATCGCTTCCAGCGCGCGACGGGGAAGAACTTCGACGGCGCTTATCCCGGCGCCTTTCCGTTGGTCGGCACGCCCGACGACGTCGCCGACGATCTGGCGCAGATCAGCCGTGCTGGCTTTTCGGGAACGTCGGTCGCGTTCCTCGACTACCTGAAGGAGATCCCCTACTTCGTCGCCGAGGTCGTGCCGCGTCTGGAGCGGATGGGGTTGCGCGCGCCTGTCGGAGCGGAGACGTCCGCTTAGGCTTCGTCCGCGATGCGTTGCAGCACGGGGCGCAAATACCCGAGGAAACGCTCTGGCGCTTCGGACATGGGGAAATGGCCGAGGCCCTTCATCACCTCGAAATGGCGCGCACTCACTTTCTTGGCGAGGTCGGCGGTCAGCGCCGGCGTCGCCGAAAGATCGTATTCGCCGGTGAGCAGGTAGAGCGGGCACTGCTGCGATTGGAGCGGCGAGAGATCGAGGTTCCGCATGTCGCCGTCGGCCATGTAGTAGACGAGGTCGCCCATGAACACGCCCGGCGCACTCTGCGAATAATGCCAGAGCGTCTCGGCGCGGTCGGTCTGCGGTGACGTCGGCGAGATCAGGCACGACACGAACGCGGCCGAGGCGTCACCGCCGTGCACGTCGGGCCGGTTGATCACTTCGAGCTCGCGCAGCGCCGGATTGGCCCCCGGATCGGCATAGATCGCCGACTGCAGGCCGATCGCGGCGCGGAACGCGGAGCCGTGTTGGAGCGCCAGATGCAGGACGGCGCGCCCACCGATCGAGCAGCCCATCACCACGGGCTTCTTCAGTTCGAGTGCGCGGCAGACCGTCATCACCGTGTCGACGTAGAGCTTGGTCGTCAGGCGATAGACGTCAGTCTCGAAGCCGGCGGGCGGCGACGATTTGCCGTGATAGGGCAGGTCGAAGGCGATGACGCGGTAGGTGCGAGTTATCTCCGGGTCATTGAGCACGCCGCGATACTGGCGGCCATCGGAGCCGGCGGTGTGGAGACAGATCAGCGGAATGCCGTCGGCGGGTCCAGCCTCCTCGAAGTAGATGCGGTGCGGGCGTCCGTCGAGGTCGGTGTGGAGATAGCGCCCGGTGATGCCTTCGATCCACGGCTTGCCGACCGGAGCCGGCATCTCGCGGATTGGTTTCGGTCCACGAACGGTCGCGAACACGTCCTCGATCAGGGTCATGTGGCGGCCGAACTGGAGCAGGTCGCCGCTGACGGCGAGATGGCCCATGCGCATCATGCCGTTGAGGCTCTGATAGCCGACGGGCGGGACGGGCTCTGCGAAATTCGCCCACGTCTCCGGGCTCGCCTCCAACGTGAGGTCAGACGCGGCAGGCGCCCCTTTCGCGACGCTGATAGGGTCCGCGCCGAACTGCACGCACCAAGCCTCGGCGCCTGATTTCACCGCGACGGTGATCGGGGCGAAGCGATTGCGGCGGGCGAGCGCGCGGCGGCCATCGAGGGCGCGCGCGAGTGTTTGGAACATGGAGCCTCTGCGTCGAAGACCTGCACTGCGGCCGGCAGGCTAGCAGCCATAGGAGGCTGTAATCAAACCGTCGCGACGAAAGGGCCGCCCAGCACCGGATCGTTATCGGGCTGGGGAACTTCGGCGATACGAGCGATGGCGCCTTCGCGGGCCTCGGGCGTGGCGCGGACCAGATCCCAGTCGGCTCCACTCGGGTAGGCACCGACGACAGACAAGTCGCTCGAAGCCGAAACCCGGCAATGGCCGACACCAGCGGGGATCAGGACGCCGTCGCCCGCCCGCAGGTCCACGATGGGGCCCGACGGACCACCGAGCTGCACGCGAGCCTGGCCTTGCGCGATGCCGAGCACCTCGTGAACCGTCGCGTGATAGTGGTGGAACGGATAAATGCCGTTGACCCAGGCATTCGACCATCCGTGCCGCGCGAAGTGCGCCTCGATGCGCCGCTCCGCGTCGCCGTCGACCGGCAACGCACCGCGATAGATCCGTGCCGCCATGCGGGGATTGTTCGGAACGAGGCCGTCGTCGGCCAGCACATGCTGTTCGATCGTCGATGCCATGGCCTTGCTCCAAGTCGTGGGGACACATCCTCGGCATGCGGCGGCCGCCGGAATTTATTCAAGCCTGGGAGTGTGCCGGCCAGCACAGCTAGCGGCGGCGGCGTCGGGCACTGTGGTCCACATCGAGGCCGGTCGACGAGCCTCACCACAACAGACCGACAGATCCGAGGAGATATAACATGCTCACGTCGCGCGCCGCGCTCGCAGCTCTCGCCCTGGCTCTTCTATCCGGCACCGCCGACGCCGGCCAGCACTGGGGCGGTCACGGAGGTGGTGGCTGGGGCCACCGCTCACACCACAACCATCAGTGGGGCCACCAGCACCGCCGTCAGCACGACCGCTCGTGGGAGCACCGGCAGCATCGGGTCTACAAGCGCGGACATGTCGTGCAGCCGTATCGGGCTCCGCACGCCGCACCGGTGATCGTCGCTCCGGCGACCAAGCCCTACGCCGCGCCGGTGTTCGTCGCGCCGGCGGCCAAGTCGCCCGGTGCGCCGTTGGCGAGGGCTCTCCCAACTGCTGCGGCCGTAGGCCTGGGTGCTGCTGCCCTTCCCCCGGCCATCGGCGGGCAGATGCCGACCGCGGCGCCATCGATGATCCTCGCTCCGGAGGCATCGACGCCTCCGGTCACGACCGACTTGGGTGCGGTGCCGCAGACGACGCTCGAGTCCGAGTCCATTGCGGAAGGCGTGCCCCAGGCAGATCAGTCGTCGAGCGGCGAGCCCATCGCGCCGCCGCAGGCCTCGACGGAGACGGGGTCCGCTGCGCAGTCGGGATTGGTCGGCACGACCTATCGGCCTCCGCTCCCGGTGGCGCAGACGATCGCGGTTCCGGTCCGGTAAGGGTCGTCGCGGGGCAGTAACTTACGCTGCCTCGCCACCCGCCGGTCCGCCGGAAACTTTGCCGTCCGGACGTGCGATCCGTGGCACCCAATCCTTAGCCAGCGCCAGCTCGACCTTCCAGCCGGAGGCCTTCAATAGTCCGGGGTAGGTCACGTAGCGATCGACGACGTCCGCAACCTGATAGTGGGTGTCGTTGTCGGTCAGGATGGCGGTCGAGAAGCTGGTGGCGGACGCGTCCCGCACGGCCACGTCGCAACGGGCCGTCGATTGGCCGAGGCCCCGCACCGCATCGCGGCCCTGCCGGCGCAGCGTCGCCGCGATGTGGTCGGCAAGCGGATCGGCCAGTTGCGCTGCGCGCTCGACGTGATCGGCACCGGGATAGCCGGCAAGCGCTGTTCGCATGGCCTCGGTATCGCCGACGGAGGCAGCTGCCGCATACATGAGATAGCGCTTGAGCGCCTTGGCCCCCTTGTTCCAATCGTTGGTGATCTGGGCCGGGTCGATCGAAGTCACCACCACCACATGGTGCTTGGCGCGGCTGAAGATGACGTTGAGGCGCTTCTCGCCGCCGTCCTGATTGATCGGACCGAAGTTCATGATCATGCGGCCCTGGGCGCCCGGCCCGTAGGCGACCGAGACGATCATGATGTCGCGCTCGTCGCCTTGCACGTTTTCGAGGTTCTTGACGAACAGCTCCTCCTGCTCGAGCCCCATGGCTCGATCGAGGCGATTGCGGAAGGTCGGATTGTCGGCGGCGAGGCGTTCGATCGCGTCCTCGATTGCCGCCTGCTGCGACTGCGAGAAGGCGACGATGCCGATCGTGCGGCTGGCGTCGTGGCTGAGCAGCGCTCGCACGAGATCGGCGATGTAGGCGGCTTCTTTCAGATTGCGCTGCGCGACGAAGCTGCCGTCTGCGATCCGGTGGAAGCTGATCGGACGCGCCAGCACGCGCTGGGCCTGCTCTTTCATGGGCGCCGGCACGCTCGTATCGATCGGAGCCGCCGGGATCAGCATCTGGCGGCTCGGAATGGTCTTAAGGTGGCCGGCATAGAAGGCCTGGTTGCAGAATCCGATCAGTCCCTCATGGCGGCTGCGGTAGTGCCATTCGAGCCGGACGGAGGGCAGCGCGACGGCCGCCTTGTCGAGCAGGCTCTCGGCCTGCATGCCGAATGCGATGTAGTCGGGCAGGTCCTCCTCGTCACTGTCGAGCTTGCGGCCGAAATAGCTCGGCGGCGGCAGCTGCATCTCGTCACCGACCACGATCGCCTGCGGTGCTCGATAGAGCGTCGGGACCGCGTCTTCGATCGGAATCTGGCTCGCCTCGTCGAACACCACGACGTCGAACAGTCCCTCTTCCAGCGGCAGCGTATCGGCGACGCTGAGTGGGCTCATCATCCAGATCGGCTTCAGATCGCGCACGACATGGCCCGGCGCCCCCGCCAGGAAATCGCGCAATGCCGCGCTCGGTCGCTGCAGCGAGAACTGGTGCTCGAGGAAGGCACGGCCGACGTCGTACTCGTCGTCACGGGCGATGCTGTGAGCGCGGAAGCGCGCCTTGCGCTCGTCGAGGGCCCGGCGCGCGTTGAGCTGGCGCAGCTCGGCGAGCTTGGTTCCGAGGTCGTCGGCGATCTTCTGGATATCGGCCGCCGTCGTGCGGTTGACCTCGGGCACCTGCGCCAGCGACCGCTGCAGTTCCATGTGCAGCGCCGCCGCGCGCATCGTGTCGAGCGGCATCGGCAGTCGCCGCCACGTCTGGGCCAGAGCCGGCGATGCCATTTCGAGCGCGCGCACGAGCGAGGCGAGTTCGACGGCCTGCTCTTTGACGGCGTCGAGGGTGTCGAGGCTACGGCCGATCGCGGCGGGCGTCGTGTGATCGACGCGGGCGAGCACGGTCTCGAGCGCCTCTCTCGCGCTTTCGATCCGCCGGCGCTCGGCGGCGAGCCGCATGATGTTGCGTCCCGTGCCGTCAGGATCGGCGATGGCCGCGTCGATCAGGGCGCGCTGGTCGGGTCGCAGCGACCCCTCCTCTTGCCAAAGCGGCTCGATCGTCGCGCGCAGCTTCGCGATGTCGTCGACATTGGACGCCTCGCAGACGCGCAGCAGGTGCTTGTCGCGTGCCGCGCGTGCGGCATGCTCGGCGGCAAGCTGTTCGAGGACCGCGACGTGGCTCGCGGGCACTCCGGCGAAGACCTCGGCGATACGCTGCTTCACGGCGCGCCAGTCGCCGGAAAGGAAGGCCCAGAACCGGCCTTCGTGACGCCGTGCGAGCGCGAGCAGGAGGTCTGTTTCCTCAGGCGTGGGTTTGCGCCGCCAGAGGACGTTGGTGGCCTCGGCCTGCATCAGCGCCTGATCGAGCGCATCGAGCGATTGAAGATCCTGCGCGAGCTGGACGGCGTCGGGTGCATAGCGGTCGAGAAGCGCAAGCCGACCGCGCTCGGCCAGCAGCCGCAGCCGGGTGGCGAGCGTCGCCTGAGCGAGCAGCGTCCCGAGGCTGATCTCGCTATCCGGCGCCGGGCTGATCGCTGACGTGACGAGGGACTCGAGGTCCGCGCCCGCACGTCGCGCCGCCGGCAGCACCGCCTCGATATGAGCGATCGGATGCGGCAGGTCCGCGAGATCGGAGCGCAAGGACGACAGCATCGCCAGCACCGTGTCACGGTCGTGATGCACGTCCTGCATGCTACGCTCGAGGTCGGCAAGGGCGGCCTCGCCATCGACGAACGCGCCCCACGTCGGCGTCGCCTCGCGCTCGCGCAGGGACAAGCGCGGGCGGGCAATGCCGCGTTCGAAGGCGAGGCCCATCAGGCCGCGCACGGTCGTGTCGCCGGCACCGACCGAGCGCTGCATCATCGCGGAGAATCCGCGCAATCGCGAGACGAGCGTGTCGATCTCGCCGACAAGCGCCGCGCGGCGATCCCGGATCGTGCGGTTTGCGCGGCCGGCGAGCCAGCTTTCGTAGAGGACCTTCAGATCGGCGATGAACGGCAACCGATCCTCGCGTGCATCGTGGACGAGGCTCGCCAGATCGCCGATACCTGCATCCTTGAGGCGGCTGTGCACGACGTCGAGCGCGACGCGCTTCTCACAAACGAATAGGACGGATTTCCCACGTGCCGCGAGATCGGCCAGCAGGTTGGCGATGGTCTGCGACTTGCCGGTGCCGGGCGGGCCCTGGATGACATAGCTCTCGCCCGTCGACGCGCGCAGGATGGCCTCGTCCTGGCTCGGGTCGGACGGGAGGACGAAATTGCGCTCGGTGTGCGGCGGCTTATCGATCGGACGCAGCGATGGACGCGGGCCCTGCTCGAACAGTAGCCGATAGTTGGCATGGTTGCCGGCGTAGCCGTCGAGTAGCATCTCGTAGTCGCGCACGAGGCTCATCTTGCGCGTGTTGAAGTTGGCGAGCGTCACGGCGCATAAATCGATCTCCCACCTCAGCGGATCGACGGCCTCGCCGATCTCGTAGGCCGAGGCCGCCGCCATCGACGTCGCTGCGCTCGCCGGATCGGAAAGCCCGCTGAAGGCGCCCGGCAGGATATCGCCCTCGAATTCGTGGCTGGGAGCCGACTTCGGCCGAACGAAGCGATCGAACAGCTCGAAGCCGAGCGGCTGGTAGCTGTCCGGCGCGTAGGAGTAGCCGACGCCGCGCCAATCCTTCAACGGCTGGCCGCCACGCCGCTGGCGGCGCCGATGCTCCTCGATCTGTCGCTTGATGGTGGCCTGAAAGACCTGCACCCGCGGCTGGTCGACGACGCGGATCGCCACGCCCGGGCGGGAGCGGCGCACATCGCGCTCGAGCCGTTCACACAGCTCTTGCAGTGCATCGAGGCGGCTCATGTCGATGGTCTCGGGCAGATCGACGCGGAAGCGGTCGCCGAGCACATAGCGCAGCACGGGATTGACGTCGGCCTCTGTGACCGGAGCCTCGAGCACGAGGCTGTAGCCGTCGGTCGTGCCGGGCTGCCGTTTCAGCGTGACGGGCAGCATCACCAGCGGTGTGTTGATCCGCTCGGCCTTTTCGTCGTCGTGCCAGCGTAGGAAAGCCAGCACCAGCCGCAATTGATTGAAGCCGAGCTCGCGCGAATCCTTTCGCGCCGCGCTTCGGACCTTGTCGAGGCTCGGCGCCAAGTAGGGATAGTCGGCGCACTGTAGCCAGCGGCGCAGATCCAGCTCGCCCTTCGCCTCGCCGCGATCGTTGATGGCTCCGAGCCGTTGCAACAGATCGGGGCTGGTGGTCAGAAGCTGGCGCGCTTGCAGGGTCTGATAGTTGAGCAGGACCGGGAACGAGCCGCGGGTCAGGTCGACGCCGTGCCGATCCGCGAAGTAAAGCAGCTTGTTGCGCCGCGTCACCTCGAACAGGCGATTGCGGAAATACTCTTGCGTGCGTTGGCGGCGCAGCACCGGGTCCGCGACTTCGGCGAGATCGCCGGCCTTGGTGTCGGCGTCGTCGACCTCGACCGAGCGGTAGTCGTCGATCAGGTCGATCAGGGCCGAAAGATCAGCGGCGCGATCGGCACGTCTCAGCTCAGTCATGTCGGCAATGACGCGGGCGAGCACCGGATGCAGGCGCGGGTTCAACCGGACGACATTGCTGCGGTGGCGCAGGAAGGTGGCGAGGTCGGCCGGCTCGCGGAAGTCCAGACGGGTCGCAAGACTGCCGATCAGCAAGCCGAGGTGAAACACGTCCGTGAGAGCGTCGTGCTGGCCGACCGCCCGCTCCCAGCTCGCGTAGCCGGGAGAGTAGAGCGGATGGTCCAGCGGCGCGCCGTCGGAGGGCGTGGAAAGCCCCTCGCTGTCGTGGCGTGGCGAAGCCTCGAGGCTTGTGGCGAAGTCGCTGGCCGTCGGCTCCCCGACGGGAACCGAGCCGAGCGTCAGCTCGCCAGCCGATGAGAGCCCCAGCAGATCCACCCGGTCGAGGTCGGCGACCCGGCCGGCCTCGTGCAGATCGCGCGCTTCCTCGAGCAGGCCGCGCACTGCGCCCACCACGTCGTCGCTGCCGACGCTATCGGCTCGCCGGAACCTCTGCAGCAGGTCCAGGAACGTGGCGTTCCAGTCGAATGTGACACTATCGAGCATGGATGGGTTCCGCAGGTCCTAGGCCACTCGGCTGGCAAGACCGGCCTGCAACCCGCGACGGCCGCGAAGCTCCTGGCGGGCAACTTCACGGAAGCGGCCCCCGATACCGAGCTCGTCGGCGGCTGCGGCGGCGACCGCGATGGTCGTTTTTAGGCCGCTGCCTTCGAGCGTGGCGAGATCGAGCAGCAGGTAGGCGAGGTAGTCGACGACGCTCTGAGAGAGGGGCAACAACGGCGGCGCGAGCGACAAGGGCCGAGGCGGAAGCTCGAAGTCTGGAAACATTTCGCGTGCGTGCGCGATCGTGGTCTCGGAACGGACGGCCGCATCGCCGACCACGCGGTCGACGATTCCGCGCGTCAGTTCCACGAGCCGGTGCTGGTCGAGAAGATCGAGGCTGCCAAGCTCGAGAGCGCCCGAGACGGCGGCCGCGAGACGCGAGCGCAACTCGGCTGCGGGAACCGTTTCGGCCCAAGCCAGGGCAAGCAGGCGGGCGTGCAACTCGGGGTGCGCGACGACGCGCGTGGCACCGGGCTCGAGCGCCATCATGTGCTCGGCTTGGGCGAGGTGGCTTGCAGCAGTGGCGTCATCGAGGCCGAAGATCGTCTTGGCCAGACAGCGGCTCATGGAACCACGGTCGCCGCAGGCGAGAAGCCCGCCAAGGTCGCTATAGATCTCCGAGGCGAGGCGATGCCGTCGCGAGGTCTCGATCAACTCGGCGGGGCATCCCTC
>JALHMC010000073.1 GCA_022844225.1 Hyphomicrobiaceae bacterium | reverse complement strand
GCTGCGATTCTGGCCGGAAGCTGCTCGGAGGCGACGCGCGGGCAGGTGGCGGCGGCGAAGGCGGCGGGGGTTCCGGCGCTCGAGGTCGATCCGCTGGCGTTGTCGCGTGGGGCGCAGTCAAAAGCGACGATCCTCGCGTGGATCGCGCAGCAGGCCAAGGACAAGCCCTTCCTCGTGTATTCGAGTGCGGAGCCGGCGGCGGTGAAGGCCGTGCAGGACAAGCTCGGGCGCGAGCAGGCGGGTGCGCTCGTCGAGACAACGCTGGCGGCTGTGGCGAAGGAGCTGGTGGCGTCGGGGACGACGCGGCTGATCGTGGCTGGCGGAGAGACGTCTGGGGCGGTGGTCAACGGCCTGGGCGTGACGGCGTTGGAGATCGGGCCAGAGATCGATCCCGGCGTGCCGTGGACGCGCGTGGCCGGTTGGAACTCGGCAACCGAAGGCCAAGGTGAGGCCGGGCGCGATCTGGTGCTGGCGTTGAAGAGTGGCAATTTCGGTGCGCCGGATTTCTTCGTGAAAGCGTGGGAGAGGCTGGCGTGAGCTGGTTCTAACGGTGTGAGCGTCCTGTCTCCCCCTCACCCTTGTTACCCTGTTCCCAATCACCCTTGTTTCCCTCCTCACCCTAGCCCTCTCCCCAAGGGGAGACGGGACATCCGTGACGATGGATCGGAGCGTTCAAATGGCTGAGATCGAGTACTTCTACGCCGCGCATTCGGCGTTCGCGTATCTGGGTTCGCGGCGCTTGATGGAGATCGCGGGGGCGGCCGGCCGTACGATCCGGCACCGGCCCTACGATCTGAGGCGCGGCATGGAGGGTGTCGGGGCGGTGCCGACGCGGCAGCGTTCCAAGGCGCATATCGCCTACTACTTCGGCCGTGAGATCCAGCGTTGGTCGGAGGAGCGGCGCGCGCCGGTGATCGGGCACAGGCCGACTTTTCATGACAATGACATCGGGCTTCCGAATTGTTTGTTGATTGCGGCGCAGGAGCGGGGCGATCGCGTGGACGAGTTGGCGCATGCGCTGCTTGAAGCGCATTGGCGTCACGATGCGGATCTGGCGGACCGGGCGACGCTGGCGAAGCTGGCGCGTGGGGTCGGTGCGGACGGCGAGGCGTTGCTCAGCGCGGCGGACAGTGGGCCGATCCGGGCGATCTATGATGCCAATACAGATGAGGCGATCCGGCGGTCGGTGTTCGGTTCGCCGACGTATTTCGTCGATGGCGACATGTTCTATGGGCAGGACCATCTGGAGATGGTCGAGCGGGCGCTGAAGACGCCTTATCAGGGGCGTTGGCCTGCAGGTTGATGCTGGCGAGCCTGGCGTGAAGATCGCAAATCTGCGCTCGCCTCGGGCATTGCCCTCGGTCGCTCCGTCCGGGGACTCGAAGGTTTCGTTGGTCGCAGGCTCACTTCAGGGCTTGCGTGCTTCGCTAAGGGGCGGCCCGGGTTTCGCCTCGACGAGAGAGGGCGGGGGCACCGCGCGGCTCATGCCGCGGCTGGCGCGCGAGAGGAAGATGCCGCCAATCACGAGGGCGATGCCGAGCCATTGAATGGTGACGAGACGTTCGCCGATGATGAAGACACCGGCCAGTACCACGGTCACGACCTCGAGACAGACGATGGCCGCGTAGCCGGACGAGGCGAGGCGAGGCAGAGCATACGAGAACGACAGAATTTGAAGGGCGCCACCGAGGCTGCCGATGAACAGCACATTGAGCCATAGGTTTTGCGCCGATGGGAACGTGAATCCCTCCAAGTAGGCCGCAATGCCGAACGAGACTGCGTATGAGCCGTAGATGAAGACGGCGCTGGCGACCGGCGCGACCTTCTTCGTGACGGGATAGGCGGCCGCGATATAGAGCGCATAGCCCAGGGCTGCCAGAACCACGTACAGGACACCTTGAGGATCGAGGGTGGCTCCGGCGAAGCCCGGCGCGCTGGTGAGGGCCACGCCTGCGACGATGGTCATGACGCCAAGTACGGTGGTCGTTCGGATCGGGATGGCGAACAGGAAGCGATCGAGCGCCAGCGCCATCACGGGATAGAAGTAGAACAGCGTGACGACGACGCTGGTGGGCAGCGTCTCCACGGCCTTGAAGTAGCAGAACACCTGGAAGGTGCCGAGAGTCAGGCCGTTCAGAACGAGCCATTTACCGCCGCGGCGCCATTCGTCGGCGAGTTGATGACGCCAGAGCGCGAGCGGGATGAGAATGGTCAGGGCCACGATGTAGCGCCAGACGAGCGCAGACACGGTGCTCATGCCGGACGTCTGAAGCTCCGATACGAACATCGGCACGAAGCCGACCGAGATGGAGCCGAGGGCGGCCACGGCGATGGCCTTGAGCTCGGCGGAGCGCGGGTCGGTCTGGGTCAAGGGAGGGCCCGGATGGATGTGGAGGGGAGGGCTAATCGTGGCATGGTCGGTGGCAGTTCGCCAGCGCAGCGTGGGCTCCTAGCAAGAGTTGTGTGGAATGCTCCGTCATCCTGCCGATCGCGTGAGCCGGTCCGATCGCGCCGTTCGCCCTCTTGCCGCATCCAGAGCCCCCGCCTAGGGTTCCGGGGCCTTGAGGGAGAGCCCATGCCGACGCTGACATCCGAGATCAATACGCAGTCCGACGAGTTCCGCGCCAACCGCGCCGCTATGCAGGCGCTGGTCGCCGATCTCGAGGCGAAGCGCGCCGAGGCGACGCAGGGCGGGCCCGAGAAGCTGCGCGAGCGGCATCTGGCGCGGGGCAAGCTACTGCCGCGGGACCGCGTCATGCGGCTGATTGATCCCGGCTCGCCATTTCTGGAGTTCTCGCAACTGGCGGCGATGGGGCTCTATTCGGGCGACATCCACGGCGCTGGCGTGATCACGGGCATCGGGCGGGTGTCGGGGCGCGAGTGCGTGATCGTTTGCAACGATGCGACGATCAAGGGCGGGACCTACTATCCGCTGACCGTCAAGAAGCATCTGCGCGCGCAGGAGATCGCGGTCGAGAACCATCTGCCATGCATCTATCTGGTGGACTCAGGTGGCGCGAACCTGCCGCACTGGACGGACGTGTTTCCCGACAAGGACGATTTCGGGCGCATCTTCTTCAATCAGGCGCGAATGTCGGCGGCGGGTATTCCGCAGATTGCGGTGGTGATGGGAAGCTGCACCGCGGGCGGCGCCTATGTGCCGGCGATGTCGGACGAGACGATCATCGTGCGCCGGCAGGGGACGATCTTTCTCGGTGGTCCGCCGCTGGTGAAGGCGGCAACGGGCGAGACGGTTTCGGCCGAGGATCTCGGTGGCGCCGAGGTGCACACGCGGCTTTCAGGCGTGGCGGACCACTATGCGGTCAACGACGACCACGCGCTGCAAATCGCGCGCGATATCGTGGCCACGCTGACGTCACCGCGTCGCGCAGACATTCTCACGCGGACGGCGCGGATGCCGTCGCTCGATGCGGACGAGATCGATGGCGTGGTGCCGGCATCGCTGGCGACGCAGTACGACGCTCGCGAAGTGATCGCGCGGCTCGTCGATGGCTCGGAGCTGCACGAGTTCAAGCGTAACTACGGGACGACGATCGTCACCGGGTTCGCGCACATCGAGGGCATCCCGGTCGCGATCCTGGCGAACAACGGCATCCTCTATTCGGAGACGGCGCAGAAGGCGGCGCACTTCATCGAGCTGGCGTGTCAGCGCAAGATCCCGCTGCTGTTCCTGCAGAATATCACGGGCTTCATGGTCGGACGCGAGTCGGAGGCGGGCGGGATCGCACGGCACGGCGCGAAAATGGTGATGGCGGTGGCCAATGCCAACGTGCCGAAAGTGACCGTGGTGATCGGCGGCAGCTATGGCGCAGGCAATTATGCCATGTGCGGGCGCGCTTATTCACCCCGGTTCCTGTTCACGTGGCCGAATGCGCGCATCTCGGTAATGGGCGGTGTGCAAGCGGCGAGCGTCCTGGCCACGGTGCGGCGCGATAACATCGAGGCCGAGGGCAAGACCTGGAGTGCGGAGGACGAGGCGAAGTTCAAGCAGCCCGTGCTCGAGGCCTACGAGCGAGACGGGCACCCCTACTACGGCACGTCGCAAATCTGGGACGATGGCATCATCGCGCCGCGCGAGACGCGTCGGGTGCTGGGACTTGCCTTCGCCGCGACGCTGAATGCGCCGATCGAAGAGACAAAGTTCGGCGTGTTCCGGATGTAGGGTCGGGCGGGAGGCATGGCCAGCTCGGCAACCATGAGCCCGCGGGGCTCGCCGAGGTGCTGCGTCCCGGCGACATTTCTCGTCTGCCATACAAGTGATGTTCCGGCGAGCCCGGATCATTTTATCGGCTGGGTCTTGAATAGGGGGTGGAGGGCCAATCTTGCGGTCCCAATCGGTGTGCGTGGAGGCGCGCCGGCGTGGAGGCCACAACCATGACGACCATCAACCGCCGTTTCTTTCTCGGTGCTGCCGCCATCTCGCCGCTGACGGCCAGAGAAGCTGCCGAGAAGGCGATGGAGGAGGCCGTGCGCATCTCGCAGATGGAAGCGGCCGGCATCAGCACGTTCGCGGACTCGATCCCGTCCTATGTGCCGGTTCCCGATCCCATGCCGGAGAAACGCGGACTGTGGGACTTCATCCGGGATGTGGGCATGCCGGACTGGAAGCATGAGGACCTGAAGGCCGATGCGAGGCGCAGCCGGACGCTCGATCCGGATATCGCGGCGATGAGAAGCGTCTCGCTGCGGGCCAAGATGAACATGCAGTGGGAGCGGAACTACCAGCATCTCGTCAAGCGCGCGATGGATCAGATGCGGATGGAGCGAATGAAGCGCGCATTCTTCAGCGGCAACCCGGACGTCTACGAGTATTGAGGCGAGCCTCGTTTTCGCTCGGCCTAGCTGCTGTCCTCGCCGTCACGGCGCGACCAGGCTGTCACCTCACCCCAGACCCCTCCCCACCAAGGGGAGGGGAGAGGACGCGGACTAGCGAAAACTCGAGCCCGCGTTCCTGCTTCAGCTTCGACCACCTCTCTCGATCAGGGGAGAAGGGGAGGGTGATACGAGGGGGTGAAGTCATGCGTGCGCAAGGCCTAGTCACCGACGCCGGATGCATCACGTCAGGCCGGGGCTACGGCTTTGCGGTAGAGGTGCCAGCTTGCGTAGCCGAGGATGGGAAGGACGACGGGCATTAGCAGCAAGCCGGTCGCAATCGAGGCGATGATGGATGCGGCGATGGTGGCGCACCACAATGCCATCGGGAAGGGGTTCGCTTTCACGACGCTGACGCTGGTGCGGATGGCGGTGATGATGTCGATGTCGCGGTCGAACAGCATCGGGATCGAGATGACGGAGATCGAGAAGACGAGGAGGGCGATGGCGGCGCCGACAACATGGCCGACGACGAGGAAGATCCAGCCGTGCGTCGTGGTGCCGATCTGCTTGAGCAGTTCGCCAAAATCCAGAGCGGCTGCCCCGAAGAACGACAGCGTGATCATTGCCGCTATATCCATCCAGAGAAAGAAGGCGAAGCTGGTGATGAGCGCCATCCAGCGGATGTCACGGTTCTTGGCATCGCAGACCGCGCACCAGGCCTTGTAGACCGTCGGTGACTGGCCCGCCGCCAGCGAGCGGCTAACCTCGTAGAAGGCGACGGCGACAAACGGTGCGACCAGCGCAAATCCCATCGCCATGGGGTAGACGAGGAAAGGCATATTGAGGACCCAGAGCAGGGCCGCCAGAAGCCAACCGCCGAGCGTGTAGACGAGTGCGATCGAGATGCTGACCAGCGGCGCGGCGGTGAAGTCCCCGACTCCGGCCTGAATCGCGTTGCCGATGTCGCGAAGTTCGACCGGCGCGAGGACGGCATTGCCAGGTGCCGCCGATCGAGAGGGGGCGTCCTTCGGGAGCATGGTGTTCAACCCTTCTCTCCGACCTTCGGCGAATTGCAGAAAGTCATGGCGAAAAAGGTAGAGGCAGCACGTGTCGCCGCCCCTCACCCTAACCCTCTCCCCATCGACGTGCAGGAATGGGGAGAAGGGAACTTGCCTCAGTTCGGAATGATCACTGCCTTGCCGGTGGTCTGCTTGTCGAACAGCTCGTAGGCCTCTTTGGCCTGGTCGAGGCGCCAGCGGTGCGTGAAGAGCTTGTCGACGTCGATCTTCTTGTCGGCGACGAGTTCGGCGCAGTCCGCCTGGCCCTGCTTCGAGAAGGTCCACGAGCCGACCAAGGTCACCTGACGGCGAAGCATGTCCGGCGAAACGTCGAGGGTGACGCTGCCGCGCTCGCCGACGAAGCAGGCGGTGCCCCATGAGCGGACGGACCGAACCGTGGCGGCGCGTGCGTCGGGCGACGACGAGCAGTCCAGCGTCTTGTGGGCGCCTTCGCCATGGGTGAGGTCGCGGATCGCCTGGACGACGTCGTTGGATCGGCCATCAATGGTGATCTCGGCGCCGAATTCCTTGGCGAGCTTCAAACGCTCTTCGGAGACGTCGAGTGCGATCACGCGCGCGCCCATCGCAACCGCGAGCTGAGTGGCAGACAGGCCGACGGGTCCCTGTCCGAAGATGGCGATGGTCTCGCCGCCCTGAAGCTGCACGCGCTTGAGCGCGCCCCAGGCGGTCCCGGTGCCGCAGGAGATGGCGGCGCCGGTCTCGAACGAAAGGCTGTCGGGGAGGGCGACGAGGGTGTGGGCGGGACACTTCATGTACTTGGCGTGGCCGCCGTGTCCACCGGACCCGTACACGGTCGTGCCTTCGAGGCACATCTGGGTCCAGCCGCCCCGGCAATGCTTGCAACCGCCGCAGCCGTCGTAGTGGTGGCACATGACGCGCTGGCCGATTTTTGCCTCGCGCTCGGAGACGGCCGAGCCCACGGCGACGACGATACCGCATGGCTCGTGGCCCGCGATGGTGCCGGCCTCACGCTTGATGCCGCCCGTGACGGCGCCGTCCCCGGATGGCGGCGGCGCGCGGTAGGTATGCAGATCCGAACCGCACATGCCCGAGGCCTTGATCTCGAGCACGACGTCGCGCGGGCCGGGTGTCGGATCGGGGAAGTCGCGCAGCTCGAGCTTGCGGTCGCCTAGGAACACGACGCCTTTCATGGGGGTATCCTCCGATGCATCTGTAGCGCGACTGACGTGCGCGGTTGTCCGGACAAATGTAAGCCGGAATCGCAACAGGCGGCAATGTGTCCTGCGCGTCCAGTGACCGGGTTCGCTGGGCTGGACGTGGGCGTTGCGGCACCCGATATGATGCGACGAAACAAATCGGCGAGGCGAGCATCCGTGCCAGACGACGAAGAGAACCGCTTCTCGGCCCGTGCGGCGCGATATGTGCGGGTCGGTACGGGTGTGGGCGCGGTGGCGGCCCGCGTCGCGGGTAATCGGCTTTTCGGAATGGAGCTGGATCGCAGCAAGAATGCGGCTGAGCTGGCGAGGGCGCTGGGTGGGCTCAAGGGGCCGATCATGAAGGCGGCGCAGCTGCTTTCTACGATTCCCGAGGCGTTGCCTCCAGAGTATTCGCGCGAGCTGTCTCAACTGCAAAGCCAGGCGCCGCCGATGGGGCCGGGCTTCGTGCGGCGGCGGATGCAGGCAGAGCTGGGGCCGGACTGGCAATCACGCTTCAAGTCGTTCGAGGCGACATCGTCGGCGTCGGCGTCGCTGGGGCAGGTGCACAAGGCCGTGGGGCACGACGGCCGCCAGCTCGCGGTCAAGCTGCAGTACCCCGACATGCAGTCGGCAGTGGCGGCGGATCTGGGGCAACTACGCGTGGTGTTCGCGCTGCATGCGCGTATGGATCCGGCTGTGGAGACGGGGGAGATCCTGAAAGAGATCTCCGAGCGGCTGAAGGAGGAACTCGACTACGAGCTAGAGGCGCGGCATACGGCGCTTTACGGGCTCATCTTCAAGGACGACCCGCTGATCCGGGTGCCGGAGATCGTGCCGGAGCTGTCGACGAAGCGACTGCTCTCGATGACCTGGCTCGAGGGGCGGCGATTGCTCGAGTACAAGCCAGCTCCGCTCGAGGACCGCAATCAGATCGCGCGTGCGATGTTCCGGGCGTGGTGGTTCCCGTTCTCGCACTACGGCGTGATCCATGGCGATCCGCATCTCGGAAATTACAATGTCTTTGAAGAGGATGGGAAACCAGCGGGAATCAACCTGCTGGACTACGGGTGCATGCGGACGTTCCAGCCCAAATTCGTGCAGGGGGTGATCGATCTATATCGCGGGCTCGAGCGTGGCGACGAGGCGTTGATCGTGCACGCCTACGAGACGTGGGGTTTCAAGGGACTGTCGAAGGACGTCATCGAGGTGCTCAACATCTGGGCTCGGTTCATCTACGGGCCCTTACTCGACGATCGCGTGCGCTCGATCGCGGAAGGGACGACGCCGGGAGAGTACGGCCGACGCGAGGCGTTCACGGTGCACGAGGCACTGAAGGAAAAAGGGCCAGTTAAAGTGCCGCGCGAATTCGTATTCATGGATCGCGCCGCGATCGGTCTTGGCGGGGTGTTCCTGCATCTGGATGCGCGGCTCAACTACTACCGCATGTTCAACGAGACGATCGAAGGGTTCGACCTGGCTGAGGTGGCGGAGCGGCAGCGCGTTGCCTTCGAGGCGACTGGGGTGCCGGTGGCGCGATAGGGGGCAGGGTCGGCGCGAATTGCGTCGGTGAGTCCTTTGCATGCCGCGCGCAGGCGCTATGCTTCGGACACGCACATTCCTCCGGAGCCATCTCATGCCGCCAAAGACACTGGACGACCTCCTTGCCATCGAGGCCATCAAGGATCTGAAGGCGCGCTATTGCCGGTTCGTCGACACCAAGCAATGGGATCGCCTCGCGACGCTTTTCGCGCCGGAGACGCGTCTTTACGGCTTCGGCTCCGTCGGTGATGGCGGCACGCCGGACGCGTTCGTTGCCGGCCTCGCCAAGCGCCTCGGCAAGGTGATCTCGATCCATCACGTGACAAGCCCAGAGATCGCTCTGACAGGGCCGGACACGGCACGCGGTATCTGGCCGATGATGGATTACCTCGAGTTCCCCGAGGGCCAAGCGCCGCACGAGGCACCAGGTAGTCGCGGATTCGTCGGTTGGGGCCACTATGAGGAGGAGTACCGGCGCACTCCGGAGGGCTGGAAGTTCACATTCATGCGGCTGACGCGGCTTCGGATCGATGCGCTGCCGGTCGATCATCCCCGGCCACGTCCGGGCCGTTTCGCACACACGCCGGACTGGATCTGATAGCTAGGCACGCTCGGCGGGTCAGCTCGCTAACCAAGTGTGCTGGCTGCACAACAATGTGATCGCGCGGTCGGAGATACCGCTTGCGACGAAACTAACCGGCATTCAATAATTCAGTGTTCTTCGTTCAGATAAAGACTGGAGATACTCACCTATGCGCAATGTCATCGTAGCTTCGCTTGCTTTCGCCGCGACGATTGTCGCTTTGCCGGTCATGGCGGCTCCGCTTCTGCCGTCCAACCCTGCCGCCGATGTGGCTTCGCCGGTCACGCAAGTGCAGGGCTATCGCTATCACAAGAGCTGCTATTGGACGGGTGGCGGCTGGGGCTACAAGCAGCACGGCAAGGTTCTCGTCTGCCGGCCGCATAAGCCGCGCGGGCACGGCTGGTACTGGCATTCGCACGGCGGCAAGCACGGCTGGCATCACAAGCGGCATGGCTGGCACCACAAGTGGTGATACGCGCTCAGCGCGTGTACTGAAAGGGGCCGGATCGACAGCGATCCGGCTCTTTCTGCTTGGGACTGTCGAGTTGCTCGCCGTGTGATGGCGTGTGCCGATCGGAGCCCCGGGTCAATTCTGGCGTCGGCAGCCGACGTCGAACTCGACGCCGGTGTATTTTCTCGACGAGACGAACATGCCCTCGAAGATGCGGCAGTAGAGCGACTGGTCGGATTCGACCCGGCGCGAGCCAGGGTCAGCGGCGGGCGATGGCGGGCGCGCTTCGACGGTGGTCGATGTCGGCGCCGCGGGCGTGGTGCCGGCCGTCGTGCTTGCGGCAGAGGAGGGCGGTGCCGTCAGCGCCGCGAGCCGTTCGGCCGCGAGCGCCTTGGCCCTTCGGCCATCTCCATCGATGGCAAGTTTGCCCGAGGCAGCGCGATAGTCGGCGATGGCAGCCGCGATAAGTCCCTGACCCTCGTTTGCCTGGCCGCGAGCCGCGAAACCTTCGGCATGCACGTCGTTGATGGCAAGGCTGCGCGTCAACTCGAGAACCGCCCGGCCGTAGTCCCTACGGCCGAGCGCGATCAGGCCCTGCTGCAGCATGACCGTTACGTCATTGGGCAATTGGCGGCTCGCCGTGTCGAGGGATCGCTGCGCTTCTTCGAGGCGTCCCTGCCTGATGAGGAGGCGCGACAGCATGCGATGCGCCTGTCCGTTGTCACCGTTGAGGCTGATAGCCGTGTCGACGTCGATGCGGGCCTTGTCCATATCGTCGAGGAAGTAGTGTACGGCGCCGCGCACCAGGAAGCCATCGGACGAGCGGGGACCGGTGATCTCGAGTGCGCGGTTGGCGTCGGCGAGGGCTCGCGTTCGGTCTCCGTCACGCGCGGCGGTTATGGCGCGGATCATGACCGGCCACGGATCGTTCGGGGCGGTTTCGATGGCCCGGCTGAACTCCTGATCCGCCTTGGCCCGATCGCCCTTGTCGGCGTAGGCGAGGCCGAGGAAGCGCAAGGCATCCTGGGAGCGTGGATCGACAGCGAGGGCTGCGCGGAAATCGGCCGCGGCCGCGTCATAGCGTCCGCGCTGCAGCAGAACGTAGCCGCGACCGGCCAGCGCTGCGACGTCGCGGGCATCCCAGCGGAGTGCCTGCTCGTAGCTGTCCTGGGCGGCGGTCAGATCGCCCTTGCTCTGGCGGGCCAAGCCGACACAGACCAGTGCCGCCGCGCGGAGCCGCTGGTCGGTGACGGCAAGGCGACCGGCCTCGGCATCGGCGGCGGTACAGTCGGCAATGGTGCCGTCGTAGGACTTGGCGTTATTGCGCAGTCGCCCGCGGTAGACCAAGGCACGGATCCGCTCCTCGCCCGAAGCGGCGGCAACGGCAGCGTCGGCATCAGCCAGCGCCTTGGTCATGTCGCCCTTGTCGTGATGGGCCTGGGCGCGCTGATACAGGGCAGCGAGCAGGCGCGGGTCGAGCCTCAAGGCGGCATCGAGGCTGCGGATGGCGCCGTCGAGATCGCCCGTCGCGATAAGCGCGGTTGCCTTGCTGAGGTGGGCCTCGGGATCGGTGTCGGTGATCGCCAGGGCTCGATCGAAATGAGCGATGGACTCAGCCGCCCGACCGAGGCCGATCAGAGTGTGACCGAGACCCAACTGGGCGAGCGCATAGCTGGGATTCACTCTCAGCGCCTCGCGATAGCTGGCTTCGGCCACGCTCAGGCGCTGACGCCTGAATTCCAGACTCGCGATCGAGGCGTGCGCCTCGTGGACCTTGTAGCCGGTCGCCGCCATTTGCCGGAAGTCGCCGATGGCATCGTCGATGCGGCCGAGAACGGCGTAGGCCCCGCCCCGCCGCTGAAGCGCTAGACCCGTCTGATCCGAGGTAAGACCGCGGCGGTCGCCGGCGAGCAACGTATCGCACGCGGTGACGATGGCGGCTGGATCGGTCGTCGAGAAGCACGCGGCGACCGACGAGGGCTGCGACTGCTGCGCGCTCACCGATGCCGCAGCCATTATCAGAGAGGCAAGGCAAAGCCCTGCACGCAGTCCGACGGCCCAATGTGCATCTACGAGGCGCATCACGCGTCTCTGGTCCTGTCTCAGTTGTTAAGACCGTAGCGACGCAGTCCGTTCAAGGCGAACTGGTTGCCCGGCTCGATACGCAGCACCTGACGGTAGTCGGCGATCGCCTGCTGGCGCTGATTGCGGCGGACATGCGCCTCGGCCCGGAACAGGTACGTGTTGGCATCGCGGACGTTGAGATTGATGGCCTGGGTGAGGTCGTTGATCGTTCGGACCGCGTCGCCCCGCCGAGCGTGGGCGAGGCCACGAATGCGGAAGGCCTCGCCATTGCGCGGTTCCAGGCGGATAACCTCGTTGAGGTCGACGATGGTGGTTTGCACGTCGCTTGCGGCCCACGCAGCCTGGGCGCGCTGCATGCGCACCTGCGGATTGTTGGGCTGTTGTGTCACCGCGGCATCGAGTGCGGCGCGCTGGGCCGTCGCGGCTGCGGTCGTCGCGGCTGCGCCAGCGGCCGCGGCCTGCTGCGCCGGAGGATCGATGCGGTCTCGCGTCTGGCGCAGCGCTGTGTTGCCCGGCTCGATAGTGAGACCGGCGTCGAGATCGGCGAGGGCGCCGGTCCGGTCGCCCTGACGCGAGCGGACCTCGGCGCGCGTCATCAGGGCTGCGACGGCGCGGGCATCGATGGCTAGGCTGCGGTCGGCATCGGTGCGTGCTTCGGCGAGTCGGTTTGCTGCAAGATGGAGAGCTGCACGCTGCTGAAGTGCGGCAGCGTCATTCGGATTGATCGCCAATGCTGCATTGAAGTCGGCGAGGGCCGCGGCGGCATCGCCCTTGCGCTGCTGGAGGGCGCCGCGCTCGCGCAAGCCGACGGCCTCATCAGGTCGCAAGGCGATGGTGGCGGTCATGTCGGTGATGGCGCGGTCGAAGTCGCCTTGACGGGCGCGAGCCTGAGCACGAAGCGCGATAGCCTCGAAGTTGCGGGGATCCAGACGGATCGCCTGATCGAGATCGGCGATGGCGCGAGCGTCGTCGTTGCGCCGGAAGTGCGTCGCGGCGCGATTGGCATAGGCCATGACCAGGATGTCGCGGGAGACGCGCCGGCCATCGATCACCTGGGTGCAAGCACGAACGGCGGCGTCGGTGGCGGCGCCCGTGCATTCGGCCATCTCAACCGGTACCGGCGGTTCCGTGGCAGCGGGTTGCGCTGGTGCCGGAGTCGCGGCCGGAGGCGTTTGTGCGGCGGTCGGTGCCGGAGGGGTTGCCGCGGCTGGCGCTTGAGGCGCAGCGGGTTGAGGTGTCGCCGTTTGAGGCGTCGGGGGCGTGCTCGCGGCGGCAGGCTGTTGCGGTGCGGCGGGCGCAGGGGCTGGCTGGGCTTGCGCGGGAGCAGGCGTCGTAGCGGCCGGAGGTACCGTGGCTGGCTGTGTGGCGGTCGGAGCCGGCGCGGGCTGCGGCTGCGCGGGTGCCGGAGCCTGGGTGCCGGCCGGTACCTGCGTCGCTGCTTGAGCCGGAGTTCCTGGTGCGAGTGCGCCGGGAGCGGGATTGTCCTGGCTCAGGTTGCGTCGCGGCTGGGCCGGTGGCGTGGCCGGAGTCGCCTGCGGCTGTGCCTGGGCGACGCGAGGGCCGGCCCGATCGGGTGTGGTCTGGCCGTGTGCGGTGCCAACGAAGGCCGCGGAAGCGAGGAGCAGAGAAACGGTGAGGGGCGCGCGCATATCTGGTCTCGGCGTCGAAATCTGGAGGAGAGCTGCTCAAGGCAAGGCGTCACTTGCTGCATAGTATCGCACGTTTGGCAGACCGGTCCTCGCTTTCGAGAGGGACCGATCTGCCGGTAGCGTTAGCGGTGACCTTACCAGCGGCGGTAGCCGTACCAGCCGCCGTAGCGAGGGCCGCGATGGCTCGGGACGTTGCAGGATTCCTCGGCAACTACGCGGTGGACCATGCGGCGCGCGCCGTGCGCGGGCTGGCTGGCGGCCTGGGCGGTGACGGTGGACGCCGTCGGAGCCTGGCTCAGCGGCATGATAGGCTCGCCCACCGAGGCCAGCATCTCGAGCGGAGGCAGATCGCTATTCACCGCGGCTGCCGGCGCCGAAGACGGACCGATCGGCTGTCCGACGATGGCCGTATCGCTGGTCGTCGTCACCGAGGTTGCAGCCGGGGCAGGGGCGGCACTGGCCGTTGTGGCGGCCAATGCGCCGGTCGCCGCCACGGCACCGACCGTTGCAACAGCGGCCGTCGTCGTGGCCGAAGGGATCACAGGCGAAGCCAGCGGCGGGCGGATCGAAGTTCCGATAGGCGGCTGAGCCGAGCGCTGCGAGGTGCCTGCCGGCGGCGGTCCGACACTTTGGATCGAGCGGTTACCACCGTTGCCTGCGACGTTGCCGGGGTTGCCGATGTTGCCCGGCGCCGGCGGCTGGACGCCGAACGTGCGTGGGGTTGCGCCATTGCCGGCGTTGCCGACATTGCCCGGCGCAGGCGGCTGAATGCCGAACGAGCGACGGTTGCCTGGGTTGCCAGCATTGCCGGCCTGATTGCCGGGTGCCGGTGGCTGGATGCCGAACGAGCGTCGGTTGCCTGCGTTGCCGGCATTGCCGACCTGATTGCCGGGAGAAGGCGGCTGCACCGAGCGGAACCGCCGGTTGTCGCCGCCACCGCTGTTGCCGAACCGATTGCCGGACGGACCCGAACCCTGAAAAGAGCGGCTCTCGAAGTTGCGGCTCGGGCCCTGGAAAGAGCGGCTGGGACCTTGGAAGGAGCGGCCTGAGAAGCCGCCCTGAGACGGGCCGCCGAAGTTGCGCTGGCCGCCGTTGCCGCCGAAGTTCTGCGCCTCACTGGGTGTTGCAAGGGCGCCGAGCATCAGGGCGACCGTGGAGATGGCGAGAGTGTTACGCATGGCTCGTGCTCCTGTGTCGGGTTCGGGCGGCGCCCGCGACGTTTGAATTCGCTACGTCTCGAATTTGCCTGTACGATGTTCAAAATGCAAGTTGAAAATTGGAACCCGACGATCACGAAAGCGTGATGGAAGGAAAGGGAGGGGTGAGGAAAGGAGACGGGGAAAGTCGGCCGTGACCGGGGCCTGTCTCGTTCGTTGCCGTGAACGAGGGTCGGCGGCAAAACCGATGGCGTCGTAGCGGATTGATGCTCAGGGCGCGGTTGCGCGACACGTCCCGGACAAACAGGCGTCCGGGACGTCAGCGGCGAGCGCTTCAGGGCTTCTCGAGGCCGAGGGAGATCTTGAAGCGGCGTGCGATGGCGGCGCCGTCCTTCTCGGGGAGGCGCCAGGGGTCCTCGCTGAGGGCGATCTTGGCGACCGCGAGAATCGGGCCGGGCGTCTCGAAGAGAAAGCGGGCCAGCGCGTCCTTCTGGCTCTCCTCGGTGACGAGCATCGTCTCGCGGATGCCGAAGCCCTTGGCGACGGCGCAGAGATCGACGCGGCTGCCGGTCAGGCCGCGCTGGCGGCCGGTCTCGGAGAAGCGCTCGTTGTCGAGCACGAGAATGGCGAGGTTGTTCGGCGCTTGATCGGCGACGACGCCAAGCGAGCCGATGCCCATCATCATCTCGCCGTCGCCGGTCAGGGCCAGGACCCGGCGGTCCGGCTGGGCCAGGGCGAGGCCAAGGGCGGTCGGGACGGCGAGGCCCATGCCGCCCCATGAGTAGAGGTTGTCCGGCCGATCACCGGCCGCGAACAGGTCCCACGTGGGGCTGCCGAGGCCGGTGACGACCAGACCGTTACCGCGATGCTTCATGATGTCGGCCACGAACGGCCGGCGCTGCAATTTGTTCGAGGTGGGGTTCAGTGCGGCCGAGGCCTTCGACGGTGCGTTGCTCATCGTGGTCTCACTTCTGCCCGAAGCCCTTGGCGCCGATCACGCGCTGGCTGACCAGCACGGCGGCGGAAATGGAGCTGTTGAAGGCCATGTCGGCGGCGGCGGCGAACGTCTCGGCGATCTCGTCGATCTTGTCGACCGGAAAGCAGCGCACGCCGACGGCCTCGAGCGCCGGGCGGACGGCCTGGCCCATCGACACCTGCCACGGGTTGAACTCACCCCACTGGCCGCGCATGGTGACCAACATCAGGCACGGCGCCTTATAGGCGGCCGGGAAGCCCAAGGCGTTAATGCAATTGCCGACGCCCGACGACTGCATGGCGATCATGGCGCGTTTGCCACCCGCCCACTGGCCGGTGACGACACCCATGCCCTCCTCCTCGGTGGACAGCGTGACGAGGCGCATCGCCGGGTCGGCCTCGACCTTCAGGAGAAGCTGGGTGAGGCCGCCATCGGGGATGGTGCAGACCGTGGTGATGTCGCGCGATTTCATCTCGCGGAAGACGTCGTCGGACCAGTGGGCCGGCGTCGCCGCTGCCTTCGCTGCCATGAGGATGCTTTCCAGTGGCGTGAGTGGAAGTTTGTTGTCCGGACAGGGCTTGTGGCAGGGGTCGAGGGCGGGGTCAAGAGCGGGCGCGACCGGGTCACTTACCGGCGCGGCCGTCCATCGCTATTGCGGACCTCAGGCCGCCATCACCTCGGCGTCGCCGGCGATGGTGGTGCGGTGCATGACGCGGCGCTCGGTTGGGTCGTAGGGCGTCACGTAATGCATGGTGCAGCGGTTGTCCCACATCAGGATGTCGTCGGTCTCCCAGCGGTGCTCGTAGACGAACTGCTTCTGCTCGGCGAACTCGGTCAGCTCGCGGATCAAGTTGACGGCCTCGGCGTCGTCCATGCCCTCTACGGCGTCGTTGTAGATCGGACTGATGAACAGGGATTTGCGACCCGTGACCGGATGGATACGCACCATCGGTTGCCAAACCGCCGGCATGGACTTGCGCTCGGCTTCGGTCGGCTGGCGGGCGCCGAGTTCGCGGGCGAGCATGCCGAAGTCGTGCCGCGCGCGGCGCCCCTGCACCTTTGCCTTCAGGCGCTCCGGCAGTGCCTCGTAGACCGCATACATGTTGGTGAAGCAGGTGATGCCGCCGGTGCGGCTGACCTCGATGCCGTGCAGCAGCGATCCTATGGATGGGCGCTGGCGGTAGCTCGAGTCGGTGTGCCATTTCTGCGCGCCCGACAGCTGCCGCATGGTCGGGTGGGACGGGGGCATGATCTTGCCGTCGTCGTCAGTGTTGGCGACGCGGAAGATCTCGCGGACACGTTTCGACTTGATGATGTCCTGGTGAAAGACCTCGGGCTCGCCGAAGTACCGGGTCACGGCGACGTGCTGTTCGTCGGTGACGTGCTGACCCGGGAATACGAGCACGAGGTGGTCGGCCCAGGCCTGCTTGATGGCGGCGACCGTCGCATCGGGCAGCGGGCGATTGAAGTCGACGCCGCGGACCTCCGCGCCGAGTGAAGGATGGAGCTTGCGGATCTGCAGGTCGGCGGTCTGGGCTTGGCTTGCGCTGGCCATGACGACACTCCACGAGTTTCTACGATCTCCATTCACCATCCTGAGCGTTGTACGCTTCCAAGGCAACCGCCAGCGGATCATCGGGCGCTGGAGCGACACGCGCGCCGCTCGTGTAGCGCATCTGACGTTTGGTCCCCGCGATCGACGGGGCTCGTCACCAAACGTCAGATGCAAAAGCTACACTAGAATCATGATGTTGCTAGTGTTCCTCTGGCGCCGACATTTGCTCTCGACCCAGCCGCGACGGGAAGCAAATGTCGG
>JALHMC010000072.1 GCA_022844225.1 Hyphomicrobiaceae bacterium | reverse complement strand
ACTACGGATCAGAAGGTCGTGGGTTCGAATCCTTCCCGGCGCGCCATACCGTTTCGGTCCGTTCCGGACACATCGGTTACGGTTTATTCCTGAGACATGGGTAACACATTGCGGACCTCGAAGGGGTTTGCAACGGGCTCGAGGGCCGCCATGGCCTCACCGTCGAGGCGGCGGGCGACGAATCGAAGACGCTCGTCTTCCACGTTACACTCCTTCCACGGCACCGATGCGTCCTCCGCAAAGGACCGAAAGTGTAGCCTATGTGTCCGGAACGAAGTGCAACCCCTGTCTCGGGAAGCTCACCGCACGGAGCTGTTCGCCACTTCCGACATTGTCACTCTGCACTGTGCGCTCACGCCTGACACGCATCATCTGGTCGACACGAGTTGTCTCGGCCAGATGAAGCGAGGCATGATGCTGATCAACACCAGCCGAGGAGCGGTGTTCGATACCCGCGCAGTGATCCGCGGTTTGAAGGAAGGAACCGTCGGCAGCCTCGGCTTGGACGTCTATGAGGAAGAGGCGGACCCATTATTCGAGATGTCTCTGACCACTTCACCGCCGCCGACGCGTTGGCGCGTCTGCTGACCTTCCCCAACGTAGTGATCACGGGCCACCAAGCCTTCTTCACCGCCGAGGCGCTGCTAAACATCGCTGAGACGACCATCTCTAACATCAGCACTTTCGCAGAGAACGGCCGCGCCCTGTACGAGATCTCGGTCGAGAAGATTGCCCATCGCCCCTCTCTGATTTGAGGGGGGCTCGATGAGCGCACTTCTGGCTTCTGCGCCGATCGGCCTCGTGGTGCTGGCCATGACCGTCTGGCGCTGGGGTGCTGCCAGCGCCGGCCTCCTCGGCTCCGGGGCGACCCTCGTCTGGTCGCCTTCCTGGTGCGGCCCGCAGGAGACGCGCCGCCAAGGCCGCGTGAATGGATCTACGGCGCACTGGCCGCGCTTTTTTTCTTCGTGCCATGCTGCGGTCGACATCTGCATGAGCGTCCGCTCGTTCCACTTCTGGGAAAATCGGTAAGCGGCCGAGGGCGATACCGTCTCGTCCACACAGGCCGTCCGGCGGCGCAGAACCTGCAACAGCGGCCATGACTGGCCGGAGAAGTGGAGGATCGTTGAAATGGAAGGATCAATCGACCGGATGACGGAAGTGAGAGCCCCTAAAACTCAATGCCGAGTGGATCTCCCCAGGGGCACTCCAGAATAGGTAGGCCTACCGGGCACGTGCGGCGTGGGTCCGCTCAATTTGCTCGTGTCACGCAACCGAGAACGACATTTCCCGCTGCTGATTGACTGTTCCAATACAACGGAGCGTGGTAGTCGCCAGTATTTTCACTAGGGGCGCACAGGTGCTCACGCCGGAGCTGCACGATATCGATCTTGGCTCACCACAGGGGAAAGCGCTCCTCGAGGCTGTTGCGGTCCGGCACGGCGAGCTGATCGCGCAGGCGGCCTCGCGCATGGATCGCATGTTCCTGCTGCGCTCGCCTTGGGCACCCGGTCTCAGGTTTGTCGGCGCGCTCGCGAGCAGCCCGCACGATGCGTCGCCTGCGGGGTCCGTCCCTGCCAAAGTCAGCTTTGCGGGTGCCGGCGAAAGCCTCGAGGATGCCTTTGCCGCTTGCCTCGGGGAAGCGGTGGAGAGGCTGTCTCAGTACGAGAGGGCAGACGACGTCACACCGCGTCGGATCGACGATGTCACCGACAGTCTCCTTCCGCCTTTCGCGGATCTCGTCGTGCAGCAGCGCCGGTCGAAGAGCGCCAGCCCATCGGACATGGCGGACTGGACCGCAGCTCGACACCTGGGCACTGCCACAAGCAGCCTCGTCCCCTCCGACTGGGTACTGCGGCGAGCGACCGAAGGGGCGCTCCGGGATCGCGACGCCGCGCTCAGCTCCGGGGCGGCCGCGGGGGCGAGCCCGGAAGCCGCGGCCACGCGCGCGCTGCTGGAGCTCGTCGAGCGGGATGCAGCTGCTCTTTGGTGGGTCGGCGGTCAGCGGGCGCGGCCCTTGAGTGCGGAAACAGACGGCCTGGCGGAGGCTGCGCGACTTGCGAGGTTCCTGCGTCAAGGCGCGCCCGGCCGAACGAGCTGGTGCCTCGATATCACCAGCGACCTCGGCATTCCGGTCGTGGCCGCGGTTTCCGTCGATCCGACCGCCAAAGGGTTCGTCTGCGGGTTGGCCGCACGCCTGACGCTGGTCGATGCGGTTCGGTCCGCCATGGTGGAGCTCTGTCAGCTCGAGATCGGACTTATGCTGGCCGCGGCGAAGCGAGGGCAGACAGGTGACCACGCACTCGGCGAGCTCGACCGCCGCCACCTGCGGCGCGCTGATACGATCGATGCGCAGTGCTGCGTGCTGCTGCACCCTGTAGGCATGCCCCAGCGGCATGTGGATCCCGAGCCGTTGCCGCAGTCTGATGCCCAGCAGCTCGAGTGCCTAAGCGCGGCCCTGGCCACCGCGGGCATCGAAAGCATGATTGTCGATCTGACACGCGCTGAATACGGTATCCCGGTGGTCAAAGCAGTCGCGCCGCAATTGCAGGCACTACCCTCGAGCCTTACGACGACCCGCCTTTGCGATGCAATCGCCCGGACCGGCGGCGGCAACCAATTCACCGGCGGCACACCGCTGACTTGACCGAAGTCACCGTCGGGGGGCTGGCCACGCTCCGATACCGCGTGTAGCATTTCGCGGGATCGATGAGCTGGTGACGGGGTCGTGGCTGTCAAACGCGCTATTCGGAGTGTCGAAGCCGGAGCAACCGCGCGCACCGAGCGTCGTGCTGCCCAACTCGCGATCGAGGTCTTCGGCAATTTTGCCGTCAAGATCGGAACCTCCGAGATCCTGCTCGGCAACCGCAAGTCGCGGGCAGTGGTCGGCTACTTGGCCCTTTCCGACCGTCCGCGTGAAGCCCGCGAGCGGCTCGTCGGACTGCTCTGGAGCGACTCCGAGGAGGAAAAGGCTCGTGGATCTCTGCGCACCACGCTGCACGAGATCAGGGGAGCGTTCCACGCCGCCGGCTACGAGGGCATGCTGACCGACAAGCTGCAGATCGGGCTGCGGCCCGAAGGCCTCGACGTCGATGTCAAGGCCGTTCTCGCCGAGGCGCGCGCCGGCCGCCCGCATCGTCTTCTCCTCGAGCGCGAGAGACTGTTCGAGCAGTTGCTTGCCGGCTTCGAGGATCTGGATCCCGCCTTTCGAAGCTGGCTTCTGCCGAAGCGGCAGGCGCTGCAGGATCGCGTGCTGCGCGACCTGGAAATGGCCATGCGCGATGAGAGCGTCCCGCAGACCCGGCAAGAAGCGCTGGCGCGAGCCATCGTCAATCTCGACCCAACGCACGAGGAGGCGGCGCGGACGCTGATCCGCATACGCTACGCCGAAGGCGACATCGGCGGCGCGCTCGGAACCTACAAGCGCCTTTGGGACGTGCTCACAGAGGAGTTCGGCGAGGAGCCGCTGCCCGTCACCAAAGAGCTGATCGCCAAAATCAAGCTGGCACAGGATGGCAGCGACACTCACTCATCGAGCCCGGGTGCGCTGCGGACGGCGCCGATCTTGCTTGCTGGATCGCAACAAGCGACGTCGGCATCCCGCCTTACCGTGACGCTCGGTACGTTCGACGCGGCGGCGGTCCCGCTGGACAGTCGATACCTCGTCCAGGAGTTCAGGCGCGAGTTGATCGCGAGCCTCGTGCGCTTCCGCGAATGGGTGGTTCGAGATGAGCCGGCCGGCCCGCAGTCGTCCGGCGTCCCGCCGGACCACGAGGTCGTGCTCGACGGCGGCGCCTATCTGACCAAGTCCGGCGTCCGACTGGTGTTGACACTGCGGGATCCCGCGAGCGGCTCCTACCTCTGGAGCGAGAAACTCGACATCTCTCCCATGGGATGGTGGGCTTCGCAGCAGTCCGTAGTCCAGCGCATGGCCTCAGCCCTCAACGTGCATATCTCCGCAGGCCGGCTGGCGACGATCGCGCGGAAGTCGGAAGCGAGCCTTTCAGCCTACGATCTGTGGCTTCAGGGCCAGGCCACCATGCGCAGCTTTCACGAGGCGGATTGGCATAAGGCCGCCGACATCTTCCGCAACTTGATGAGCCGCGTTCCCCTTTTTGCGCCGAGCTATTCGAGCCTCGCGCAACTCCACAACAGCATCCACGTGTCGCACTATGGAGTTTTCAGGGATCAGCAGCGTCGAGACGAGGCACTCCAGTGTGCGCGTGAGGCCGTCCGTCTTGATCCTGCTGACTCGAGGGGGCTGCTCAGCCTCGGCTGGTCGTATCTGATGGCTGAGCAGTTTCAACAGGCAGTGATCAATTTTGAGCTCGCGATCGAACTCAACGAAAACGACCCTTGGACCATGATCTCGGCTGCGCTCGGATTTGCGTTCTCAGGAGGGCAGGATACTTCCCTGGCCCTCGTGGAAAAGGCCCGTACGCTGTCGCCTGCGCTCAGTGCAGCCCATTGGGGCTATGAGTCGCGAGTCTTTGCTTTGGCGGGACGGTACGAAAGGGCTGCGCAAGCACTCGCGCATGCTGCACAAGTCCCAGCTCTTCCCGCGTGGAGTGCCGTTATTTTCGCTCATTTGGACAGGATGAGCGATGCGCGCGAGAAACTTGAGTTGTTTTATGGGCGGAGTCAGTCCCTTTGGTCCGGGGCTGTGCCATGGTCAAAAGAAGCGGCCATCAAGTGGTTTCTCCACGCGTTTCCGATCAAGTCGGAAAAGGAGTGGGAGCGCCTGCAGCGGGGATTGCAGCTGGCAGGCGCTCCGGTGCCCGGGTTGCGGCACCGCTTTTGGGATGTCAAGTGCACGGCTTATTGACACATCCCCACAGCGTAGTCGCCGATCCGCTCAGCCTGCAGGTCGAGCTTGCGCTGCTGGTCCATGGGGAGAGGCGGATGGCCGTAAATGTCGTCGTAAAAAATTGGCAGCTCGTACTCGGCGGAGCCCGCAATCTCCTGCTCCGCTGCCTCGACCAGCTCCTTGGCTGGCAGACGTATCGTCAGCGTATCCTTTGCACCGTCGAGTACCCTGATATTCGTCAGGTACGACGGAATGGTGATCGAGAGGCCAATCGCAGTGCATTGCTGCTCCAGCTCCGCGAGGGTCGCCGGCTTCGCAGGTGCCGCTCCGCCTGAGCCCGGAACGGGCTTTCCCGTCGCCCACGCCTTCACGAGATAGCCCCACTTGCGATAGTCGGAGACCGAGAACAATTCGAGTGCCATCTGCTGATTTCCTTCTCTTTTGCGTGACACGAACCGGGATCGGCTCATTCGGGGCCGGAGAACGCGCCGTTGTCCCCCATGAAGGCGAGCAACGCCGGCATCGAGGCAATCTCGGGCACATCGGCCAGCGCATCGCCGTCGCCGAGCAATTCGCCACACGCTTTCGCGATCTGTTGCGCGACGGTCCCGGAACCTTCGAGGCCGAGGGGACTTAGCCGCAAGGCGCCGAACATCGCTTCGGCCGTGATGATCGATCCGAATGGTCCGAGATACCGGCCGCCACCGCCGAGTGCAGGCGCACCGGACGCGACCGAGTGTGCCGCTTCGAACATCACGAAGAATGGCATCGGCGGATCGGCGACAATGGCCTCGACCTCGTCGGGCTCGAAGGTATCCGTGATGTCGGACGACAGAGGCTTCGTCAGCCACTGGCGGAGCAAGGTCTGCCACGCCTCGAAGGGCGGCAGAAGGGGCGCGATCGCCTGTCCTGCAACAAGGTTCTGCAGCTTGGCGTAGAGCTTTGGCACCGACCACAGCCCGGCAAAGCTGGCCCCCATCAGATCGCGTGCGGGAAGGGCCGTGTGATCATCCGGATCGCGATCGCCGAGCAGGGCGGTGCTGCGCAAGGGCGGCGCGTAGTCAGGCCCGATCCTGCGGCTCAGGTTCGGATCGAGCGTGCCGGTCGCAAAGAAGCGCGACCAGTCGACGAGCCACTGGTCGGTCACCGGCAGAAAGCCGGGCGAGCGGGTCGAGCTTTGCAGCAAGGCACGCTCCATCGGAAGCGCTATCTCGCTGTTGACCTTATAGGTCTCTCGCACCATCGCGTGACCGAAGCGGAACGCCCCATGCGTGAATTCCAGCGGAATGCCGGGCGTCGGGTCGAGCAGTGTGGCGTCTGGGCTCGCGTATCGGGCATGCACCTGAGGATGCAGGACGAGTGTCAGCACATCCTTCTCGATGATATTGCGATAGATGAGTGTCACCGCAAGCCTCGCGCAGAGGAAGCGGCGGTAGGCACGCTCTGGCACCGAGCAGCCCACGATCCCGATCGGACGTTGCTCCAGCCGACGCATGACCTCGTTGTGCAGCAGGTGGAATAACACCGTGAGTTGCGAGATGAGGGCGTGTGCGTCGTTGCGACGATCGGCGACCATCACTTCGGTCAGCCAGTTTCTCACATGTGGCGGCGACAGCCCGTCATCCTCCCCAGGATCCGCCTTCGCCCGCGCGAGGTCGCGAAACGGGCAGTCCGACGTGGTTGGCGCATCCACCGGCCTGCGCCAGGGCCCGACCCTGAGGTGAGTGCGCGGCACACGCCCGCGTGAGTCCCGGTGCTCGGTTCCGAACTCGAACGCGGCTACGTCTACGTCCGGGCCGCCGCCATAGAGCGTGTCGAGAGCGAGTGGACGGCGACGCATGTTTTCAAGCACGGCCCGGGCACCTTGGCTGGCCACGCACGCAGCGGCGCTCGCCACAGTATCGTGCGCGATGAACTGCAGCAGGTAGGTGTACCCGGCCGGAATTGACGGGTTCTCCCAATTGAAAGCCGGCACGGGACCACCCGGGTCGGACGCCAGCCGATCTGTCCAAAGCTCGTTGTGACCACGCTGAATCCGGGCTTCGAGCTTGCGCAGAGCAGATCCGAGCGAAGGCATGAGGGCGCTCGCCATGCGCGCGCCACCGGCAGGTGGGGCTGCCGCAGGGATCGCGGCCGCGGTCGTTGGGAAGCTGCCGGCCCCCTTGAATCGGTCCGATGGATCTAGCGGCTGGCCAATCGGATGAAACAGATGCCGAAGACCGAACACACCCTGGGTGGCGGATCTCGGAAGACTGGAAAATATACTCCCCTTCAGTGGGTTATAACCGTGCATCGCAGACTCCTAACGTCGGTCCCGCGTCCAATCAGGAGCCCACAGTCTGCCGAGGCACCGTCAACTCAGCGTTAACTTGCAGCTAACGGTCGCATCACGATGACCCCCTATGAGGGAGATCGGAGATCGTCGCCGTGAGGGCCGAAAGTGCCGGATCGGATCTCGGGCGATCGGATCGCGTGGTTACCGTGCAAGGAGGCTGCCATGACCAGCGTGCCATCGTATCAGGTATCGAGTCACTCAATGCACCATGCGCCCGGCGCTGCGCGCACCTATCGAAACCCGTGTGCACGAGAGCCTCACTTCGCGCTATTCATGATGCCGACGACCATTTGCGCGGCTTGCCGCCTGCTTCAACAGGCGGGCGCACAGCCCGTCAGGCACCGACTCCATGTGCGCCGAGACGGCAAGCTCTTGACGATCACCGACGCGACCGATCTGCACCGGGCCGGCCCCCCCCTATTCGCAATGCACGTCAGAGACTTCTCGAAGCACTCATTATTCCGGATGCTGTCCGAGCCGCCGAATGACAAGCCCGGTCCTCGCTTTCGGTCAGCATCCGGCATGGTGATGCTCGGGCTGCGCGACAGGTCTTGGATGCTGAGGGTCGTAAGCTGGGCAAGCGACGATCGGCCGATGAATGGCCAAGTCTATCAGGCGGTCGAAATCAAGGACTGACGATCGGCTACCGGGCACCGCCCGTCGATGGCTCTCGAGAGCGGCGCCCCTCGAGGCTGAGCCCACTCTTACCTCACTCGAGCAAGTATGAGGTGTCGACTCATGATTACTTGCGTTTGAGACGGTGGGACTAATCGAGGTACAGGTTCTAGTCAGCCAATGCCGTCTGCCGCGAAACCGCATCGGCAGAAGCGACAGCGACGCAAAGGTTTGGGAGAACGCCCTGAAAGAGTATCCGTGGCAGTGCGTACTTTTTTTAGGTTCGGGAAAGCTACGTCTCTGATCCATCAGGTTTGATCGCCTCCCCTGCAGGGCGCAACTTACCCACACCAGCTAGGCTGGAAACTTAATCTGAGGGCGACAAGGCCAAGGCGACGGCGGCTGAGATCGGAGCCGCTACGGGCAGCCAGGTCATAGGCACAAAGTGTGACGTAACCGCAGAGTTCGACATTCAGGCATGTGTCACGGCCACGGCAGAGGCGTTCGGTGGGATCTCCACCCTGATCAACAACGTCGGTTGGGGCGGCGTTAATCCGGACCCGCTCGCTGTCACAGAGCAGCAGATGATTGACTCGTACAGGCTCAACACGATCAGCGCCTACCGAATGAGCTGTGCCTGCGCGCCATATCTTTTCAAGCCAAAGAACGCCACCATCACGAACTCCGGATCGTTTTCGTCTGCGGTGCCAGCCTACGACATACTCGCGTATGGGACTGCCAAGGCTGCACTCAATCAGCTCATGGTGAGCATGGCGCACGCGCTTGCCAAAAAGGTGCGCGTGAACTCGATCCTGATAGGAACCGTGATTACGGAGGGCTATGCCTCGGCTGGCATTGACGAGGCGACCCAGAAGCGAATGATGAGCCCCGATACCCTTACGGGGAGGCCGGGTCGTCCCGAAGACTGCGCCAACGCTATGCTCTGGCTCTGCTCTCCGGCATCCAGTTGGGTGAGCGGACAGACGATCAATGTGCATGGCGGGGGTGGCGTTGTCAGGCTGTTCGGTCATTGACGACACATCAGGACGCAGCACCTCATCATGCAATCAGACAGCCCGAGGCGTTCCCCGCCAGCGACGTGTTGAGGATTTCAAAGATGAGAACACTAGGCGCAGCTCTGCTCGGTGCCTTGGGGGCAATATTTTTGCCGAGCCCCTACGCTTTGGCGTCGGAGAAGAGCGCACCCGTCAGCGATCGCCAACTCGCCGTCATGATGTTCGTCGACTACGGCCGCTCCTACGGTTACCAGATCATGATGGCCAGAATTCAGGTGGATACGGTCAAGGCGCAGCTGGAACGCGACCAACAACTTTTGAAGCAGAAAGAGGAGCTGTTTCGGAGGCGCGCCATACCGCCGATCGAAGTCGAGATCGCTCGGCTCAAAGACACCTGGAACCGGAAGCAGCTCATCGTGGCAGAAAAAAATCTCGGCTACGTCAGTGCGGAATACGATGCGATGAGTCAAATGGCTCGGCATTTCGGGGGATTGGATATCCCGGTAGAGCAGCTGTACGCCACGTTCCGCCGCGGCTGGGAGGCCGGCTGTGACAAAGGGCCGGACGAAGTCGAGGCGATGAAGGCCTGGGCCGATTACGCGGCGAAATCCCTTGAACGGTCCCGTCAACTCCACAGTCAGAAGAACGAGTCGACGGCATCCCTGCTCGAGAAGGAATCGCAGATGAAGATTGCAACCTCGAATTACGAGAACCGCCGCGCCGGCCTCGATCGTTGCCGGGCCTTGCTATTTCCCAGCCTCGAGGACATCACGGCAATCAAGCGCTGATTGCGTCTCTCCAAGGTCGTCCAACGAGTCCCGTCGAATGTCCGCTGCCGGCTGCTGCGGGTCAGTCGCTCGCCGTGCCGATCTCGTCGGCCATGCGCGCTCCGCGATCGCCAATCGGTTTGCCGTGGCCCTTGGTCGTGTCTCTGGTCGTCTGATGCTCCATTTCGGCGTTGATCTCCGCCCCGAGCAGCACGACGACCGTCGAGAGCCACATCCAGATCATGAAGCCGATAATGGCGCCCAGAGATCCGTAGGTCGCGTTGTAATTGCCGAAATTGGCCACATACCATGAGAACGCCAGCGAGCCGACGATCCAGAGTCCGCCTGCTATGGCGCTGCCCCATGTCACCCACCGCCATTGCGGATGCGTGCGGCTCGGCCCATAGCGGTAGAGGCAGGCGAGGGCAATCAAGATAATCAGATAAAGCAGTGGCCAGCGCAACATGGCGAGAAGTCCAGGGGCGGTTTCGTTCGGTACCCCCAAAAGCCTAAGGGCGATCGGTACTGCGACAACGCTCGCGAGGGCGACCAGAGCCAGGATGATCGCACTGGCGGTAAAAGCGAGAGACCAGAGCGTCAGCTTGATGAAGCTGCGCTTCTCGCGTTCTTTGTAAATGATATTGAGAGCGTCGAAGATTGATTTGGTGCCGGAATTGGCGCCCCAGATAGACATGACGAGTGTGACCAGAAATGCGAGCCCGAGCGTGCCCTGGCTCTGCGCCGCGATACGCTTGACCTGATCGCCAACGATTTCGAGCGCGCCTCCCGGCAGAAACCCGGACAAAAGCTGGAAATGTCCGTTGATGGTCGCGGCATCTGCAAACAATCCGTAGAGCGAGACCAGCGCAGCGATAGCCGGAAACAGCGCTAGGAGCCCATAGAACGTTACACCAGCTGCAACCAGCAGAACGCGGTCCTCTTGCACTCCACCGTAGACGCGCCAAGCGATGTCTTTCCAGCCTTGCGCCGGAAAGTCTGCTGGGGTGTCCGCATCGCGCCCGCGCCTTGCCGGGTCGCCTTTCGTGTCGTTCATTCGGCCTATCGTTCCCATTGAGGAAGCTCCGCTGCAATGCTGTCAATGGCAGCGATGACCCGCTCGGGAGCGATGTGATGCACCATGTGGGACCCGCCCGCCACGACGTCGAGCCGACTGTCCGCAACTTCAGTGTGTAGATGCTGAGCCTGCCGGTGGCTGACGATTTTGTCGGCGTCGCCCGCCAGGATGACTGTTCGCAATTGAAGGCAGGGGTAGCGCGGGCTGAGCTGCTCGGCAGCCGCAATCATATGCGCAGAGTCCTCGGCGAAAGCTTGAATTTGCGAGGGACGCAAAGTGAGTGAAACGGGAAACGACGCGGTAAACTGAGGCGGCACGTCCTGAGGGGAGAACAAGTGTTTGATGACTCGCGGTGCCATGATCTCACCGATCAAGGGCGCTACGGTGTGGCTGATGACCTCGCCGATTACTGGAATAGCCGGAGGGGCGAACAACACCACGTCGGCGCGCGGCGTGGGGTAATAGTAGCCGGAAATCAGAACCAAGCCGGCCACCTGGTCTGGGTGGTCAAGGGCCAACGCAAGCGCAACGAGTGTTCCCCAGGAGTGACCGACGACAATGGGCTTTTCGATGTCGAGCAAGCGAAAAGCATCAGACAGGACGGCGGCCTGGTCGGTAGCTGACCATTCGCGTCCGCGTGGCCGGTCACTGTGTCCGAAGCCGGGCCGATCGAACGCGACGGCTCTATAATGCCCAGCGGTGTTGTCGATCACCCCGCTGATTATCAGGTCCTCGACCATGGCGCCGTTGCCATGCAGAAACACCACGGGCCTGCCGGCGCCACGATCGATGTAGTGGAGGCGCGTGCCGCCCGCGGTCACGAACCGACCCAGTGGCGGATGGTCGAGTTCCGCTCGCTTTGCATGGTGCCGGGCGAGCAACGCAGTGCCCGCCATCGCCATTCCCGCGAGCGCCAGCAAGCCGCCGCGCCTGTTCGTCCGCGACGGTAACCGCCGGGGCTGCATCGCCTTCAGGAATCCTGCCAACGCACGTCTCCATTGTCGCCGCGTCGGGTAAACGCTGCTTGCGGCTACGGGTTCAGGACCTTTGCGTCGATAGTGCCTCCCAACGCTTGACCGACGGCGATCGAGCGGTTTTCCAGAGTTACGCGTGAAGCATGAGGCAACCTCAGGCAGAGGACCTCGTTTCGGCTCCGAGCCGACGTCATCTGGAACCAATAACTTGGCATTGAGTTATTGGAGTTGGCATCGGACTCCCATCCGAAGCGAGCGAGGGCGGTATGACCACGTCGGCACTCGGTGACCATCGAGCTGCATATTCCGAGTTCGATCCCGCGTACGAAGCCTTCGTCGCCCGGCGCGAGAGTATCGTAGCGGCCGCCTCTAGAAGTCCGGTGGCTCGCGTGGCGTCGTTCCTGGTGTATCTTGCCCAGAACAACGCGGACCAAGGGTTTCCGTATAAGGTGATTGCGGACGATCTGACATGCGGAACTGTGGCCGGTTGGCTCGGCCTCAGCATGGACGAACTGGCTGCCCATCTTGTATTTTTGAATCGTCTAGATCTGATTGTTCCGGACGCGTCAGGTGGTCTCCTGATAGTGGATCGCGCAGGGCTTGAAAGGCTCGCCGACCTTACTGATTAGCTTGCCGATTGGAGCCGATGAGCCGCTCTGACCGAATAATCCGGTCTATGGCCGATCCGACTCCCACTCCCTTTTTTGTTGCGCCAACTGTCCGCGGCTGAATCCAGCCACGCGGTGGACCCTGTGCATTGTGCGATGGCTATCGGTAGCCCATCCACTCGAGCCGGCGTATCCAGGGTGGGACAAGCGTGAATATCCGCGAGCAAAGGGTCGGTTTCGATCACAACAAGCTCGCGGCGCCGAGCTACCGTGATCTAGTGAGGAGTGGCCCATGACGCATCAGGCCGACAATTGGGGTTGGCGAGCCCGCATCGGTATGTTCATCGTCGGCAACGAGGCCGTGCCGGAGGCCGAGTGGTGGGCCATGGTACCACCCGCTTCCGGCGTATCGGTCCATGTTGCCCGGGTTACCGCCCGCGCGCCGTGGGCCAGGTGGCGCGCCGACCGCAGCGGCGTCGACCTCGAGGACGACGTGATCCGCGGCTGCCGCCAGTTCGCGGGCATGCGCCTTTCGGCTGCCGTCATAGGACACAGCTCGTCGAGTATTCTCGGTGGCGCAGGCTGGGACGAGGCCGTGGTCGGCGCCATGACCACTGTCCTGGCCGCTGGCACGGTTGCCACGACGAATGGTCTCGACAGTCTCGCCGCGATGCGCTCGATGAACTTAAAGCGGCCCTTCGTCGTCTTCCCAGCCTGGTTCAACGATGCAACGGTCGAAGCTGGCGTCGCCTACTACACCTCTCATGGGGTTCCGCCCGCAGCCCACCTGCGCTACGACCCCGGCCGCAAATGGCGCGATGTTCCCTTTTCCCAGCTATACCCGGAAGGGATGGGCTTCGAGCAGGAGATCGAGCCCCTTTACGCCCAGATTAGCGCCGCTTGCCCAGCGGATGCCGATGGCATTTACATCGCCGGTACCGGCTTCCGTTGCGTCGGCATCATCGATGTCCTGGAGCAGGACCTGAAGCGTCCCGTCCTCGCAGCCAATCAGGTCAGCCTGTGGCATTGTCTCCGCCTCTCGGGCGCCAGAGTGCCCATCGGCGGTTACGGTCGGATTTTCGATGTCTAAGGCGAAAAAGCTCGAACCGAAGACCTAGGCACCCGATTGCGACAAGTCGGCAGATCACCGCGAGCCCTCCCGCTTGATGGCCTGGATGGCCTCCTCGAGGGCCTGGAGAAATCGCGAACGGTCGGCGCGCGTGAAAGAAGCGTTGAAGCCGCGGCTTTCGCCGGTCTCTCGCAAGTGCTGCTGAAGCTCGCGCATGGCAAGGGCCATGCCGATGGTCGAGCCGGTGAAGGGTTTGCCGGTCGGGCCCACGACGCGGGCGCCGGCCTTCAGACAACGCGACGCCAACGGAATGTCGGCGGTGACGGCCACATCGCTCTTGCTGATGCGCGTTGCGATCCAGTCGTCGGCGGCGTCCGGTCCTTCAGGAACAAGGACGCGATTGACGTTCGGTCCATCCGGTAGCCGCATCCAGGCGTTCGACACGAAGTTTATTGTGAGCCCGTGACGCTGGGCGACGCGAACGGCCTCCTCCTTCACCGGGCACGCGTCGGCGTCGACGTAGATGACGGTCATGCTGCGTGCTCCACAGAAGTGTCCGTCGGACAATGCCTCTATGCTCGAACCTCTCCGTGGATAGAGAAAAAAGCGCAACATGGAAATCGTGGGCGGTTGCAGCGATCCCAACGAAAGGGCCGCACAGCGATTGGCTGTGCGGCCCTGGCCCTTAAATGATGATCCTGCGATCAATTCAGGCTGATGACGCCCACGCCCCGACGTTCGCTCGGCGGTACGGCGCGATCGCGCACTGTCACCGCGAAGTCGAAATGATCGAAGCGTTCTGCGTTGTCTCGGTTCTTGCTCCAATCGCCGGCCTCCGTAAGGAAGCTGTTCTTGCCCTTGCGAGTCTTGACGATGATCCACATGGCGTTTCGTTCCCGACTGACTTTTCTGATTGGATCTTGAGACTAACCGCCGCGGCAGAGACTTACAATGTCCGGACATACCCATCGCACGCCGAGCAGTCATGCAAAAGTGCATGGCTGACATGCTTGACGAGACGATGATTCGTTGTCCGGCGTCTTGACGAGCGCCTGAGTGCGTGTCTGTCGCCTGACCACATTTGAGCAGTCCAGCGTTGCCGCAGTGCCGGTCCCATGCTTGGATCAGGCCTCTACCCGTGAACGAACCGGTGAGGACGCCCATGCTTTACGAGCTTAGAATCTACGACTGCTGCCCCGGCCGCCTGCCGGCCCTGCTCAATCGCTTCCAGAACACCACGCTCAAGATCTGGGAGCGCCACGGCATCAAGCAGGCCGGCTTCTGGACCACCGTCATCGGCAGTCACAATCATCGCCTCACCTACTTCCTGGTGTGGGATAGCCTCGCCGAGCGCGAGAAGAAGTTTGCTGCCTTCCAGGCGGATCCTGAATGGATCGAAAAGCGGGCAGCGACCGAGAAGCCGGAAAACGGCGGTCCCATCGTCGCCAACGTCTCGAGCGACATCCTGACGCCGACGGCATTCTCCAGCGTGAAATGAAGCGCTGGCCGGGGCGGAGGTGTATACCGCCCCGGCTCTCCGTTCGAGGCCACATGCGCATTGTCTTCCACGGTACCAACGCGGCAACGTTCGAGCCCGGCTTCGCCGCCCTGCTGGGCGCGGGCCACGAGGTGCTGTGCGTTCCCGATCTGCCGGCAACCGCAGCTGATAGACACGCCTTCCGTTCGGCCGAAGTCATCGTCGGAATTCGCCTCGACGCATCGCATCCGAGCCCGGACGGCGTGCGCCTGTATCATGCGCCCGCAGCCGGCGTCGACGCCATCGACCGGACCCGCCTCCCGCCCGGCACGCCGCTCTGCTGCTGCTTCGGGCATGATCCTGCCATCGCCGAGTATGTAATGACGGCACTGCTGCTGCGTCACGTTCCGATACCTGATGCCGACAGGGATTTGCGGCAGGGAAAGTGGACCTATTGGGCTTCGGCAAGGTCGGCACTTCGCACCGAGTTGGGTGACGCCACGCTCGGCATTCTCGGCTTTGGCCATATCGGCAAGGCCGTCGCCGCACGCGCCAAAGCCTTCGGCATGACCGTACACACGGCCAACCGATCGGCCGTTGCAACCGGACCTCTCGTCGACCGCTATTTTCCGCTTCCCGAGTTGGCCGGTTTCATGGCCTCCGCCGATTACGTCCTCGTGACTTTGCCACACAACGCCGCCACTGAAGGCTTCGTCGGGCGCGACGCGCTGGACGCCATGCAACCGCACGGGGTCATCCTGAACGTGGGGCGTGGTCCCGTGATCGACGAAACGGCGCTATACGAGGCGTTGGCGGAGAAGCGGATCGGCGGTGCTGTGATCGACACTTGGTACGTCTATCCCACGCCATCGTCTCCAGGTCCCCATCCTGGGCGCCTCCCATTTCACGAGTTGGACAACTGCGTACTGACCCCGCACATGTCCGGCTGGACCCACGGCACAATTCGGCGCCGCCAGGAGACCATGGTCGACAATATCCGGCGCCTCTCGCGCGGCGACACGCTCGTCAACGTCGTATGAGCCTGCTAGGCCAGCTTCAAGCTACCCAACTCTCATCGAAGTCTCGAGGATACTGCCAATGATCGAGCGCATCTCACACTGCGCCCACTGGGGACCCTTCACGGCCCTGGTCGAGAATGGCCGCGTAATCGGTGCGGAACCTTGGACGGGCGATCCTGCGCCGTCGCATATGCTGGCGGCCATACCCGACCTGATGGACCCCAAGGTGCGTATCGACCGTCCGTATGTCCGCGAAGGCTGGCTCGCGGCGCGGACGTCGAACGGCAGCCTGACTTCGCAGTTGGATGCGAGCCGCGTCTATCGTCGCGGACGAGGGTCCGAGCGGTTTGTACCGGTGGACTGGACCACGGCCCTCGATCTGGCCGCCGATGAGATCCGTCGCGTCATCGACAGTCACGGCAACGACTCGATTTTCGCCGGGTCTTATGGCTGGACCAGCGCGGGCCGTCTGCATCACGCCCAGAGCGTCGTGAAGCGCTTCTTCAATCTCGTGGGCGGCTATACGGCGCACGTCGATACATACAGCGTCGGCGCCGGCCAGGTGATCGTACGCCATATCATGGGCGGCGACGGCTACGGTCACCCGAATTCTTTCGAGCTGGTCTCGGAGCACGCAGATCTGGTGATTGTCTGCGGGGCACTCACGCCGCGCACGGAGCAGTGCGACTCGGGCGGCGCGGGTCGCCACACGCTCGGCCAGAGGTTAGCTCGCCTGAAGGAACGTGGCGCACGTATCGTGCTCGTGTCCCCGCGCCGCGACGACATCCCGGATTGGGTCGGCGCCGAGTGGTGGCCGATTGCCCCGAACACGGATACGGCATTGCTGATCGCCCTGGCCGCCGAGATCGTCAATGCCGGTCGAGAAGACAAGGATTTTCTCACTCGTTGCTGCAGTGGCTCGAACGAGTTTCTTGACTATCTTCGTGGGCATTCGGACGGCACCGCCAAGACGGCCGAGTGGGCAGCCGGGATCACGGGGCTCGATGCCGACCGAATTCGCGCTCTGGCCTCCGAGATGGTGGAGAAGCGCGCGTTCGTGACAGTCAGCTACTCCTTGCAACGCGCAGTGCATGGCGAGCAGACATGGTGGGGCGCAGCTGCTTTGGCTGCCGTCGCCGGGCAGTGGGGCCACGCCGGTGGCGGTGCCGGATTTGGCGTTGGCTCGATCGGCAACCAGAACATGTCCTACCCGCTGGCGCCGATCGCCGGGCTGTCGCATGGCAAGCGACCGAACACGAGTTTCATTCCTGTCGCGCGTATCGCAGACATGCTGCTGAACCCGGGCGCCCCCTTCACCTACGAGGGCAAGGCTCACGTCTATCCCGATATCCGCCTCGTCTACTGGGCCGGCGGCAATCCGTTCCACCACCATCAGGACCTCGGCCGCCTGTCAGAGGCATGGGCCGTACCAGAGACGATCATCGCCCAGGACATCGTTTGGACCGCCACGGCCAAGCGCGCCGACATCGTTTTCCCAGCCACGACGACGCTCGAGAGAAACGATATTTCCGGCGGCCGTCGCGCCGACATGGTCTTCGCGATGAAGAAGTGCGTGGCAACTCATGCCGACGCGCGTTCCGACTTCGAGATTCTACAGGCGCTGGCCAGTCGCCTGGGCGTGGAGCAGGGCTTCACCGAAGGCCGCGACGAGATGGGGTGGCTGCGGCACATGTACGACACGACCCGCGCCGGAATCGTGGCCAAGGGCGGCTCGATGCCCGACTTCGACACCTTCTGGGAGACGGGTCATGTGGAGGTTCCGCAGTTGCCGCATGAGCCGGC
>JALHMC010000071.1 GCA_022844225.1 Hyphomicrobiaceae bacterium | reverse complement strand
ACCTCATCAATTGGTCGAGCGCCTCGTCACGTCTCGCCAAATGGTTGCTGATGCGGAAGCCCCGGATCATGACGCATTTGTCCAGCAGCACGCCGTAATTGCGCAGACCGTGCCGCTCGCTCGTATTGTACTGGGAAATCTGGCCGCAGACCGGCACACGCGCGTTCTGGTTCAAGGTGAGCAGAACAGCATCGAGGATCTCACCGCCGACGTTGTCGAAATAGATGTCGACGCCCTGCGGCGTCGCATCGGCGAGTCCCGGCTCGACCGGACCTGCCTTGTAGTCGATGCAAGCGTCGAAGCCGAGATCCTCGACCACATGACGACATTTTTCGGCGCCGCCAGCGATCCCGACGGCGCGGCACCCCATGATTCGCGCAATCTGGCCGACAGCGCTGCCGACGGCGCCGGCCGCGGCGGAGACGACGACCGTTTCGCCCGCCTTGATGCCTGCGATGTCGACGAGGCCGACCAAAGCGGTCGCGCCCGATTGGCCGATGAGGCCCAGCCCCAGCGACAGGGGTTGAAGATCGGGCGGCAGCTTTCTCAGCCCGTCGCCTCCGAGGACGACGTGCTCCCGCCAACCGAACTCGCTCTGCACGGCATCCCCAGGTTTGAAGCCATGATGGCGGCTTTCGATGACGACGCCGACTCCGCGCCCGACCATGACATCACCGATCTTCAACGGGCTGGCATATTGGCCATGCCCCGCGCCCATCATGCGGCGGAAGTAGGGGTCGATCGACAGATAATGCGTGCGAACGAGCACCTCACCGTCGCGCGGCGCGGGCACCGGCGCCTCCACGATCCGAAAGCAACTCGCGTCCGGCATGCCTTCGGGCGCCCGCACGTAGATGATCTCCCGGTGTGTCGTCATGCGTCGTACCTCTCTCGACCCTGCAGCCGACAGGGCTTCGCACGATCGCACCTCGCGGAACGGGACGGAAGAGGATGACGATCGCCTAAGCCCGGAACGACGATCAAGCCCGATCGGTCGGGATCCACCACATGAAGGCCGAGGCGGCGACAGCGGCGAGGGCCACCCCTGAAAGCAGGACAGGAGCCGTCATCCCAGCCGACAGGAGTGTGACGGCCACCGAAGCCCAGGCGACAGAAACGGCCAGCACCTTGATGGGGAGGCGAATGGCGCGACGTTCCTCGAAGCGGTGCGCCTCAAGGAGCGCATGACTGAGCAGTGGAACGCGGTGCAATTGCCGCAACAGCACTTCGCTCGATCGCGCGAAGGCCCAGAGCGCGACCAGCACGAACGGCGTCGTCGGCAAGCCGGGCAAAATCGCGCCAGCGATCGCGAGGGCCGTGGCGATGCACCCGATCAGGACCAGGATCGCTCGTTTAATCATCACGTGCCGCCCGATCAAGATCGCCCATGTCCCGAGGTCGACAGAGCGGCGCCCCGGGCGCCCAGACAAACGGGCGCCAGCGTGATCCGCGAGCTATTCGCCGGGTCGCCCGCCCGCAATCTTCGTTCATGCCACCTCCAACACACTAGTTACAGTCGACTTGCAAGCTCGCGGCACGTTGGGCGCTTCCAGGTCAGGGTCGGTCCGCACGCGTGTCGCGCAAAGCTTGCTTGATCCGAACGGGGTGAGGCTCGACAGAGACCCGTCTGCTTCGATAGGCTCTTGGGGTCGGGATCGCGCGCGCACCCGGCACTCAACGCCCGGGAGGCTTCGCGCATGTTGCAGTCGACTCATGGAAACGGCACGAGCCCCGCTCTTCCCATCACGATCTATTCGGACGTCATCTGTCCCTGGTGCTACATCGGGAAGCGACGCTTCGAGGCGGCGCTCGGAGCGCCCGGGATGCCGGAACGGATGGACATCTCCTGGCGGCCGTTCGAGCTCAATCCGGACATGCCCAGCGAAGGCATGGAACGCAGCGCCTACAGGGCGGCCAAGTTCGGCGCCGAGAAAGCCCGGCAGCTCGATCAGCAGATGGCTGCGAACGGCCGGGAGGCCGGGATAGCTTTCGCGTTCGACAAGATGAAGCGCACGCCGAACACGCGGCTGGCCCATCGGCTGATCTGGCAGGCCGAGCGCGCCGGCAGGCAGACCCAGAACGCGGTCGTCAACCGCCTGTTCGAAGGCTATTTCGAAGAGGGGCTCGACATCGGCAAGAAGGACGTTCTGGTCGCCATCGCAAAGGACGCGGGCCTCGACGGCAAGGTTGCGAAGACCGCGCTCGAAGCGGAGCATACGCTCGAGGCCGTGCTCGATCTCGAAGATGCCGGCATTCGCATGGGCATTCGCGGCGTGCCCTTCTTCCTGTTGATCGACAAGTACGCCATTTCAGGTGCGCAGCCGCCCGAGCTTTGGCGCGATGCCCTGCCGAAGATCGCGGCCGAGTTTGCAGGCGCCGCCGCCTGAGCGCCAACCGGCGACTCAGACAGGCGAGGGACCGCTGAGGAGCCGGGGAAGCTCCGCTAGGCTCTCAATCCGGTGGTGGGCCTCGCCGGCTTCAGGCCAGTCCCATTGCGCGCGGCCCCAAGGGCCCCGCCGGATCAGAATGGGCCACATGCCGGCTGCCCTGGCTGGGAGCACGTCATTGTCCACGCGATCACCTACGTAGGCGATCTGATGCGGCGCCAGGCCAGCGGCCTCGATCACCTTCACGAAGAACGCCGGATCGGGCTTCGAAACGCCCCACCCCTCCGACGTCGCGATGAAGTCGGCGGCGAGCCCACTTTCGCGCAGCATCGCTTCCGCCGACGCCGGCTGGTTGCCGACAATGCCGATGAAGTAGCCGCTCGCTTTGAGGGCGGCCAAGGTGTGGGCGGCATCGTTGTAGAGATCGTGAGGGCCGATCACGAATTTTTTGCCCTCGGCCTCGCGCTGAGCTCGGGCGGCTTTGAAATCGAACCCGGGCTTGACGGCGGCAAACACGTTCTTTACCGGCTGGCGCTCGGCCATCGCCGCCTCGATCCGCTCCATGAAGAACTCGTAGCTCACCTCCATCCGCATGGCGTAGTCGCGGTAGAGACGATGCTCATCGACCAGCGTCTCCCCGACATCGAAAAACACCGCGCGGATGGGCATGCAGATCGTCTCCCGTCTTGCTGGAATGGCGAGTTCGATGGTCGTCGCCGGCCTCAGTAGATCGTCACGCCGCTGTCGACCGACATGATCTGGCCTGTCGTGATCGCCGCCTCGTCCGATGCCAAGTATACGGCCATGTTGGCGATGTGGATCGGCTGTCCGAGGCCGAACAGGTGGCTCTCGGCAAGCTTGCTGATGCCGGGATTGGTATCGAGCAGCCTCTTCACGCGGTCGGACAACGTGACGGACGGCGCGATCGCATTGACGCGGATCTTCTGCTTGGCATGGTCGAGCGCCATGGCGCGCGTCAACGAGGCCACGCCGCCCTTTGCCGCGCCATAGGCCGCACGCCCCGGCACCGCCATCAAGGCGAGGTTGGAGGCCATATTGATGATCGAGCCGCCGCCGGCCTTGGCAATCTCAGGGATCGCGACCTTCGAACACAGGAAGGTGCCGAAGAGGTCGAGCTTGATGACGCGCCAGAACTCCTCCTCGGAGGCCTCCGTGACGGGGCCATCCTGAGGTGTCGAGCCACCGGCGTTGTTGTGCAGAACGTCGAGCTTGCCGAAGCGCCGAATGGTTTCGGCGACGGCTGCCGTCACGGACGCCTTGTCGGTCACATCGCAATGGATGAAGTGCGCGTCGCCTCCCGCGTTGCCGGCCATGGCACGGGCCGAGGCAGCCGCGGCTTCGCCCAACTCGCGATTGATCTCCAGTACGGCCACCTTGGCGCCTTCCTCGACGAAGCGCTCCGCTGTTGCGCGGCCGATGCCGCCACCGGCGCCAGTGATGAGCGCAACTTTTCCTGCGAGACGTGGGCCGGGCATCGATGTCCTCCAGATCTGGAAATTGAGTGATCGTCGCGCATACCCCGCGTCGAGGCAACGATCTCTACTTTCGATCAAATCGAAAGCCAGCCGCCGTCCATGGCGATGGGCTGGCCCGTCATCTCGCTGGCGGCGTCCGAGCACAGGAACACGATCAGGTCGGCGATCTTTTCGGGCGGCACGAAGCGGCCGGACGGCTGGCGGGTTTTCAGGAACTGGCGGGCCGCCTCATCCCAGTCGAGACCGTCGCGGCTCATGCGCTCGCGCACTTGGCGTTCGGCGTGGGGCGTCATCACGGAGCCGGGCGCGATCGAGTTGCAGGTGATGTTGTCGGCCATGGCCTCCAGGGCCACCGCCCGAGTCAGGCCGACGAGACCGTGCTTGGTCGCCACGTAGTCGCCGCGTCCCACGGTGCCAGTCAGGCCCCAGCTCGAGGCAATGTTGATGATGCGCCCCCACTTGCGGGCGCGCATGCCGGGAAGCGAGAGCTTGATCAGGCGGAACGGCGCCGTGAGGTTGATGGCGACGGCGCGCTCCCAGGCGTCGTCCGGCATCTGGTCGATGGTATGGAAATTGCGCGTGGCGGCATTGTTGACCAGGATCTCGATCGGGCCGAGCTGGCGCTCCGTCGCGTCGAAGAGAGTGCGGACGTCGTCGGAATTGGCAAGGTCGGCGCCATGGAAGGCGGCCGGGTTGCCGGCGATCGCCTCGACCTCGCGCCGCCTCGCTTCACATTCCTCGGGCGTGCCGAGGCCATTCAGCATGACCTTGCAGCCTTGCCGGGCGAGGGCTTTTGCGATCTCGATACCGATGCCGCCGGTCGCGCCGGTGACGAGGGCCGTCTTGCCGGCGATACCGGAATTGATCGAAAGGGGCGGCGCTGTCATCAAGCCTCGGAGGGTTTTGGCAATCAGGGCCGGCATTGTTCGAATGCCGAACCCGACACGTCAACCCGAAGGTGCGGCAAACGCCCTCAGATCTTTACAGCCGGGGCGTCTTCGACGAAGACGCGGTCGAGGCCCAGGCTGTAGGAGCGCTTCTCTTGCAGGCCGAAGCGGTGGCCGATCAGGTTCCCCGGGAACCTGTCGAGCGCTCCATTGTACTCGCCAACGGCGAGGTTCAGGAAGCGGCGGGCCGCCGAGATCTTGTTGTTCACGTCGACGATCTCGCCGCGCAACTCGCTGAAGTGCGACCCGGCCTGGATCGTGGGGTTCGCCTCGACGACGGCGAGCAGCCTGACGATCGAAGCTGTCAACGCCGACTCGGCCTCCAGCTTGTCTGTGGAACCGACGGCGCGAAGGGCTTCGGCCCGCGCCTTCATCACATTGTCGATGATCGACTTCTCGTGGCCGGCGAAGCTGCGCACGGTCTCGACGAGGCTGGGGATGACATCGTGGCGATGCCGCAGTTGCACGTCGATGTCGGCGAAAGCCTGCTCGCAGCGGTGCGCGAGTGTAGCCAATCGGTTGTAGATCACCATCATGACCAGCATGGGCAGCCCCACGACGGTCACTGCAAAGAGGGCAAGCCAAACCACGCTCGACATTTCCGGCACCGTTCTTAAGGACGCGATACCGGTGCAGGATAGCCGCGGCAGGTAAACCTCTGCTGAAGGAGGACAGACCGAGACTTCGCTGACCCCTCGGTCATGCTGAGCGGTGTTCGAGGAAAATTAGGTCTTGTTCGCTAACGTCCTGACCAACTCGTGTGTTCGAGAATGTTCAGCGTCCTGATGGGGTCGTCATGAGTGAGTCTCTGGTTCTGCGCGTGAAGCGCCTGGTTTCCGGCAGCGTCAACGGCCTCGTCGACGCCCTCGAGACGGCCAACTCCGAGGTCGTGATGCGTGAGGCGATCCGCGAGATCGAGCGCGCGATCGACGATGTTCGCGAGGAGCTGGGTCACGTCATCGCTAACCGCCACCAGACCGTGCGCCACCTTGACCGGGCCAAAACGAAGCTGACCGAACTCGGCGACCGCGCGAAGCTCGCCGTCGAACAGGGTCGCGACGATCTTGCGGAAGCCGCGTTCAGCCGTCAGTTGGACCTCGAAGGCGAGATCCCCACCCATGAGGCGCGCCTCGGCGACCTTTTCGCCAAACAGCACGAGCTCGACGGCTATATCGCCGCTCTCGACGGCCGCAAGCGGCAGATGGAAGCCGACATCACCGCATTCGTCGCCGCTCGCGAGACGGCTGCAGAAGCTGCCGGTACTGTCGGCGGCGTCGCCAACGATGCCGAGCGGCGCGCCGACAAGGCCCAGGCCGCGTTCGAGCGCGCCATGAATGGTCCCGTCGGCGCTGCGGCTTCGACCAAGACCGACCGTGAGACTATGGCCAAGCTCAACGAACTCGATCGACTTTCGCGCTCGAGCCAGGTGGCCGACCGGCTAGCCGGCCTCAAGCGCCGGATGCAGCAAGCCGGCTGATACGAGCGACGATTTCAGACGTCACCGATACTCCAGCGGGGCGGCACGTGAACCGCCTCGTCTCACGTGGCGATTGCCCAAACTCGAGACGAAGACTGCGGGAGTGCCGCGGATGCAGAAGCGTGCCGCTCTCTTCAGCCACATTCAGAAGAACAATCTCAAGACGCTGGCGCTGCTTGCACTGTTTCTGGTGCTCTTGATTGTTTCGCAGATCGCGATCCTGCTGGTTCCAGTCGCGATGAACAAGAATATCCTTTCGCGCTTCGAAGGAGTTGAGCAGAGCTTCGAGCGATCCGAACAACCGCGCGATTTGGCGAAGCCGCCCGCGCACGGCGACAGCGATAGGACAAACGCTACCGGCCACCCCAAGGCTCCTGTCGGCTCCGGGTCGCCAGCGGGTAACTTGAAGCCGATCAACAGCGATAGTGCCAGTCTGCTCGAACAGACCGGCCCAGGGCTCACGTCTCGCGTCCAAACGGTCCGGACACCCGAAACGCGTCAGCATTCCAGCGGCTGGGAGATGCTCACCGAGCATCCGCTCTCGCGCTACTGGTACGTGATCATCGTCGTCGGGCTCGCCTACATCGCGCTCAGCTGCTGGAAATCGGTCGTCTTGATGCGTAGCGAGACGCGCGCGCATCCGGTGGAACGCAGTGAAGCGCCGGAGCTGTTCAATCTCGTCGAGAACCTCGCCATCTCGATCGGATTACCGTGTCCAAGGATCGAGGTCATTGAGAGCGACAAACTCAATGCTTATGCGGCCGGCTTTTTTCCCTCCGCCTCGACCATTGCCGTCACGCGTGGGCTCATCCAGCAACTGACGCGGGATGAATTGGAAGCCGTCCTGGCGCACGAGATGGTTCATATCCGCGACCGCGACGTCAGGCTGATGGTGATGGCGCAAGCCTGCGTCGATCGGATCTTGCCGGTCAGCAAGGTCGCCATCGAGAACTTGATCAAGCGGCCCTTCCTGGCGGCTTACGCGGCGCTGCTGATGCTCGCGTATCTGGGCTGGGGCTTCGCGCTTCTGTTCGCGCTGCTGTTCGGCGTCATCGGGGCACTTGCGCTCGGCGCGCGATTTGCCATCTCGCAGACGCGCGAGTTCACGGCGGACGCGGGCGCGATCGAGCTGACGAAGAACCCCGTTGCGTTGATCACGGCTTTACGAAAAGTGGCACGCGCCGACGACTTGCCCCTCACCGGCTATGCGTCAAGAGCGATGATGTTTTCGTCGTCGGACGACAGCTTCCTCGGACGCCTCATCGGCACTCATCCGCCGATCGGAGCGCGCATCGAGGCGATCAAACAGCATGCGAGCGTCGCCGAGCACGAGCTACCGCCCATACGTGCTCTACCCCGCACGGTGCCGATGGAGACACCACCGCAACAGCCAGCGCTCGGACGAAAGCGCGTCGTTCATGGGCTGACCGGCGGGACACCATGGGCCGATCCGACGATTGTGGCTCGCTCAGTACCGACGGGTCCCTGGGGGATTCCGTCTTCGAGCGACGGCGCCACGACGGCATTCGGGCGCCGGGACCGGATCGCCGCGCCGCAGTCAAGCGATCCCGGCCAGCGGCCGATTTCGGCCCCTCCGGTGAAGAGCGGAACGTTCGCACCCGCAGAGGAGAGCAACTCAGTGGCCGACTGGCTGATCGGCCGAAAAGGCGATCAGATGGCCGACAGCATCAACAACGCCGTCATGGTACCCGTCAGGGCACTGGCATACTTCAGCGCGGGGCTCGGCGCCTATGCTTTCGTGATAGCATTGACTATTGCAATGCCGCCGCTCGGACTCGCGGTCGCTGCCTTCCTCGCTTGGTACACATGGCGAAACATCAAGCGCGGCTTCGCGTGGCTCCGTCAGCGGCTGCGGGCGATCACCTCGTGAGTCGGCAGCCTCAAGCCTTCGGTCGCAGGTAGTGCTTCTCGTCGGCCATCCAGCCGACACCCAACGGAACGGTATAGTAAAGCTCGGCAATCATGGCCTTGAAGAGCCAACGGCCACCCTTGCGAACGTAGACATCGTCGTAGCGGCCGGAGACGAGCCAGCTCACACCGTACCGCCCGTAGCGGGCCTCGAGGTAGGAGACGCCGGTGCCGGTGTCGCCGTCGACCTTGACGTCGTGGCTATGGATGAATTGCTTGATGAAGAAGCGCTCGCGCTCGCCCATGCCCCGAAAACCCGTGTCGATCGCGGCGCGCCCCTCGTAGGTGGCGAGGTAGCCCAGTACGACGCGTGCATCGTCGGTGAAGAGGCCGGCGATCTCGCCATAGCGGCCGTCGTTGATGCAGGCGTGGTAGGCGTTCCTGAGCGTGCGGATCTCCTCGATATCCTCGAGGCGGCGGATGCGTGCTTCCAATGCGGCAAGGTCGGTCATGGCGGGCTCCCTCTGGTGCTTGGGGCAAGCCTGACATCGGTGGGCGTCGAGGCACAACCCACGTCCGCTGGTCGCGGCGTTGCCACGAGCGGGGCCAGCCCCGCACCCCGCCAGAGGGACACCCTCCGGGCCACCCGTTTTTCATCGCAGGAGGCTCGGTGATGGGCTGCGGTCTGCTAGCGCGAGACGGTGCCGGACCTGTCGTGACTCAGGCTTCGGCGAGACTGGCGATGAGCGCGCCCTGGTTCACCTGGGCGCCTTCGGAAGCTGCAACCTTGGCGATGGTGCCGTCCCGGGCCGCGTGGAGAACGTGCTCCATCTTCATGGCCTCGACGACGGCGATCCGGTCGCCCTTTGTGACGGCCTGGGCCTCAGTGACGAAGATGCGGGCGACCTTGCCGTTGATGGGGGCGCGGATGTGATCGCCGGCGTTGCCGTCGTCCAGAGAGGATGCGTCGTAGGTGGGGCGGCTGACCGTTACAGGCTCGCCATCGAAGAAAACATAAACGGTGCCGTTGTGCTTGGCCCGCTCATACGGACGGGTTTTTTGAGAGCTGGCACCGCCTTCTGCCTCGACAATCGGGAATCCCCCGGACGATGACGGCCATCTCACCTTGAGTTTTTGCGCTACGCCGTCGATTGCCACCGTTTCCGTCGTGACGCGCGAGGAACCGAGTTGGAAGGCATCGGTGAGGCACCACGGGTGCACGCCAGCCGTGTTGCTCTCGGCGCCTTGAGCTTCGAGTGAAAAAAATGCTGCGACGGCGGCGCAACGATCCGAGTCCGAGATGGACGATTGCGAGAGCTGATCGAGCTTGCGCCCGATCAAACCCGTATCCATCGCGCCGCGACGTACGTCCTCGTCGTTGATCAAGCGCTTCAAGAATATTTTGTTAGTCGCAAGCCCCACGACCGCCGCGCCGTCGAGGCCTCGCGTCAGCTCGCGAATAGCGGCATCACGGTTCGACGCCTGCGCGATGAGTTTGGCGATCATGCTGTCATAGAAGGGCGAGACACTGTCACCGCCGCGGACGCCGATTTCGAGCCGATCAATCGACGTGTGGCCCCAGATTTCCTCGATCCGCCCCACACTCGGCAAGAAGCCCTTGGCCGGGTCCTCGGCGCACAGGCGGGCCTCGATGGCATGGCCGGTCATTTTGATTTCGGACTGTGCCAGCGGCAACTTCTCGCCGGACGCCACGCGCAATTGCCACTCGACGAGGTCGAGCCCGGTGATCTCCTCGGTAACGGGGTGCTCGACCTGAAGCCGAGTGTTCATCTCGATGAAGTACCAGCGCGCGTCAACACCGAGCGTCCCGCCTTCGACCAGGAACTCCACCGTGCCGGCGCCCTCGTAGCCGACCGCTTTGGCGAGCTTTACGGCAGCGCCGCACATCATCTCACGCAGCTCGGGCGTCATGCCCGGCGCGGGCGCTTCTTCAATGACTTTCTGGTTGCGTCGTTGCAACGTGCAGTCGCGCTCGAACATGTGGACGACGTTGCCGTGGGCATCGCCGAACACCTGCACCTCGATGTGGCGCGGACGCTCGACGACCTTCTCGATCAGCACACGGGCATCGCCGAAGGCACCCTCCGCCTCGCGTTGGGCGGATGCGAGCAACTCGGGCAACTCGGCCTCGTTGGCGACGAGACGCATGCCGCGGCCTCCGCCACCGGCCACGGCCTTGATCATTACGGGGTAGCCGATCTTCTTCGCCTCGACGGCGAGTGTGGCTGCGTCCTGCTTGCCGCCCTGATAGCCCGGCACGACCGGAACGCCGGCCTTGATCGCGACGTCCTTCGCCGCGGCCTTGCCGCCCAGCGCGCGCATGGCCTCGGGGGTTGGGCCAATGAACTTGATGCCGGCCTTGCCCGCTGCCTCGGCGAAATCGGCGTTCTCGGCGAGGAAGCCGTAGCCGGGATGAATGCCCTCGGCGCCGGTGGCCTTGGCGACTGCGATGATTTTGTCTCCGCGCAGATAGCTCTCGGTCGCCGGCGACGGCCCGATGTGCACCGCCTCATCGGCTTCCCCGACGTGAAGCGCCCTGGCATCCGCGTCCGAGTACACCGCGACCGTCGCCACCCCCATGCGGCGGGCGGTGCGGATGATCCGCCGGGCGATCTCGCCGCGATTGGCGATCAGGATCTTCTTGAGCATGCTCGAGTCCGGATGAGTTGGGCCTGTTGGCGGGCAATGTCGGCTATTCCGCAGACAAGTGCAAAGGGTGGCACAAGCGCTCCGGTCAAGGGCAGCGGGGAAGCAGGCGGAAGGGGGTGCCGGCTGCCGTTGCGTCCTGGCGCATTTCCGCGTCATCATGGTCGGTAAGTTCCGGGACCGTAACATCAGCCATTTTGGGGAAGCCAGATGCTCGACATCATCATCCGTGGCGGCGACGTCGTGACGCCGCAAGGCGTGATCAAGGCTGATGTGGGGGTGAAGGGCGAGACCATCGCCGCCGTGACGGCACCAGGGGTGCTCACTGAAGCCGGCCGCTTCATCGACGCCACGGGCAAGATCGTGATGCCGGGTGGCGTCGATCCGCATGTGCACATGGCGCATCCATTCCGCACGCCCGACGGCGTCGATCTGCTGACGCGGGGACCCGACCACGTCGGCATGGCGGCGCTCTACGGCGGGACCACGACGGTGCTGGATTTCGCCTACATCGACTCCAACGGCCGCGTCCGGGACGGCATCGAATCCAGAGACAAGCAGTTCGCGGTAGCGGGCTGTGACTACGCCTATCACCTCATGCTGCAATCGGAGCCGGCGCACTCGCTGATGGGCGAACTCGCCGAGGCGATCCAGGCGGGGTATCCGACGATCAAGATCTTCATGACCAACATCTGGCCGCACCGCCAGGGACGCATGGTCGACCTCGGCGACATGTGGGAGGTGTTCAAGGTGCTCGCACACGAGGGCGGCCTCGGTGTGATCCACGCCGAAGATAACGACCTCGTCATGCACATGTACCAGAAGCTCATCCGCGAGGGCCGCACCGGCTTCGAGAACATGGCCGAGGTGCACAGCCAGCTTTCCGAGGACATCTCGTTCCGGCGTGTGATCAGGCTGGCGGAAAGCGTTCCGGGCTGCGCGCTCTACATGATGCACGTCTCGGCCGCGACGGGTGTGGCTGCCATCCGCGAGGCAAGGGCCAAGGGTCTCCCGATCTACGGCGAGAGCCTGCACCAGTACATGCTCTACACGCAGGATGACTACAAGCGGCCGAACGGGCAGATCTATCACACTTATCCGTCGCTCAAATCTCAAGCCGACCAAGACCAGCTTTGGGCCGGGACCCGCGACGGCTCAATCAACTGCGTCGCAACCGACGACCTCTGCTGCACCCTGAAAGAGAAGACGCTGGGCCGTCGCATCGACGACACCACGGGCGGCAACTCGGGCGTCGAGCCGCGGCTTGCCGTCATGTACACGCAGATGGTGGTGAAGCGGGGCTATTCGCTGGCGCAGTATGTCGATCTCGTCTCAACCAACGCGGCGAAAGTCATGGGGCTTTATCCGCGCAAAGGTTGCATCGCCGCCGGCAGCGACGCCGACATCACGATCCTCGATCCGGACAAGCGCGGCCAGATCAAGGCCAGCGAGTTGCACCAGACCGACTACACGCCATGGGAGGGACATGACATCTACGCGTGGCCGGTGCTGACCATGCTTCGGGGCACGGTGAAGGTGGAGAACGGCCGCTATCTGGGCAAGGCGGGCGATGGCAAGCATCTCAGCCGCAAGATCCCGTCGGAGATCCTGAAAGGACCGGCGCTTTGAGCAATGGCCCCGGCGAGACCGATGCCCGGGTGCTGGCTCTGCTCCGTGCGAGTCTGGCCGTATGGAAGATCGACGCGGCTCTCGCAACCGAACCGGACGGGAGATGGCGACTTTCGCTGGCGACGGGCGGTCACGTCCACGTCAGCCGGGCACCCGAGGGCATTCCATTCCGGTGGATGGTGACCACGCCAGCCGGCCGAGAGCGCCCGGCGTCGTCAGTGACGGGGCTGCTCCGGGTTCTGCGCTCGACGCTGGATCCCGATTGGCGGACCGGACGGGCGCGGATCGTCCCGCTGATGGTTCCGGCAACGATCGCCACTCCATGATCCCCGTCACCATCCTCACCGGGTTTCTCGGCTCGGGCAAGACCACGCTGCTGGCACGGCTGCTACGCACGCCGGCGTTCGCCCGGACGGCGGTGATCATCAACGAGTTCGGCGAGGTGGGCATCGACCACGACCTCGTCGCAGCGGCCGAGGAAAGTTTCGTCCGGCTCGAGACGGGTTGCATCTGCTGCATGGTGCGTGGCGATCTCGAGGCGACGCTCGCCGATCTGGTGGCGCGGCGGATCAGTGGCCTCCTGCCGGCTTTCGAGCGAATCGTGATCGAGACCTCGGGGCTCGCCGACCCGGCACCGGTGCTGAACGCGGTCATGGCCGAGACAGGACGAGGCGCGGGCATTCTGCTCGACAGTGTCGTGACGACAGTCGATGCGGTGACTGCAGCAAGGACGCTCGCCCGCGAGCCGCAATCGGTGCGGCAAGTCGCAGTGGCCGACCGACTGATCCTGACGAAGACGGATCTCTTGCCGGGTCCAGATGAGGCCCTCCTGGCCCGCATTCGCAAGCTCAATCCCGGCGCGCCACTCCTGATTGCTATCAACGGCGTGATCAATCCGGCTCAGTTGCTCGGCTCTGAGGGAGAGTTGGACGACGTCGCCTCCTCATGGAGCGGAGCCGCACAGACAGCGCTCGGGATGATCCCCCCACCGCTAACCCCACCCGGCAAGGGGGAGGGGGACGTGGCAAGGCTGCGCCCGACGCAGGCCGGGACAGGTCGCACCACGAGGCCCGTCCCCCAGAACATGCCAACGATGGACGCACCGCTGCCGCATGATCCCGACATCGGGTGCGTCATCGTCCGCCGTGAGCAGCCGTTGCCGGCTCTGGCGCTGACGCTCTTTCTCGAAGCCCTCGCGGACCATGCCGGTGCCGACCTGTTGCGCTTGAAGGGGATCATCCATGTCGCGGAGCATCCGACGCAGCCGGCGGCGATCCACGGCGTTCAGCACATCTTCCACGAGCCGCAGTGGCTTCCCGGCTGGCCATCCGAGGACCATAGCTCGCGCATCGTTCTGATCGGACGAGGATTATCTCAGCTCTGGGTGGAGCAGTTGCTCGATGCGCTCGCGGCGGAGGTGATTGAAGTGGGTCAGGCCGAACTCGGATAGCTCCCACGGCTCACGCCGGCGCCTTGGATTATTTTTTCCAGCTCGTCGGATCGGATCGCGCTTGGTCGTCCTCGAACCAGTGGCGGCACTCGCGCGCTCTCGTCACAGAGCCCGGGCTCGAACTCATGGAACGGAGACCACGATGAAGGTCATGGTGATCGTCAAGGCCAGCAAGGCCTCTGAAGCCGGTGAAATGCCGAGCCAGGAGCTTTTGACCGACATGGGAAACTTCAACGAGGAACTCGTAAGTGCTGGTGTGATGCTCGCAGGCGAAGGACTGCATCCTTCGACGAAGGGCGCCCGCGTGCGGTTCTCGGGTAAGGATCGGATGGTGATCGATGGGCCGTTCGCTGAGACGAAGGAGCTGATCGCCGGCTATTGGATCTGGAAAGTGGACTCGATGGAGGAGGCGATCCGGTGGGCGAGGCGTTGCCCCAACCCGCACGAGGAAGATTGCGAGATCGAGATCCGCCAAATCTTCGAGGCCGATGACTTTGGCGAGGCCCTCACGCCTGAACTCCGCGAGCAGGAGGAGCGACTGGCGGCCGGAGTCAAGCGCAACGCAGGGACCTAATCCCCGCTTCTGCCGCAGCGAGACTTGGCGCGGCGAGGTCGCAGATCCCACCGCAATCACCATGCGGGGAAAGCGTCATCCCCTGGCTGAATGCCACCGTGCCTGAGCTTGCGCCGGCCATGTCTCCGCTAGAGCGTAATGCTCGACAGTGCACGATCATCGGTGGCCGGAGCAGCTGATCTCGTACCGCCACAGGTGCATCCGCCTTCCATGACACGTCTCCGTGATCGGGCTTTGCCTCGCGTTCGTTTATACTCGGCGGCGCGGTCGGTTGCGCATTCAAGATGCCGTGGAACAATGGCCGCGGAATTGCCTTCTCGCCGGTGCACACATAGCGTCGAGTTGCATCAACGTCGGCGAGAAGATGACGGATGTAATCCCCAGGCCTTCGCGCCAGCGACGGGTCCCGGTAAGCTGATCCGTTCCGCCCGAGTGAGTTCCCAAGACACGAAGGCTCAAGCAAGAGGGTGCCCCCGTGGCCTCAATCGTGAAAAAGCTGGTCGCCGTGGCCTTGCTCGGGAGCATGGTCGGCGTCGTCGCCTATGCCATGGTCAAGCCCGAGACAGTGGTCGAGCAACGCGACCGTCCGGGCCGTGGGGCGGCCGGGGGCGGAGGTCAGGCCACCGTGCCGGTCCTGGCATCCCGGGTCGAGCGCCAGGACGTTCCCGTCGTGCTCGAGGCGGTCGGCACAGTGCGGCCGCTCAATACGGTCACGATCAGACCGCAAGTCGATGGGCGGCTCCTGAAGGTCGCGTTTCGAGAGGGGCAGGACGTCAAGGCAGGTGAACTCCTCGCCGAGATCGACCCGGCCACCTACCAGGCCGCGCTCGACCAGGCCCTCGCCCGGCGCGCGATCACAGCGACGCAACTCGCCAACGCCAAGCGCGACTATGACCGGATGGCCAAGATCCCGAACGTCATGGCGCAGAAGACGATGGACACCCAGGAGGCGCAGGTCGACCAGCTGGAAGCGCAACTGAAGGCCGATGATGCGGCCATCGCAAGCGCGCGCACGGTCCTCGGCTACACGCGCATCACGTCGCCGATCAGCGGGCGGACCGGTCTCAGGCTCGTCGACGAGGGCAATCTCCTGCGCTCGGGCGATGCCGGCATCGTGACCATCACCGAGATCGACCCCATCGCAGTCCTGTTCTCGCTGCCACAACAGAGGCTGCAGGACGTGCAGAAGGCCGAGAGCGTTGGCGCCATCGTCGTCGAGGCTCTGCAAGCCGACGGACTGGGCGTTATCGAGACCGGCAAACTCGACGTGATCGACAACCAGATCGACGCCACGACCGGCAGTATCCGCATGAAGGCCGTCTTCCCGAATGCACGCCGGCTTCTATGGCCCGGACAGTTCGTCAACGTGCGCATCCGCATCGACACGCTGAAAGGGGTGGTAACGGTGCCTGTAGCGTCGGTTCAGCGCGGTCCGGCCGGCACCTTCGTCTGGATCGTCGGTGCGGAAGGCGCCGCCATTGTGCGTCCCGTGGAGACGGGCCTGACCACGGAAACGGTTGCCGTCATCGCAAAAGGACTGGACACGGGCGAGCAGGTCGTCACCACCGGCTTCGCGCGCATCTCGGACGGCGCCCGGCTGATCGTGCGTGACGAGCCGGCCTCGACGCCGGTCGGGTTCGTACCTCCGCCTGGAGCTAAGCGCGGCGGGAAGGGTGATGGCGGCGGCGAGAAAGGCAAGCGGCGCCGCGAGCGGGAAGGAGCAGAAGGTCGCCCCGCTGCAGAGGCGCCTGCCGCAAGCTCGACCGCCGTTACGCCGCAGACCAGCCAGGCGGGGAGCCCGCAGGCCGGCGCAACGCGATGAGCGTCTCGACCCCGTTCATTCTGAGGCCGATCGCGACGCTCCTGCTGACCATCGCGATCCTGCTCGGAGGGGTGCTCGGATACCGGGCACTGCCCATCGCCTCGCTGCCGCAAGTCGAGTTTCCGACCATCCTCGTCACGACCGAGTTGCCGGGTGCGAGCCCCGAGACGATGGCGAACCTCGTGACGGCGCCACTGGAGCGTCAGCTCGGGCAGATCTCGTCGCTCGAGGTGATGACCTCGTCTTCGTCGCTCGGGATCAGCCAGATCACGCTGCAGTTCAGGCTCGGACGCGACATCGATGCCGCCGGCCAGGACGTGCAATCGGCGATCAACGCGGCCGGCTCGACGCTGCCGCGGACCCTCCCCTACCCGCCGACCTTCGCCAAGGTGAACCCCGCCGACGCACCGATCGCGACGCTGGCGCTGACTTCGGACACGCTGTCGCTGCGGGTGCTCTCTGACCTCGCGGATACGCTGATCGCGCAGAGGCTTGCTTCCTTATCGGGCGTCGGGCGGGTCGCGATCGAAGGCGGCGTCAAGCCGGCGGTTCGTATCCAGGCCGATCTTGCACGGCTTGGCGGCTATGGCCTTTCGATGGCGGATCTCAGGGCAGCGATCGTCGCAGCCAATGTCTCTGGGCCGAAGGGCTCGCTCGACGGCGCATCGCAATCCTACATCATCGCCGCCAACGACCAGATCTCGAGCGCGGACCAGTATAAGACCGTCATCGTCGCCTGGCGTAACGGAGCGCCGGTGCGCCTCGCCGACGTGGCGGAGGTGACCGACGGGCTCGAGAACAGCAAGGTGGGCGGGTGGTATCAGGGCAAGACCGCCGTCGTCATCAACGTGCAGCGCCAACCCGGTGCCAACGTCATCGCGGCCGTCGACCGATTGAAGGCCGAGCTACCCCGGCTCGAGCGAGGCATGCCCGAGGGAGTCACGCTGGCGGTCGTGCACGATCGCACGGAAACGATCCGCGCCTCGGTCCACGACGTGCAATTCACGCTGGTGCTCGCGGTGGCCCTCGTCGTGCTGGTCGTGCTGCTGTTCCTGAAGTCGGCGCGCGCGACCCTGATCGCCGGGATCGGGCTGCCAGTTTCGATCATCGCCACCTTCGGCGTCATGTGGCTCTGGGGATTCAGCCTCGACAACCTGTCGCTCATGGCCCTGACCATCGGCACCGGCTTCATCGTCGACGATGCGATCGTGATGATCGAGAACATCGTGCGCCATGTCGATGACGGCGAGGATCCGTTCAAGGCGGCGCTCGAAGGCGCGTCGGAAATCGGATTCACGGTGATCTCGCTGACGATGTCGCTGCTCGCCGTATTCATTCCGCTACTGTTCATGACCGGCCTCGTCGGGCGCATGTTCCGCGAGTTCGCCCTGACACTCTCGATCGCCGTCGTCGTTTCGGCGATCGTTTCGCTGACGTTGATCCCGATGCTCTGCGCACGCCTGCTTCGGCGTCCGAACGAGCGCGCCGAAGCCGCGCCCGGCTTCCTGTCGCGCCTCAACGACCGGATCGTGGACGGCTATATGCGCAGCCTGGCCTTCGTCGTCGCGCACGAGCGGACGACGCTCGCCGTCACGGCGGCAACGGTACTCGTCACGATCGGGCTCTATGTCAGCGTCCCCAAGGGATTCCTGCCGGTGCAGGACACGGGTCTCGTCACAGCCAGCTTCGAGGCGTCTCCGTCGACCTCGTTCGAGGCGATGGAGCGAGTACAGGCGGAACTGGCCGCCGTGGTTACGAAAGACGCGGATGTGGCTGGTGTTGTCTCCATCCTGGGCGTCAGCGCACTCAACGCGATGCCCAATGCCGGTCATCTGAAAATCGTCCTCAAGCCGCGCAGCCAGCGTGACGCAACCGCGACCGAGGTCATCGCGCGATTGGCGGGGGCCTCGAAAGCGGTCGGTGGCGTCAACGTGA
>JALHMC010000070.1 GCA_022844225.1 Hyphomicrobiaceae bacterium | reverse complement strand
TCCACTCGCGGATCTTGAGCTGGATCGGATGATCGATGTAGCTTGAGTGCACGAGGCAGGTCGTCATGCCGAGCTCGTGCGGCGGCTCGAGATTGTGCGGCATGTCCTCGAACATGGCTGCCGCTGCCGGCGTCACACCATGTGAGGCCAGCAGCCGGTCGTAGGCCTCCCGCTTTTCCTTCGGGATGAAGCCCGCATCGACGATGTCGATGATGTCCTCGAAAAGGTCCAGCACGCCGAGCTTGGTCGCGACCCGCTCGGCATGGCCATGGGAGCCCGCCGTAAAGATAAGCTTGCGCCCGGGTAGCTTCGCGATCCCTGCCCGCAGCTCCGGATGCTCTGCCACGACCGTAAGATCGATGTCGTGCACGAAGTCGAGAAAGTCGTGCGGGTCCATGTTGTGCACCTGCATCATACCAGCGAGCGTGGTGCCGAACTGTCGATAATAGCTTTTCTGCAGGTGCTTCGCGTAGGCAAAGGGCACGCCCAGATAGCGCTGAATGAACTCGGCCATCCGCTGGTCCACCTGCGCAAACAGGTTGCACTCGGCCGGATAGAGCGTGTTGTCCAAGTCGAAGATCCAGACGCGCGTCGCATCAAACCCGCGCACGCTGCGCGCCGTTGGAGATGTGTTCACGGGACTTGCTCTCCGCATTCCTAGGGATCGCCGCGCGCGTCTGATCAGCAACGACGTTGCGGGCTTGGTCGGGATCGGGCCGGCCGTCAGCTCGATGCCAGAAAGTAGCCGTAGGAGAGCCACGCGCAAAGTGCGATCGCAAGAGCCCATATGCAAACAACGACGGCGGCGGCGCTCTGGCTCACGGGCATGGCCTGCATCGCTCGTGCCCGTTCCTTGTGCTCTGCCAGGATCTCTGGCGGAATGAGTCGCGTAACGAGCAGAATCCCAATCGGAATGAGCAAGATGTCGTCGAGATAGCCGAGGATCGGGATGAAGTCCGGGATGAGATCGAGGGGGGAAAGTGCGTAGCCGGCAACTAAGACGGCCAGCGCCTTTGCGTACCAGGGGACGCGAGGGTCCCGGCTGGCAAGGTAGAGCGCGTGCACGTCGCGCTTGACGACGTCCGCCCAATCCTTCAACCGCTCGATTATCGACACCTGAGACGGTCTCCTGAGGGTCGTGCTTGCCAGGGTCTGTGTCGCCGTGATCGGATGCCTCCGCAGTCGGTGCAGCCAGCTGAGGGAGGATATGGTGCTCACAATCTATGGCGTCTACCGGAGTCGTGCCACACGTAACATCTGGCTCGCTGGCGAGCTTGGCATCCCGTTCAAGCACGTCCCCGTGACGCAGCCTTATCGCCCGCACGCGGCGGCCCTGCACTCCCGCAGTCCGGAGTTCCTGAAGATCAACCCCAACGGCCATGTGCCCTCGATCGACGACGACGGCCTGATTCTACACGAGTCGCTCGCGATCAATCTCTACCTGGCCAAGAAGCACGGCGGCCCGCTGGCCCCCGCGAACGTCACCGAGGACGGCCAGATGACCATGTGGTCGATCTGGGCCATCACCGAGGTGGAAGGCAAGGCACTCGAGGTCATGCGCGATCCGAAGGGCGCAACCGCGGCCATCGACGCACTGAAGGCCCCGTTCGCCGTCCTCGATGCGGCCCTCGCCGCAAACGGCTATCTCGTCGGCGGACGCTTCACCGTGGCCGACATCAACGTGGCGGAATGCGTTCGCTATGCCTCTGCGGCGACCGCTCTTTTCGATGGCACCCCGAACGTCAAAAAGTGGCTCGCCGCCTGTCACGCGCGGCCAGCGTTCAAGGAAATGTGGGCCAAACGCGACGCCGAGCCGGCGTGAAACTTCCGAGTCGGCTGGCTCGGGCTGGAAGGCATCCGTGACGGCTCCATCAACCGATGACGAGTTCGTGTACGCTGAAGAGGGCCTTGTCGTCGGTCCAGGTCGATCGCGGATGCCAGCCCGCCCGGCGGGCCAGCTCGCGGAAACTCTCCAGCGTGTACTTGTGTGAACTCTCGGTATGGATCGTTTCGCCTCGGTCGAAGCGAAAAATGTGACCCCGAAACCGGATGACCTGCGCCTCCGTGCTGACGAGATGCATTTCGATGCGCGCACGATCCCGATTGAAAACGGCTCGGTGGCGGAAGGTGTCCAAATCGAAAGTGCGCCCGTAAGTCTGGTTGATTCTCGCCAGCAGATTGAGATTGAACGCCGCCGTGACGCCGGCGCTGTCATCGTAGGCGCGGAGCAGGACATCTTCGTCCTTGATCATATCTGTTCCGATGATCAGCCGATCCCCGTTCGAGAATGCGTGGCGCAGGTCATTCAGAAATTTGACGGCCTGATCGTGTTCGAAATTGCCGATGGTGGAGCCGGGGAAAAATCCAAGTTTACGGTGGCGGGCGAGATCGTGCGGCACCGGAATCGACTGCATGAAGTCCGAATGCACAGGCCGGACCTCGAGTGTCGGATACCGGGTCCTGATGCGAAGGGCTGCTTCCGCGAGCGCGCCGGGCGAGACATCGATTGCGACATAGGCAGCCAGGCAGGGAGCCGCATCGAGAAGAATCTCAGTTTTGCTGCTGGACCCAGACCCCAGTTCGACCAGGATGCCGTCGTCTGCGATACCGTCTGTGATCTCGGCCGCGTGGCGAAGGAGGATCGATGTTTCCACGCGCGTCGGATAGTACTCGGATAATTCCGTGATCTTCTCGAAAAGCTCGCTCCCCGCGTCGTCATAGAAGTAGCGGCTCGGGATCGTTTTTTGCCGTCGCGACAGACCCTCGATAATGTCGCGCTCGAACGCGTCCGTCTCGGTCGCAAGAGCAATGCGGTCATGCGCAAACGCCGAGTCTGTCATGCGCATGTCTCCGCAAGACGGACGCCGGTGAATTGCCAGCGCTGGTGGGGATAGAAGAAATTGCGATAGCTGACGCGCGCATGCCCCGGCGGCGTTACGCATGACGATCCGCGAAGGACGTGCTGGCTCACCATGAACTTGCCGTTGTACTCGCCGATCGCTCCGGCGGCTGGTGTGTAGCCCGGATAGGCAAGGTAGGCATTGCCCGTCCATTGCCAGACCTCACCGAAGGCCTGCTGCATGTCCGGCTCCCCCCCGGAACGGGCCGGTTGCGGGATGAAGGGACGGGATTTCGGATCGGTGATGCCGGGCGTCACATCGGCGGCAGCGATTTCCCACTCGTGCTCGGTCGGCAACCGTTTTCCTGCCCAACGTGCAAAAGCATCAGCCTCGAAATAGCTGATATGAGCAACCGGAGCGGCCGGATCGATTGGTCGTAAGCCGTGCAGGCTCATCTGGTGCCACGCGTCGTCACGCATCAGCCAGTACCCGGGCGCCTCCCACCTTTCGCTACAAGCGCGCGCCCAGCCGTCCGCGAGCCACAACAGCGGTTCGCGATATCCACCGTCCCGCATGAATTCGAGCCATTCGCCATTGGTGACGAGGCGATCCGCAATGCGATGGGGATGGAGCAAGACCCGATGGCTCGGGCGTTCGTTGTCCCAGCAGAAGCCGCTGCCGCGATACCCGACGTCGAAAATGCCGCCGGCTCCGGAGATCCATCGTTGCGGGGGAGATTCAGCCTGCGGCGATGATATTGTTTGGTCGCGATATATCGGATGCAGGGGATTAGAAGCGAACAGCGCGAGAATGTCGGTCAGCATCAATTCCTGATGCTGCTGCTCGTGCTGTATCCCGACTTCGATGAGTTTCGCTATCCTCGGATCGGCGCCGCGATCTTCCAACAAAACGCGCAATCCGGCATCGACATGAGTTCGGTAAGCGAGGACGCTTTCCGTGGATGGCCGTGAAAGCAGCCCTCGTTGCGGGCGCGGTTGGCGTGCGCCCAGGCTCTCGTAATAGGAATTGAAACAATAGGCGAAAGACTCATCGAAGACCTTGTATCCGGGGAGATGCTCGCGCAGCAGAAACGTTTCGAAAAACCATGTTACGTGCGCCAGGTGCCATTTGGTGGGGCTGGCGTCGTCCATAGCCTGGACGGTCATATCTTCGGCGGACAAAGGCTCAGCAATGACGAGCGACCGATCGCGCGTCTCGAAGAGTCTGTCCGACAGGTCGTTACCCTCCCGGACTCGTATCCCGGTTAGGGTCTGTGGCGCATGATGTAGCATTCAGGACCCTCGATCGCCTCAACCGAGAGTCCAACGCATTGGCCTTCAACGTGTTCCGGCACGCTCTCTTGCTAGTGAGCGTTGCTTATCGAGGCGCTGCCAAAGCCTCACATCAGGGTTTCCCAGAGATGCTGCTCGAAGTCGAGACGGTCGATCTCGGGGCCCCTGAAATCGCCGCGCGAGACGATGCCCTTGATGCGATTGCCCTCGACGATGGGAAGATGTCGGAAGCCGCCGTCCCCCATCGCCCTGAGCGCATCGATGGCACGCTTGTCCGGTGTGATGGTGATCGGATTCTTCGTCATTACGTCGTTGAGCGTGGTCGTGGCGGGATTGCGGCCGTGTGCCAGCGCTTTGACGGCATCGCGCCCCGTGAAGATGCCGATAAGCGCGTCCTGTTCATCCACGATCAAGACGGAGCCGACGCACTTGTCCCACATGCGGCGCGAAGCCTCTTGCAGTGTGGCCGTCGCCTGCATCGTCAGGGGAGCCTGATCCTTTACGATCAGAGAAAGTTTGCGGTTGGTCATGGGGCGGCCTCCAATCACTGCCGCCTATTGCGTCGTGGGCGCCAGCGTTGCCGGTCAGCGTGGAAGCCGCCGCCAGACCCTGCCTTGCGCCACATCAAACTGGCGCTGACGCGCCTTGCGCGGCCTTGGGTCAGTCCCGGGAGCGCCTGACGATCGTGCCGACGCCATGTTCGGTGAAAAGCTCCAGCAGCACGCAATGCGGCACTCGTCCATCGATGATGACGACGGCATCGACGCCGGCCTCCACGACCTCAATGCAGCCTTCCACCTTGGGGATCATGCCACCCGTGATGGTCCCATTTCGAATGAGAGCTCGCGCCTCGTCGACGGTGAGGTCCTCGATCAGCTTCTTGTCCTTGTCGAGCACGCCCGGCACGTCGGTGAGGAGCAGGAGGCGCTTCGCCTTGAGCGCGGCGGCGAGCGCAGACGCGAACGTGTCGGCGTTGACATTGAGTGTCTCGCCCTCCGCCGAGACCGCCACGGGGGCGATCACCGGAATGAGGTCCGAGCGTGAGATCACCTCGATGATCTCGGGGTTCACTTTCACCGGATCGCCGACGAATCCCAGATCGACGGGCTTGATCTCGTTCGTCTCGGGGTCCGGCATCTCCGTCACCTTCTTGGCGATGAGGAGATTGGCGTCCTTGCCGCAGAGGCCTACGGCCTTGCCGCCCTGTCGGTTGATGGCCGAGACGATGCCTTTGTTGATGGAGCCCGCCAGCACCATCTCCACCACCTCGACCGTCGGTGCATCGGTAACGCGCAGGCCGTGCACGAACTCGGACTTGATATCGAGCCGCTTCAGCATCGATCCGATCTGCGGCCCGCCGCCGTGCACGACGACGGGGTTCACGCCAGAGAGCTTGAGATAGGCGATGTCCTTGGCGAAGGCATCGGCGAGCGCCTGGTCCACCATCGCGTTGCCGCCGAATTTCACGACGACAGTTTCGTTGTCGTAGCGAATGAGGTGCGGCAAGGCCTCGGCCAGGATGCGCGCCTTGGTCTGCGCGTCACCGTTTGCCCTGGGGTTTTCCACCAGCTCTTTGCCTGCCATCGACGTCGCCTCCGGGGATTTTCTCGGCCGCCGTTATAGCGCCAACCGGCGCCGCGTCGACACCGCTGTGCGCGCCGGCGACGCTCCTTGTCAGAACGCCAGCTCGCGGAAGGCGTGGTCGATGTCGCGGCCCCATCGCCGCTCATAGGCCTCGAGCATCGCCTCGGCCGCCGTTCGCCCGCTGTCGAGCACGCTTTCGACGGCGGCGAGGTGGATGCGCTCGTCGTCGCCCTTGGAGTTCCGGATCGACCGCAACTTCAGCCCTTCCGAGGAGATCGCTGACACTTCGCGTGCGATATCCATGAGTTTCATGCGCCGGAACGGGGTGGCGAAACCGGTCCGGGGCACGCCATTGCGCAAACTGTCGCGTTCCTCCGCAGTCCAGCCCTTGACCAAGTCCCACGCCGCGTCGAGCGCCGTCTGGTCGTAAAGCAGCCCAACCCAGAGCGCCGGCAGCGCCGCGACCTCGGGCAGGCGGCCGGCGTCGGCGCCGCGCATCTCGAGAAAACGCTTCATGCGCACTTCCGGAAAGATCGTGGTGATGTGATCCGACCAGTCGTCCATGGTCGGCTCGATCGACTTCAGCTCGGGCCGCCCGAGCTTTTCGGCGATCTTTCCCGCGAGGAAGTCGCGGAACGAGGCACCGGCGACGTCGATGTAGGTGCCGTCGCGGTAGATGAAGTACATCGGCACGTCGAGCGCATACTCGACATAGCGATCGAAGCTCATTCCGCTCTCGAAGACGAACGGCAGCAGGCCCGTGCGCGCACGATCCGTGTCGCGCCACACCTCGCTTCTGAGCGAGAGAAAGCCGTTCGGCTTGCCTTCCTTGAACGGCGACGAGGCGAAGAGCGCCGTCGCGACGGGCTGCAGCGCCAGCGAGACGCGCAGCTTCTTGACCATGTCCGCCTCATCGGCGAAGTCCAGGTTCACCTGGATCGTCGCCGTCCGGTACATCATCTCGAGGCCGCCGGCACCGACCTGGGGCATATAGCGCGTCATTACCGCATAGCGCCGCTTCGGCATTTTCGGCGTCTCGGCGAGCGTCCACTTGGGCGAGAAGCCGAGGCCGAGAAAGCCCAGCTTCATGTCGCGGCCGATCGCCGTCACCTCGTCGATGTGCCGGCGCGTTTCCGCATCGACCTCGTGCAGGTTCACGAGCGGCGCGCCCGAAAGCTCGAACTGTCCGCCGGGCTCGAGCGACACCGTGGCCGCCGGCTCGCCCTCGGGCCGCTTCAGGGCGATGATGTTGTCGCCCTCGTGGATCGGCTCCCAGCCATAGCGCTGGATCAACTCTTCCATCAGCGCGCGAATTCCGCGCGGTCCGTCATAGGGAATGGGCCTGAGGTCGTCGGTGCGAAAGCCGATCTTCTCGTGCTCGGTGCCGATCCGCCATTCGGACTTCGGCTTCGACCCCACCGAGAACCACTCGACGAGGTCGTTGCGGGAGCCGATGGGCGGAGAGGCCGCGCCGTCCTGGCGGGTCGACATGCAGAAACCTCGGTAAACGGTGTTGGGTCGCCGCAGAGGTAGCCCGCCGCGCCGCGGCCCAACTTATGGCCGTCGTCGCGGCTGGGCACAAGCCCTTGCCGCAGTGTTGACGCGCCGGTCGATAATGAGCTTTGCTTGGCAATAACTTGATAAAAACTAAAGTGTCGCGTCAACCGCACCTTTGCTACCGCCAATCACCGAGCACGGCATTCACAAGGGCCAGAGCCGCGACGGCCGCCGTATCGGCGCGCATGATCCTCGGCCCGAGTGCCAGCCGAACAACGTAAGGCAGTCCGTTGAGCATGGTTCGCTCATCCGCCGCGAAGCCGCCCTCGGGACCGATGAGCACGGCAAGAGGGCCGGCTGGCACGCCCTGCAGAGCCCGAACGGGATCCTGAATCGGCGCGGCCTCATCACAGAAAATCAGGCGTCGCCCGGCCTCCCAATCTCCGAGCAGGCGGGGCAGGGTCAACGGCTCCGCCACCTCCGGCACGCGGAGAATGCCGCATTGCTCGGCTGCTTCGATCACGTTGGCTCTCATCCGATCGAGATTGACGCGTTCGGCCACCGTATGCCGCGTGAGCACGGGGACGAGACGGGCCGCTCCCATCTCCGTCGCCTTCTGCACCATGTAGTCCAAGCGGGAGCGTTTGAGCGGCGCGAACAGATAATGCAGGTCCGGGCCGCCGGTTTGCGGCCGCGTCTGCCGCTCGATCTCGAGAGCAACGTCCCGTCGGCCGTTGCGCACGAGGTGCGCCCGCCATTCGCCGTCGCGGCCGTTGAACACGTGGATCGCGGCGCCGTCCGACAGCCTCAGCACATTGAGGAGGTAGTTGCTCTGCTCTCGCGAGAGGGCGATCGCCACCCCCTCGCCGAGATCGCTCATCACACGAAGGCGCTGTGCGCGGAAATCGTAATCTTCACTCATGCGCACTTGTCTAGCCTAGGCCGCAACCCCGGCGCCACTTGCGATACGTGCAGACGATCAACGATCAAAGACGCACGAGGTCTTCGAGGTGCGCGCCCAGGTCGTGATCGGGCGTTTTGGTCAGATCCTTCGCGAGTTCGCCGCTCACGGCCGATCTGACGCGGTCGCTGAACGCCGCTCGTAAGATCCCGAGCGCTTGCGGCGGCGCCACCACGACCAGTCGGTCGAAGGCGCCAGCCTGCAGTTTGCCATCGAGCTGGTCCGCCAGCATCTCGAGGTAGCTGCGTTTCATTTGCTCTCGCGGGTCGGTTCGCGGCTCCATCGGATGCCGGGTGCTGCCGGTCGACTCGAAGGATCGGCCCTGGCGATCGGCGACGATCTCGTTCGTAGAGCTGGGCAGTGCCGACTCTGATGCGAGCCCATCGACGGCCGTCGTGCCTTTGCCGGGCCCCATATTCTGGAGCACGCGCGCGCGCCCCGCGTCGGCGATCAAGATCCAAGTACGTACCGGCTTCATGGCCTGCTCCTTACTTTCGGGTGACACGTCTCGACACGCTGTTCCGCAACTCTAGTCCTCGGGAGCCAGGACGCCTTGACTGGGGTCAGTCCGCTCCTCGTTGCGGCCAGGCGTCCTTGAGCTTAGGTTCCGCCGATGACGAGCCCTGCCGACGCTGCCCCGACCGTCCCCGATGCGCGCCCCGGAAATTGGGTCGACCGCCGCGCGCCCGCTGGCTTGCGCCCCTATTTGCGGCTGGCACGCTTCGACCGCCCCATTGGGGCCTGGCTTTTGCTCTTCCCCTGTTGGTGGGGCCAGGCGATGGGCGAATTGGCGGCCGGACGCTCATATCCAAACGTCTGGCATCTGCTGTTGTTCCTGGCCGGCGCGTTCGTCATGCGCGGCGCCGGCTGCACGTACAACGACATCGTCGATCGCGATATCGACGCAGGAGTGACGCGCACCCGCGGCCGGCCGATCCCATCCGGCGAGGTCACCGCGCGCCAAGCCGCCATCTTCATGGTTGCACTGTGCTTTGTCGGCCTGTTGGTGCTGCTGCAATTCAACACGACGACGCTCTGGCTCGGCATCGCCTCCCTCGCCCTGGTCGCGATTTATCCATTCATGAAGCGGTTCACCTACTGGCCGCAGCTGGTGCTGGGCCTCACTTTCAAGTGGGGCGCGCTGGTCGGCTGGACGGCGGCGCAGGGCCAACTCGCCTGGCCCGCCGTCGCGCTCTACGCGGGCTGTGTGCTCTGGACAATCGGTTACGACACCATCTACGCCCACCAGGACAAGGAGGACGATCTCGCGCTCGGCCTCAAGTCGACCGCGATCCGCTTTGGCGAGGCGACGCGGCCCTGGCTCATTGGGCTTTACCTCGCAGCATTGCTGCTGTGGGCCATCGCGGCGGCTGGCGCCGGTGCGGGCTTGTTCACGGCCGTGGCGCTGGGAGTGTCGGGACTTTGCCTCGCGTGGCAGGTCGCGACGCTCGACACGAGTGCCCCCGCCAATTGCCTGGTCCGCTTCAAGGCGAACCGCGCGGTCGGTTGGATCGTCTTCGCCGGCCTCGTCGCCGACATGACGCTCGCAGGCTGAGGCGACTTTGCTCGCCGCCACGGAATGGGAGACGCCCGGCGAGGTAGATTTTTTCTTGGGCCGGCCGCCATTGGACCGGTGCGATGACGATCCCATGCTGCCATTCAGATTGCGCAAAGCAGCGTGGTAAACGCGCACGCACCCGTCTTTCCACTCCTGGACAAAACACGCTATGACCGCGCGACGATCTCCTATCACCGAGCCCTGAGTGCTGCATGAGCGGCGATACCGATAGCCCGTCTGCCCGTCTGTGGCCCGACCTTGCGGGACACCTGATCGCGGTCGACGGCACCACGGCTCACGTCTTGCCGGTCCGCGTCTACTTCGAGGACACCGATTTCTCGGGGCTCGTCTACCATGCCTCTTACGTGCGCTGGTGCGAACGGGGCAGGTCTGATTTCCTGCGCCTCCTCGGAAGCGAACACCGGACTCTAATCTCGCCGGTTGCTGGTGGGCAACTGAAGGCGCCAGGAGAAACCGCGCCGGTTGCTGGTGGGCAACCGAAGGCGCGACCAACAAGCGAGCCGGCCGCCTTCGTCGTGCGCCGGCTCAATCTGGAGTATTTGCGCCCGGCCCGCATCGACGATGTTCTCGAGGTCACGACGCGGGTGAAGCAGTTGACTGCGGCGACGCTCGTCCTCGACCAGCAGGTAAGCCGCGGCGGCGAAACGTTGTGCACGGCTGAGGTGACCGTGGTGCTGGTGTCGTTGAGCGGGCGCGTGATGCGCCTCTCCGCCGCGCTGAAGGCCAGCTTGATGCAGTAAGGCTGACGCCGCTGCCGCAGTTGCTATCCCTGGCGTCGCGGTACAATTTGCGCTCGCGCTTTCCCAAGCGAGTGACGGAAAGGACAAAGACGATGCCGGCGGCCGAGGAAATTTACGACTACATTATCGTCGGCGCGGGCTCGGCGGGCTCGGTGCTGGCCAACCGATTGTCGGCCGACCCGCAAACGCGTGTCCTGCTTCTCGAGGCCGGCGGCAAGGACAACTACCACTGGATCCATATTCCCGTCGGCTATCTCTACCTGATGGGCAATCCTCGCGCCGACTGGTGCTACCAGACGGCCGCCGAGCCGGGTCTCAACGGCCGCGCGCTAAACTACCCCCGCGGCAAGGTGCTCGGCGGCTGCACGTCCATCAACGGCATGATCTATATGCGCGGCCAGGCGCGCGACTACGATCAGTGGCGCCAGATGGGTAATGAGGGCTGGGGCTGGGACGACGTGCTGCCCTACTTCAAGCGGCACCAGGACCAGTGGGCGATGGAACCCTCGGCCTTCGACGGTCTGCACGAGCGCGGCGGTGAATGGCGCATCGAGAATGCGCGTGTGCGCTGGGAGATCCTCGACGCCTTCCGCGAGGCCGCGTTCGAGGCTGGCATCCCCAAGACCGACGATTTCAACCGCGGAGACAACGAGGGCTGCGGCTATTTTCACGTCAACCAGAAGTCCGGCGTCCGCTGGAATACCGCGAAGGGCTTCCTGCATCCGATCAAGCACCGGAAGAACCTGACCATCGCCACGCACGCCCAGGTCCAGTGGCTGACACTCGAAGGTCGGCGCTGCACCGGCCTCGTCTTTCGCCAGCAGGGCGGACCGCGCCCGGTAACGGCACGCCGCGAGGTCATCCTCTCGGCAGGTGCGATCGGAAGCCCGCAGATCCTCCAGGTGTCCGGCATCGGCCCAGGCGCGCTGCTCCAGAAGCACGGCATCAAGGTGCTGCACGACCTGAGCCCCGTCGGCGAGAACCTGCAGGACCACCTGCAGATCCGCTGCGCCTACAAGGTTTCGGGCGTGCCCACCATGAACGAGCAGTACAGGAGCTATCTGCAACTCGCCAAGATCGGCCTCGACTACGCCATCAACAAGCGCGGGCCGATGACCATGTCGCCCTCGCAGCTCGGCTGCTTCACCCGGTCCGATCCGTCGCGCGAGACACCGAACATCCAGTATCACGTGCAACCGCTGACATTGCCCAAGTTCGGCGATCCGCTAGACCCGTTCCCCGCCTTCACGGCGAGTGTTTGCAACGTGCGCCCGACCAGCCGCGGCTCCGTCCACATCGCCTCGCCGGATCCCGACATCCCGCCCGCCATCCGCCCCAACTACCTCGCCACCGAGGATGACCGGCGCGTCGCCGCCGATAGCGTCCGCATCACTCGTCGAATCGTCTCGATGCCATCGCTGCAGAAGTACAAACCCGAGGAGTTCCGGCCCGGTCCCGAGATCGACGGCGACGAGGCGCTGGCCAGGGCCGCCGGCGACATCGCGACCACGATCTTCCACCCCGTCGCCACCTGCATGATGGGCCCGGGCGACAATGCCGTGGTCGACGCACGGCTGCGCGTGAAGGGCATCGAAGGCCTGCGCGTGATCGACGCCAGCGTCATGCCATCCATCACTTCCGGCAACACCAACGCACCCACCATGATGATCGCCGAGAAGGGCGCCGCCATGGTGCTCCAGGACGCCAAGGTGAAGGCTGTCGCGGCCTGAACAGCCGATCGAAGGGGAAGAACATGCCGCGCGTGGGACTTCTGGCGACAGCGATCGTCTTGGCGGCGGCCGGAGCGCGTGCCGAGGAAAAGGAGCCGCCTCACCCAATCGAGGTGGCCTATTCCGTCTGCATCGATAAGGACCCGTCCACCGCGGGCATGATGGCCTGTGCCGATGTGGCTGAAAAGGCTTGGGATGGCGAACTCAACGCAGCTTACCGACAACTGGTCGGCGCGCTGGCGGGCAAGCCGCTCGAGGCCTTGAAGCAGGCGCAGCGCGCGTGGCTCGCGCACCGCGACAAGGAGCACGCGCTGCAGGAGGCGATCCACGAGCAATTGCAGGGCACGATGTGGGGGCCGGTGATGGCTGATCAGCGAGTCACGCTCGTGAAGAGCCGTGCGCAGCAGCTGCGCGCCTACAAGTCGTTTCTCGACGATGGCCGCCCCTGATCAGGTTCGCGGTGGGGTCGATCGAACCCCACCCACCCAACGCGGGCTACTCCGCCGCGTCCTTGTGTCCGTGGTGCCCGTGTCCGTCCTTCGGCAGCTCGGCCAATTCGATCACCAGCCCCTCGGTGCAGGCCGGATCGAGGAACGCGATGCGGCTGCCGCCGTGTCCTTCGCGCGGTTCCTCCTGCTGGAAGCGCATGCCCTTGCCACGCAGTTCGCTCATCGCCGCATCGATGTCCTCGACCTCGAGGCAGATGTGGAACAGGCCTTCGCCGCGCTCGGCGATCCACTTGTTGACGAGGCCATCCTGCCGGTCCGACTGCAGCAGCTCGAGATAGGTCTCGCCGATCGGGTACATGGCGAGCTTGGTCCCATAGGCCGGCAGCGTTTCCTCGTATTCCATCGGCACGCCGAGCTTATCGGACAGCACCGACTTCACCGCGTCCATGTTCTTCAGCGCGATGGCGATATGCTCGATGCGTTTGATTTTCATCTCGGGCGTCCTCCGATCGGTTGGTCTACCTTCAGTAAAGCGCGTTGCGCGCGTCCGCGCCACCGCTCGCGAACGCCTCTGCCTCGCATGAATCACTCGGCTCGAAGCCCGCGAGGCGTACCTGCAAGTCGCTAAGTCACCTCTTTCACCACCCTCCCGCTTCGACGCTTGCAGCCGCGCGGGACCCTCACTACCCTCCGGCCACGATTGAACCGAGCAACCTTGAGGAGCCCCATGGCCGAGCTCAAGACCGAAGACGAGCATGCCCGCGAGATCTCAACGGGTTGGCAGAACCAGCTGTACGACGCGCTGCGACGCAATGGCGTGACGCAATTTTCCTACGTGCCCGACGCAGGCCACCGCGTCTGTATCGATCGCTCCATCGAGGACAAGGACGTCCATTCGGTTGCGCTCACCACTGAGGAGGAGGGCGTGGCCCTTGCCTGCGGCGCTCACCTCGGCGGCGCCAAATCCGTCCTGTTGATGCAGTCTTCGGGCCTCGGCAACTGCGTGAACTTCATGTCGATGGTGAAGAACGGCCGCTTCCCGTTCCTGACCGTCCTCTCGATGCGCGGCGACTTCGGCGAAGGCAACCCTTGGCAGATGGGCATGGGGCAGGCCGCGCGGAAGGTGTGCGAGGCGCTCGATTTCATCGTGCTCGAGGTGACTAGGCCAGAGGATGTCGTGCCCACCATCGACGCCGCCTCCAATATGGTCTGGAAATCGGGGCAGGCCGTCGCCGTGCTGCTTTCGCAGCGCCTTATCGGCGCCAAGTCCTTCTGAGTTGCGCCTTCGGGTGCCGACGAGCACCTGGCAGCTCTTCGTTTTGCGCCTTCAGTTGCCCACGCGGCAACCGGCGCGTAGACACATCGGCGCCGAGATGGCGCCCGCCCTGAGCGGAGTTTCTCCAATGTCGAAAGCACCCGAGCGCAGCGCCGGCCCGCGCTACACCCTCGATCGCATTACCGCCGTTCCCGCCCTCGTCGGCGACGCGAGCGATTTCCTCGTCATCGCAGGCCTTGCAGGAACGGCCAAGGACATGGCCGCGATGACCAAGGACGGCGCCAACTACTACGGCCTCGCCGGCGCCATGGGGGCCGCCGTCTCGATGGGCCTCGGCCTCGCGCTGGCTCGCCCCGACAAGAAGGTTCTTGTCGCGACCGGCGACGGCGAACTGCTCATGAATATCGGCGCGCTGGCAACGGCGTCGGTCCTCAATCCCCCGAACCTGCGCATCCTCTGCGTCGACAACGGTCACTACGGTGAGACGGGCTACCAGAAGAGCCACACCTGCCTCGGCGTCGACCTCGAGCAGATGGCGATCGGCGCTGGCATCAAGTCCACCTGCTCCATCGAGAAGGAAGTCGATCTCGCCAAGGGCGCCAAGATGCTCCGTGAATCGAACGGCACCTGCTTCGTCCTTCTCCGCGTCAAGCCGACCGACGGCCCGAAATTCAAGCGCGCTCTCGATCCGGCCGCAAAACGCGTCCAGTTCCGCCTCGGCACGCTGGGCGAGGTGTAACGACTTCAGTCCGACCAGCACGCATCGCGCCAAGGGGACGGCCATGGTCACCATCCTGCACGAACAGATCGAAACCGACGTGGGGCCGATCCCCCGAAGCGGCGATGGTCTTTGGCTGTCGCCCAAGGATCTCATGCGGGCCACTGGCTTCGAGCTGAAGCCCGAGGGCCTGTGCCGCGACGCGATCTGCGTTCCTGTGCCCAAGGGGCGGCATGCTTTCGCCACCGACGATGCCATCGACGTCGTCGGCTTCTGGCACCATCTCGGCCATCCGGTTGTCCACGACGAGACCAGGAGCGTCTGGGTCCTCGGCACAGCGGCCGATTCGCGGCGGCAGGCTCTCGAGAGCGCCGAGGCGCCGGACTTCACGCTGCCGGACCTCGACGGCCGTCCGCATAGACTGTCCGATTATCGCGGCCGCAAAGTGTTTCTTGTCAGCTGGGCCAGTTGGTGAGGCTGCCGTAACGATCTGCCCGTGTGGCAGAAGGCCCAGGACGATCTCGCCGGTCACGGCTTCACTGTTCTTGCCGTCGCCCTCGATACAGCCGAAGCGGCCCGCCCATGGATCGAAGCCGCCAAACCCACTTATCCAACCCTGATCGACCGTGATCACCATGTCGCGGCGTTGTACGGCATGATCAACGTGCCCGAGGCCGTCTGGATCGATGAAGGCGGCCGCATCGTCCGCCCGACGGAAAACGCCGGGTGGTACGACGGCTTTCGCAGCCGCGACCCCGTGACGGGCGCCATGCCCGACGACGTGGCCGAGGCGACCGCACGCGCCAAGCGCGTCTACATGGAAGCCGTCGCCGACTGGGCCCGGAACGGTGCCGCGAGCCGCCACGCACTCCCGCCCGCGACGGTGCGCGAGAAGGTGCGCGGTTCGAGCGACGACGTAGCCCTGGCACAAGCGCACTTCCGGCTTGCGACGTGGTTTCTGGCGAACGGCGAGGAAGCGCGCGCAGCACCGCACGTCGCGCAAGCACGGCGCCTGCATCCGGAGTCGTGGACTATTTTCCGGCAGACGTACGGGCGCAACGATCAGGGCCTCGCCACCGGCGACGAGTTTCGGGCGCGCGTGGCGGCATTAGGAGAGCGGCGCTACTATCCGAAGGTCGATATTGAGGGCATGCCCTGAGGGGGCGTCGCGAACCGTGGTCTTATCGTCGTGACCTCACCCGTCAAGCTACAGGCTTGAGAAAGTCTCGCTGGACCGCCAGCTCGGAGAAAGGGAGAGAAAGAGCGCGGACCAGCGAGTGCCGAAACACGGCGAGTCACCTCCGGATGGAGGCACAGGGAGAATCCGGAACGCCACCCGCAACTCCGGTCGCCACTGGCCTTGGCACAGTGGCAATCGAGGCTTGCCGGCAAACGTTCCATAGCGACAGTAGTCTCGCACTTCGCGACCAGGGCCGTAACGTCGTCAGCCCGTCGCATTAAATTCCCGATGCACGAGATCACACAGCGCCAGCGGTGCTCCGGCTTACCGTTTCCCCACCGTCGCCACATCCTCGATCTGTAGCTCGATCCGGTTGCGCCCGCCCCAGGTGTCGCGGCGCAAGTGTCCAGCCACATGCAGCGGCATACCGTTCGAATTCTGGATCGCATCGCCCACCGGCTGGCCGACCGCCCGGAATGCGATGGCGTCGAGCTTCGAGCCGTCACCGGCTTCCAGCGTGCACCGGATGTGCGCCTCACCCATCACTTTCGCGAAGCGCACCCGATGCGCCGGAAATGCGAACCGCGGTGATGGATTGCCCTGCCCGTAGGGCCCGGCTTTCTCCAAGAGGTCGATGAACTCCTCCGACACGCCCGCTGGCGTCATCGCGCCGTCAATCTCGAGCGCCGTGGTCGAGCGGGCTGCAGTTGCCGAGTCGCGTAGCATGGCCTCGAACCGCGCGCGCACCTCATCGAGCTTGTCGCGGGCCACGGTCAGGCCCGCCGCCATCGCGTGTCCGCCGCCCTTGATCAGCAACCCTTCCGCCGCCAGTGCGCGCACCGCCCCCCCGATGTCGACGCCCGCGATCGACCGGAGCGACCCCGTCCCCGGTCCATCTTTCTCCCAGGCGATCACGCACGACGGCCGCCGGAACCGCTCCACCAGCCGCGAGGCGACGAGCCCGACGACGCCCTTGTGCCATTCGTCCGAGCCGACCAGCACGATCGGCCTGTCGGGATCTTCGTCCACCAGTCGGTCGGCGTCCGCCGTGGCGGCCTCCAACATCGCGGTCTCGATCGCCTTCCTCTCGCGATTGAGCTTGTCGAGCAGCGCCGCGATCTTTGCCGCCTCTGCGTCGTCGTCGATCGACAGGAGCCGCGCCCCGAGCGCCGCATCGCCGATGCGCCCACCAGCGTTGATCCGCGGCCCGATCACGAAGCCGAGGTGATAGGGCGTCGGCGGCTGGTTGAGGCTCGCGGCATCGAGCAACGCCCGAATGCCGGCGTTCTGGCGTTGGCGCATCACCTCGAGTCCGCGCACGACGAAGGCCCGGTTGAGCGTCTTCAGCGGCACGACGTCGGCCACTGTCGCCAGTGCCACGAGATCGAGCAGCGACATCAGGTCGGGCGGCGGCTGGCTCTTACTGTAAAAGCCGCGGGCCCGCAATTCACGAGCTGTCGCCACCAGCGCCATGAACGTCACGCCGGCCGCGCAGAGATGGCCCAGCCCCGAAAGATCGTCCTGCCGGTTCGGGTTCACCACGGCGTTGCACGCTGGTAGTCGCTCGTCGGCCTGATGATGGTCGAGCACCACCACGTCCGCACCCAGCGTCTTGGCGTGCGCCAGTGTGTCGAAGCTCGTCACGCCGCAGTCGACCGTAACGATCAGCTTCGCACCTTCCTTGACCAGCGTCTCGATCGCCTGCGGATTGGGGCCATAGCCCTCGAAGATGCGGTCGGGAATGTAGATGCGCGCATCCTGCCCGTGAGCGATGAAGAAGCGCCGCATCAGCGCCGACGAGCAGGCCCCGTCCACGTCGTAATCGCCGAAGATCGCGACGCGCTCGCGCTTCTGGATGGCATCGGCGAGGCGCCCCGCCGCCCTCTCCATGTCGACCAGAGTCGAGGGGTCCGGCATCAGTGCCTTGATGGTGGGATCGAGCGTCACGGCCACCTCGTCGACGCCGATGCCGCGCGCCGCCAGGATACGCCCGAGCAACTCCGGCAACCCGTGCTGTTGCGCGATCATCGCGGCGACGTTGGCCTCCGACCGCCCCAGCCGCTCACGCCACGTGAACCCGCGCACCGAAGTCTCCACGCCGAGGAACGCACCCGGCCCGGACTCATGGTCGGCGGGCCCTGCCCGCCTGAGCGTCGCCACTGCCATTGCCTACCCCCGAATCCCCAAGATTTCGCCGTAGCATAGTCCGGCAAACGGGCAATCTGGCGGCGACGGATCGCGACAGTGCGTATGGAGTGGAAAACATGAGGATAAGGTGCGGGCGCAACCGCACATCGGTGGTTTGCGCCCCCCTGACGCCCCGCCCGTCTAACGCTCAGGGGGGGGGGGGACGGCGCAGGCCTCAACGAGAGAGCAAGGTCGGTAGTCTTGGGTCGCCGAGGAAGTCCGTCGTCGCGCTGCCGAACACGATGCGCCTCAAACGGGAATGTCCCTTGGCCCCCATGCTCAGCAGCGTTGCTCCGCGCAACTCGGCCTCCCCCTGTAGAGCGCGAGCGATCGTGCGCGATCCGAGTGAGACTACGCTATGGTCAGCGGTGCCCCCCCGTCGACTGATCGCTGCGACGAGCCGGTCGGTATTGAGATCGGTCGGGAGAGGCTTTTCACCCGTTACGGTCAGGAGATGAAGACGGTCCGGACCGAGCAAAGAGAGAGTGTCGCCGAGTGCCCGCGCTGCTGCAGCGGTATTGTCCCAGCCGAGCGCAATATCTCCGGCACGGTACGGTTGCGAGTGGCTTTGTGGCACCACGATCACAGGACGGCCACTCTCACACAGCAGGTACTCAGTCACTTGGCGCTCAGTCAG
>JALHMC010000069.1 GCA_022844225.1 Hyphomicrobiaceae bacterium | reverse complement strand
AACCTGTGCACGGCGATCCGCGCGACGCAGGGCCAGGGCCTGATGCCCGATGGCACTTCGCGGTTCACGCTCGATGGCAAGCCCGTGTTCCACTACATGGGCTGCTCGACGTTCTCGAACTTCACGGTGCTTCCCGAGATTGCCGTCGCCAAGGTCCGCGAGGACGCTCCGTTCGACAAGATCTGCTACATCGGTTGCGGTGTGACGACTGGCGTGGGTGCGGTGATCAACACAGCCAAGGCCGGGCCCGGCTGCACCGCGATCGTCTTCGGGCTTGGCGGTATCGGGCTCAATGTCATTCAGGGCCTACGCCTCGTCGGCGCCGACATGATCATCGGCGTTGACCTGAACCCTGCCAAGAAAGAGTGGGGCGAGAAGTTCGGCATGACACACTTCGTCAACCCGAAGGACGTCGGCAAGGATCTCGTCGCGCATCTCGTCAACATGACGAAGCGCGGCGCGGATCAAATCGGCGGCGCCGACTACACGTTCGACTGCACGGGCAATGTCGAGGTCATGCGCACCGCTCTGGAAGCCTGCCACCGCGGCTGGGGCGAGAGCATCATCATCGGTGTCGCTGGCGCCGGCCAGGAGATCAAGACGCGGCCGTTCCAGCTCGTCACCGGGCGCGTGTGGAAAGGCACGGCCTTCGGCGGCGCCAGAGGCCGCACCGATGTGCCGAAGATCGTCGACTGGTACATGGACGGCAAGATCTCGATCGACCCGATGATCACGCACACTCTGCCTCTCGCCGACATCAACAAGGGCTTCGACCTGATGCACGCTGGCGAGAGCATTCGAAGCGTCGTCGTCTACTGATATTCGTTCCGACCCCTCGGCTGGCGTCTCTGCTGGAGTTAGGCTTTTGATGAGACGCCGGCCTAAGACTGTCGTTGCCGCACTTTCGCTGGCTCTCGTCCTCAGCCAGCTCGCCCTCATGGCAGTGCCGGCCGTTATTGTTGACCTCGCACGCCTCTGGTCGTTGAGCGCGTCCGAAATGGGGTGGCTCGGGGGGATATATTTTCTCGGCTACGCTGTTGGACTACCCTTTATCGGGGCACTCGCCGGTCGACTGGATGGGCGCGTCGTCTATGCGGCCTCAGTCGTGCTGGCGGGCGTTGCGTCGTTCGCGTTCGCCGCATTGGCAGCCGGATTTTGGTCGGCACTCGCGTTGCGGCTCGTCGCGGGCATCGGTTTCTCCGGCATCCACATCGTTGGCCTGAAACTGATCGCCGACCGGCTTGAGGGGTCGGCACAAGCGCGAGCAGGGGCGTTTTACAGTGCCGCTTACGCCATTGGCAGCGGCGCGTCATTTCTGGTCGCGGGCCTATTGGCCCAGCTCTTCGGTTGGCCGGCCTCGTTCATGGCCGCGGGCATGGGAACCCTTCTCGCTCTGCCCCTGCTCCTGTTCGTCGGCGCGCCAAAGCCGGGGCACGAATTGCGGGCCCCGAGGTGGTTGCCGGACTACGGCCTCGCGTTGCGGTCCCTGGAGACCCGGCGGTTCATTCTGGCGTACGCCGGCAACACATGGGAGGTATTTGCCATTCGCGTATGGTTTGTACCTGCCCTCGCCTTCAACGCCAGCTTGCCCGGTCACAGCTCGGCCGGCTGGAATTTCTCCGTCCTAGCGGGGCTCTCTGCTCTGGCGGCAGTGCCCGTCAGCATCATCGTCGCTGAGCTTGGCATCCGCTTTGGTCGTGAGCGCGTCGTGCGATCCGTATCGATTGCTTCCGCTGCCGTGTGTCTGGCGACGGGTCTATTGCTGACTTCGAGCTTTTATGTCGTGCTGGCGCTGCTGTTCTTGCACGGCATAACGAGCTACGGCGACGCGGGAGCGATCAACGGCGGGTTGATGTCGGCCTCCACCGCAGAGACGAGAAGTGCAGCTTTGACGCTTTTTGGCCTCATGGGGTTTCTGGCCGGCTTCCTCGGCCCTTTGACGGTGGGGGTGGTGATTGATGGCGCGGGCGGATCCTCGAGCCCCACAGCCTGGATCTTGGCTTTCGTGGTGATGGGGCTCGGATCCGTGGTTGCAGCTGTCGCCATGAGGGCCGAGCCGACCGTCGAAGGATCGTGATGCGCAGCGATGGCGAAGCTCGGTTCCTTCCTTGCGCTGTGCGTTTGACGGCTCGCGCGCCTAGACTGCCAAATTCACCGTGACGTTCTTGCGCTGCGTGAAGCTGTCGAGCATGCCTTCGAGCGAGTGTTCGCGGCCGATGCCGGATTGCTTGACGCCGCCGTACGATTGCCCCGGGAATTGCCCGAGCCCCTGGTTCACCTGCACCCAGCCGGCTTCCACGGCATGCGAAGCGCGCAGCGCGCGTCCGATGTCCTTTGTCCACACGTAGGCGGCGAGGCCATAGTGCGTGTCGTTCGCCATGCGGATCGCCTCGGCTTCATCCGTCCAGCGGATGGCGACGAGGACCGGCCCAAAGATCTCCTCGCGAGCAAGACGCCAGTCGTTGGCGGCATTCGCGAACACGGTCGGGATGGCGAAGTAGCCCTTCGCTAAGGGCCCCGTCTTCGGAGGAAGTCCGCCGACCAGCACCTTAGAGCCCGGCAGATTGAGACCCTCCTCGACGTAGCCGCACACCTTCTTGAACTGCTTCTCGTTGATGATGGCGCCAATGTCGGTCGCCTCGTCGAGCGGGTCACCGATCTTCAGCTTCGCCGTCTTGTCCGCGAGCTTCTGGAGGAAGCTGTCGACGATGTCGGCGTGGAGGAACAGGCGAGAGCCTGCCGTGCACGACTGGCTTTGCCGCGTGAAGCGCATCGCCGCGATAATGCCATCGACGCACCAGGCCTCGTTCGCATCGGGATACACGATCGACGGGCTCTTGCCCCCGAGTTCGAGACTGACTGGAACGATCCGCTCAGCCGCCGCGCGCATGATGATCTTGCCGACCTCCGTTGAGCCCGTGAACGACAGCTTGCGCACGGTTGGATGCGCCGAGAGAGCGGCTCCCGCTTCCTCGCCGAGTCCCGTCACGACATTGAGGACACCCCGCGGCAGGAATTGCTCGCAGATCCGCGCCATCGCGAGCACGCCGAGCGGCGCATCCTCGGCGGCTTTCAGAACCAGTGTGTTGCCCGCACAAAGCGCCGGCGCGATTTTCAGCGCCGCCAACGCCACAGGTGCGTTCCACGGAATGATGGCGCCCACGACGCCGATCGGCTCTCGCCGCGTGTAGGAGAGCACATGCTCGCCGAGAGGAATGGTCTCTCCCTTCAGCTCACTCGCGAGCCCGCCGAAGTAACGCATGATATCAACGGCACTGCGTGCTTCGCCCCGAGCCTGCGTGCGAATTGCGTTCCCCGTCTCCTCCGCAAGAATGCGGGCCAATTCCTCGATCCGCTCCTCCATGGCATCAGCGATCTTCTGGAGCAGACGACCTCGATCGCGCGGAACGACACGGCTCCAGGCCGGAAACGCCTGCGCGGCAGCCTTCACAGCGCGGTCGATGTCCTCCGCGCCGCCGCGCGGGATCGTGGCGATGGTCTCGCGCGTGCCCGGCGCCTCGACATCGAGCGTACGCCCGCTGCCGGTCCCGACCCAGGCGCCGTCGATCAACATGCTTTCGCTTCGGATGGATTTCGTTGCGTTGGCGGAGCTTGTCGATGCCATGTCGCTACCTCGCAGTTCAAAAGGGGTCGCACGTCGGCCCTTACCAATCGCACGTCTAGCCGACCCGCGCGGAGCTTGGAAGCGAAGTTGGCCGCCAGCGATGCGTCCGCCTGGATCCGGAGGACTTCACACACCCCTGGCCTTCTTCCGGAAAAACAGCCGCCATGGATCGGGGAACGGCCCGACCGGCACTTCGATCAGGGTCGGCTCGTTGGCGCGGATCGCTTCGCCCATCTGCTTGGTAAGCTGAGCCGGCGACCCAGCCCGCGTCGCGCGAATGCCGAAGCTCTCACCGAGCTTGACGAAATCCGGGTTCTTCAAGTCGCTCGCGATGACGCGGCCGTCGTAGTTGAGCTGCTGCATGCGGCGCACGTTTCCGTAGGCGCTGTCGTTGAAGACCAGCGCTACCAAGGGAATGTTGTGTCGCGTCGCTGTGGCGATCTCCTGCATGCCGAACATGAAGCCGCCGTCACCGGAAACTGAAACAACGGGTCGGTCCGGCATCGCGGCCTTCACGCCGAGTGCAGTCGAGTATCCCCATCCGAGCGTGCCCTGGTAACCCGAGCAGAGATACGTGCGAGGCGCATAGACTGGATACATCACTCGGCTGACATAACTCACCTGCGTCAATTCCTCGACCAGGATGCCGTTGTCCGGCACGCCGGCACGGATCGCATCGATCCAGGCCTTTTGCGGGGCCAGGTCGGTCAACTCCCGCTCGACCTCGGCGTTGAGCGCGGCGAGAGCGTCGCGGCGGCTCGGCCTTTTGCCGAGGTGGCGCCCCAGCCTCGCGATGATCGCCGCCACGCCCTCCTTTGCATCGGCGATCATTGCCACGTCGGGTTTGCGGATACGTCCGGGTCGCGTTGGGTCAATGTCGAGATGGATGATCTTCATGGCATCATCCGTGCCCCAGTCGAGCTGGCTGTGCAGCCGTGTGCCAACGCCCAACAGAACGTCCACGTCTTTCCAGAGCTTGTAGGCGCCAGTTGTGCGCTGAGCGAGCGGATGGCGCGTGTCGATTACGCCTGCGCCTGTTCGGAACGAGACCACGGGCGCTTCCAGCATCTCCGCGAGCTGCAGAATCTCAGGTCCCGCCTCGAGCGCACCTCCGCCGACCCAGATCATCGGGTTCTTCGATCCGGCGAGGAGCTTTGCTGCCGCTTCCGCGGCATCTTCGTCGATGGCCGGCGTCTCGCGTCTCACGGGCTCGACATCCAGCGCCACGTCGGCGGCGCGCTTCCACACGTCCCATCCGCACTCGAGCCCGACCGGACCGGGTACGCCGGAGAGGAGCTGGCGGAATGCCTCACGTGCCTTGGGGCCGGCATCCTCCGCGCCGTTGATGTGCGCGGCCCACTTCGTCAGTGTCTTCATGATGCCGAGTTGGTCCGGGGTCTCGTGCAGATAGCCGAGTCCCTTGCCGATCTTGTCCTCGAAGATCTGGCCGGAGATCGCGAGCACAGGCTGATAGAGCGATTGGGCGGTCGCAAGCGCCGTGGTCGTGTTGAGAAAGCCCGGCCCAGGTACCACGCAGTAAGCCTGAGGTTTTCCGGTTGCGAGCGCCGCGCCGAGTGCCATGTAGGCCGTCGCCTGCTCATGGCGTGTGTGCACCGGCTTGATCGGCTGACCGTTCCGCGCCAGGGCATCGAAGAAGTCGTCGTTCTGCACACCGGGCAGGCAATAGAGCGTATCGATGCCGTTGGCGCAAAGCGTCTTGATCACGCTCTCGGCGGCGTCGAGGCGGGCGAGGTTGCTGGGGGCCATCCTTGATGCTCCGGGCTCGAGTGGCGATGCAAGCGGTAGCGTGCCACGCCTGTGCGGCAGTGACCAGTCCACATGCCAACCTGACGAGCCGGGAGCGGGCCGAGGCGATCGTCTCGGAACCGCGCCGAGAAGCCGTGCGTTCAAATCGCGAATTCAATCGCGACCTGTGAAGGAGTCCTTATGAAAGGTCCTGAGATTTCGCTGAAACACTTGCAGCGCGCCGTCACGATGGAGCTGACGACCGTGAACCAGTATTTGCTGCAGGCCCATAAGCTCGATGACTGGGGCGTCGATCGCCTCGCCAAGCACATGTTTCACGAGGTCAAGGAAGAGGGGGTGCACGCCAGCCGCTTCATCGAGCGCATGATGTTTCTCGAGGGAAAGCCGAACGTGCGCGACCTCGACGAGATTGCCGAGCCCAAGAGCGTTCGCCAGATCTTCGAGCGCCAGCTCGAGATGGAGATCGAAGCTCGCGCCTTCTACGACAAGGCCGCTCGCGAATGCCAGGAGGCTGGCGACATGGGCACGTTCGAGCTGTTCATGTCGATCCTCAAGGACGAGGAGGAGCACATCAATTTCCTCGAGGAGCAGTTCGACCGCATGGAGTTGATGGGCGAGCAATTCTACATCGCGCGGCAAGTGTCGTCGGTGGCGGGTGATAGCGAGGAAGACTAAGCGGCGGTCAGTACCCTGGTGCAGTGCCGGATGTGGATCGCATGGCACGGAGGATGCCGGCCAGTCCTTCGCGATACGTCGGATACGCCAACGTGACCCGGAGCGCCGTCTTCATGCGCTGGTTGGAGACACGTTTCGACTGCGCATAGAAGCTAGCGGCCATCGGTGAGAGCTGGGCTTGCGCGAACGGGATCAGTGGGGGGACTGGAAGGCCGAGCAGCTCTGCGGCGTAGGCAACGACGTCTGGCGCGGGAGCCGGCTCGTCATCGCAGAAGTTGAAAATCGAGTGCCCCGTCGGACGGTCCATCGCAGCCTCGAGTGCTGTGGCGATGTCGTCGACGTGAATGCGGTTGAAGACCTGACCGGATTTGTCGATCCGCCGCGCTGTTCCCTCCCGGAGCTGATCGATCGCACTGCGGCCCGGTCCATAGATGCCCGGGAGCCGAAAAATCTCTACGCGTGCGCCATGTTCGGCCCCGAAGGCCAGCCATGACGCTTCCGCATCAAGCCGCCTTTGACCGCGCACGCCCGGATCGCGCGGGACTGCGGTTTCGTCGATCCAGTTCCCGTTGTGATCGCCGTAGACGCCGATCGTCGAGAGATAACCGATCCAACCCAGGTTCGAAGACTTTGCCAGGTTGGGTCCGAGACGGGCGAGCACTGGATCGCCCGCTTCATCGGGCGCGGCCGAGACGAGGATGTGCGTCGCTCGTGAAATCGCTTCCGCCAGGTCCCATGAGACATCGGTGCCGTCGAATACTAAGCCACGCCATCCCGCCGCTGTGAGTGTGGCTGCCCCCGCATTCGTCCGCGTCGTGCCGCTAATGTCGACGCCTCTCTTCGAAAGCCGACGTGCAAGCGCACGCGCCGTATAGCCGAGTCCGATGCAAAGGAGGTGCGACCCGGTAAGTCCCGTCTCGTCGATCCGCTTCGTCATTAATCGAGCTCCGCAGTCCATTCCGCTCTGACAGTCGCGTCGGCTTCGAGGGCGCGAAGACGGAGCGCGTGTGCCTCTAAGCTGCCGCGCCCACCGAGCCGGCCCACCGCCCAGACGGCCGCACCACGGACGAGTGGCGAAGCGTCGTCGAGACAGCGCTCCACCGGAGCGAGAAGCTCCGGCGAGCCCGAGTTCCCCGAGGCGATCAAAACGTTGCGCACGAAGCGGTCGCGTCCGGTACGCTTGATCGGCGAACCGGCGAAACGCTTGCGGAACGCGGCGTCGTCGAGTGCCAGAAGTTCGGCAAGGGTGGGCGCCCGGGTTGCTTCTGTTGCAGAGAGCTTTGCGTCGCGCCCGGCGGATGCGAACTTGTTCCAGGGGCACACCGCGAGGCAGTCGTCGCACCCGTAGATGCGATTGCCCATGAGGGGTCGCAAGTCGCGCGCGATCGGCCCTTTGTGCTCGATGGTCAGGTACGAAATGCAGCGGCGGGCGTCGAGCTGATAGGGCGCAGGAAAGGCGCTGGTCGGGCAAATGTCGAGGCAGCGCCGACACGTGCCGCAATGATCCGCTTCCGCTACGTCGGGCTCGAGCTCCGCCGTCGTCAGGATAACCCCAAGAAACAGCCAGGAGCCGCCGTCCCGCGACACGAGGTTCGTATGACGGCCCTGCCAACCGATTCCGGCGAGCGCGGCGAGCGGTTTCTCCATCAGTGGAGCCGTATCGACGAAGACCTTGACGTCTGCACCACCTGCAGCTCGCGCCAGGATGCCGGCGACCTGTTTCAACTTGCCCTTGAGCACATCGTGATAGTCGCGGCCTTGCGCATAAACGGAGATGACCCCTTCCGTTCGACGCTCCAGAGCTGGCAACGGATCGGTTTCAGGCCCGTAATTGTAAGCAAGGACCACAGCCGAGCGCGCCTCAGGCCAGAGGGTCGAAGGGTGGCGGCGTCGTATGAGTTCAGCGGCCATCCAAGTCATATCGCCATGACGGCCACCGGCGACGAAAGCCGCAAGCCGCTCTCCGGCTGACTCACCGAATGCGGCGAGGCGTGCAATCCCCACGGCGTAGAAACCGGCATCTGTGGCCGCGCGCCGGACGGTTAACTCTGGGGTATGTTTCACGCGCATCTCAGAAATCGAGATTGTCGTAGTGGAGCGGCGGTGCGATGCCGGCGACCCGGTCCTCCAGCAGCGGCCGGAACGAAGGTCTGGATTTCAGGCGCACGTACCAGTTGCGTGCGGATGGGTAGGTGTCCCATGGCACCTCGTCCAGGTAATCGAGGCACGACAGGTGCCCCGCTGCGGCCATATCCGCAAAACTCAGTTCATCCCCCGCGAGCCATTTGCGCTGATCCGCGAGATAACTGACATAGCTCAAATGATAACGCAGATTGGCGCGCAAGGATCTCAGCAGTTGCACGTCAGGCTGCTGCCTTGCGAGTTCCGGCCTCAGCCGGCTCTCGAGCTTCTCGCGTAACAGGTCGCGGCTGACCTCGGCGGCGAGCTTGGCATGGAACCAGTCGACGAGGCGGCGAACCTCGGCACGATCCTCGTCCGAGCCCGGAAACGGGTCACAGGCTCGGTCGTCGGGTGGACTGCGCCTGACCAATTCGCCCAGGTACTCCGATATGGCGTAGGCTCCGGCTACGGTCAGGCCATCGTCGAGCTCCAGTACCGGTAGTGCACCTGAGGGGTTGAGCGACAGCAGTGCCGGCCGCCATTCCCAAGGCAATTCTTCCGCCAATGTGACCGCGACGTCCATCTCGCCGAGAAGAAGGCGGATCGAGCGCGACGACGGGCACAATTTGAAATGAGTGAGCCTAGGCATGGTCGTGTCGCGTCACCTTCTGAGGATCCGAGCGCTCGTGGGTTGTCTGGTCTTCCCGGCGAATCTGGGGCCATGAGCTGTCGTGCGACATTTACCACGAGGATGGCGCGGGACCATTTCCTGGGGCGAGGCACCTAGGTCACAGCCGGGCTCATCCAGCGACATGGCGCGCCCCCGGACATTCCGCCCCGTCGCGACCCTGCCGAATTCTGCTAAGTGGGCCAGACACGGAACGAATCGGCGATGCAAGCTAGGCGAGGCCCCATGCAGACTTGGCAGTCCATCTTGCTTGGCATCATCGAAGGGCTTACCGAATTCATTCCGGTTTCGTCGACGGGTCATCTGCTCCTGACCGGTCATTTTCTCGGCGTGAAGCCGGATAAGCGCGCGTTCGAGATTCTCATTCAGCTCGGTGCGGTTCTGGCTCTCCTGACCGTCTACTCGGCCCGGCTGTGGCGCCTTTTTCTCGATATCCCTCGCGACCCTGCGGCGCGTCAGTTCGTGATCGCCATCGTGGTCGCCTTTCTACCGGCCGCTGTGGTCGGCGTCCTGCTGCACAAGTTCATCAAGGAGGTGCTGTTCGAAACTCCCATTCTGATCTGCATCTCGCTGATCGTCGGCGGGATCATCCTCCTGGTGGTCGACAGCTTGAAACTGACGCCGCGGGTCACCCAAGCTGAGGAAGTGACACCCCTGACCGCGCTCAAGATCGGCGCATTCCAATGCCTGGCCATGGTTCCCGGCGTCTCCCGCTCCGGCGCGACAATCGTCGGCGCTATGCTCCTTGGTCTTTCCAAGAGAGCCGCCGCGGAGTTTTCGTTCTTCCTCGCTATGCCGACAATGGCGGGCGCCTTCACCTACGACCTCTACAAGAGCCATGGCGACCTCGACGCGGCGGCTTGGCAGTCGATTGCCATCGGTTTCGTTTTCGCATTCATCTCGGGTGTTGTGGTTGTTCGCTACCTCTTGGAGTTCGTCTCGCGCTACGGTTTCGCACCGTTTGCATGGTGGCGGATTACCGTCGGTGGATTGGGGCTCGGTGCTCTGCTCGTGATGGGCTGAACCCATCGCTATGGAAAAACAGTTGGTTCTTGGTGCAGCTTACCAGAAGTTGTTAAGCGCCCGATGATTGCAGCGTTCGAATCGCGACCCGCGGAACGCTTCTCCGCCTCAACTATGGGAAGATCTGACATGACAGCACGCGCTCTCGTTTCCGAGTTCGTCGGTACGTTCTGCCTCGTGCTCGCAATTGCAGGTGCCGCCATCTTTGCCGCGCCTTCGGCCGGTCTGCTGGCCGTGGCGCTTGCTGCAGGCATTTCGGTGGTATCCATGGCTTACGCTGTGGGACACATCTCCGGCGGCCATTTCAATCCCGCCGTCACAATCGGTCTGATCGCAGCTGGCCGGTTCGATTCAGCTCGCGCGCCAGCCTACATTATTGCGCAGGTGCTCGGTGGCGCGGCTGCAGGCTTGGTGCTCGCGACGGTCGTTGCCGGTGGTGTCGGTGTGAAGGTCAACTCCTTCGTCGCGGTCTCTAACCACTACGGTGGCCCCGGCCAGTATAGCCTGCTCGCCGCCTTCCTTTACGAGGTGGTGATCACGGCTTTGTTCCTGATCATTATTGTCGGCTCGACATCGCGGCGCGCGCCAGCAGGCTTCGCCCCGATCGCGATCGGCCTCGCGTTGGCGCTTTTTCATATCGTCGCCATCCCGGTCACCAACGCTTCGCTGAACCCGGCGCGCAGTACTGCGACCGCGATCTTCGGTGGCACGCTGCCGCTGTCGCAGCTCTGGGTATTTTGGGTCGCACCGATCTTGGGCGGCGTCATCGGCGGCGTGATTGCGCGCTACCTTCAAGAGGAATGACCGGCGGACGCGGGCCGTCTGGTTCGCGACCGGACCATCGGTTCCTCTTGGGACAATCATGCGCGCCGGACTGTCTCAGTCCGGCGCTTTCGGCCGCGGCAGCGGACATGTCCCGGCGGCTTGATCTCCGGCTTCGACCTCGGCCAGAGTCTCGGCGTCTACGTCCGTCCGAAAGGTGGCGTGGAAGCGGTTGACCAGATTGCTCAAGCCCACCGTCATGCAGATGTCGATGATCTGCTGGGTGCTGAAGTGTGCGGCGAGCGCCCCATACGTGGCATCGTCGATCGGCTCGAGCCGGGTCGATTTGCGCGCGTAGACGATGATCGCCGCCTCGGCCGGCTCGTAAACGCCCTCGGGGAGCGGCTCGGCCAGCAGGTACTGCATCTTCTCTTCTGAAAGTCCTAGGCTCCGACCGAGCGCTATGTGCGTCGGTATTCAATAGAAGCAGTCGTTGACCGCCGTCGCCGTCAGGTAGGCGAGCTCGCCGTGCTGTGGAGCGACTGTCGACCCCGCCCGATACACCGCATTGGCTAGACCACTGAAGGCAGCCAACGCCTGAGGCTTATTCGCCATTGCGCGATAGATGTTGATCAGTTTGCCTCGTGCACGCTTGGCCTCGAGCAGCTGCGCCCGAGCCTCGGACGGCGTCGTTGGGTCGTTCTCGTCGAGCAGGGGAATGCGGGCCATCTGATACCTCCTTACACGTGCTTCACGTAACTCGGCGTCCGGCCCATCGCCATCAGCGCATAGTCGGCCGAGAATTCGTCGGCGTGGCTCAGCAGATAGGCGGCGAAATTGCGTCCGCGATACGGCATCTTCGGCGAGTGGGTCGTCACGGTGGCCACCACCTCGTGGCTGAAGCCAAGTTCCTTCAACAGCATGCCACCGACCACGCCGTGCGGAATCTCGTCGGCAAGCCGCGAGCGGACCACCTTGCCATCGCGCCGCTCGTACATCAGCGGCTTGTCGACGTCGTGCAGGATAAGGACCGGCACCAGCGTATCGGCGGGAACGTCCTTGCCCCAGTCGGTCTTGGCACGCGCCGCCAGATCGACGCCGGCTCGTGTCACCTCGTTGATATGGGAGAGCAGGGGGTAGTCCACGCCTTCCGTCCAGGGCATGTCCTCGAGGCGCTCGTACGGGCTTGCGGCCCAGGTTGTGACCCAGGCAGTGATCACATCTTCGCGCAGGCCCAGTGAGATGAGGTCGAGGCCCCAGATCTTCTCGCATACGGCCTGCCGCCGCCAGTTGGACGAGCGATCTATCGTGTAGGGATGAGACATAGCCTTGGGTCTCCACCGATGCGCCGCCGCGGGGCTTGAAGCCTCGCGACAGCGACAGGTCACAGTACGCTACTCGTCGAGCCAGACCCCGACCAGATCGTTGCCTTGGAAGTGGCTCGGCGAGAAGTTCCAGCCCTTGATCTTCTTGTGGTGCACGATGATGCGCTGCCACCAGTTGATGTTCAGGTAGTAGTTCTCGGTCAGCATGATCCGCTCGAACTCTTGCACCAACGCCTTCCGCTTGGCCGGGTCGGTCGTGCGCTGCTGGTCTTCCCAGAGTTTATCGAGGCGCGTGTCGTTGTGGCGCGCGTAGCTGTTCGGGGATGCAGCGTGCGAGATGTAGGCTTGATGCTGCGCCGTCACCTCGTCAGCTGGGACGGTCAGCGGATAGAGGCCGACATCGAACTTGCCGTCGACCAGATTGCCGAAGTACGGCGTCGTCTCGACTTGGCTGTGATCAACGGTGACACCGATCCGCCGCCACTGGTCGATCAGGAAGATGCCGACTGGCGTATAGGGCTCGTTCAGCGTCCGGTTGTGCAGTTTGATCTTGAGGTTCTCCTGGCCTGCCTCTTTGAGCAGACGCCGTGCCTCGGCTCGTGACTTCTCGATGTCGCGCCAGTAGCCGGGGAACTTCTCGAGTTCCGGTTCAGGCAAAGCCAGATCATAGCCGGGCCGCAGGAAACCGCCGGTCGCCTTCACAATTGTGATCTTGGAGAGCGACTCGTTGCCCCCCCAGCGATCGATGGCGAGCGACAAAGCCCGACGGACGCGTGGATCGTCGAAAGGCTTCTGCTGCGTGTTGAAAATGATGATGTTATTCGTCGCCCAAGGCCCTTCATGCAGGACGAGGTTGTCCTTGAGCGCCGAGCGCATGAGCTGGTCGCGTTCCGATGGCGTGCGACCGCGCCATTCTCCATCGAACTGACCGCCGATGATACCCGGCACCACGGCGTTCGATTTCACGAAGTAGGCCTTGTAGCCGTCGAGGTAGGGAAGGCCCGGTTTGAAATACTGGTCGAAACGCTTGGCGACTAGGTGAGAGCCCTTGACGTACTCGACGAACTGGAAGGCGCCCGATCCCAGAATGTTGTTCTGGGGAAACTTCGGGTCCTCCTTCAACTTCGCGGCGCTGAAGATGCAGTGGAACGGGGCGGCGAGATTATCCAGGAAGGAGGCGTTGACCTGTTTGATCCGGAACGTGATCGTCGACGGGTCCGGAGTCTCGATCGCGGTGACGTCGGCCATGAGCGATTGGCGGATCGAGACGACTCCGGGTGGCGGGCTCTGGACCCGCTCGAATGATACTTTCACGTCTTCCGAGGTGAGCGCCGAGCCGTCATGAAACTTGATGTTGTCGTGGAGCTTGAACGTGTAGGTCAGACCGTCCTGCGAAATGTCCCAGCTTTTCGCCAGGTCGCCCGTGATCTTGCCGTTTTGGCTCGCATCGTAGCGCACCAGAAACGAATAGAACGGGCTCACGGGATGCAGCAGCGCGAACGTTTGGGAGGCGTGACAGTCGTAGTTGGGCGGCTCGGCCGTGACAGCAAACTGCAGAATTCCACCCTTTTTCGGCGTCTGTGCTTCGGCGATGGCTATGAATGATATCATTCCCATCGCCGCCGCGAAGATCGCGGCAGTCTTGCGTAGGCGCATAATAGTCCTCCCTTGATCCCGCCGTTTTGTGTTCAACCAGTCCTGAAGACCGTTTTGCGGGTGGAGTGAGTTTGCCGGCATCGTGAAAGGTGCGCAACCCCGCACAGACCGGTTTCTCTCCCATCCGATTGACGCAAATGGAAGGGCGGGTAAGGATTTATCGGCCCTTGAAGATCGGATCGCGCTTGGCAGCAAAGGCTGCGACGCCTTCCTTGTAGTCCTCGCTGCCGATGGCGGCGTCCATGACGTCGTGAATGTCGCTGGCCCGTGCCTCGGTGGCATTGCGAGCGATGGCGCTCAGGACGGTCTTTGCCCCCTTGATGGTGAGGGGCGCGGAGGTACGCAGCCGGTCGGCGAGTTCGCGCGCGGCGTCGAGCGCGTTCCCACGCGAAGCCATGTGCGTTGCGAGCCCCACGTCGACGGCCTCTGCAGCGTCGTATCGCCGGCCCGTAAACAGAACTTCCTTGGCGACCGCGAGCCCCACAGCGTCGTAGAGGGCGCGCGTCTCGACCACCCCATAGACATTCGAAAGTCTGGCCGCCGGAATGGCGAAGTACGCCGTCGCATCGGCAACCCGAAAATCGCACGAGAGAGCGAGCGCGACGCCGCCGCCGTAGCACGGTCCCGAGATCGCGGCGATGGTCGGCTTGGCGCTTGCCTGGATGGCGAGATGGACGCCGTCCACGGCCGCTTCGTAGGCGCGCCCATCCTCGACAGTAGCGCGCACAGCGGGAAACTCCGTGATGTCCGCGCCTGCGCAAAAGGCACCACCGGCACCAGTCAGGACGATGGCGCGAACATGGGGCGCGGCACCGATTTCCGCTACAACGCGTGTCAGCTCGAGCCACATGGCCCGCGTCATCGCGTTGCGCCGCTTGGCACGGTTGATCGTGACGACGGCGATGGCTGGGTCGCTCGTGTCGACGAGGACATCGGTGGGCAGAAGCGCAGTCGGCTGGGGCATCTTGATAAAACCTTTCTGTAAACAGCCTAGCGAAGCGCGCCGATACGGCTTCGCGCGGGCAGGACGCTCAGAACAGCAGGCTAAACAGGAAGCGGACGACGACGAAGGTCATGAACGTACCAAAGGCGAGTTCCAGCCTCCGCTTCGACAGTCCGTGTGACAGCTTGGCGCCGAGGGGGGCTGCGATGAGGCCGGTGGGAATGGCGAGCGCTGCGCCCAGCAGGCTCACGTAACCGAGCGTGCCGGGCGGTACGCCAGTCGTACCCCAGCCGGCCCACATGAAGCCGATCAGTCCGGGAATGGCAATCAGCGGCCCGAAGCCTGAGGATGTGGCGACCGCCTGGTGCAGGGTGCGCCCGTAGAGGGTCATGAGGATGACGACATAGGCGCCTCCCCCGATGCTCATCAGAGTGGAGATGGTGCCGATCAGGACGCCATAGACCTCGACCGCCCGGCCTTTCGGGATATCTGCACCGAGCCGCCAATCGTCACGGCCCAGGAACATGCGTAGCGCCAGGAACGAGCCCATAACGACCCAGACCCACTTCAAGACATCGCCGCCGGAGCTGCGCGCGACGAGCGATCCGAGAATGACGCCGGCGATGACGGGTATCGACATCCGCTTGACGAATGCGAGATCGGCGATGCCGCGGGCCCGATGGGCCATGAACGAACGAAGCGTCGTCGGCGCGATGATGGCAAGTGACGTGCCCGTGGCCAGATGCATGCGCACGGCCTCGTCGACGCCAAGCCAGCGGAAGGCTTCGTAAAGGGTGATCACAACCACGGCGCCGCCGCCTACGCCGAGAAGGCCAGCGAGAAAGCCGGAGAGAAATCCCGCAGCCGCCAGCGCGGCCGCCATCAGTGCCAGGGACGGCCAGTCCAGTGCCATCATGAATGCTCGGTCCTGTCTGAGACGGGCGGCCGCAACGGTGGCTCATAGGGGAAAGGGTCCGCGACCTTCGGTTCTCGGCCGACGACGCAGGCTCGTAGACGCGCACGCATGAGAGCCAGACGGGGTCGTAAACGTCAACAAACCATCCAACGATTGATCGGGCTCAATTCCCCTGGGTCTTGAGACAGCCATGGTTGTCCGATCACATTTCACGAGACAGGACCACTAAATGAACCATCGCCATCGCAAGGTTCTACAAGCCATCTTTGCGCATCCGATCAGTGCCAACATCGACTTCAAGGATGTGGTGCATGTGTTCGAGGAACTCGGCGCCGAGGTCGACAACAAGTCGGGAAACCGTATCGGCGTCACGTTGAAGGGACACACGGTTGCCTTGAGCCACGCGCATCACAGCTTACCGAAGGAGGAAGTTGTCCAGATCCGCAAATTCCTCGAGTCCTGCGGTGTCGATCCTGCGGCCTATCCGGCTTGAGGCGAGGTGTCCGTCACGCGTCAAACGGGGGGCGTCATGAGCAAACTCTATCAACGTCGGACACCGAAGCAGCGCGTACTCGCGCTTGTTGCAGTGGCCGGAATGGGCATCGCCGTTGCCACGGCCGCCTTGGCCCAACAAAGTAACGCTCCAAAATCCGTGCCTCGTGGTGGCGCTGACTATTGGCAGCCGGATTGGATGGTGAAGGAGCTGTGGGGGCCGGGCCGCATGCCGAAGGGCATGATGACACGTCTTCTCCGGCACACGACCTATATGCACTACGGCGTGCCCCCGGAATACGATGGTGCCAAGTCGACCGTCGCCCCATCTCCCGAGACGACGGCGGCTGGTGCACGCCTTTACACGCAACACTGTGCCTCATGCCACGGCGCCGACGGTCTCGGCGATGGTGACGCCGAGAACGCGATTTCACCGTCGCCAGCTCTGCTCGCCTACATGATCCGACGGCCGATCTCGGTCGATGAGTACCTGCTCTGGGCCGTTGCAGAGGGCGGAGAGCAGTTCCAGTCGCAGATGCCGGCCTTCAAGGATAAGCTGAAGCGCGACGAGATGTGGCAAATCATTGCCTACATGCGATCGGGCTTTCCTCAGGTCGATGCGGACGGAAAAGCGATGCCGCCTGCAAAAGCCAAGTAAGCCGATCGACACGCGATCACTTACCGCGCCGGTGCCTTGTGGTGCCGGCGCATCTCGGCACAGGGGTCCGCTCGGTCAGCACGAGCCGTCAGCACGACGTAGTCGGCCGTCGGCCCGCCGTCCGGCCCTCGCTCCACATAGCTGAGCGGGTCGGTTTGCCCCATGGTCACTTCGACATACCGGATCACCACGCGCCGCCTCTCCGGTGCCATGCGCGCAAGATGCCACGGAACGCCCCGGTCGCTCCGCACGTGCCCGTTGCCCGCGAGCAAAACGGCGCGCCCGTGCGCGTCCGCAGCGTCAGTCAAGGCACGGGCCATGAGGGCGTCGCGATAGCGCTGGGCGTCGGCCATGCCGGCGAAGGCAGTGCGGGGCATCAAGCCGCAATGCGAGGCTTCGAGTTCATCGAGCAGCGAGGCTTGCAGTGGCGAGGGCAGGGGCTGATCGAGACCAAGACGGGCCATGTCCCCCGACGCAACCGCGCCTAAGCCGTTGCGTGCCACATTACGGATTTCGTCGCGCGGTAGGTTGCCGGGAATGATCGGCCATTCGAGGTCGAGGGCTGCCGCAAACAACGGTTCGAACATCGCGGCTGCGGGCCAACCGGAAGCTGCCCACGACAGGGCGTCCATTAGATCTGCCGGCCCTTTCGGACGCTGTCGGTCGGCCGCCCTGAACGCCACCAGCGCGAGGTGCTGGTCGGTGCGGATATGCTCGAAAACGAGTCCTGTTCGAGCGGTCTGTAACCCGCCCTTGTCGGCAGCCAGGGCAAGGATGAGCTGGCTTCGCAGCCTATGATGAGCGGCGTTGTCATGAACCTCGCCGAGTAGCAGCAACTCGGCCCGCGCGATCGTCGCGGTCGGCCACGGTGCAGCGGGATCGAGAACCCGGGGTTGCCCGCCCGGTCCTGCCGTCTCGATCATGGCGCAAGGCTCGGAGGCACAGAGCGGATGCGGAGCCTCCGCCCGCGCCATCGAACCGACAGCCGCCAGGAGACAAAGTGCCGCGAAGCCGGCGCGGAGGACCGTGAGAGCACGCCCGAGGACGCTCACGTTTTGCACTCTTCCAGGCCGTCCGTGCCGAAGTCGAAGTCGGCCAGACGCAGCGTGAGCCCCGGCACGCAGAGTGGAACGAGCGTCTCGGTCGGCAGATGGTCCGAAGTCTCGCTATATCGCCCCGCTGCAGCGCGACGGTGCACGCGGGTCGAAAGAGAAACGGCGTCGATCACCCAATAGTCGACGATGCCGAGTTCGGCATAGGTTGCGGCCTTGAGCCCTTGATCGTGATCGAGGCTCGACATGGCGATCTCGATGACGAGCAAGATATCTCTCGGTCGAATCTCCGGCGGTAACGACGACGAGTCGCAAATGATGAGATCCGGCTCGAGATAGACGCGATCGTCGGGTCGCCAGCCAAGTTCCTGATAGAGGTCGAGGTTCACCGCCAGCCGTCGCGCGATGGTCTTGGAGACGAGCCCCCGAACGCGCTCGTGCCTGATGCCTTTGGGCGCCATCCGGTAGAGCTCTCCCCCGATCAGCTCCACGTGCTCGTGCTCGCCGAAGAAGCCGTGAGCGGCGAGCCGGTCCAGCTCGTCGAGTGACCACGTGCGCCGCGCGGGGGCTTTCACGACCTCGTTCATGGTCGGAGACTACCAGAATTCCTGCAGCCCGGGAAACGGTGGTGGCTGGGGCGTCAGCGCTCGGCAAGTGGCGGCAAGCCTTTAGCTGTGCGCATCAGGTTGACGAAGCGCGTGAAGAGACAATGGCTGTCCTCGGGGCCGGGCGAGGCCTCGGGATGGTACTGCACCGAGAAGATCGGGCGTCCCTTGACGCGGATGCCGCAATTCGAGCCATCGAACAGCGAGACGTGGGTTTCCTCGACATCGGTCGGCAGCGAGTCCCGGTCGACGGCGAAGCCATGGTTCATGGAGGTGATCTCCACCTTCGCGGTGGTGAAATCCTTGACGGGGTGATTGGCGCCGTGATGGCCCTGCGGCATCTTCATGGTCCGCCCGCCAAGCGCCAATCCGAGCATCTGGTGGCCGAGGCAGATGCCGAACGTCGGCAGACCCGATGCGACCAGTTTCTTGATCTGCGGAACCGCATAGACACCTGTGGCCGCGGGGTCACCAGGGCC
>JALHMC010000068.1 GCA_022844225.1 Hyphomicrobiaceae bacterium | reverse complement strand
ATCGAGGACACCATCATCGACGACGGCACCAGCGCCGACCGCCTCGTCGCCACCGCCCGCGAGATGGACGCGTTCTTCGGACACTATGCCGATCTCCGCCGCAAGGAGCCGAAGGACGACCTGATCTCGTTCTTGTTGGCTGCGCAGCACGACGGCGCTCCACTCACCGAGCGCCATTTTTATGGTGCGTTGAGGCTGCTTCTGATCGCCGGGATCGACACGACGTGGTCGGCCATCGGCGCCAGCCTGCTGCATCTCGCGACCCACCACGCGGACCGCGATCGCCTCGTCTCCGAGCCCGAGCTGATGCCACTCGCCGTCGAGGAATTCCTGCGCGCCTACGCGCCGGTCACGATGGCCCGCCGCGTCAAGCAGGATACCGAGGTGTCCGGATGCCCGATGAAGGCCGGCGAGTGGATCATGCTGAGCTTCCCCGCCGCCAATCGCGATCCCGACGTATTCCCTGACGCTGACAAAGTCATCATCGACCGCGAGGACAATCGTCACGCCGCCTTTGGTCTCGGCATCCACCGTTGCATCGGCTCCAACCTCGCGCGCATGGAAATCACCATCGCGCTCGAGGAATGGCTGAAGCGCTTCCCGAAGTTCACATTGCAGGCCGACGCCCGCATCGCATGGTCGAAAGGTCCCGTTCGCGGACCTCGCACGGTGCCGGTACGGCTAGGCTGAGCGACCAGGGCCGGCAGGTGGCTCTGGCCACAGCGCGGCACTTCTCAGCGACTGCTCCGCTATGGCTGCCAGAAAGGGACGCTGCATGACCACGGTCTTCTATCAAAGTGTCGGCACCCGGCTCACGCACTGGGACGTCGACCTCGCAGCTGCCACCTTGACGCCACGTGGCTCGATCGAACTCCCATCGAACGTCCAGTATGTCTGGCCACATCCGACGCGAAAATTCCTGACTGTCACAACCAGCGACGCCGCATCGGGAAACACGCCGAACCCCGGCAACCTGCATCGCCTGTGCGCGCTACGCATCGCGGCCGATGGTGCCCTCTCCCTCCATGGCGAGCCAGCCGCACTGCCCCAGCGCCCCATCCACCACAGCCTCGACGCAACCGGCCGCTACGCGCTCACGTGCTACAACACACCGAGCCATGTCACCGTTCATCGCATCAATGATGATGGCACCATCGGCAGCCTTATCGAACAGCCTTCGGATCTCGATCTTGGCATCTATGCCCACCAGATCCTGACGACGCCGTCGAACCGATCCGTCATCATGATCACCCGCGGCAACCGGCCCGAACCGGAAAAACCCGAGGACCCCGGCGCGCTGAAAATCTACGGCTTCGCCAGTGGCCAACTGTCGCCGTTAGCTAACCTTCCTGTCGGCGGCAAGGGTGGCCATGGCTACGGCCCGCGTCACCTGGACTTCCACCCGTCCCAGCCATGGGTCTACGTTTCCGTCGAATCGCAGAACGAACTCCACATGCATCGGCTCGAAGGCGAAACCCTCTCACCCGAGCCGCTCTACCAATTGCCCTCGACAGTCGGCACCTACGACATCAGCTTCCCGCAGGCGGCGGGTGGCATCCACGTCCATCCCGATGGCCGCGCGGTCTACCTCTCGAACCGCGCCAACGCGACGGTCGACTTCAATGGCAAACGCGTGTTTCGCGGCGGCGAGAACAACATCGCCGTCTTCGCGATAGATCCGGCGACGGGAGCGCCGACGCCGATCCAGCACGCGGACCCGCAAAGCTATCACGTGCGCACCTTCAGCATCGATCCGTCCGGCAAGCTGCTCGTCGCCGCGAGCATCGCCGGCCTCGATGTGCGCGAGGGCGAGACGGTGCGTCACGTGCCGGCAGCCCTTAGCGTGTTCCGTATCGCGGCCAAGGGCAGCCTCACGTTCGTACGCAAGTACGACGCCGACGTCGGCGATAAATACCAATGGTGGACGGGCTTCGTCGCTATCGCGTGAAGCGCATTGAGCTCAGCCGCAGCGGCTGATCGCTCACATGGTGAAGGCCCCGCCGTTGCCGGACAGGGCCTACCGGGCGAAACACGCGCCGAGACCTGCCAGGCCTAAGTCCGGCGCTTCTCGACCACCACGCCGGCCGCTGCCAGCCGCTCGATCGCGGCCTCATCGAAGCCATGCTCGCGCAGCACCTCGCGGGCGTGCGCCGAAAATTTCGGCGGCGGCGACTTCAGGCCACCCGGCGTGCGCGACAGCTTCACAGGCGTACCCGTGCCTTTGTACCAGTCCATCTCGTAGATCATGCCGCGCGCCTTGGTGTGCTCGCTCTCCAGCACCTGCTTGGTGTTGAGCACCGGCCCGCACGGCAGGCCGGTCGCCAGCAGTTCCAGCGCGAACGTCATACCGTCGACTTCGCCGAGCTTCGCGGTGATGATCTCGTTGAGCGCATCGCGATTGTTCTGCCGGTCGCCATTTGTCTTGAAGCGCGGATCGTCGGCCAGCTCCGGCCGTCCAAGCACCTCGCACACCTTTTTGAAGGCGCGGTTGTTGCCGGCACCGATCATCACCGGCACCGTTTTGGTCGGATACATGCCGTAAGGCACCAGATTGGCATGCTGGTTACCGGTGAGCTGCGGCACCTTCCCCGACAAGTGATAGTTCGGGAAGTGCGGGTGCATCAGCGACATTGCGGCGTCGTAGAGCGTCACCTCGATTTGCTGGCCCTCGCCTGAGATCTCGCGCTCGCGCATCGAAAGCAGAATGCCGATGACGCAGTAGAGGCCCATCGAGATGTCGACCACGGGCAGCCCGAGCCGCATCGGTCCGGACTCTTGCGAGCCATTGACGCTGTAGTGGCCGGTCATCGCGCCGACGATACCGTCGTAGCCGGGAAACCCGCCGAGTGGCCCATCCGCGCCAAAGCCGGAGATCTTGCAATAGATCAGCCGCGGGAACTTCTTCTTCAGCTCCTCGTAGCCGATTCCCCAAGCCTCCATCGAGCCGGGCTTGAAGTTCTCGATGACGACATCCGCGCCTTCGAGCAGCCGCAACAGCACCTCGCGGCCCTCGGGCTTCCCGAGATCCAGGCCCACCGAGCGCTTGTTGCGATTAATGCCAATGAAATAGGCCGCATCCTCGTCGTGGAAAGGCGGGCCCCAGTCGCGCACCTCATCGCCTTGCGGCGGCTCGAGCTTGATGACGTCGGCACCGTGGTCGGCGAGAAGCTGGGTGCCGTACGGCCCTCCGAGCACACGCGTCAGATCGACCACCTTGACGCCCGCAAGCGCCCCCCCGCCTTTGCGCAGGCCCTTAGCCTCGCCCGCCTCGTGCCCGTCCTTCGCCATGACGCCCTGCTCCCGGATGACAGTTTTGTTGCCTCATTCGGTGCCACACGGGCGCCAGCGTGGCAACCCGCTCGATGGACGCCATGGTCAACGCAATTGTTTGACGTGTGCTGTAGGGCACTGAGCCGGATGCGCTGCGCTGGCAATCTCTCCTCATCGAAGACGGCCAACCCCGTCGAGCCAACCCAAGGAGACCGACCCATGACCCGCATCGCACTCCGCACCGCCTTCCTCGCCCTGACCACCGTCGTCAGCCTAGCCGGCATCGCCGCCCCGGCCTCGGCTCAAGGCATTCTGCAGAACGCCATCGAGAACAGCCAGGAGCGCCGCGAAATCCGCCAGGAGAACCGCGACGATCGTCAGGATGCGCGCCAGAACAACCGCAATGATCGCCAGCTCGAGCGCTTCAAGAACCAGCAAGATCGCCAAGAGGCGCGCCAGGACAACCGCCGCGAGCGCCAGATCAACCGCTTCAAGAACCAGCAGGAGCGGCTCGACAACCGCGCGACGCGCCAGGCCGACCGTGCCGACAAGCGGATCAAGCGCGTCGAGAAGCGAGCCGACCGCCGCATCGACCGCATCCAGAAGCGGGCCAACTGAGCAACAGGCCCCGGAGAGCGACAAGAGGAGCGCTCCGGGGCGGTTGCGGCGGCCGGACTCCTGCTGTGACAACCTTGAGGAGACTTCCATTGAAAGCGATCTTGATGGCAGCCGCGACGCTGCTCGCCGTGGCGAGCCCCGCGCTGTCGCAAACGACCTCCAGCCTGCCTTCAGCCAACATTGATCTGAGCAAGCGGGTCATCGACAGCGCACAGCAACAGAACCTCGGATGCCGCGTGAACCCGGGCAGCAGGGCTTGCGCTTCGGGGCAAACACCCGAGCAGCGCCAACCACAACAACGCAGGACGGGCGGTCGCGGAGGTGGCCCCCGACCTTGATTGCAGCTTTACGGCCACTACGCGGGATGCAGAATTGAAGCGTGCCAGCCTCGCTGCATCCCGGAGACCTCACACATGCATGCCATCCGCAAGCTGCGTCCCGGTTTTGGGCTCGACTCCGTCGATGTACCCGAACCCGACACCCCCGGTCCCGGCGAGGTGCTGGTCCGCGTCGAGAACGTCGGAGTCTGCGGCAGCGACGTGCACATCTACGAGTGGACCGACGGCTATGATTTCATGGCTCCGCACCTCCCGGCCACCCTTGGCCACGAGTTCGCCGGCCACGTGTCGGCCGCAGGGCCGAATACCGAAATCGCAGAAGGCACCCGCGTCGCCGTCGTGCCCACGGTGTTCTGTGGCGCCTGCGCGAGCTGCCGAGCCGGAACGCCGCAGACGTGTACCAATCGTCGCGCCATCGGTCTGACACGTGACGGCGGATTCGCCAGGTCCGTGCGCGTGCCCGCCCGCAATCTGCTCCGGCTACCCGACGCGATCGATACCGAGCTCGGCGCACTGATCGAACCGCTGTCCGTGGCCGCCGATGCCGTGCTCGTCGGCGACGTGACCATCGGCGATACTGTCCTCGTGCTCGGACCTGGCACCATCGGGCAGGGCATCGCCCTGATGGCCAGAGCCGCCGGTGCCGGCCGTGTCATCGTCGCGGGTCGCGCGGACGGCCCCCGCTTCGATGTCCTCCGAAAGCTCGGCTTGACCGAAATCGTCGACGTCGGAGAGGCCCCGCTCGCCGAGCAGGTTATGGCCCTGACCGGCGGCGCTCCCGTCGATGTCGTGCTCGAGGCGACCGGGCATCCGCCGTCGATCACGGAAGGTCTCGGCGTTCTCAAGAAAGGCGGCGTCCTCGTCGTCGCCGGAATTCATCCGGGTCCCTTGACACTCCCCCTGACAGTGTTCGTGCGTAACCGCCACCAGTTGAGGGCATCTCACAGCACGGAGCGACGGACGTGGGACCGTGTCGTGTCCCTGATGGCACGCGATCCCGAAAGCTTCCGTCCCATGATCACGCATCGCCTGCCGCTCGAGCGCGGCATCGAAGGCTTCGAGCTTGCCCGCCAGCGCGTGGCGAGCAAAGTCATGCTGCAACCTTGACGACGCTCGGCAACGCGATTAGCGCCGCCGACTAGGCTTCTGATCTGCTGATCCGACGCGCTGCGAGTGAGCGGCGCGGCGAGGAGTGCGAAAGCAGCCTCACCTGTCGAGCCAGACGTCCTCGAACCGCCAGCCATTGTAAAGACTGTTCTGCATGACGGTGAGCCCCTTGACGCGTGGGTGCCAGCAAGTCGCCGCGCGATAGTGCGACAGCATTGGCCTTACTCCGTCCAGTTGGAGCTTGCGGTCGATCTCCCAAACGAGCTTGCGTCGCTTTTCGAGATCCGTCTCACTCGACTGCTTGTCGATGAGTTTGTCGAGTTCGGGATTGCAGTACTGGCCAAGGTTACGCTCTGAGCCACACACGTAGTTCTCGTAAAACTGCTGATCGGGATCATCCAGGCCGCTGCCGACCATGCCGGCGCTGACTGTGTAGTCCTTGCGCGTCATCTTCGGCGCATAGGCTGGCGTCTCGACGAGTTCCATCTCGGCATCGATCCAGACCTCTCTCAGCTGCCCCTGCACGACCACAGCTGGATCGCGGAACAGCGTGACGTTGCGCACCGTGAGCTTAACCTTCAATGGCTTGTCTGGGCCGTAGCCCAGCCCCTTCATGATTGTGCGGGCCTTCTCACGATTTTCGGCCACCGATCCGGCGTAGCCGGGCACGTCCTTCAGGAAGTCGTCGGGCATGCCCCACACGCCCTCCGGCGCAGGCAGCATGGCGCCACCGATCGTTGCCTCGCCTTGATAGAGGATATCGTTGAACCCCTTGCGATCAAGGGCCAGCATGACCGCCTTGACGATCTCCGGATTGTTGAATGGCGGGACCGCATGATTGAGGATCAGGTTCGTGCTGACGTTGGTCGGTCGCACCTGGCAGACGGATTGCGGTACCTGCTTCTGCAGATCCTTGAGGATCGGGATCGATACTTCGCCCGGAAATGTGAGATCTATCTCGTCGGCGACGAAGGCCAGCATCGCCGTGGCGCGGTTGTTGATGACCTTGTACTCGATGGCGTCGAGATAGGGCCGCCCCTGCTTCCAGTAGTCAGGATTGCGCACGAGCTTGATGGCGATGCTCGCATTGAACTCAGCGACCTTGAAGGGGCCCGTGCCGATCGGCTTCGTGCGCATGGTCGCGGCGGGTACGTGACAGGGGTAGACGGGCGTGAAGCCCGAGGCGAGCAGCGCCAGGAAAGATGGCTGCGGCCGCTTCAGCTTGAAGGTGATCTCGTGATCGCCGTTGGCCGTCACCTCAGCGAGGTTGTGATACCACTGCTTGCGCGGATTCTTGCGGAACTTGGGGCCGTCCTTCTCAGTCAACATGTCCCAAGTGCAAATCACGTCCTTGGCCGTGAACGGCTTGTCATCGTGCCATTTGACACCGGCTCGCAGTTTGAACGTCACGGCAGTCTGGTCGGCATTCCACGACCAGCTCTCGGCAAGGTCGGGAACGATCGAGTCCATGCTGTTGCGAGGCTCGTCTTGCTTGAACATGACGAGGTTGTTGTAGACGCCCATGAATGGAATGAGCGTCGAGATCGTCGCCTCTTCATGGATCGAGGCGCCGGGTGAGGTATCGCGGTGGTAGATGCGCAAGGTGCCACCCGACTTCTGGGCCAGCGCCTCGGATACGCTGGAAATTGCTCCAACGAGTAAGAGGGCGCCGGCGCACAGCCGAGCTTTCGTAAGCCAATGCATATTGTTACTCCCCGTTTGGCATGCGCCAGTGTTACTGCCACCGACTGCCTATTTGTCGAGCCAAGCGTCCTCGAGACGCCAATGGTTGTATTGCGAGTTCTGATGTAGAGTGATGCCCTTCACGTGCGGGTGCCAGCAAGTCGCCGTGCGGAGCTGGTAGATGGTGGAGCGGGCGCCTTCGCGCTGAAGCTCAAGGTCGATCTCCTGCACGAGCGCCTTGCGTTTATCGACATTCTCCAACACCGACTGTTGGTCGAACTTGGCCTGCATCTCCTTGTTGCAGTAATTCGTATAATTGCGTTCCGAGCCGCAGGAAAAATGCTCATAGAAAGTTATGTCGGGATCGTCCGTCGCCGAGCCTCCGACGTTCATCGCCACCTGGAAGCTCTTCTGGGCCAATCGCGTATACCAAAGACTCGTCTCGATCACCTCGAGCTCACCCTTGATAAAGGCGTGCTTCAGGTGGTCGATGAGGATCACGGCCGGATCGCGATAGATGGCGAGGTCACGCGTCCCGACCTTGATCGTCAGCGGCTTGTCTGGACCATAGCCGAGCTTACTCATGATCTGCCTAGCTTCGGCCCGGTTCGCCTCGACGTCCGCTCCAAACCCGGGAATGTCCTTGAGCCGGTCACCATCGAGGCCCCAGAAACCCTCTGGTTGCGCAAGCATGAAGCCACCGATCAGATCCTGGCCTTGGCTCAAAATATCGATGAACGCCTTTCGGTCGATGCTCAGCATCATCGCTCGACGGATTGCCTCGTCGTTGAACGGCGTCGCCTCACGGTTGATCAGCAACTGCCCTTGAATGTTGAACGGATTTGCCTCGCAGTAGGCCGTCGGTCGTTGCAGCTTGATGTCTTGGAGCAGTGGAATGGTGACGTCCTGCGAGAACGTCTTGTCGAAGTTTCCCGCTACGAAGGCGAGGATCCGCGTCGACCGGTTCGTGATGATCTGCCATTCAATGCCATCGAGATACGGTCTACCACGCTTCCAATAGCTCGGATTTCTCGCAACTACGATTTTGTCGTTCGGTCTGAATTCCACGAGGCGGAATGGTCCGGTGCCAATCGGGTTCTGCCGCATATCCCGGCCGGAGACATGACACGGATAGACCGGTGAGACATTGCTTGCCAGCATCATCAGCAGAGATGGCTGCGGACGGGCCAAATGAAACGTCACCTCGTGCGCACCGTTTGTCGTGACGTCCTTGAGGTTGAAATACCAGCCTTTGCGCGGGTTCTTCTTCAAGCCTATATCGGTCCGGCCCGAGACTCCGTCGAACGTGCATTTTACGTCGGCGCCCGTGAAAGGCTTACCGTCATGCCACGTTACACCCTCGCGCAGCTTGAACGTCAGGCGGGTGCGGTCGTCGCTCCAAGCCCATTCTGTCGCAAGATCTGGGACGATCCGATCCAACCGATTCTGCTTCGAGGCCGGATCGAACATCACGAGGTTATTGTAGAGCCCGCTGAACGGCTCGACCGCGGCGATCGTCCCTTCCTCGTGTATCGAGGCGGACGGCGGATTCCCAAGACTGTAGACCTTCATCACGCCACCCGCCTTCTGAGCAGCGGCAGGTGCAATCACCCAGAATATCGCGAGCGCGGCAGCGCCCATCCAAAAGATGCGTCGCAGCATGTCTTTCTCCTCAAAAGAACGCTCTCCCGGCAGCGCCTGCACGCCGCTATTTTTGTTTTTGTACTATTCAGTGACTCAAAGGGGGGGCAATGCGGTGTCGCCCCCAGTTACGGCACTATGAGATGATTGCGTGTCAGCTGAGTTCGGCGAGACGTGGCAGCACCTCCTTCGAGAACATGGTCAGGTTGTCGACCGTATCCGCGTGCGTGATGTGTCCGCCCTGCCCCATCATCAGCAGATGGCCGAAGCCGCCGACATGGTCGTAGAAAGCTTTCGCCTGGGCGTAAACGTCGTCCGGCGTACCCGCGAAGCAGATTCCGGCGTCGATGAACTCGTCCACGGTCGCTTTGAACACGTCGACCTCTTTGCCGTTGCGCAGCTGCATGTTGCGCATCGCGACACCGGTGCCATAACCGGGCGACTTCAAAGCCTGAGCAGTTGCAGACACCGATTGGTAGCCCGGCGGGAACGCGAACTGGGCCGCGACGCGACGCGAGGTCCGGCTGTAGTCGAGGATCTGGTCGGCGCGGCGGTAGCCTTCCTCCCGGGTCCGACCGACGCCCACCATGGCCATATACGCAAAGCGGTCAGTGCCCGCTTGCCGCCCGCTCTCTGCGGCGCCCTTGCGATAGGCCTCGAAAATGCCGGGAGTACGATTGTAGCCCGAGTTGAGCACGCCGATGACATAGCCCTTCTGGCCGCCGACAAACGCGGAGTCAGGGCTGTTGACGGTGAGCCAGACTGGCGGATGCGGCTGCTGGTAAGGCCGCGGCCAGACATTGACTTGACGGTACTGGAAATATTGGCCTTCCCAATTGAACGGCCCGTCGTGCGTCGTCATCGCCTTGAGGATGAGGTCGTGCGCTTCCCAGAAGCGCTCTACGAGAGTCGCAGGATTGGAATTTGCGGGCGTGACCTCGAATGGCGCACCCTTCACGAATCCCATCTCGATGCGACCGCGCGAGATCACGTCGAGCATCGAATACTCCTCCGCGACGCGCACAGCGTCCATTCGGTTGCCGATCGGCATGCCCAGGCAGAGGAGCCTCACCTTCTTCGTCTCTCGAGCGAGGATCGCCATCGGGATCGTGACCACAGAATCGATGCACGTTGCCGTCGTGTGGTGCTCGTTGGTCATGATGTTGATGCCGAGTTCGTCGCAGAGCGCCCACTCGTCGAGATAGCGGTGGTAGAGGTCGGCGGCGACCTTCGGGTCGCAGACACGACTCGGAATTACGTTGCGCAGCTGGGGACCCAACTCTTCCCATCCGGGATGATAGGCCAACTCGGAAAAATGCCAGACTTTCATGAGAGGCTCCTTGAGCCGAGCGGCTGAGGGGGGCCGCAGTTGACGGGGCGTTCGGCTGAACCGATGCCGGGCCTTGCGCGGCCCGGACAAAGGCTCACCGGCCGGCGAAGCTCGAGATCGCCTCGACGGTCGCTGGGACCTGCTCGATTTGCGGGTAATGACCCGCGCGCGATACGATCTTGAACTCGGCATTCGGAAGGCGCGACGCGAGTTGAAGGCCATAGTCGGGACTCGCAAAACGATCCTTGTCGCCCCACAAAACCAGTGTCGGCACATCGACCCGGTGCAGCCACCGTCGGAGACCGGGATTGTGGAGGTAAGGCTTCCAGGCGTAGTAGGCGAGTGCCTGACGCTCGCGGGCGAGTTGCTCCACTTCGGTGACCGGTAGCGCCGCATATTTTGGCGCCCATTTTTCTGGATCGGCGAAGAGCACCGGGAACGCCTCAGCATCGGACAGGTAGAAGATGTCGGCAAAATCGCGCTCTTCGCGGCCCGAGAGCTTGACGCCGACAGCGCCGATCAGGGCGAGCCGCCCGATGCGCGCGGTGTTCCGCACTGCCATTTCGAGCGCCACCCATCCGCCGAACGAGGCGCCGACGACGGTCGGCTGCTTCAGATCGAGCTTGTGCAGCAAGTCGAGGTGGAGATAGGCGAGGTCGTCCACGGTACGGATGTCGGCCGGCAACGTCGTTGCACCGAAGCCCGGCATGCGCGCCGAAATCACCCGAAACCGTGCCGCCAACGCCTCGAGAAACGGCGCCGTCCGAGCGACGAACTGCTCAGAATGCAAATAGACGAGGGGCGGACCCGAGCCCATCGTCTGCACCTCGACTGGGGTGCCGCCAACGTCGAGCGTTTCCATTGTGGTTTCCCAATATTGCGTTTCGCATGCGAGGCTAGGACATGTCCGGACATGCACGCAATGGGGATTGTCACGCTCCCAATTCAACGCTGTGCGACGGTAGGTCGGCGGAAACGGCCCAAGTGCCGTGAACGCCTCCAACGCGCAGCATAGCGGCGCCTGATTGATCAAGACGTCCATCGTGGGAAGAACATCGGCCCGCGGTCACGTCGCCATGCGGGTAAAGTGGACTAGAACTCGAGAATGGTATCGCGACGAGCGGGGGCAGGGCTCGGCACAACCGTCACGGGCCTGAAACTTGGCGGCACCGTGATGCTCGACCATGCAGGGACAGGGCTCACGTGGCGTCTAGAATTTCCCGCGCGTCCTCATATCGAGGTCATTGCACGACCAATTGCGCTTACGCTCGAGCAATGATTGTTGCCCCCTCTTGGACCGCCTCGGAATCTGAGTCACGGTGCGCGTCCCCGGAAGTTGCAGGTCGCGTTCGGAAGCTTTCGCAAATCTCATCCACGGGCCCCTTCAACTCCCACACGACACCTGTTTCACTGAAGTCCAGCCGAGCTTCGCCGCGGACAGCAGCCTGGGCAAGATCGACGATAACCGTGTGGCCGAAGCCCCTTCTTTGTGGCGGTAACACCGTGGGGCCGCCGCTTTCGCGCCAGGCAATCTTGAAGAGGGGGTTGCCTTGGTTCTCTGCCATCTCCCAACTCACCTCAACGCGGCCGTCGTCGCTGGAGAGCGCGCCATACTTGCCTGCATTCGTCGCTAGCTCGTGAAGCGCCATGCCGATCCCTTGGGCGGCCGGTGCCGTGATCTTGATGGCAGGTCCTTTGATCCTCACGCGTGTGCCGATCAAGTCCTTGAAATGCGCAAGCTGTGCCCGTACGAGCGCTTCCACGTCGACGCCGCGCCACTCTGCACCGACAACAAGGTCATGGCTGGCGGCTCGAGCCTGGATCCGCTCGATGAAAGCCTCGACGAACCTGGACGGATCCGACTTTCTGGCGGTCTGCCGGGCGACCGCTTGCGCCACTGCTAGCAGGTTCTTTGATCGGTGGTTCACTTCGCGGAGCAGCATTTGCGTATGCTCCTCGGCCCGCTTGCGCTCAGTGATATCGACGATGATGGCCAGAAGATGAGGAATCCCATTGAGCGGAATCGTAGCGGCAGATATGAGCCCGGTGTAGCGATCCCCGTTTTTGCGTCGCAGTTCGAACTCTTCGGCAACAACCTCACCATTCCGGGCTAGCCCCTCGCGCAATCGTGGGTAGTCTTTCTCGTGATCAAGGTAGAAACCAATTTCCTCCGGTGTTTTCCCAATGATCTCGTCCGGGGCATGCCCCGTCAGCTTGAGTCGGGCTTCGTTCACGGCAACCTGCCGACCGTCACTAATTGTCGCTATAGCCATGGCAACTGGCGCAAGCCGGAAAGCTGCTGAGAAGCGCTCGTCACTCAGGCGAATTGCTTGCTCGCGGTCAGCGATGGATCGAGAGGCGTCGACGAGGGCCCGACCGGTGACATTCACCTCTTTCACACGGGTCGGCTTGAACTGTATTTTTTCTCCGTCCCCAAGCGCCTTGGCAGCCCTGGCCAACCGTTGCGCTGCTGCGTGAATGGTGCGACCGGAGAGCCAGGCGGCCGCCGCCGAAACGAAAACGGTCAAGAGCACGACGCCGAGCGCCCATTCCTTCGCCCGCTCGGTAGGTGCCGTTATGACACTTTTGGGTGCCCAGACAACGGCACGCCAATTACTCAGGGCGGATGTATGGAATGCCGTGAACGTCCTGCGTCCTTCAAGATCGGTGGTCTCGACTAAACCTACTTTGTTTTTCAAGTGCTCGCGGAACTCGGCACTGGCGAGCTTCCCATAGAACTGCTCGTGGGCGGATGTTCTAGCCATAATCCGGCCGTTCCCGTCGACGACCGCGGCGAACCAGCCCTCAGGGAGGTAATTCTCTTTGACGACATCGAGGATTGCGCCGGCGCGTGGCACAAAGGCCAGCACATAGCGAACCGCACCTTCGACTTCGACAGGTACACGCACAGCGAACAAATACTCTTTTGCCACAGCTCCCAGGATCAGGTCGGTGACCGTGCGCCTCCCCGTTGCGAAAACCTGAGCGACACTGCCCGGATCGGCGGTCTTCGGCAGGGATGCTCCCATCTGGGAGCGCGTATTTACGAGCTGCTGGGCGTCACGGTCCGCGAGAAGGAAATGACCTTCGACTCCGGTTGCCGCATCGCGCGCGAGGCGCTCGAAGGCTGTGATGTCACCTGACCGGAGCTGGCTTGACATGGCGAGAACTCGAGCCGTCTCGAAATGTCCTCTCAAATCACGATCAATGGCCCGTGACAGAGCCTCTGCGCTCTCGGAGAGGCGTTTGCGCTCGGTCTGTTGCTGATCCTGGAGCCAATACGTCACCCCGTAGCCCGTCAGAAGCAGGAAGGGGAGCAAAGTCGCCCCTGTGATCAGCCACCCAAGCAGTGCAAGAGGAAACTCGCGTCGCTGATCAGTGCCTCCAGTTCGCATCGATGTTCCTTTGGTCGAGTCTGTCTCCCATGGCGTATCCTACGTGAGGCACCGTTGCCCTACGAGTACCCAAAGAAGTAAGTGACGGCGAAAGCGGGTGGGCGGCATGGCACGGGGTGGTTGACGACCTCACGTCGCGGTCGCCGGCGAGATATGCATGGTGTGATCAAAGCTCTGCGACCTTCCCGTGGCAGGGGTTGCACTTCGTTCCGGACATATTGGTTCGACTTTGTGCTCCTTGCGGGGAACGCATCGGACACAAGCGCCCCGCTACTTGCTCCTGCTGTCGAGATCGCGGAGATCGCGGATGGCGGCAGGGTCCGCCCCATCTGGAGCTCAGAACTCCAGGTTATCCACGCAGACGCACCATAGAAAGGGAGCACTGGCCCATATCGCCAAACACCGTCTGGCGCTCGCTCTTTATGGAGCTGCGAACTATATTGATGTTGCGCCGGGATCGATGTTCCGAACGTTGTCTGCGAAGTGTTTAGGCGGTGGGCGGAAGCTCTTGCGATACCCAGCCTGCGCGGAAAGGATCTGCCATGGACGATGCGTCGCCCCTTGCACTCTATGTTCCGGAGCCGGAATGGCGGCCAGGCGACGTGCCGGATTTCTCGCAAGTCGCCATCCCACGAGCCGGGACCGTGCGGCGTCCGGACGTGACAGAGGCGTCCGAGAGCATGCGCGATCTCGCCTTCACGATTATCCGGGTTCTCAATCGCGAAGGCGAGGCCGTAGGCCCGTGGGCAGGCACGCTCAGTGACGAAGAGTTAAAGGACGGCCTGCGCCACATGATGCTGCTGCGCACGTTCGATCAGCGCATGCTGACGGCGCAGCGGCAGGGCAAGACGTCGTTCTATATGCAGCATCTCGGCGAGGAGGCGATCAGCACCGCGTTCCGGCGTGCGCTGAGCCCAGGCGACATGAATTTCCCGACATACCGGCAGGCAGGGCTGCTGATTGCCGACAGCTACCCGCTCGTCGAGATGATGAACCAGATCTTCTCCAACGACGGCGACCCGCTGCGCGGGCGGCAGCTGCCGATCATGTATTCCTCGAAGGCGCACGGCTTCTTTTCGATCTCCGGCAATCTCGGCACGCAGTTCGTGCAGGCGGTGGGCTGGGCGATGGCGTCGGCAATCTCGCACGATACCAAGATCGCTGCCGGATGGATCGGCGACGGCTCGACGGCCGAGAACGACTTCCACGCGGCGCTGGTGTTCGCCTCCACCTACAAGGCGCCGGTGATCCTAAACATCGTCAACAATCAATGGGCGATCTCGACGTTCCAGGGGATCGCGCGCGGCGGCTCGGGCACGTTCGCGGCACGCGGCCACGGCTTCGGCATTCCGGCGCTCCGCGTCGACGGCAACGACTATCTCGCGGTGCATGCGGTGGCGAAGTGGGCGGTCGAGCGGGCGCGCCGGAATCTGGGCCCGACCATCGTCGAGTACGTCACCTATCGCGGCGGTGGGCACTCGACCTCCGACGATCCATCGGCCTACCGGCCGAAGGAGGAAGGCGATGTGTGGCCGCTGGGGGATCCGGTGCTCAGGCTGAAGGCGCACTTGATTGCCAAGGGCATCTGGACCGAGGCTCGACACAAGCAAGCCGAGGCCGAGGTGCTCGACGAGGTGGTTGCGGCGCAGAAGGAGGCCGAGGCGATCGGCACGCTCGCATCCGGCAACGCGCCGTCGCCGCGCGATATGTTCGAGGACGTTTACGCAGAGATGCCACCGCATCTGATCCGTCAGCGCCAGGAGGCGGGGTACTGAGCCATGGCACGGATGACGATGATCGAGGCCATCCGCCATGCGCACGACACCGCCATGGAGCGGGACGAGCGCGTCGTGGTGTTCGGCGAGGACGTCGGCTACTTCGGCGGCGTGTTCCGCTGTACGGCGGGCCTGCAGAAAAAGTACGGCCGCCAGCGCTGCTTCGATACGCCGATCAGCGAGTCGGGCATCGTCGGCACGGCGATCGGCATGGCGGCCTACGGGTTGAGGCCTTGTGTCGAAATCCAGTTCGCCGACTACATGTATCCTGCTTACGATCAGATCGTTTCGGAAGCGGCGCGGATCCGGCATCGCTCAGCGGGCGACTTCACGTGTCCGCTCGTCATTCGCATGCCGACCGGCGGTGGCATCTTCGGCGGCCAGACACACAGCCAGAGCCCGGAGGCGCTGTTCACGCACGTGTGCGGGTTGAAGACCGTGGTGCCGTCAAATCCCTACGACGCGAAAGGGCTGCTGATCGCGGCTATCGAATGCCCCGATCCCGTGATCTTTCTCGAGCCGAAGCGGCTCTACAACGGGCCTTTCGACGGCCATCACGAGAAGCCGGTCGTGTCGTGGAAAGCCCATCCGCTCGGAGAGGTACCGGAGAGCCACTACACGGTGCCGCTGGGTCAGGCGGCGGTTCGGCGCGAGGGAACGGAGGTGACGATCCTCGCTTACGGGACGATGGTGCATGTCGCGGAGGCCGCGGTCGCAGAGACCGGCATCTCGGGCGAGATCATAGATCTGCGCACTCTGGTGCCGGTCGATCTCGAGACGATCGCGACATCGGTGAAGAAAACGGGGCGCTGTGTCATCGTGCACGAGGCGACGCGCACGTCGGGCTTCGGCGCGGAGCTTTCGGCGTTGGTGCAGGAGGAGTGCTTCTATCACCTCGAGGCGCCGATCGAGCGCGTGACCGGCTGGGACACGCCCTATCCCCACGCGCAAGAGTGGGACTACTTTCCAGGGCCAACGCGCGTCGGGCAGGCGCTGCGCCGCGTTATGGAGGCCTGACATGGGCATTCACGCGATCAAGCTGCCAGACGTGGGCGAAGGCGTCGCGGAGGCGGAGCTTGTCGAGTGGCATGTCGCCGTCGGAGATCTCGTCAAGCAAGACGACGTGATCGCCGCGGTGATGACTGACAAGGCAACGGTCGAGATCCCGTCGGCCGTCACGGGCAAGATCGTGTGGCTCGGCGGTGAGGTGGGCGACAAGCTGGCCGTCGGCTCCGAGCTGGTCCGGCTCGAGGTGGCAGGGCCGGGCAACATCAACAGCGAAGCACCGCTGGCCCCGGCGCGTGAGGCGGCGGCCAGTTCGTCGCCAGCAACGCGGGGGGGACTCGAGAGGCGACCGTTACCACAGGCGAACGACGACGAGGACGACGCGCCTGCGCCGCGCCCGCCGTCACGTCTGACGGTGCCGATGCCGCGGCGGCCGCAATCTGTGCCATCCACCGCCAAGCCGACGGCATCGCCATCGGTCAGGCGGCGGGCGCGGGAGGCGGGCATCGATCTGCGCTCGGTTCCGGGAACCGGTCCTGCCGGACGGATCACGCACGAGGACCTCGATGCCTTCCGCCAGCAAGGCAAGGCGCGCGACAACGGCCGGCGCAAGGATACCTCGGTCAAGGAGATCAAGGTGATCGGTATGCGTCGGCGGATCGCGGAGCGCATGGCGCTTGCGAACGCGCGCATTCCGCACATTACCATCGTCGAGGAGGTCGACATGACAAGCCTCGAGGGACTGAGAGAGGAGCTCAATGCATCGAAGACACGGGTGCGACCGAAGCTCACTCTGTTGCCCTTCCTCGTCATGGCGATCGTGGCGGCTGTCGGCGAACAACCGGGGCTCAACGCGCATTTCGACGACGAGGCGGGGATCATCACGCAGTTCGGCGGGGTCCATGTCGGCATCGCGACACAAACAGCGAGCGGGCTGATGGTACCGGTGGTGCAACACGCTGAGGCGAACTCGCTGTGGGACAACGCGAGTGAGATTGCGCGGCTGGCCGAGGCGGCACGTAACGCCAGCGCGGAGCGCAGCGAGCTGATGGGTTCGACAATCACCATCACGTCGCTCGGGCCGCTGGGGGCGATCGCGACGACGCCGATCATCAATCACCCGGAGGTGGCAATCGTCGGCGTCAACAAGATGGCGATCCGGCCGTGGTGGGACGGCCAGCAGTTCGTGCCCCGCAAGATGATGAACCTCTCGTGCAGCTTCGATCATCGGGTGGTCGACGGCTACGAGGCGGCGGTGTTCGTTCACAAGCTGAAGACGCTCCTCGAGCGGCCGGCGATGCTGTTCGTGGAGGGCTGGCCCAATGCCTGATCTTGCCTGCAAGCTGCTGGTCATCGGTGCGGGGCCGGGCGGCTATGCATGCGCCATAAGGGCGGGTCAGCTGGGTGTCGACACGATCATCGTCGAGGCGGACCGCGACGGGGGCACGTGCCTCAACATCGGGTGTATCCCGTCGAAGGCGCTCATCCACGCCGCGGACGAATACCACCGGCTGCGAGGGTTCGCCGCGAGCGGGCACATGGGAATCCATGCGGCAGAGCCGTCGATCGACTTCGGCAAGACGAAGGCGTGGATCGGGGGAATTGTCGGGCGCTTGAGTGGCGGCGTCGGCGCACTCATGAAGAAGGCCAGCGTGCGTACGGTACGCGGCGAGGCAAGGTTTCGCGACGGCAAATCGGTGGTGGTGCGGACAGCGGAGGGCGAGCAGCGGATCCGTGCCGAGAGCATCGTCATCGCAACGGGTTCGGAGCCGATCGCGCTGCCGTCGCTGCCGTTCGGCGGCGATGTGATCTCCTCGACCGAAGCTTTGACCTTGAGCGAGGTTCCGCGTCGGCTGGCTGTTGTGGGCGCCGGCTACATCGGCCTCGAGATCGGGACCGCGTATGCCAAGCTCGGCGCAGAGGTGACCATCGTCGAGGCGGCCGATCGGATTCTGCCGGTGTGGGACCTGGCGCTGACGGAGCCGGTTGCGAGGCGGCTGGCGTTGACAGGCATCAAGTTGATGACGTCGGTCACGGCGAAAGGCTTCGCAGACGGCGTCCTGACAGTACAAGCGAAGGGCGGCGATAGCGTCGAGATCCCGGCCGACAAGGTGCTGGTCGCGGTCGGGCGGCGGCCGCGCACTCGTACGGTTGGGCTCGGGGATCTGCATCTGACAATGTCCGGGGCCTTTGTGAAAATCGACGAGCGGTGCCGCACTTCGATGCGCGGGGTCTACGCAGTCGGCGATGTCACCGGAGAGCCGATGCTGGCGCATCGCGCCATCGCGCAAGGTGAGATGGTGGCCGGCATCGTGGCGGGTAAGGCGCTCGCCTGGGACAAGGTCGCGGTGCCGACGGTGTGCTTCACCGATCCAGAGATCGTAGTGGTCGGCCTGTCACCGGAGGAAAGCGCGTCCGCTGGCATCGAGGCGATGGTCGCACAGTTCCCCTTCAAGGCCAGTGGCCGTGCGATGACCACGGGCCGCGACGATGGTTTCGTGCGCGTCGTGGCGCGGCAGGACAACGGCCTTCTGATGGGTATCCAGGCGGTTGGCGAAAGCGTGTCGGAGCTGTCGGCCGCTTTCGTTCTGGCCTTGGAGATGGGCGCGTGTCTCGAGGATATCGCGGCAACGGTGCATGCTCATCCAACACGCAGCGA
>JALHMC010000067.1:13954-19133 GCA_022844225.1 Hyphomicrobiaceae bacterium | reverse complement strand
GTCAGCGCGATCAGCAGCCATCGCCAGACGCCGGTCAGCGTGCGCAGACGCGTAGTCTCCGCCTCCATTGGGCCGCTGGCAACCGCATGCGGGTCATCGAACTCGACGCGTTGTTTGGGTGCGACGGCGGAATCGGCAGGGCCGGGCGTGGAAGCCATATGAGAGACCAGTCCAGGGTTCGGAAGCCGGATTGAGGTAACAACGCACCCGACCTTGGACGGGTGCGCCGAGAGTCGAGTTCTCGAAGTTCGCGCCTACAGCTTTGCGCGGGGCGCTAGAAGATTACGTCGAGGCCGGCTTTCTCGAGCGTGGTCTTGCGATAAGCGAGCCAAGCGGTACGGAACTCGGCCGCATCCGTCGGCGGATTGGCCTTGGCGAAGGCGTCCCAAGCCGCGGCTAACGTCGATTGACGGGCCAGCAGCTTGTTGTTGTGCGCTTCATCCGCATCGGTCCAGACGCCACCCGCCCGATAAACCTTCACAGCGCCAGGATGAATGGGAATGACCCACTGGCGAGTCTGTCGCTTCAGCGCGAGACCCGACGTCCCTGGGACGGCGTCCTTGTAGAGGTCGTAACTGTCGTCCATACCCTTGGTGATCGAATAGGCCAAGTCGTCGCCGATTGACCGATAGGCGATGAAAGCAGGGTAGGGGTAGGTCGCCATTTCTTTCGGCGTCTGTGGCGAAAGACCCGCCGAGCCGCAGGTTGCCACATGCGGAATGAGATGCGGCCCGACCTGGGTCATGCGAGCCCAGCTCTCTTTATCGGCGTGCGGCATAGCCGGCCATACTAGGCCGCGCGGACTCGTCTCGACCTCCTTCGTCTGCCCCGAAATGGTCGACGCCTGGGCGACATCGATTTCGTTGTTGAGCATCCCTTTCCATTTGGCGCCGAAGCTCGCGAACTCCACGATCTTGACGTCGTCCTTGGTAAGACCGCCGAAGGCGAGGAATGCCAGCGTGTTCTGGTTCAAGGCCGGTGAGCCAACGACGAAGCCGACACGCTTGCCCTTGAGACCTTTGACATCGGTGACCCCGGTGTCCTTGGCAATACCGATGTTGGCGCCGTTGCAGTCGATCGTGGAAAGCAGGAGGGTCAACGCTTGCGGTCCCCACTCGCGAGTGGCGAACTCGAAGACGCCTTCCTGCGCGTAAAACAGGCCGATGCCCATGGCGGACGCCTGGGCACGTCCTGCTTTCAGCGGCGCCAACCGCGCAACGTCGTTGCCGGCAGGGAGAACGCGCAGGTCGGTGCCGTGCTTGTCCTTGAGACCCTTCCCCACCGCTACGGCGATGCTGAAACCCGAAGAACCGGTATCGTAGGCGGTGAACGTCAGCGCGGACGGCAACTTGACGTCCTGTGCGCTTGCTGAGCCGGCCGCAATTAAGGCCGCGAGAGCGACAGGCAGAATCGACAAATTCAAAACCGCGCGAAGGTGGCTCCGCTGCATGCTTCTTCCTCCCTTGGAGTTCGATCTGATCCGTAGGGGACCATCGTACTTTTCCGGGGGTATTCTTGCAGGCGATCGAAGGGGATGTCCATAACTAGAGCATCGGCCGCGTGATGGCGGCCGATGCCTGTCCGTCACTCGAAGATGGGGTCCATTCCGGCTTTGAGCAGAGCTGCCTTGCGCGCGGCCATCCAGGCCTTTCGGAATGCGTCCGCATCCTCGGGCGGGGAGGCTTTCTGGAAGCCGGTCCATGCCTCCGTCAACGCCTTCTGGCGGGCGATCATCTTCTGATTGTGAGCCTCATCGGCATCCTTCCAAGCCCCGGCGGCCTTGAATGCTTTGACCGCTGCCGGATGCACGGGAAGAACCCACTGGAAGTTCTGCGCCTTTACGTCGAGGCCGGATGCGCCGGGCACCGCGTCCTTGTAGTCGGCGTAACCGTCGACCATTGCCTTGGCGAGGCCGTAGACCGTCTCGTCGGCGACCGAGGCATAGGCCATGAAGATCGGATAGGGATAAGCCGACGTCTCGAGCGGCTTTTCCTTTGAGGCAGAGATTCCGCACGTCGACTTGTGCTTGGCGAAATAGGGGCCGATCTTGGCAACGCGCGCCCAACCCGCTTCGTCGGAGTGAGACATGACAGGATAGAACAAGCCACGAGGCGAGCTATCCGCCTCCTTGGCTTGACCGGAGATGTTCGATGCGACGGCAACGTCGATCTCGTTGTTGAGCACGCCTTTCCACATGGCGCCGTAGCTCGCGAACTCCGCGATCTTCACGTCTGCCATGCTGACGCCGCCAAAAGCGAGCAAAGCGGCCATGTTCGTGTTCAGAGCAGGCGAGCCGACGACTGCCCCGACGCGCTTGCCCTTGAGATCCTTGATCTCGGTCACCCCGATGTCCTTGGCGACTCCGATCGAGATGTTGTTGCAATCCGTCGACGCCAGGATCATCTGAACCGGTTGTGGTCCCCACTCCTTCGACGCGAACTCAAAGATGCCTTCTTGCGCGAAGTAGCTGCCGATGCCCATGGCAGACGCCTGGGCGCGGCCCGCTTTGAGAGGACCAAGCCGGGCGACGTCGTTGCCGGCCGGGAGCACGCGAACGTCAGTCTTGTATTTATCCTTGAGTACTTTGCCGACGGCGACCGCGATGTTGAAGCCCGACGAGCCTGTGTCGTAGGCCGTCATGGTTATAGAAGCGGGCAGCTTGACGTCCTGTGCTTGGCTGGGCGTCGCGACGGCCATCAGCGATAGCATTGCGACCCGTACGACGGGACGGCCACTTCCGATGTTCATGTCTTCACTCCCTTTCTGAATTCAGGCGGGTACGTTGCCGACCCTGGTTATTGCAAACGTAACATGATCGCTCCGGGCAAAGTCATGGCATGCTCGGCAAGCGGAGGGGCTACTCAGGCACCTGCTGCCCGACCGTGGCGCTTGTTGGCACAGCAGCAGCGCACGCGCTGCGAGCCTTTATCGAATCGTTAGCAATAGCGCCCCCGACCTCGGCGGCCATCTTTTCGAGGAGCTCCACGTCTTTTTCGTCGAACTGGCGCGTCTCGTCATCGAGTATGCAAAATGCACCGAACACAAGTCCCTCTTTCGACTGGAGTGGGTAGCCCGCATAGAAGCGCACCCCCCAGCCGGCAATTGCCGCATCATCGGAGAAGCGGGGATCCCGATCGGTATCGGGTATCACGAGCACTTTCTCGCCAGCAACTACGTATTTGCAGATCGCATCGTCACGCGGCATCGGTAACAGGGCACCCGATTGGTCCGTGGCACCTGCGGGGAAATCGCCACATTGCCCAACAAAAAGTTCGCGCTCCTCGTCAACAATCGCGATGACGGCCTTATTGACGTTGAAGACATCAGCCGCGCGCTTTGCGATCGCATCAAGTGTGTCCCGGTGATCTCCAGCCAGAAGACCGCTCATGTTCAGAGCCACAGCGTGCTCTGCATTGTTGGCTGGGAGTTCGGCTTGCTGTGCCTCCTTTGTCTCGACTGGAGCCAGAATGCGATGAATCCGTCGTATCGCCTCGTCGACCGAATTGACCAGCGCATCGGCTCCTAAGCGCTCAAGCGCTGCCTCATCGAGCAACTCAGACGGGGCGTTCCACAGCGCGAGCACGATATGCAAATCCGGCCAGCGCATCCGCAATCGTCGAACAAAATGGCGCGCCGCAATCGCAGGGTTATGGCTGAAATAGCTGATGCAGACCGTTTCCTTACCCGTGAGAGGAAGCTTATCGACGTAATGGCGATTGACTGTCGCGAGCGGCCTCGCTACCGCGAGAACTCCTTCCAGCCTGAGGGCGTGCGCAAGAGTACGGGCGGCGATCGCGTCGACCTCCCATTTGCCGCCGATGCAGATGACCTCGGCAGACTGAACACTCTCGGCAGGCGCCTCCTCGCCCAACTCATCCAGCAGCGCGTCCATGCCGGTCGCAAAGCGCAGGCGGTGTGCGGGGGTCGCGTTCCTGAGGTAGTCTTCACTGGCGAGGCGCAATACGTCGACGCAAACGTCGTTATAGAATTTGCGCAGGGAGGATGTCTCGATTGTCTCGCTCGCAAGATCGACCGCCTCATCGAGATCGCTCGCAATCAACCGTTGGTAAATGCGGGTGGGAAGATCAAGAGCTGGCGTCGAACCGAGGAGGGTGTCAAGGAACTGAAGCTGTGGGAAATTACGCCCAAACACCAAGAGGCACACGGTGATTGGGGTCGAGAGGATCAAACCGGCCGGACCCCAGAGCGTCGTCCAGAACATCGCCGAGGCTATCAACGAAATAGCTGAAAGCCCCGTACTCGCTCCGTATAGCAAAGGCTCTACGATGTTATTGCTGACGAGTTCTAGTACCACGATAAGCGCTACGGTCCAGAGCACCATATTCCAGCCTTCGTCCACTGCAAAAGCAAGTGCTATTGGGAAAATGGCGCCGATGACCGGGCCAAGGTACGGAACGAAACGCAGCAGTGCAGCCAGTGAGCCCCAGAGCGGCGCCCCAGGTACTCCGATCATCCACAGACCGATCGCCATCGGGACGCCGTAGCTGACATTGATCGCAATCTGCATCAGCAAATACTTACTGACCCGAGTTCCAGCCTCCTTCATTGATTCTGTGGACCGATGAACATTTCCGCCCATCAGGCGCAGGAAGCGGTCGCGCAAATCCGTTCGGTCGATGAGCGCAAGAAAGACGAAGATCAGGATGATGCCACCGGTTGCCAGCGGCTCGAGCGATCGAGCAAACCAGGCAAAGGCTCGCTCGAATGGCGTTTGACGCGGAGGAACGGTCTCGACGCGCTGCACGTGTTCGCCAGGCTCCGCCGGCGCCGGCGTCGAAACCTCCTTTTGCACACGCTCGACCGTCTGCAGGGCCCTGCTAAAAGCCCCCGGCGCACTGAGTCTCTCACGAATATCGGAGAGTTTCCTCAGCATGGTGCTCTGATAAGTGGGCAGTTCGATAGCCAAAGTGCGGACCTGCGCTGCCACGAGAAGCCCCAGTCCAGAAAGGACAATCAGCAACGTGATCATGATTGCTATGGTCGAAACAACGCGCGGCAACCCCCGTCGCGTGAGCCAAGTCACGGGTGGGTTCAAGGCGAAACTGATGAGGAACGCGGCCGCAAGCGGAATGAGAATATCCCGCCCGAAATAGAGTGCCGCGAGTATCAGTGCGGCCGAGAGCAACGCAGCCGCGAGGGAGACAATGCCCTTCTCTGA
>JALHMC010000067.1:0-13854 GCA_022844225.1 Hyphomicrobiaceae bacterium | reverse complement strand
GCGGACGGGCCGGAACCGTGTATGTGAAGGCCGTGTGAACAATCGAGTCTGAGTGCATTCAGGTTCACTGGCCTAGAACTTTGTGCAGTTTCCCTCGAGCCAAGGAACGGCACAGATGAAAAAGGCACTCCTCGTTGGCATCAGCCTCGCATCGCTGCTCGCTTTCTCAGGCGCTGCGTCGGCATATGATCGTCACGGCTACCACGGTCGCGATCGTGGCTACGGTCATCACCAGTACTACGGACATAAGTATCGCGATCATCACTGGGGCCACCGCCATCACAAGCGTCACTGGCACCGTGAGCATCGTTACGATCGCCATTATCACCGTCGCCATCAGGCATGGCATTGGCGCCGCTGGCACTGATATCCACAAACGGACGCAAGGGCGGGGCTCATGGGCGGTGGTACTGCTCATGAGCCTTTGCCGGGGCGGATCTGCTCTTCAGCAGGACACGTGCCGGTGCCGGGCTGTCACCCGGCTCAGACACAGATAAACGTGCGACGTCAGGTCGGTGTATCGTCCGTGAGGACCACGTAATGCCTATGGATTTCTAGGGTCCCGGACTCTGCTAAAGCTGGCGGCCCAGCTCCTTCAAGCCGCGCCGGATCAGCTTCGCCGTGTCGGCGTCCTCACCGAGTTCGCCTCCGGCCGTCGCGATCGCAGCAGCCGCGTGCTGTGGATTGTAGCCGAGGTTGACCAGCGCCGAGATGGCCTCAGCGGCGGAGGTCGGTGCGGTGCTGGGCGTGCTTGCACCGTTTGCCGCACTCTTCGCTGTGGCGGGCGCGTTCAGTCCGGCCATGCTGAGCGTCGGCGCCTTGTCCTTCAGCTCCAGCACGATGCGCTGCGCGAGCTTCTTGCCGACCCCGGGCGTCTGCTCGACAGCACCTGCGTTACCGAGCGCGATGGCGGACGCGAGATCGTGCGGAGACAGTGTGCCGAGCACGCTCAGGGCGACCTTGGAGCCGACGCCTTGGATCTGCTGCAGGATGCGAAACCACGACCGCTCGACCTCGCTCTTGAAGCCGAACAACCGGATGGCATCCTCGCGCACGTGCGTGTCGATGGTCAGCGACACTTCCTGCCCGGGCTCAAGCGCACGAAGCGTGCGTGCGGAGCACTGCACTTCGTAGCCGACGCCATTGACGTCAATGATCGCGTGGGCTTCGCCGATGGCGTCGACCTTGCCTCGAAGCTTCCCGATCATGCGCGCCTCCGGGCGTTGCCCGACGCTGGAGTACAGGGCGTAGGGAGGAGGGAGTAGGCAACTGACGTCAGGTTTCGAGAGAGCATGACGCGAACATCCCTGCGCTGACTCGAGAAGGGTTGCGATTGCCTGCAACCTGAAATCACTTGCCTACTGCCTACTGCCTACTGCCTACTGCCTACTGCCTACAACTTACTGCATCACGCAATGTCTCAACGCCCGCCACTCGCGGCCATTGCTAGGCGTGCGGCCGGACTCGTCCGATGATTGGCATGGCAGATGGCGATCGCCAGCGCATCTGCCTCATCGGCTGACTCGAACCGGGCCTTCGGCAACAGCATCGAGACCATCATCTGGATCTGCCGCTTTTCTGCATGGCCGGCGCCGACCACGGTTTTCTTGATGAGGTTGGGTTGATACTCGGCAATTCTCAGGCCCTTCATCGCCGGCGCCAGCAGCGCCATGCCGCGCGCCTGGCCGAGCTTCAGCGTGGCCCGTGGGTTCTCGTTGACGAATGTTTCCTCGACCGCAGCTTCGACCGGCTTCCAAGCAACCAGCACACTTCCGAGGCCTTCGTAAATCTCGCGCAACCGGTAGGCGAGGTCGTCTTCGGTGCTCGATGTGATATGGCCACTCGCGACGTAGACCAGCCGCACACCGTCGGATTCGATGATCCCCCAGCCGGTCCGTCTGAGACCGGGATCGATACCGATGATGCGAATCGCTAGGTTCTGCATGACAACGCGGTTAGCACGTTGCAGCGTACTCCGCTCCGGCTACGTTTGACGCAACCGGGGAAAACTCGCTCAGCTCTCGCTCGCGGGCGTGCCCGAAGTTCGGTACCGGCAAATGCCGATGTCGGCGACAGTCGCCTGATACGGGTTGTGGATCAGTGTGCGTCGCGATCGGAAATCGCCGCGGCTCGACGCCAGTTGTGTTCCGATCGTGGTGGTCTCGACGGCGCGTTGGAGGTTGCGCACGTAGCTCTCGAAACCGTCCGTTCCCTTACCCTTTGACTGGCTCATGACGGCGACCCTATCGCTCAGATAACGCACGATTCTAGCGCGGGAGCATTAAAGCCCCGTTTGCGGGGGGATCGGGAATTCGGGGCTCAGTTCAAGGTCTCGTTCATCATGGTTCTGGGCGGAGCCGCTCAGGCAGCCGTCAGGCGCGCCAAGGTCGCCTCATCCACCTCGAAGTTCGAGAATACGGACTGCACGTCGTCGTCATCCTCGAGTGCCGCGAGCATCTTGAGAATGGTCTCGGCTTTCTCGGCGTCGACTTGTGTCGAGAGTGTCGGCTTCCAGATCACCTTGACCTGCTCGGGCTCGCCGAACTTGGCCTCGAGAACTGATGCAACCTGCCCCAGCGCTTCGAAAGTGGTGGTGACGAGGTGGCCCTCCTCGGTGCTCTCGACGTCCTCTGCCCCCGCCTCGATCGCCGCCTCCAGCATGGCGTCCGCCGAGGCCGCATCAGCCTTGAAGCGGATTTCACCGATGCGGGCGAACATGTGGCTGACCGAGCCCGTGGCACCCATGTTGCCGTTGTACTTCGTGAAGACGGCCCTCACCGCGCCGCCCGTTCGGTTGCGGTTGTCGGTCAGGGCTTCGACGATCACGGCCACACCGCCCGGGGCGTAACCCTCGTAGCGCACCTGCTCGTAGGTATCCGCATCGCCGCCGAGAGCCTTCTTGATCGCCCGCTCGACGTTGTCCTTGGGCATATTCTCGGCGCGGGCATTCTGCACGGCGAGCCTGAGGCGCGGGTTCATGTCGGGATCGGGCAGGCCGGTCTTGGCGGCCACCGTGATTTCGCGAGCGAGCTTGGCGAACAGCTTGGCACGCATCGCATCCTGCTTGCCCTTGCGGTGCATGATGTTCTTGAATTGGGAATGTCCGGCCATGGCTCGTTCTCGAGGTGCTCGTCGGCAGTTCGGCTGAGGACCGTTTCGGCATGCGCCGTCGCGGTTCTGGCCCTTATAGTCGAAAGCCCGTCTCCAAATCCAGTTGGGGCGGCAAGGCCAGCGCAGGCTCGGAGAGGTACCCCCTGATCGCTGGGTGGAACTGCCGGCGGCGCCGAAAGATCGGGCGAGCGAGGTACGACGCGGGCATGAACGATTGGGGAGAGGCCGCCAGCGAGGCGCGGGCCATGCGACGGTCCTGGCATCTCGCGATCATTGTCGCGGTGCTGTTTCTGCTCGCCTTCATGAACCTCTTTCTCCGCTCGAGCCTCGGCGTCATGGCGCCTGAGCTAGCTCGTGAGATGACACTCTCACCGGCCGCACTTTCGACGGTCGCCAGCGCGTTCTTCATCGCCTACGCCATCATGCAGCTGCCGACAGGTATGCTTCTCGACCGCTTTGGCGCCCGCATTACTATCGCCGGAATGCTGCTTTTCACCACGGCCGGTGCCGGCACGTTCGCAGCCGCCGATTCAGTGGCGCTGCTGTCGCTTGGCCGCGTCCTGATGGGGATCGGCTGCGCCGGCATCTTCACCGGCGCCTTCTACGTGCTCGCTCGCTGGATGCCGCAAGATCGCGTCGTCACGCTGATGGGTACGCTCAACACCTTCGCCGCGTCCGGCACCCTTTCCGCGACGACCCCGCTCGCCGCCTTGATCGCGCTGATCGGCTGGCGGGAGTGCTACGGCCTTTTCACGATCGGTGTCGCGGTGCTGCTCGTCGCCGTCTGGTTCATCGTGCGCGACGGCCCGCCGGGGGCCGCACCCGCGGCTTCGAGCTCGGAAAGCCCCGCGAGTGTTGTCGCGGGCGTCGGCGAGGCCTTGCGGCAGCCTGGAATGGTGCGTCTACTCCTCACAGGCCTGCCGATCTCTGCGACGACGACCATCACCGGCGTCTGGGGCGCGCCCTACCTGCGCCAAGTGCATGGCCTCGACGTGATCGCCAGCGGCAACGTGCTGCTCGCAATGGCGCTCTGCTCGATGGTTGGGCATACCGCGCTCGGCCTTGTCGCGCGGCACTTCAACTCGGTGAAAACCGCGATGCTCACCGGCATGACCGGCGTCATCGCTGCTATGTCTGGCCTCGCGGCACTGGAACATCCGCCCGTGCTGGCGGTCACGGCGCTGTTCTGCCTGCTCGGTCTGTCAGCCTCGTTCCCGATGATCGTCTTTGCCCACGCCCGCGGCCTCGTCGCCCCGCATTTGATGGGGCGAGGTCTTTCAGCGGCGAACATGGGCCTGATGGCCGCCATAGCGCTGATGCAGCTCGTCTTCGGCTGGATCGTCGGCACCGTCTCGGGTCCAGGCGCCATCCCGACTGAGGCGGCCTACCGTACCGGATTTGCCGTGCAGGCCACCGCCGCGGTTCTGGCGCTGCTCGTATACCTGCCTATCCGTGACGTGAAGCCGAAGGGCTGAGCGCTGCCCTTGAGTGAATGCCCGTCACAGCTAATAATCCCTCTGGCTGCCACGGCCCCGGGAGGCCTTCGAGAGCGGCACGACGGGAGCGTTCGTACATGCCGGCACGCAGCGGACAGCAGTACCTCGACGGCCTTCGTCGCCAGAAGCGGGAGATCTGGCTTGGTGGCACGCGCGTCGAGGACGTGACGACCCATCCCGGCCTCGCCTCCGGTGCCCGCGCCATCGCCTCACTTTATGACATGCAACTCGAGCCGTCGCTCAAGGCCGAGATGACGTACACCTCGCCGACCTCCGGTGATCCGGTTGGCCTATCCTTCATCATACCAAAAACCAAGGACGATCTTGTCCGCCGGCGCGAAATGATGCTGCGCTGGGCCCGCGCCACCTGCGGCATGATGGGACGCTCGCCGGACTTCATGAACGTCTCGTTCGCAGCCTGGGCCGCCGCCGCCGGCTATTTCGCGCGCGGACGCCCCGAGTTCGGCGAGAACATGCGCCGCTATTACGAGCACATCCGCGAGAACGACCTCGTCCTCACTCATGCGCTCATCAATCTCCAACGCAGCCGCTCTGCGACCGGCCTCTACAATCTGGAGGACGGGACGGCACTTCGCGTCATGCGTGAGACCAGCGCCGGCATCGTCGTGCGCGGTGTCCGCGTTCTCGCCACACTCGGTGCCTACGCCGACGAAATCGCGGTCTACTCGCCCCGCCTCGGCCTGCACACCGGTGCCGACAATCCTTTCGCGCTTTCGTTCGCCATTCCCTGCGCGACGGAAGGGCTGCGCTTTCTTTGTCGCGACAGCTACGATCTCGGCCGCTCGCATTTCGACCATCCGCTCGGCTCGCGCTTCGAGGAGATGGACTGCATCGTCTTCTTCGACGATGTGCTCGTGCCGTGGGAGCGCGTCTTTCTGCTTGGCGACGTGGGTCTCCTGAACAATCTCGGGCCCGGCACCAATTACTCTGCCCACTCCGCCCATCAGGGCGCCGTCAAGAACCTGGCCAAGTGTGAGTTCATACTCGGTCTCGCGCTTTTGATGGTCGAGACGCTCGGGTCAGGCAAGGCGCCGCAGGTCGAGGCCATGATCGGCGAGCTGATGTTGCACACCACCACCACCAAGGCCCTGATGCGCGCGGCGGAGGCCGATGCGAAAATCGACGAATGGGGCGTCATGTGTCCCGATGCCATCATGGTCGAAAGCACGCGTAATCTTTTCGTCACCGTCTACCCGCGCCTCGTCGAGATCGTGCAGCTGCTCGGCTCGTCGAGCTTCATGATCGCGCCGAGCGAGGCCGACATGGAGGGCCCGCTCAAGTCCCAGATCGACCAGTACTTGGCCACCGACGGCGCCTCGGCCCGCGACCGGGTCAAGTTGTTCCGCCTCGCCTCCGACGTCGCGATCAATGCGTTCGGCTCCCGGCAGGTCCTCTACGAGCGCTTCTATGCCGGGGATCCGCTCTCCCGCGCCCGTGCTCTTGCCGGGATCTACGCCAAAGGCGAGACCATGGAGCGTGTACGGGCGTTCCTGGCTGACGAAGGAGCGTGAGCACGCACTCAGTTCTCTCGAGGCCGTGCGCATCTTGTTGCTCTGACAAATCGGGGGCAGGCGGCGGTTGTGCTGCCGCCTCGCGACATCGCCACGATCTTAGTCTATGGTCCGGGTCGGTTGCAGCACCGGGCGCAGATTCGCCCAACAGGTCATGGGAGCCAATCGCTTGCGCGTGCTCGTTGTCGAGGACGATCCGGATCTCAATCGCCAGCTCGTCGCCGCGCTGTCCGATGCTGGCTATGCCGTGGATAAAGCCATGGATGGTGAGGAAGCATATTTCCTGGGAGAAACAGAGCCTTACGATGTCGTCGTCTTGGATATCGGATTGCCGAAGATGGATGGCATTTCGGTGCTTGAGCAATGGCGGCGGGCCGATCGCAATATGCACGTGATCATCCTCACGGCTCGCGACCGCTGGAGCGACAAGGTCGCCGGCATGGACGCGGGAGCCGACGACTACGTCGCCAAGCCGTTCCATATGGAAGAGCTTCTGGCCCGGATTCGGGCTCAGGTTCGCCGCGCGAGCGGACATGCCCGGGCCGAGATCGAATGCGGCCCGCTCCGCCTCGACACGAAAACCGCGCGGGTGACGCTCGACGGTCAGCCCGTCAAGCTCACGTCGCACGAGTATCGTCTACTGGCCTATCTTCTGCATCATACGGGGCGTGTGGTATCGCGAACGGAGCTCGTCGAGCACCTCTATGACCAGGATTTCGACCGCGACAGCAACACCATAGAGGTCTTCGTCGGCCGGTTGCGCAAGAAGATCCCGCCGCACTTGATCAAGACCGTACGCGGCCTCGGCTATCGTCTGTCGCCCGAGAAGGATGAAGCTTAACTCGCTCGCGTTCCGGCTTTTTCGCACCGCCGCAGTCTGGGCGGTGCTGGTGCTGCCTTTGGCGGGTCTCACCATCGACTGGGTGCACAAGCGTGACACCTACCAGAGCTTCGATGCGCGTCTTTCCCAGCTGCTGACGCTCAATATCGCATTCTCGACGGACAAGGGCGGTCCCGAGCCCACCATCCCGCGCAATGTCGGCGAGCCTCTGTTCGAGCTGGCCCACTCGGGCTGGTATTGGCAGATCACGCCGCTCGACAAGAGCCCGGGCAAGCGCCTCGTCTCCACTTCGCTCGCGAGCGAAACCCTGCCGCTTCCCTCGAAACTCGATCTTGCACCCGATCGATACAACATCATCTGGCACGAAGCGCGAGGTCCTGTCGGGGAGCCGCTGCGGATCGCCGAGACGCTCTACAACTCCGGGGACGATGAGAACCCCCATTTCTACTCGTTCCTGGTTGCGGGCAATCTCGAGTTTGCCGAGACCCGGGTCCGGGATTTCCGCGTGCCGTTGATCTTCTCGTTGGCCCTCGCTGGTCTCGGGCTGGTGCTCTCCACCTTCCTGCAGGTCCGCTACGGATTGCAGCCGCTGCGGACCGTCGAGCGCCGGCTCGCCGCCATCCGGTCTGGCGAGGCGGATCTTCTCGACGGGCAGCTGCCCGCAGAAATCGAGCCACTACAGACCGAGCTCAACGCACTCATCCAATCGAACCAGGACATCATCGAGCGAGCGCGCACGCAGGTCGGTAATCTCGCACATGCATTGAAGACTCCCCTGGCGGTGATCACCAACGAGGTCGGCGACGACACCTCACCGGCGGCGCGGAAAGTGGCGGAACAGGCCACCGTGATGCGCGACCAGGTTTCCTACTATCTCGACCGCGCACGTATGGTCGCGCGGGCTGATGTCATCGGCCGTGTGACGGAGGTTCGCCCCGTTGCCGAGGCCATCGCCCGGGCTCTCGCGCGGATCAATCGAGATCGCGACATTGCGATATCGGTGGAGTGCGCCGCGGACGCCCGTTTCCAGGGCGAGAAGCAGGATCTCGAGGAGATGCTGGGTAATCTTGCCGACAACGCCTGCAAGTGGGCCAGCTCGCAGGTGCTCATCACCATTGCGACGGAGGTGCGCGCCGGAGAACGCCACTCGCATCGGCTGCTGATCGCCGTCGACGACGATGGCCCGGGCCTGACGCCGGAGCAGCGGGCGCAGGGGATCAAGCGAGGGCGGCGTCTCGACGAGACCAAGCCGGGTTCCGGCCTAGGTCATTCGATTGTCGCGGATCTCGCCCAATCCTATCGGGGGCATTTTCGCCTGGAGCAAGCCGCTCTCGGCGGTTTGAGCGCGCGGCTCGACTTGCCGGCCGTATAGCCTCGGCCTTCTTCCTACGCGCCGCGAAACGGCCGAAGTTTAGCCCGAATCGCAGTCAAGAGCTTCTCATGAGGTAAAGGGCGCCTCCAACGCGGGAGGCTGGCGCTGCGAGCGCCTTCGGGGAACACTCGGGAAGGACGATCGAATGTATCGGGCGCTATGTGTGGCCGTGCTAGCCGCCTCGCTTGCGATGGCGGGGTGTGGGCCGGAAGGGCCGACCAAATCCGATACCGGGCTTGCAGTCGGAGCTGTTGCGGGCGGGATTCTCGGCAGTGCGGTGGGGCGTGGCAGCGGTCGTATCGCTGGGGCCATGATCGGAACAGTGGTCGGCGGCATCGTCGGCAGCGAAATCGGCCGCTCGATGGACGAACAGGATCGGCGACTTGCCGAACGCGCAGAGTTCGATGCTTTCGAGCGAGGACCTTCGGGGCGGCCCGTCCGCTGGCAGAATCCGGACAACGGCCGATACGGCGATATCGTGCCGATGGCACCGTATCGCCGCGGCGAATACGACTGCCGGGACTACACCCACACCATCTACATCGACGGGCGCCCGCAGGCGATGCGCGGCACGGCCTGCCGCAATCCCGATGGCACGTGGCGTAACGTCGGGTAGCGCCTCCCTCCTCGTAAGTCTCACTATGATCTCCGTATTTTTCCTGGCCCCTGGGGCCCCGCGGCATTTGCGAGTTGTCAACTCCCATCCCTTGCCACTGGGCTATGGCGTCCCTATTCAAGCGTGAGGTCCTCCAAGCCCGGGAACATCGATGCTGCTTTGGTTGGTCTTCGCGGTGATGTCGGCTGGCGTGGTCGTCATGCTCCTGCATCCGCTGCTGATGCGACGGGACCGCGACTTGGCGACGGCGGATGGCGCGGGTGCGGTCTATCGCGATCAGCTTGCCGAGATCGAGGCTGACGCGTCCCGCGGGCTGATCGGTGCGGAAGAGGCGGAGGCCGCGCGGCGTGAGATTGCCCGCAGGCTCCTGGCCAGTGAGGCGGCGCACGAGGTGCCGTTGTCGGGGCCAGGCAGTTCGACGTCGTCCTCAGCCGGCGGCTCTCGCCTTGCCCTCGGGGTCGCCTTAATGACCGGCGGCCTCGTGCCGATCCTGGCTTTGCTCGTCTATCTTCAAGCCGGTGCGCCCGGACTGCCGTCTCAACCGATCGCCGCGCGCCGGGAGGCGCCGCCGGTCAACGCCGAGATGGCACAACTGATCGGCGCCGTCGAGAAGCGCCTGCGGGAGAACCCTGAGGACGGGCGTGGATGGGACGTCATCGCACCGGTTTATCTGCGGTTGGCCCGTTACGGCGATGCGGCACATGCCTACCGGCGTGCGAATGCCTTGCTGGGGGAGAGCGCCAAGCGTCTTGCCGGATTGGCCGAGGCGTCGATGCTCGCCGAGAGTGGTCGTGTCAACGATGAAGCCCGGGCGGCGCTGAAGAAGCTGCTGGAAATCGAGCCCGGCCATATCCAGGCACGTTTTTGGCTGGCCTTTGCCCTGGAGCAGGATGGCCGGCTGGGCGAAGCCATGGCGGATTATCAAAAGCTACTTGCCGATGCGCCGCCCGATGCGACTTGGCGGCCGATGGTCGTCGAGCGGGTTGCGGCGGTGCAAAGTGCGCTTGGCGGGCCGGGCCCGGCGTCACCCTCGCGCGAGAGCACGGACGTTGCACCGTCGTCCAGTGCTTCGACGCTCCCGGCAGGGCCCACGGCTGCCGAGATAGAGGCGGCCGAACGCATGAACCCAGCCGATCGTCAGGCCATGATCGATGGAATGGTGACGGGACTGGCTACCCGGCTGGAAAAGGACGGAAGCGATCTCGCCGGCTGGCAAAGGCTCATTCGGTCGCTGACGGTGCTCGGTCGCAAGGACGAGGCGATCGCCGCCCTCGATCGCGCGCGGAAATCTCTCGCCGCAGAGCCGCAGGCTCTCGCGGCGCTCGCCGATCTGGCCAAGAGCCTCGGCCTCGGAACGTGACGGGAAGGTCTGCCACGATGACCCGCAAGCAACGTCGCGTCGTCTTCATCTTCTCCGGCCTCGCCGTGCTCGGCTTGGCGCTAGGCCTGGTCCTCTTCGCGCTGAGCGGCACGATCACCTATTTTCGGACACCGAGTGATCTGGCGCAGAACCCCATCCCGACAGGGCAGCGCTTTCGCCTCGGAGGCCTGGTCGCGGACGGCAGTGTGAAACGTGGCCAGAGCCTCGATGTCGAATTCCAGGTCACGGACACGATTAAGGCCCTTCCCGTCGTCTATCGTGGTGTGCTGCCGGATCTGTTCCGGGAAGGACAGGGTGTCGTGGCCGAAGGACGCCTCGACCCCGACGGCAGATTTCGCGCCGATACCGTGCTCGCCAAACACGACGAGAACTATATGCCGCCCGAGGTTGCGAAGTCCCTGAAGGAGAAGGGCGTCAAGCTCGGTCCAGACGCGGTGCACCCTGCTGGCGTGACGGCGGTCGAGGCCGTCAAGGCAGACGAGAAGCAGTGAAAACCCGTATGCCGGATCTGGCCACGCAGGGTCGTGTGCCACGAGAGAGGTCAGGAACCGCACATGACCGTCGAGATTGGACACTTTGCTCTGATCCTCGCGCTGCTCGTCTCGCTGGTGCAGACGATCGTACCGGCGTGGGGCGCGCGGATCGGCGAACAGAGGCTGATGGCGGTCGCAACGCCGGCCGCAATCGCGACCTTCGTGCTCGTTCTCATCTCGTTCCTGATGCTTGCCGAGGCCTACGTCACCAGCGACTTTTCGGTGGCGAACGTGTGGAACAACTCCCATTCGGCCAAGCCGTTCATCTATCGGCTATCCGGCGTTTGGGGCAATCACGAGGGATCCCTGCTCCTCTGGATCCTGATCCTCGTGCTGTTCGGCATGGCGGTCGCGGTGTTCGGCGGTTATCTGCCGGCCTCGCTCAAGGCCAATGTTCTCTCCGTGCAAGGGTCGGTCGCTCTGGCGTTTCTCTTATTCATTATCCTCACCTCGAACCCGTTCGAGCGCCTTGACCCTGCCCCGCTCGAGGGTCGCGGCCTCAACCCGATCCTGCAGGATCCCGCTCTCGCCCTCCATCCACCGTTGCTCTACGCGGGCTACGTGGGCTTCTCGATGGCGTTCTCGTTCGCCATCGCGGCACTGATCGAAGGACGAACGGATGCGGCCTGGGCCCGTTGGGTGCGTCCGTGGACGCTGGCCGCTTGGATGTGCCTCACCCTCGGCATCGCGATTGGTTCCTGGTGGGCCTACTACGAGCTTGGTTGGGGTGGGTGGTGGTTCTGGGATCCGGTCGAGAATGCGAGTTTCATGCCGTGGCTAGCGGGCACGGCGCTGTTGCACTCAGCTGTTGTCATGGAGAAGCGGGAGTCCCTCAAGGTCTGGACGATCCTGCTCGCCATCCTGACGTTCTCGCTGTCGTTGATGGGGACGTTTCTGGTGCGCTCCGGCGTGCTGTCGTCGGTGCATGCCTTCGCTGTCGATCCGGAGCGGGGCATCTTCATCCTCGGGATCATGATCTTTTTCACGGGCGGTGGGCTGGCACTCTTTGCGGCACGCGCCGGGGCCCTCAGGCAAGGCGGTCTGTTCTCGCCGATCTCTCGTGAGGGTGCCCTCGTTCTGAATAACGTCCTGCTGGCGACCGCAACGGGCACCGTTCTGATCGGCACTCTGTATCCGTTGGCGCTCGAGGCCGTGACGGGAGCGAAGATCTCGGTCGGCGCGCCCTACTTCAACCTGACCTTCGGGCCCCTGATGGTGCCGCTCCTGCTTGCGATGCCGTTCGGCTCATTCCTCGGATGGAAGCGCGCCGACCTCAAGGCTGCGGGCGAGCGATTGCTGTTTGCGGCCGGCATCGCGCTGGTCGGTGCCGTCATCGCGCTTGCCGTCGTGCAACGGGGCCCTTGGGCCGCACCACTCGCACTGGCCCTCGGATTCTGGGTGATGGCCGGGGCCGTCTCGGAGATTCTGTTCCGCGCTCGCTTCGGCCAAGCCGGTAGCGCAGAGGTGATGCGGCGGATGTTCAATCTGCCGAGATCTGCCTGGGGGGCCGCGTGGTCTCACTTCGGTGTTGGCCTGATGGTAACCGGCATCGTTGCCACGACGGCCTGGCAGAGCGAGAAGATCGTAGCCTTGAAGCCCGGTGAGAGGGCGGAGATCGCAGGCTATACGCTCGAGTTCCGTGGCGTCCAGCCGGGTCGGGGACCGAACTTCAGTGAAGAGATCGGGCGCCTTGTTGTCTCCCGTGACGGCCAGCCCGTGACTGAGTTGCTGCCATCGAAGCGCCTCTACGATGCGCCTCGACAGCCGACGACGGAGGCCGGTATCCACGTCGCATTGAGCGGTGACCTTTACGCGATCCTGGGAGATGCCCAGAGCGACGGTGGGCACGCCATCCGTCTCTACTTCAATCCGCTCGTGAGATTCATCTGGCTCGGCGCCGTGCTAATGTTCATCGGCGGTGCCTTCTCACTTTCGGATCGCCGGCTGCGCGTGGGGGCGCCTCGGAAGGCACGCAAGACGGCCGCGGTGGCGGCGGAGTGAGGCACGTGACACATGCAGGAAAATGGGTAGCACGTTGGGCGTCCGCACTCGCGCTGACCCTGGCGCTGGGCCTGCCGGGTACGGCGCTTGCAGTTCAGCCTGACGAGGTTCTGCCCGATCCCCGGCTCGAGGCACGCGCGCGAGTGATCTCGGCCGACCTGCGCTGCCTCGTTTGCCAGAACCAATCCATCGACGATTCGAACGCACCACTTGCACGAGACCTGCGATTGCTGGTCCGCGAGCGCCTGAATGCCGGCGACAGCGACAAAGCCGTGCTCGATTTCGTCGTGCAGCGCTATGGCGATTTCGTGCTGCTCCGGCCGCCGGTCAATACGGCGACGCTGGTCTTGTGGCTCGCACCGTTGCTGCTCCTGATCGGAGCCTGCGCACTGGCGGCGCGCCACATGCTGATCGGAGCCCGCAGCGATACCGCGGGCGTCGACGATACGCCGCTTTCGGCGGAGGAATCCCGTCGGCTCGAGAAACTCCTCAAGCAGAAGGGGTGACCGTCGTTATCGGCTGCGTATGGGAGGCGGTGGCGCACTGCTGGGGGAGACCTGTCCCAGCCCCCTGGCCTCGCGATTGAGGCGATTGAGGAGATCGTGCGTGGCGAGGCCGGTCACCGGCAGCCGACTCTGGCGTTCATAGCTTTCGATGGCCGTTCTCAGCATCGGGCCGTAGCTGCCATCGACGCGAGCTTGGTAGAGGCGCTGTTCGCTCAGGCGCTGCTGAAGATCACGCAGAGGCTGGCCCGAGGCGAGAATCGATGCATTCCGCAGCAACTCGATCCGCCCGGCAAAGACGCCGGCATTGACAGCAGTGTTCGCCACCGTTTCTGCTTTTTCCCTCAGCGTCACCTGGCCGCCTTCGGTCAGGATCTTGGATTGAACATAGGTGCCCACGTTGATGCCTATGACCGAGACGACGCCGGCCCGCTCCAGAAGCAACGGTGAGCCCGACGACGCGCCTCC
>JALHMC010000066.1 GCA_022844225.1 Hyphomicrobiaceae bacterium | reverse complement strand
CGCGTCAGATCGCGATCGCCAGCGAGGCAAGCGAGGAGTGCGGCCGTGTTCCTGTTCGAGTTCGCTGGATAGGTCGCAAGCATGTGGCGAATGCCTTGCTGCAACAGGCCCCAGTCCTTGGCGACGAGTTTGAACAACGTCAGCTGGTACTGCCTGTAAAGCGCGTGGGCGTAGATCCGCGGATAGATGTCGTGACGATCCGACATGCGCGGCAACGTCATGACCCAGGCTGCATAGGAAGCGAGCTTCGACGGATCACCGTTCCATTTCGGTAAGTAGTGGGCGGATGCCTCCACGGCGAGTTGGGTATTTCCGGGGAAGGCCGCAAGGCCCTCGCGAACGAGAGACTTGATCTCGGCCTCCGGCGCGCCGCGATAGACCGCAACCTCGACCATCAAATTGTGCCAGATGGGGTCTTGGCCCATGACCGCCTTGTTGACGTGGAGATAGCGCGTCACGTCGGCAAGCTCCGTCGCGTTCGGCGTGTGCCCCTCAGTCGTATTTGACCGGAAGTAAGCGACCCGCCAGTCGCCCGCCGCCCGATCGATCCGAGCCTGAGCGTTGGCGATGAGGGGCTGCGCGGATGTGGGTGACGCCGCCTGCCAGGCATCGAGTTCGAACCCCCTGAAGACAGGCAGCAGGGAGCGCTCGACCGTCAGCGCCTCCTGGTAGACCGCAGACGCCATTCTGCCGTCGACCAAAACAATGTGCTGCTTCGCCAATCGGTCGCCGACAATCTGCAATCGCTCGCGGTCCCGCCCGAATTGCCGCGCATGGCTGACGAGCAGCGTTGTAAGCCATTTGTCGAGCGGATGGTCGCCAGAAACTACGTTTCTCTGCTTTTCCGTGATGCCGAGGTCGGCCATCAGGAAATCCAACAGATCGCGACGGACGGAGTGGGCGTTCGTATCTGCCGCCAGCGCACCTTGGGCCAGACAGAGAATGCCGAGAGCAGCAATGCAGAATTTCCTCATGACGCGCGTGCTCCCTCGGATCTCAGTGCTTCGACATGGGGCGGTTGTCGCTGGATGCCCAATCCCGGCAGGTGTGGAAATATTGAATCTGTCCCCAGGCGCCCGTGATGGGACGTCCCTTGACGTTGCTGATCAAGCTGCGGGTCGCATCCTTGGCGCCCCCCGTGCAGGCGATGGCGGCGAGATACTGGATGTTCCATTGGATCGGAAAGCGACGGACGATCTCTTCGCTGCCTGTGGCGAAGCGCTGCCAATCAATCTTGAGATCGCGCACAGCCTGGTTTCCGATCCACCCCAGAACGAACCAGTATGTTCGCACGTAATAGGTGTCCTTGCCCTCTGTGGGGGTTCGCTCAGCTGCGAGCCGGGCCACCGTTTCAAGGAAACCTGCGGGGTCTTCAGAGACTGAAAGAAGCGACAGGGCACCCATGCCGTAGATATTGAGGGCCAATGGGTTCCGTCGGCTCGCCTCGTCGATCAGGGTCAGCAGCTCGACGTCGGTCGCGCCGAGCATGGCGCGTGCGCGAAGCCGGAGGATGTCCGCTTGCGCATCGCCAGGCGTCGGACCCAGGCGGTCGAGACCTGCGATCATCTCCTCGAGAAGGGCCTTCGGATCGTCTGTGTTGGCCTGGTCGGACGAAGCACCCGGCTGGCTGGAATAGGCCGTAAGGGCCCGGTTCATCAGCATCATGGCCCTGACCACATGCGGAAACGGTGACGTTGGACGCAAAGAGCGCCAATGCTCGATGGGGACCATTGCGAATTCGGAATTCTGCTTGAACTGGTAATCCCGGAAGTGGAACGCATCCAAACGCGCGTAAAGAACGCCGAGCTTGTCCACTCCGCTCAACGTAAGCTCCCGGTTCGCGCGGTAGCGGTCCATCGTGTCATCGAGCAAAGCAAGCGCTTCGGGGCGATTGTAGCGCAACTGGACAGCGGCCTCTTGGATGGCTCGGCGCGCGGCCAATTCGTCGTGCTGGACAGGACCGAGGTGCACGGTGTCGGCTGCGCCCTTGGGGCCGACGTAGGGCAGGAGGACATCCAAGGGGCTCTTTTCGAGTTCGAACTCCGCGTTCTGGAGCCGAGACCCCGCAGGCTCGTCGGCGGGTCGGGCACCCTCGAGTCCCGATTGGGAGCGGGCACTGCTCGACATCTGGAAGGCCGTCAAACAAGCGACGATGGCTATGACGTTAGTGTTTCGAAATGCCATGGGGTGACTCGCAGCTCTACCAGTGACCGCAACTTTAAAGAGGCAGTCGACTGAGCTTCGTGAAGAGCCGGCGACGAAACGTGGGACTGGTGAATGAACCGTTGCACCAACCGAGGCGATTCGTGCCGGGGATACAAAGGGCCGCGCTTGTTAGTGGCCCGCTAAGGCCGCCGTGGCACCGTTGCGGGTCAACGGGGCTTGCCGGGAGGCCGTCACAATGGACATTTCGAAGCCGCCGGCGCCCTGGTCGATCGATCCGGATGGACCCGGGAGCGGCGATCTACTCAGGATCGGGGATCGCAGGCTCAGGCTCGGCGACGTCCGGGCTTGCGAGAGTGCCACCTCGGCCGAGAGCACCTCGGACGGCCACATGCTGGCCGCCGGTATCTTTTTCGCGGCTGGCGCGCTGCTGGTAGTGCCGGTCGCCATGCAGCTGCTCGACCCACGATTCCTGGTCGGGGGCTTCCTCTTCGTCGGCATCGGGCTGACGGCCGTGGCCGATCTCCTGAAGGGAAAACGGCTGATCGTGCATCGCGTCCGTATCCGCATGGCGGATGGCAGTACCGAGATCTTCGCAAGCTCGCACCCCGACGAGTGCCAGTGGCTCGTGGCCACTCTGGAGGATCGGGCACGGTCACGGGAGGCGTGATCGCCTCCGGCCTTCAGGACGGCAGGGTGCCTTGGCGCGTCATGTCGGGCGATGGCTCCGTTGCCGTCTCGGGCCGGCCTTTGCGCATGAACGTAACCGGAATGCCGTGCTCGGTCCCGACCGATTGAACGCCCTGGGCGGACCGTGAGTAGCCAATAGACTCGAAGAAACCGACTGCGGGATGGAAGGCTCGGGCGGCATAGGCTTGAAAGCCGGCCGCAGCAGCACGAGCCTCGGCCGCGGCGACCAGCCGGCTGCCGATCCCGAGGCGGGCGAAGAACGGGGAGACGTAGACGGACGTGATCCGCGCCGACCGGGCCTGATGGTCGAAAGGCACCCAACCTGCGGTGCCGACCGGGCGTCGGTCGAGCCAAGCGGCGAGCAGGTCGTGGGTCTGAAGCGAGACCGTATAATCAGGCTCGTATATGCCGGCAATGAAAGCGGCCGACTGGCTCGGTTCGATCGTCCGACTCGCCAGGGTGCGGAAGGACAGGGCGTGCAGGTGACGGATCTCGGCCCAATGGTCGAGCCCCACGCCCCGAATATCGAGGAGCGGCACACTGCATTCCGAACTCGTGAGGCTGGTCATCGAATCGCCGCGAAGGAAAGTTGGCCGATACCAATACCCTTATACTCGATTGCGGTGACATTGCGCCGACGGACTTTCAGGCAAGATTTAAAAAGCTGAACGACAATAAAACGACGTTCATCGAGCCGGCACTAGCGCTCACGGCCGCTTGGCCTGCCGTGGTGGTTGCGTCTGCGGAGCCTCGGCCTTGCGGTCGCCCTGATCGGCCGGCGAGGGCGTGTATTCCGCCTGCTTGCAGGAGCAGCCCTGGACGTATTCCTTCCGATAGCGAAATGCTGTCTTCAAGCTCGTGTAAGGGCGGCGATCCGTAACAGACACGGCCTGCTCCATCGAGCCACCCGGGTTCTGATGGTAAAAGAGGTCGACGGGAGCGGCACACTTCGACTGGCAGGCATCGATATCGCGCGAGAAATGGCTCTCGAGCGTCGAAAAGCTGATCGGGAAGTAGTAGCCGTCGCACAGACGGACGCAAACCGTGCGGTATGTGGCGAACGGGAGGCTGCGAAACTCGTTGCCGCGTCCGCCCTGCTGGCTGTCCTCGTCCTGCCACAGCGGGGAGAAGGGGCTGGAGCTGCCTTCGCGGCGCGCAGCCTCCTGCTGGTATTGCGGGCCGCAGCGGTTGCGCGCGAGTTCTCGGATGAGGTCGTCCTGATAGCTGCGATCCCGCGAGCCGAGACCGAGCAGCTGGCGGCGCTGCGTATCGAGTTCGGCCAGCCGGCGGCGGCCGCTCTCGAACTGGTTGGAAAGGTCGATGCACTGCCGCGTGCGGCGCAGTGATTTCGAAAACAGGAAATATTCATAACAGTCAGAGCGCTCGAGCTGGTTTTCGCTCGAGCGAACAGTGCGCTCGACCTGGCGCAATTCGGCCTCGATCGCCGGCAGTTGCGATTGCGGCTGAGCGTTGCCGCGCTGGAAGTCAACGAGGCGCTGCTCGAGCTGGAGGCAGATGGAGCCGCGCTGCGCCGGCGGCTGGGCACCAGCGGAGGGACCGGGATCGGGCGGCCGCCAGCTCGGCGCCGGTTCGCGGCGCACAGGCGGCGGGCGCGGCGCCGGGCCGGTATCCGACGACCAGGGCCACCAGCCGGACTGGGCTGCAGCTGGCGTCAAGAGCGGGCCCGCAAGGGCGAGCACCCCAACCGCGACCGTAAGCGCGCAAACAAGCCAGAGCCTCGAGCGCTTGCCCAGTCTCGCCACCACGATCACCCCTTCGCTCGCCAATCGGCGCACCGCGCTGTCCTATCCGCTTCCGCCGCGAAGCTAGTGTCACCCGTCTGACGCTGGTCCCGGCTTGCGGCTCGTCCCGCAACCAAGCGCCAGATGCAAAAGCTACGCTAGGCACATAGCATTGATCGTGTTCCGTTGGGTTCCGACATTTGCTGTGACACGCGTCGCGACGGGAGGCAAATCTCGGATTCGGAACACTAGACACGGCTGTTGGGCAGCATCATGGTCATGACCGAGGTGAGGTCAACGCCTGGCGACATCATGCCTGTGGAGGCGTGGCGCACGGGCATCGCGTGCACCGGTGCGCGAAGGCCGGACAACGAGGAGACGGACATGACGCCAGACGCAGCAAAGCAGGCCGCCGGCGAGTTGATTGCGGCCCGACGCAGCGGCACGCCGATCGCGGCGATCTCGGCGGCGTGCAGGCCAGAGACGGCCGACGACGGGTATGCGGTGCAGAAGGCCGTCATCGCCGGCTGGGACGGTGCGGTCGGCGGGTGGAAGGCCGGCGCCACGTTGAAAGCCGTGCAGGATCGATTCGGGCTCGCCGAGCCCTTCCTCGGGCCGATCTTCGCGACGACGATCATGCAGAGCCCGGCCGCAGCCAAGGCCGCGACTTTCGACCTCAAGCCGCCGGGAGCCAACGGCAAGCGCGCCGTCGCGGTGGAGGTGGAGTTCGCCTTTCGTCTGGGGCGCGACCTCGCGCCGCGTGCCGGAGGCTACACCGAGGCCGAGGTGCTCGACAGCGTCGATGCTTTGATGCCGGCGATGGAGATCATCACACCGCGCCTCGATCCGATTCCCGGCGGCGCACCAGGGCAGGCGCTGGCCGATTGCGGTCTCAACGGCGGCATCGTGCTGGGTGAGCCGGTGGCGGACTGGCGCGGCATCGATTATCCAGCGCACGCGACGAAGCTGGTCGTCGACGGCAAGACGGTGGTGGAAGGCACCGGCGCGCTGGTGCTGGGGCATCCGTTCAAGTCGCTCGTTTGGCTGGTGAACAATGTCGGCCGGCTCGGGCACACGCTCGCTAAGGGCCAGATTCTTACCACGGGATCGATGACCGGCATCTATCAGGTGGAGCAGGGCGCAGAGGCCGTCGGCGACTTCGGACGCCTCGGCAAGGTGGTCGCGCGCTTCGGTTGAGCGCGCTTGACCCTCGGCGCGACGCGGCGCATAAGGCGGTCATGAAGCGGAATACGCCGAAACCCGCCGTCAACATGTGTTGCGGCATTATTATCACGAGCTAGCTCATCGCTGGCGCGCGGCCCGCTTCTTTGCCCGTTCGACGACAGAGAATCGCCCCTCGCCAGCCGGCCGAGGGACTGTCATGTCGTTGCAGCTCTACAATACGCTGACGCGCAGCAAGGAACGGTTCGAGCCGATCGATCCGACGAACGTGCGCATGTATGCGTGCGGGCCGACGGTGTACAGCTTTATTCACATCGGCAACGGACGTATGCTCGTCGTGTTCGATCTGCTGTTCCGCGTCCTGCGACGCACATACGGGACGGGGCACGTCACGTATGCGCGCAACATTACGGACGTCGACGACAAGATCAACGCGCGCGCCGCCGAGGAAGGCGTTTCGATCGCCGAGGTGACTGAGCGCACGACGCAGCAGTTTCACGCCGATGCCGCCGGGCTCGTGTGCCTGCCACCGACGATCGAGCCGCGCGCCACGGGCCACATCGAGGAGATGAAGGCGCTCTGCGAGACGCTCGTCTCCAAGGGACACGCCTACGTAGCCGACGGACACGTTTTGTTCGATGTGCCGAGCATGCGGGACTACGGCCGCCTCTCCAACCGGTCGGTGGAGGAAATGGAGGCCGGTGCGCGCGTCGACGTCGCCCCCTATAAGCGCAGCCCTATGGATTTCGTGCTCTGGAAGCCGTCGAAGCCGGGCGTGCCGGCGTGGCCGAGTCCATGCGGAATCGCGGAAGCCGGACGGCCTGGCTGGCACATCGAGTGCTCGGCGATGGCGGGCAAACATCTCGGCAAGGTGTTCGATATCCACGGTGGTGGCATCGACCTCGTTTTTCCGCACCACGAGAACGAGCTGGCGCAATCGCGCTGCGCGCATGGCACGCACGTGATGGCCAACGTCTGGATGCACAACGGCTTCCTCGAGGCGGCCGAGGGCGAAAAGATGTCGAAGTCGCTCGGTAACTTCATCACCGTGCGAGAGTTGCTGGATCAAACCCCGGGCGAGGCCGGACGACTGGCGTTGTTGTCGTCGCACTATCGCCAACCTCTGCCATGGTCCGAGCGATTGGTGCAGGACTCGAGGCGAACTCTGGATCTCTGGTACGAGCTGGCGGCCGATGCCGACGATGACGGCGAGATCGCACCAGATGTGCTCGAGGCACTCGAGGACGATCTCAACACACCGAAAGCCATTGCCGCGCTGCATGCGTTGCGGGCCGAGGCTGCGAAGGGGAACGCGACGGCCAAGGCCAGCCTCAAGGCGTCGGCGCAGTTCATGGGCTTCCTGCAGTCGTCTTTCGACGAGTGGAGGGCATGGCGTCCGGCGGGCGTGGCGATCGACGAGGCCGCCGTGCACGCGCTGATCATCGCGCGACTTCAAGCCCGCAAGCGCAAGGACTTCAAGGAGTCGGACAGAATTCGCGACGAACTCGCCGCCATGGGCATCCAACTCAAGGACGCCAAGAACAAGGACACCGGCGAGATCGAGACGACCTGGGAGGTGAAGCGGTGACGTGGATCACGAGCGCCGGCCCGCTCTCTCCGTGTCATCCCGGGCCTCTTGCCCGGGTCCCATGGTTCGGCTCGCCCCGGGGCGCGGACCGTGTCCATGCGGGTCCGCCGTGCCCAACGCCGACCATCACGACAAGCGGCCCGATGGGTCCCGGGGACAAGCCCCGCGATGAAAGTAGGGGCGAGATGGTGACGACGGAGGTCGGCCAATGAAACCACCACATCCCCTGCGCCCGTTTCTGCCGACAGATACGGTGCGGCTTCAGGACCTCTTCGCGCAGTCGGTCGAGGAGCTGACGCAGGAGGACTACGACGAAGACCAGCGGCTCGCCTGGATCTCGCGCGCGGCCGATGCGGCGGAGTTCGCCACGCGGCTTTCGGCGAACCTGACGCTCGTCGTCGAACGCGACGGTGAACTGCTCGGCTTCGCGAGCCTCAAGGACAATACCGAGATCGACATGCTCTACGTCCATCCGTTCGCGATCGGGGAAGGTGTGGCCACGACCCTGCTCGATGCGCTGGAGCGGCTGGCCGCAGCCCGTGGCGCCAAGACGTTGACGGCGGACGTCAGCGATACCGCGCACGACTTCTTCCAGGGGCGCGGCTACCAGCCCACGCGGCGCAACAACATTCCCGTCGACGATGTGTGGCTCGCCTCGACGACGATGACGAAGGCGCTGACCGGCAAAGCTGAGCCAAAGACTGGAGAACGGCCGTGACCGAGGCCTGGACCGGCGGTTGTCAATGCGGTGCCGTCCGTTTCCGGGTCTCGTCTCTGGGACGCGCGTCGCTCTGCCACTGCCGCATGTGCCAGAAAGCGTTCGGTGGTGTCGGTGGGTTGCTGGTGACGGTGCACGATCTCGTGTGGACCCGAGGCGCGCCGAGCCACTTCCACAGCTCCGATCAGGTGAAGCGCGGCTTCTGCCGCGACTGCGGCACCCCTCTCACATTCGAGACGGCGAACGGCGTCGACATCGCCATCGCGGCGTTCGATCAGGCGGGTGATATCCGGCCCGTCATCCAACTCGACCGCGTGAGCCGGCTGCCGTGGTTCGACGATCTGCATCGCCTGCCTGAGCCGACGCCCGAAGAGACGGCGGGCAAGGCCAGATGGTACGCGTCCATCGTCTCGCGCCAGCATCCCGATCACGACCCCGAGCAGTGGGAGCCACCCTCATGAAGCCGCCCGAGACACCGTTTCCGAAGCACTGGCTCTATTACATCATTCTCAAGCTCGCGATCCTAGCAGCTGCTTCCGCGCTGTTCTTCAAGCTCTATGGGTACTGGTGAGATCATGACCACGCGCGAGCGCCTCTACCTCTTCGACACGACGCTGCGTGACGGCGCACAGACGCAGGGCGTCGACTTCTCGGCCGCCGACAAGCGGCGCATCGCGGAGGTGCTCGACGATCTCGGGATCGACTACATCGAGGGCGGCTACCCGGGCGCCAACGACACGGATACCGAATTCTTTGGCACGCCGCCGGAACTCGCACGCGCACGGCTGACGGCGTTCGGCATGACGAAACGCGCCGGGCGCTCGACATCGAACGATCCGGGATTTCAGGCCGTCGTGCAGTCGAGCGCGTCGGCCGTGTGCCTCGTCGCCAAGGCCTGGGACTATCACGTGCGTGTCGCGCTCGGCATCACCAACGACGAGAACGTCGCGGGCGTGAAGGAGAGCGTCGAGGCCGTGCGCGGCGCTGACAAGGAATCGATGATCGACTGCGAGCACTTCTTCGACGGCTACAAGGCGAATCCCGAGCACGCGCTCGCCGTGGCCTGGACGGCCTACGACGCCGGCGCGCGCTGGGTCGTGCTGTGCGACACCAACGGCGGCACGCTGCCGCACGAGATCGAGGCCATCGTAAGAGACGTGACGCGCGTCGTGCCGGGTACGCACCTCGGCATCCATACGCACAACGACACCGAGCAGGCCGTTGCCAACACGCTCGCCGCCGTTCGCGCCGGCTGCCGCCAGATTCAAGGCACGCTCAACGGCCTCGGCGAGCGTTGCGGTAACGCCAACCTCACCTCGATCATACCGACGTTGTTGCTCAAACCCGAATTCGCCGATCGCTTCGAGATCGATGTGAGCCCGGAGAAGTTGCGCAAGATCACGGCGGCGAGCCGCCTCCTTGACGAGATCCTCAATCGCGCGCCGGCCCGGCAGTCTCCATACGTCGGCGAGAGTGCGTTCGCGACCAAGGCCGGCATCCATGCCTCGGCGATCCTGAAGGAGCCGGAAACCTACGAGCATGTGCGGCCCGAGACGGTCGGCAACCAGCGCCGTGTCCTGGTGTCGAACCAGGCCGGCAAGTCGAACGTCGTGTCGGAGCTCGAGCGGCTCGGGATCAAGGTACCGAAGAGCGACGAGCGCATCGGGCAGCTGCTCGAAGTGGTGAAGTCGCGCGAGGCGCTGGGCTATGCCTACGAAGGCGCCGATGCGTCGTTCGAGCTGCTGGCGCGGCGTCTCCTCGGCGAGGTGCCTGAGTTCTTCACGGTCGACAGCTTTCGGGTGATCGTCGAGAAGCGCCACAACGCGCTCGGCAAGGTCGTCACCGTGTCTGAGGCCTCGGTGCGTGTGCTCATCGACGGCGAGAGCGAACCGCTTTGGTCGGTGGCGGAAGGCAACGGCCCGGTCAATGCGCTCGATACCGCGCTCCGCAAGGACCTCGGCCGCTATCAGGAGAACATCCGTGACGTGGAGCTGGTCGACTACAAGGTCCGCATTCTGACCGGCGGCACGGAGGCGGTCACACGCGTGCTGGTCGAGAGCCGCGACAAGGCGACGGGCGTGCGATGGTCCACCGTCGGGGTATCGGCGAACATCGTCGACGCGAGCTTCGAGGCGCTCACCGACGCGGTGACGTGGAAGCTGCTCCGGGACGGAGCGCGGGCGGGGTGACCTCAGCCGCGGTGCGGTGGGGCAGCCACCGACCGCGCCTTGACCCTGGTCAAGGGATGTTACCGCCCACATCTCTATGACATAGCTACGTGCGGCGATGTGGGCCGCGACATCGAGATCGAACGCGGAGCTATGGCATGTCGATCCTTCGTCTAGCGGCCGCCGCCCTCGCCGGCCTGCTTCTGATTTCCCCCGCCATGGCCGCCGACGACCTCGGCTACCGCGTGCACGTGAAGACCGGCAAATTCGAGGATGTGCGCGACGACCTGAAGGACGCGATCGTCGACAAGGGCTTCGTCATCGACTACGTCGGGCATTTCAACGCCATGCTCGAGCGTACGGCCGAGGAGACCGGCAGCGTAACGGCGCTCGGGGCGAAGTCGCCCTACAAAAATGCCGAGTACATGCAATTCTGCCCGTCGAAGCTCACGCACGAGGCCGTCAGCGCCACGCCGTTCGCCATCGCCAACTGCCCTATCGCGATCTTCGTCTACGAAGTGGCTGCCGAGCCGGGCAAAATCCAGGTCGGCTACCGGCTCCCCGTCGCAACGCCGTCGAAAGTGATGCGCCAAGTCAACGAGAAGCTCGTCGCGCTCCTCGATGAAATCGCCAAGAAGGCGACGAAGAAGTAGCCGGCGCTTCCGCCGTCCCCAAATTCGAGACGGTTCAACTTCCCGCGCGGGCCTTCGCAAAATCCGGCCTGCGCTTCTCGAGAAAGGCCGCGAACGCCTCGCGCGCCTCGGCGCTCTGCAACAAGTCCGCAAACAGCACGGCCTCACGGCTCATTTGCTCGAGTGCGCGATCCTTGACCCCGAGCTTCATCAGGCGCTTGGCGGCGGCAAGCGCAGCGCGAGGCTTGGCGGCGAGGCGCGCCGCGGCCTTCATGGCCTCGGCCTCGAGTTCATCGGCCGGCACGACCCGATTCACGAAGCCGGCACGCAGCCCTGCCTCGGCATCGAACGGCTCACCGAGGCACAACAGCTCGAACGCGCGCTGGTGCCCCATGATCGACGGCGCCAGCAGGCTTGATCCGGCCTCCATCACCAGGCCGAGGTCGAGGAAGGGCGTCCGAAACGAGGCGCGCGGGCTCGCGTAGACGAGATCGCAGTGGAACAGCAGCGTCACGCCGACGCCGATCGCGAGACCGTCGACGGCCGCGATCAGGGGCTTCTCCAGCGTGGGCAGCGTCTGGATCAGGCTGGATGCGCCCCCAGGACGCCCGAGGTCTGTCGCCCGCTTTGCGAAATCGCCGATGTCGTTGCCGGCGCAGAACACGCCCTCGGTGCCGCTGATCACGGTTACCGCGATCGCCGGATCCGTCTCGGCCGTCTTCAAAGCATCGGTCACCGCGTCGTACATGGCGCGCGTGAGAGCGTTCTTCTTTTCCGGCCGGTTCAGTCGGACGACCTGCACGTCACCCGCACGCCGGATCTGGACCTCGTCGCTCATCGTGGCTCTCCCTTCACGCTCGCGAGCATGGTGCGGCAGTGCCACGCCGGTGTCGAGGCCTCACACGCAATCACCGCGAGCCGGGGCCCGCGGTGATCGGTCAACTCGGAAGTGTGCGTCCTACGACGATCAGCACTGCCGATCGTATTTGCGGCAGGCCCAGTCCCGGCCATCCTCGCAGCGGTTCCTCAGCTGGCGGCAGCTCAGTCCACCACCGCTGTCGCCGCTGTAGTATTGGCGCTCTCCGCGATAGGAGGGTCCCGATTGGCTCTTGGCGATCTCGTTCAGGATGATGGCGCCTGCGATACCTGCCGCGACGCCGCCAACGATCTTGCCGGTATGGTTGCGACCACCGCGGCGATGACCGCCATGATGATGCCCGCCGCCCCCGCGCTGCACGACAACCGGTCCGCCGCCGCCGCTTCTACCTTTGAACTGGCGCTGCTGGGCCGACGCATCCGGCACCTGCACGAATGCCACACCCATCGAGAAGGCGAGCGCGAATGCGGACAACGCCTGGAGCATTCTCTTCATTTCGGAGTATCCCTTCCGTGGTTCTGACGGTCAGTGCGGCGCTATCCACGACACCACACAGGTCGCAGTCAGGGGAGACGAATCTTCGGTTCCCAGATATGCTAGTATTGCACGTAACATGAACGGCACCGAACATTTCTTCGGATGCGGAGCCAAAACATCGCTCCTCTGTGGCCGAGTTACGTGCTTTGGGTGCCGAGTAGCCACCAGATCAGCAGCGACAACAGCGTCGGCCCGACCAGCACCAATCCGTAGAGCCAGTAGATTCCCAGCGTCTCCCAGGCTCGCAATTTGTGTAACCTGCGCTCCGCCGTGCGCGTCTCGGCCGCGCCTTGGGAGCGAGCCGCCTCGCGCTCCTCTTCGGATAGTGCAATCTCGTGGTCGATCGCATCGTGGTTGACGTCGCAGATGTCGATCGCACGCTCGTACTCGCGCACCAGTTCGTCGAGCGTCATCTCGTCGAGCGTCGGGTTGTTGCGCAGCTTGCGCACGATGGCGTTCACGCGCCGTCCGCACTCGTCGAATCGCCGTGAACGCGACTCGTAGCCCTTGGCCTGCTCGACGAGGCCGAGTCCCAAAGAAAGCGCGCCCGTGATGTAGCCGTAGAACTCGAGCACACTCCGGGAATGAGGCGCGAGCGCGGAGCCGAACAGCTGCGTATAGAACGGCAGTGCGATGCCGACCACGCCGGCCAGGGCGAATGCCAGCGTGCTCGCGTCGTGCTTTCGCTCGAAGCGCTTGGCGGCGTTGAAGCGGGCCCGCTTGACGATCGTCCAGTCGCGCAGATAGCGCGCGCGGGCGGCGAAAAGCTCCGCGCTGTACCAGCTCTGCGGCTGGGTGGCCGGTCGTTGCAGGCGCACATCCATGACGGCCTTGGTCGCCCGATTCGGCCCACTGCGGCAAACGCCTGCGCCGGCGATAGTTCACTCGGGGCCAATCGGCGTGACAGCCGGGCACTATCGAACCACTCAGGCGACCTTGCGCACTTCGCCGGCGCGCCAGCGGCGCACGTTGCCCTTGGCCTCCAGCGTCCCGGCCTCGACCAGCGCGTAGACGCGTTGCGCCACGGCCTGCCCGCTGGCCTCCGTTCCTCGCGCTTTGGCCGCGTCGACCACCTTGGCGATGAACACGGCGACCTTGCACCAGTCCGCGTCGGCCGAAGCCAGGATCAGTGCGTCGAGTGCGTCGGGGTCGGAAGCGTTTGGCGGCGTGGTCAAGCTCTGGCTCGTTTCTCGTCAGGGGTTGCGCGAGGCATCGTTGGGTGAGGTATAGCTGCCCGGGCTGCTTTTGACCTCGGCCTTTCTCAGCACCATGGCACGGTCGGCATCGACGCCGCCGAGACAGTGCCGAGCGCGTGCGACCGGCTCCGAGCATCCCCGTCCTTCTATGGTGCATCACCAACCTGAATTGTCTCCCTGTTCTGCACAAACGAAGCCGCAGTTTTGTCCCCGCCGTCCCATCGGAACGCGGAGCGACAAGGGCGCGGAGCGGGACGGTCTCGCTCTTTTGCAGGTTGGATTGGGATGCGACCCTCCCGCTTCGCTGCGCGTGACGAGGGTGGTCCCTCATTTCGGACGACCGGCCCGCGAGCCCCCGCGCATCCGTTTTCGAACGGCGGCTCTTACCCTCGGGGTGTCTCACGACGGCCTTTGGGTTGCGAAATCCTTCGGAGGTGGCTGAGTACCTCCTACGTCTGTCCGACGCGCGCCCGTCTCCCGCAGTCTCCCAGCTCGAGCCCGAGTGCCCTCGCGAGACGGACGCCCGGAGGATAAGAGCGGTGCGTGGGGAGGGGGATAACTTTCTCCTCCTGCCGATGTTGCGCCTTGCCACCGAGGCCGGCGCCGCATCCACGCGCGAACGTGCACCCCTGCGCTTCACCCCGAGGCACCCCCCTCACTGATCCCGGGTTTGTGCCCTCGCTCGGCCGATCCCCCCCCCTGTCATCCCGAGCCACGCCCGCACCCGGCAAGCCTGAACCCCTAACTGTCATCCTGGGGCTTATGCCCGGGACCCATTCCTCCGCTTGCTCGATGCGAGCGGGTATCGGCGCCGAGCCTCAATTCCCAACCTCGGAACCAGCCGCCCGATGGGTCCCGGTGACAAGCACCGGGATGACAACGTGCGCGCGTCGTCAACGCCAGCGCCTATCGTGGCCTAGCCCCGTGCGACGGCCGATCCCCCCACTGTCATCCCGGTGCTTGTCACCGGGACCCATTCCTCCGCTTGCTCGATGCGAGCGGGTATCGGCGCTCAAATCCCAACCTCGGAACCGCCCGCCCGGTGGGTCCCGGTGACAAGCACCGGGATGACAACTTGTGTGTCGCCACCGGCGCTCCCCATCCCCCCACAGCACAATGCGCGCTCACTTCCTTCACCCCACACCGGGGTTCCCGGACTGGAGCCGCGCGCCATAGATCCGCGACCTTTCTCCGTGTCCGAATGTGGAAAGGCAGGATCGACGACGAAATCGTCCGGCTTTGTATTTTACAACGATGGATTGAACGCCTTGAGCCCTTTCAAGCGACAATAGAAGATTGAGTTCTTAAACATCGACTGACGGGTGCAAGAGGGTTGTGCCGGAGGCGGTGGCACTCCACCGAGAGATACAACTTCCAGCAACAATCACGAGTAAACCTTACTTAAAACGCGCATTGACGCAGTCAATTTTAGGTGACACCGTAAGTCTGCGTTTACATTGATTAATCACTGCGTCCAGACGAGCGAAGCGGGGCATCCAGCCCGTTTTTGTCGTGCTGTGAAGTGCCGGTGGCGTAGGAGTGATTACGATGCGGCTCTCATTGCGAGCGCGCTCCAATTCCAGATCCGGGCTCGCCCCTGACGGGGAACGACAAGCCCCCAGTGCTGCAGTCCATACGCGTTGAGAACAGGATCGAATCCCAAGACAAGTAACGGAATATCCGGTTTTGGATTGCGCGCCGTTATCCGAGGAGGGCGTTTCATGACTCGGGTTGACCGCGATCAAGGCCGCTATCACCAACACTTTATAGGACGGGAGCGCGGCAGCGCCGTAGTGCGCGCGTGAAAAGTCTTTCTATCGAGTAAGTCTCGCCGAAATTGTCGGCGATCGTGGAGCAGGCGATCCGTAAAACGAGATCGCGAACAGGGAGTAGGGAAATGGCAGAGGTATTGATCGGCACCATCGATTGCCACGGCATCGTCGTGAAAGTCTATGCCGAGCAAGTTGGGGCGGACGTTCAAATTCGACTCGACACAATTCTGGATCCAGGTGAGAGAGCTGACCTGCTCGGCTTCTTTATCGACTTCGGCAATGATGGCGGTTCGATAGAAGATGTAGTCGGTGAGCCAAACGCCAATATGAATGGTAGCGACAGTTGCACTAACGAGCAGTTCGACAAATTCGACTTTTCGATCCAACTGGGCTCCAACGGCGGCCCCGATGATTACAACGACGGTACCTTTACAATACCGAATATCACGCTTGCCAGCCTGGACGGCGCACAAATCGGTATCCGTGCACAAAGCGTGGTCACTCTTGATGGATCGGGTGAAACGAGCCTCAAGATGTCGACGATTGCAAACACCACGCCACCACCGCCTGAGGATGATCACTTCGCCGCGCGCGGGATCTCTCACGTCATTCTTCTGCTCGAAGACGAGAACGGGGCCAACCTCTGGGTCAAGATCGACGACTTCGGCGATGGCCAGTACGATCTCGACGATTGCCTCGACGAAATCCAGGATTGGATCGCCGACACGTATGCCGGCTATTCCCTCACCGGCTTGGCAGTAAAGCAAGGTGCGATCGCCAGCGTCGGGAGTGCCGGGACGGGTCCGTACACTTGGTACGATCTTGACGACAACAATGCCGATGTCGATACGAACGCGGAATTCACCGCGTTCTGGACACTTAACAAAGACAGGCAGGGCAATATCGCCGGCAGTAAGCTCGACGGCAGCATCGATGTCGTAGAGCTGTGCCCTGAGATGGCGCCTCCGCCGCCAGAGGACCTGCTGATCGCGGTGTAACCGCTTTCTGTGCCGGGCCCTTCTCGGCGTATGCAAGAGCGATAAGGCAAATGCGACAGGCTCTCGGGCCTGTCGCGTTGCCGCCGCCCGATCTGCACCTTTACCGGCATCTGAAAGCCCCCTATGTCCGACGCGATGCCCTGGCTGGCTGGGCTTCTGGCCGGTCCCGCCGAATGGCGGGACGGCCTCGCCGTTACCATCGCGCCACTGCTTCCCGCGTCGTGGCCGCTGTCCCCGAACGCCTCGATAAATCTCCTTCTCGCGTTGCTAGTCCTGATGGTGCTCCTCAAGGCACGCGGCTTGCAGCGTGCCGAGACACCGGCCTTTCAACGGGCCTCTGCCAACCCTCCGGCACCAGCTCAAGGCTCCACACCCCTGGCCACTCACGCTCCATCGGCCACGGCCTCCGCTCCCGACCTGCGCGCCGCGCTCAAGCCCTGCCGCTCGGCGCTGATCGGCGTGGGGCTGTTCAGCGGCCTCATCAACCTGCTGATGCTCACCGGCGCCATCTTCATGATGGAGATCTACGATCGCGTGCTGCCGAGCCGCAGCATCCCGACGCTCGTCGGCCTCGCCATCATCGCGGCGGTGCTCTACTCGGCGCAGGGCGTGCTCGAGTTCATTCGCGGCCGCATCCTCTCGCGCGTCGGCACCGCGCTCGACGAGGCCCTGAGCAGCCGCATCTTCCAGATGTCGCTGCGCCTGCCGTTGATGCAAGGCCCCAAGGCTGAGGGCCATCAGCCGCTGCGCGATCTCGACAGCATCCGCTCGTTTCTCGCCAGCAGCGGCCCCGGCGCGCTTCTCGACCTGCCATGGCTACCGCTCTATCTGGTTGTCATCTTCGCCTTCCACCCCATCCTGGGCGTCACCGCGCTCGTCGGCGCCCTGCTGCTGGTCTCGCTGACGCTGCTTACGGAGTGGCGCACGCGCACGCCGACGAAAGAGGCGACCGCCCTCGGCAACAAGCGCGCGGCGCTCGCCGATGCCGGCCGCCGTAATGCCGAGGTCGTCGCCGCCATGGGCATGGGACCCCGGCTCGCCGCCGAGTGGCAGGGCGCGAACGGCGCCTATCTCGCCCGCCAGCAGACTGCGAGCGACGTCGCGGGCGGCTTCGGTTCCATCTCGCGGACGCTGCGCTTCATGCTCCAGTCGGCCATGCTCGGGATCGGCGCGTGGCTGGTGATCCAGGGTCAGGCGACGGCCGGTATCATCATCGCGGGCTCGATCCTGTTCGGCCGTGCGATGGCGCCGGTCGACGGCTGCATCGCCAACGCCAAGAACTTCGTCAATGCCCGCCAGAGCTGGGGGCGTCTCTCGCGACTGCTGCAGGCGGTCCCCGCTGATGTCGCGCCGATGGCCCTGCCGCCACCCGTCGAGCGGTTGACGGTCGCCAACGTGACGCTGATCCCGCCCGGCGGCCAGACGGCGCTCGTGCACGACGTCAGTTTCACCATGGCCGCGGGCAGCGCCGTGGGCGTGATCGGACCCTCGGGGTCCGGCAAGTCGTGCCTGACGCGGGCGCTGGTCGGGGCCTGGCAGCCGGTACGCGGGAAGGTACAACTCGACGGCGCCTCGCTGGAACAGTGGTCGCCCGAAGCGCTCGGCCGCCACATCGGCTACCTGCCGCAGGACGTGGACCTGTTCGCCGGCACGATCGCCCACAACATCGCGCGCTTCGAGGCGGATGCGGCCCCCGAGGCCATCATCGCGGCCGCCAAGGCAGCCGGCGTGCACGATCTGATCGTCTCGTTCCCGAAGGGCTACGACACCGAGATCGGGGAACACGGCGCGGCGCTCTCCGCCGGTCAGCGCCAGCGCATCGCCCTCGCCCGCGCGCTCTACCGCGATCCGTTCCTCGTCGTACTGGACGAGCCCAATTCCAACCTCGATACCGATGGAGAGCAGGCCCTCCAAGGCGCGATCGAAAGCGTGAAGGCGCGCGGCGGCATCGTCGTCGTCGTCGCCCACCGACCCGATGTGCTGGCCGCCGTGGACCAGATCATCAGGATGAAGGATGGACGGGCCCGTCCTCCTGTCGCGCGCGCCGACACGCTCACGCCGCGCGAGGGGAAGCCGGCCGAGTTGCAGGCGGATGGCGCACCGCGCCTGCGGCCAGCCGGCGCCGGGCTCTCGCCGGAGTCCATGGCCAAGCTGCAGAAGGCCTTGGCCAACGCGACAGCCTCTCAAACGATCATCACCGTCGCGGCCGACCCGGCCGAGAATCGCCCTGACGCCGCGCAAAAGCCGAAGCTACGCATAGCCGCGGTCGAGAGCGTTCCACGCTCCGTGCTGACGGGACCCGAATCATGACGCGCCAACTTCCGGCTCCGTCTCAAACGCGCCCGACCACCGCTATATCTGAAGCTGGCGGGTCGCACGCCTCGATCCGGCGATTGACCCGCGCCGGCTTGGCCATCGTCCTGCTGCTCGTCGGTGTCGTCGGTGGCTGGGCCTTTGCAACCGAGATCTCCGGCGCGGTGCTCGCGTCCGGCTCGGTCGTCGTCGACAGCAACGTCAAGAAGGTGCAGCACCCGACAGGCGGCATCGTCGGCGAGATCAACGCGCGTGACGGAGATCGTGTGCGGGTAGGCGATATCGTGGTGCGCCTCGACGAGACGATCACGCGCGCCAACCTCGCAATCGTCACGAAGAGTCTCAACGAGCTCAATGCACGCAAAGCCCGGCTGCTCGCAGAACGCGACGAGGCGAGCGAAGTTCGCTTTCCATCCGAGCTGGTCGCCGCCGCGCCAACCGACACCGAGGTCGGCTACCTGATCGAGAGTGAGCGGAAGGTGTTCCAGCTGCGCGTCGCCGCGCGCAGCGGGCAAAAATCCGTCCTCGTCGAGCGCAAGGCTCAGTTGCACGAGGAGATCGTCGGTCACGAGGCGCAAGCCGCGAGCAAGGCGAAGGAGATCACGCTGATCAAGCGCGAGCTCGAAGGCGCACAGGAGCTGTGGCAGAAGAACCTGATGCCGATCACCAAGCTGACCTCCCTCGAGCGCGAGGCGACCCGCCTGACGGGCGAACGGGCCCAGCTTCTCGCCAACATTGCGCAGGCCAAGGGCAAGATCGGCGAGATCGCGATGATGGTGCTGCAGGTCGACCGCGACGCCAGCAGTGAGGTCAGCCGCGAGCTGCGCGAGATCGAGGCCAAAATCGGCGAGTTGACGGAGCGCAAGATCGCCGCTGAGGATCAAATGCGCCGCGTCGATATTCGCGCCCCACAAGACGGCATCGTTCACCAGTCGGCCGTGCACACGGTCGGCGGCGTGATCTCGCCGGGTGAAGTCCTGATGCTGATCGTGCCCGGCGCGGACAACCTTGCGGTGGAAGCGCGCGTCGCGCCCCAGGATATCGATCAGCTCTGGATCGGCCAGCCGGCGTTGCTCCGGTTCAGCGCCTTCAACCAGCGCACCACACCGGAAATTGCCGGACTGGTGGAACGGATCTCTGCGGACATCACCAAGGAGGAGCGGTCGGGACAGACCTTCTACACCGTCCGCATCGCGCTCCCGTCTCATGAGGTCGAGCGGCTCGGCAACGTGAAGATCGTGCCCGGCATGCCGGTCGAAGCCATGATCAAGACGTCAGACCGGAAAGTGATCTCCTACCTCGTGAAGCCGCTGCAGGACCAGATCGCGCGCGCGTTCAGAGAGAAGTAGCCCGTCTCCGCGGCCTGG
>JALHMC010000065.1:16191-21543 GCA_022844225.1 Hyphomicrobiaceae bacterium | reverse complement strand
AGTCACGTAGCCGGAGCACCCAATTCCCGGCTTCACGGCGCGCACCGACCAATTCGGTACCGACGCGAACGATCGCGCCTCGCCGGGCCGCGTCCACCGCATTGAGGACGACGAGCCGCGCGTCTTGGACCCAGCAATCCGAATACTCGAAGCCACGGCGGAAATCGCGCTTCAGTGGAGCCCCCGCCGGATCTTCCACGAGATTCAGCCCGATACTTGGCGGGAGCAACCGACGTCCGCCCATCCAGTCGTAGAGTGCAAGCCCAAGACGGATCATCCAGGCCGGCCGCAATCCTCGGTGATGTGGAAGGACGAATCTCATCGGCCATACGATGTGCGGCGCCATCTGCCAGAGCACCTCGCGCTCGCCCAATGCTTCGGACACCAACCGAAACTCGTAGTGCTCAAGGTAACGCAAGCCACCGTGAATAAGCTTGGTCGAGGCCGACGACGTGCCGCTCGCCAGATCCCCCTTCTCGACGAGGAGCACGGCCATGCCGCGACCGGCCGCATCGCGAGCGATGCCGCAGCCGTTCACCCCGCCACCGATGATAGCCATGTCGAACATCAGGGAATTCTATCTCGAATCGGGGTCGCCAGCTTGTTCAGTCTCAGGAATGACCGCTCCCCATGAGCTTCCTTCAGATTTCACCGGAGAAGACACATCCATATAAAAAAAAACATCTCTATAACAACACACTGCGCACCATGAACCCAGCATGAAGTCTACTGATTTTCCACAATTATCAGCGTAAACATACGGATGTAAAACCGAGGGGAGATTCACTTAAACTTCTCTTGTGAAGCCTCTGGACGGGCCAATCGATTGCTTTGCGATCTCAATCGTAGTGATATCTTAACAATAGTAAGAGTGGTTGAGGTCAAGGTTGATGTTGGTCCGCAAGCTGGATGTCCGTCGCCATCACTTTCTCGGCGTGCCCTTGGATTATGTTTCGTGGAACGACGCCGTTGACTTGGCGACCCGCGCCATGGGAGATCGGTTCCGGTTGCAGATGGGAGACGTCAACGTCTCCAAGGTCATCGATGCCCAGAGCGACCCTCACTTCCGCAAATGGCTCGAGGATAGTGACGTCGTCTGCGCTGACGGTGTGGGCGTCATTTGGGGCTGCCACCTGCTCGGAATTCCCGTCGCTGATCGCGTGACCGGCATCGACCTCATGACCCGTGTGATTGCCGTTTGCGAGCAACGCGGCTTCCGGCCCTACTTCCTCGGCGCAACCGAGACCGTTATCAAGGATCTGGTCAACCAATTGCAGCGCCGCCACCCCAATTTGAAGATCGCCGGATGGCGGAACGGCTACTTCCGACCCGAGGACGAGCCCGCGATCGTCGCCGAGATCAAAGCCAGCGGTGCGGACTGCCTGTTCGTCGGGATCTCCAGCCCGATCAAGGAGCGCTTCCTCAATCAGTATCGCGATGAATTCAACATACCTTTACAGATGGGTGTCGGAGGTTCATTCGACGTCCTGTCTGGCCACGTCAAGCGGGCCCCGCGACTGATGCAGCGGTTGGGCCTGGAGTGGCTCTTCCGCGTCGCCCAGGAGCCTCGCCGGCTGGCACGCAGATACTATGTTTCAAACTCCAGATTCGTGCTCCTGCTGCTACGCAGTATATTGCCACGCGTACGTGAGCGGCTGGGCTTCTGACGCGCTACCCGGGCCTCCGGTCGTGACGTCGGCCGGTTGGGTGGTGGGCGACATCCATGCCAGAAGCGACCCGATAGAACTTGTTGAGGATTGACCCAGGAATGTTGACCCATTTCATCAAGCGCGCGGTGGGCGACAGCGTACATGCTCGTGCGGCCGCGGCGCCTCCAGACGGCCCCGACCGCGTCGCCGACGTGCATCTCGATGCAGCCATCGGCTGGCTTCTGCGTTCGATCGAGGTCTGCGACGGAAAGGCGTCCTCGAAGGGCTACCGGTTCATGAAGGGGTGGATGCCCCCCTATCCTGAGACGACCGGCTATATCATTCCCACACTGCTGACCCTGGCCCGCGAGCACCGCTCGCCCGGACTCGCTGCCACCGCCGAGGCCATGGGGACGTGGCTCGCCGGTATCCAGCGGCCGGACGGCGGTTTCGCTGGCCGCGAGTACGGAATCCAGAGCGAGCCGGACGTATTCGATACCGGCATGATCCTGCTCGGTTTCAACACCCTCGTGCACAAGGGGCTCGGGGAAACGTTTGCCTCGCCGGCGCGACGGGCAGCCGAGTTTCTCGTGTCGTCAATGGACGAAAGTGGCTGCTTCACCCGCAATATGAGCCATCAGATCCTGCACGCCTACAACGTGCGCTCGGCGTGGGCCCTCATGGCTGCCGGGCAGCTTCTCGGCGAGCCGCGCTTCGTCGACCGCGCGGCAGACTGCGCCCGCTGGACCATGGCGCAGCAGAACGAGAACGGCTTCTATCTCTCGAACAACTTCAAGCCAGGCGGCAACGCCAATACACACGGAACGGCCTACGTCATGCGCGGGCTGTTGCAGATCCATTACCTCAGTGGCGACGAGGCGTGTCTCGCCTCGGTCCGTCGCGCTGCCGACGAGGTCTGCCAGCTGACGGAACGGCACGGCCGAATTGCCGCCGAACTCGGCCCCGAGTGGCAGTATCTCTCGTCCCACGTTTGCTTAACCGGCTATGCGCAGCTGGCCATCGTCCTCTACCGATTGTTTGCGATAGGCGGAGAGCCACACTATCGCGCGACGGCGGACAAGCTGCTCAGCGAGGTTGCACGCTATCAGGCCCTCGAAGAGGGCATGCCGTGGCACGGCGCCATCTCGGGTTCATTCCCCATTTACGGGCGGTATGCGCCGCTCCAGTACCCGAACTGGGCCACCAAATTCTTTATCGACGCAATCCTGGCGCAGCGTCACGTCCACTCCGGCAAATCCACTTGGCCGGACCAGGATCTCTACGGCGGCTGAGGCCGGTCCGAGCGCCGGAACGCCCTGCCTCGCCCTCATCTCAACCCGGGACCGGGGCCGATGGATCGAGAAGCCGCTCGGCCTTGAGATCACTCCACAAAGACGCCGGGACCTTGGCGGTCATAGCGGACACGTTGCGGCGCACCTCATCGGGCTGGACCGCCCCGAGGGCGAGCGAAGACACTGCGGGATGCCCGAGCGGGAAGTGCATCGCGGCCGTCGCAAGCGGCACGCCGTGGCTTTGGCAGATGCGCTCGATTTTCTGCACTTTGGTGATGATCTCGGGTGGGGCCGGCGTGTAGTTGTAGCGGGCACCCGCCACGGGTCCCGTTGCCAAAATACCCGAGTTGAACACCCCACCGAGCAACACGCCGATGTTCTTCTGCTGCGCGATCGGCAACACCTCGGCGAGCGCCGGTTGCTCGAGTAGCGAGTAGCGTCCGGCCATGAGGATGCAATCGAAGTCGCCGTCCCTCAAATATCGCGCCATGTAAGCGGGATCGTTGAGACCGAGACCAATCCCTTTGATCACACCCTCGCCTCTGAGCTTTTCCAGCGCGCGATAGGCGCCGTCCATGGCTTCTCGATACCGCTTCGGTCCTTCCTCCGGCCCGTGCGTCCAAGCATCGGCATCATGGATCAGCACGACGTCGACCGCCGGCAAGCCCAGCCTGTGAAGGGACTGCTCATGCGAGCGCATCGCCGCGTCGTAGCTGTAGTCGTTGGTCACATCGAACTCGAGCCCGCCGACGAAACGGCTCGTCTTGACCCGCCCCCTGGGCGCCGGTGTCAGCAACCGCCCGACTTTTGTCGACAGGACGAAACTCCCTTTGGGTCGGCGCCTGAGAGCCGTACCCATGCGGTGCTCCGCGCTGCCTTGCCCATAGAAAGGTGCCGTGTCGAATAGCGTGACACCCGCCGCAGCGGCGGTCTCGACGGTCTCGATCGCCACTTGATCGTCGAGCACCTCGTAAATGTCGCCGAGCGGCGCGCTGCCGAAACCGAGTGCGGTCACCTCAAGCCCGGTTCGGCCGAGCTTGCGTTTGGGAAGGTCCGTTGAACTGCTCACCGATGCTCTCCCCGGATGATCATGATCGAGACGTTTTCAGGAGCGTAGAATGCGGTCTGGGACGTGCGCAAGGGCGTGCGCTTGTCGGACCGAGCACCCGGCTGGCAAGATCACATTCAAGAGTCGCGCAGTGAAACGACGAAGCTGGGGGAGGATACATGTCCGGAGCCGTCGACTACAACAGCCGCGACTGGCATCTCGAGACGAGAGCTGGCGAAGGCAAGCGGATCCTGTCGCTCGATGGCGGTGGAGTCCGTGGGCTGATCACGCTCGGCATCCTGCAGCGCATCGAGGAGACGCTGGCGCCGCGCTATCCGGGCAAGCGGGAGGATTTCCGACTCTGCCACTACTTCGACCTGATCGCGGGGACGTCCACGGGGGCGATCATCGCCAGTGCGTTGGCGTTGGGCATGTCGGTGGCCGAAGTCAGGGGCCATTACGAAAAAATGTGTCCGCGCATCTTCGCCAAGCGTCCAGACACAAGTTTGAAGGGGCGCTGGCTGCCGGAGGGGGCGCTGAGGGCCGTGTATGACGAGGGGGCGATCGAGGCGGTCTTGCGCCATATAGCCGGCGAGCGCGAGCTGCAATCGCCGGACATCAAGACCGGCCTCATGGTCTGCACCAAGCGCCTCGACACCGGAAGCCCTTGGATCCTCACCAACTCGCCAAAGGCCCCGTACTGGGAAAAGGGGCGCAACAAGGCCTACAAGCTGTGGCGTATTTTGAGAGCCAGCACGGCCGCGCCTATGCTGTTCGAGCCGCTGGAATTCGAGATTGCGACTCCGGACGGCATCTACGACGGCGAAGTCGGCATCTTCGTCGATGGCGCGGTCGCGGGTCTCAACAACCCCAGTTTACAGGCCTTTCTCACATCGACGCTGAAGCCGTACGGTATCGGCTGGCCATGCGGGCCAAGCCATCTTTTCCTGGTTTCCATTGGCGCCGGAACCTGGCGCAACAAAGTTGATCGGCACAAATTCATGATGCAGGACAACTGGGAGAAGGCCAAGACGGCCATCCTCGGCATCATCCCGGACACTTCGCGTCAGGCCATCATCGCGTTGCAAGCCATGAGCAGTCCGCGCAAGTCATGGCATATCGATACCGAGATCCTCGACCTCGAGGGGCATCTGTGTCGCGACGAGGAACTGCTTTCGTTTCAGCGCTATGATGCGCACTTGGAAGAAGACGCTCTCAGGCGGCTCTTCCCCGAAGCCAAGCTCGACGTGGAGCAGTTCCGCGACATCGGCAATACCGATCCGGATGTGCTGCGTCGGCTCTATGCCCTGGGACACGCCGTCGGTCGGGTCAGCCGTCCCGGCAAAGACGGCATCGAGGCGGA
>JALHMC010000065.1:0-16091 GCA_022844225.1 Hyphomicrobiaceae bacterium | reverse complement strand
GACGTGGAGCAGTTCCGCGACATCGGCAATACCGATCCGGATGTGCTGCGTCGGCTCTATGCCCTGGGACACGCCGTCGGTCGGGTCAGCCGTCCCGGCAAAGACGGCATCGAGGCGGAAGATTTTCCTGCGATTTTCGACCCACCGGGCTTCAGCGGCTCGTAGCAGTTCAGAACGGGAGTCGAGGACCGACGGGAGCCGCATCCTCCTGTCCGTCAATGGCCTGCCTTCTTCCCCCAGAGCACTTCCAGCCTCTGGTCTCGCCCGCAACCATAGCGGTAGAACTTGTAGCGAACCGGGTTCGTGACATAGAAGTTCTGGTGGTATTCCTCGGCGGCCGTGAACTGCCCCGCGTCGCGGATGGACGTCGCGACCGGCTGCTTGAGGGGACCCGACTTCTCGATCTCGGCCTTCGCAGCCTCGGCGATTTTCCGCTGTTCAGGCGAATGCGCGAAGATCGCCGTCGTGTAGCTTTCCCCACGATCGCAGAATTGCCCACCGGCATCGTAGGGATCGATCGTCTTCCAGAAATGATCGACGAGCGCCTTGTACGACACCTTCGCAGGATCGAAAGTTATGCTGACGACCTCGATGTGTCCGGTCCCGCCGGCTGTCACCTGCTTATAGGTCGGGTTCGGCGTCGTCCCGCCCATGAACCCGGATACCGTGGAGACAACGCCCTCCACCTTGTCGAAATCAGACTCGACGCACCAGAAGCACCCGCCGGCAAACGTCGCGACCTCGGTCTTGACGGGGCGCTCGGCCGGAGCCGAGCCACCAGCCTGGCCGGATTGAGCCTTCGCCTCGAAGGCCGCACGGCCGGCGAACAATGCAACAGCGAACGCGGCGATCAAACCGATCGCCCCGGGAAAAGATCGCTTCATATCGTGGCCTCCAGACCTGGTCCGCGTCAGGACTTGCTGTCACCCTTGTCGGACACAGCAGGGGCATCCGCCTTAGGCACGAACTTCATTGCGACGCCATTCATGCAGTAGCGTTGCCCGGTCGGTGGTGGCCCATCCGGGAAGACATGCCCGAGATGCCCGCCGCACGTCGCGCAATGGACTTCGGTGCGGGTCATGAAGAAGCTGCGGTCGGTGGTGGTCCCCACCGCATTCTCCACAGGCTTGAAGAAGCTCGGCCACCCGGTGCGGCTGTCGAACTTCGTATCTGATTTGAACAGCAGGCTCCCGCAGCCGGCGCAATGGTATTCACCGGCTGCATACGTCTTATCGAGCGGGCTCGTAAAGGCGCGCTCCGTGCCATGTTGGCGCAAGACGTAATACTGCTCTTTGGTCAGGGAGCTTTTCCATTCCTCGTCGGACTTCTGCACTGGGAACACTCCTTTCGGGGCATCGGACGCCGCAACGGCCCGCGGAAGCAGGGCGGCGGCCGCAGTTGTAACGCTAGCAACGCTAAAGGTGCGTCTCGACACCATGTCCGGCTCGCTCCTCAAGTCTGTCATCTAGGCCGGCCCGGGCGCATGAAGCAATATTGGCCGGGTCAGATTCGAGATCCAGTCGAATAGGATCATGACTGGTACGTCATGACCGACGCCACGCCCAATCACGTCTGCTCACGAGTCCTCGATCATCGCCGCGCCGAGACAATGGAGCCGGTGACCTCGAACTGGTCCAAGGCGGGATGCCCCTCCTCACGCAAGCGATCGACCTCAGTGAGCCCCCAGTCGTGGGCACGACTCATCAACTCATGGTGACGCCCCCAATCGAGAATGCTCATGCCTGCCGGCAGTGGCGGCACCATCAGCAGATCCGTCGGCTGCAGATGCCTCTCAAATTCATTGCGGTTGGCGAGCATGCTGCGCATCAGAACGGCGCCAAGACTCGGCGCATCGGGCAAAGGTGCACCGGAGAAGGGCAACAGCATTCTCCGCGCCAGAGCCCCTCGTGAGGGAAGCGAGCGATAATCGACGGCGAACCGTTCGAGCTGCGGCACCTCGAAAGCGACCACGACGTTCGGGCCAGACTTGATCTCACGCATCGAGCGCACAGGCACATTGTCGACAAGCGCTCCATCGACCAGCATCTCGCCGTCGCGAGTGTAAAAGGGCGGAAGCAGCGCTGGGATCGACCCAGAGGCGCGTACCGCCTCCCAAAGACTTCCACGTCGATGACAGGTGAGACCGTGACGCGAGAGATTGGTGGAGATCGCGAAGAACGGTACCCAAAGATCCTCGATCTCTACCCCGCCGTAGCAGCCTTCCAGCAGCCGGTCGAACCGCGTGTGATCGAGGATCGAATATCGCGGCAAGGTATAGCGGCGGAGGGCTCGCTGCTTGACGAATATGTCGTCGATCACGCGGTCGATCTCGTCGGGCGACTGACCCATCGCGAAGCCTGCCGCCATTGCGCTGCCACCGCTCGTCCCGCCCATGATGTCGAACGACACGCCCTTCTCGACCAACGCCTTGTAGAGGCCGACGTGCGCCGCACAGAAGGCGCCGCCGCCGCACGTGACCAAGCCCAATGCACGCCCTGTGACGAAGCGGGCGATCCTGTCCACGTCTGCGCGATCGCCGAGCGCCGCATGGTGATGCATGCCGACGCCGCGGCCGTGCAACCAGTACCGTGTCCCCCGAGGGGCCCGCCGCCGAGGATGCAGGAGCACGAGCCGTTGCGCTGCTGGCGCCACGAGCCGGCCCGCGAACTGCTCGAGAAGATTTTCGGCAACTGGTGCCGTCGGGTCGCGACCGACGAGACCAACCCGCAACACGAGGTCCGCCTGACGGACGGCCTTCTCCGACCAGGCCGTCAGCAGCGGATCGGCCACGTAGATGACAGTATCGTGGGCACTCTCGAGTGCGTTCAGGGTCTCCGTCGCCCCGCCGCTCCCAAGATCCAGATCCCCGATCACTGTGCGCACGTTGGCACTGTCGACCAGACGCGTTCGTCCGAGGCGGCCGAAGGCGGCAACGAGATCAGCGACGAAGCTGGGCGGCACCGGCTCATTCCCGGACCGGATCACAGCGATCGTCCGCGGCACACTTTCGATCTGTTGTGCACGACCCGCCGTTTGGTCGGCCAGCCGTCGGGCGAGCGCGGCGGTCAACGTGCTCCAGATCCGTGGATTGCGGGCGCACAGGCGATCGAAGTGACTGCGCTCGAGGCGCACGACGAGGCTATCCCGGACTGCCGTCACGGTCGCGGTCCGCAAACCTCCGGCCAGAAAGGCAATCTCGCCAATCGGTGAGCCCGGACCGATCTCGGCCACCGGGGCCGCTCGGCCGGCAATGCGCACATCGAAACGGCCAGAGACCACGATGAAGAGGGCATCGGCTTCCTCACCCTGTCGGACCAGCACGTCTCCACGCGTCAACGGCATCGGTTCGAGCTCGGCCTCCATGGCCACCCGCTCCTCGTCCGTCAGATCGGCGAGGATGCCACTTCTGGCAAATCCGGTTGACAGCACACTTTGCGACATCGGCGATCCGGCCACTCCCGCTTCGGCTGCGCCCGCGCCGGACACATTGCCGACTGCCCATAGAAGCAGGGCCCGAGACACCATGCGAGGTCATTCACGAGCTGTTGTTAGTGGGTGAGAGGAATCCAGGCCAGATCTGAGCGTGGTTCACCTGCGCGCGAAGGCTTGGCTTGGTTCCGGCAGGTCTCGGCGCCATGCCTCGCCTTCACGCCCAAGGCGGCGTCCGACTTCGAACAGTGCCCGCTGGTAGACGGGATCGAAGGCCTGCTTGGATCGACCGTCGAACTCAGGTGGTATCGACGCAAGCCTGAAATTGGCACCACTTTCGAGCGCCTGCTGACGAATTCGGAATAGGTCGCCGCGATCATGCGACTTGATCAAAGTCGAGATCGCCCGCGCGCCGATCGCGACGGCAGTCGGCTTCACGGGCTCGAACTCCGGCGTCATCTTCGCGTTCATGATGATGTAGATGTGCCGCTGCGGCTTTGTCCGATATAGGCGGTCCAGCTGCGAAAAGTTGAGTTGGGCTGGCGCAACGAACACGTCACGCGTGGTGCCGCCGTCGACGTGCATCTCCTCGACGAGACGCCCCTCGCTCTCCACCTCGATCGAAACCGGTGGAAATGCGCCCGGGATGGCCGCAGAGGCGAGGATGATCTTGCGGAACAGCTCCAACTTGTCCGGATGACGGCTCGCCGCGATCTCGCCCATGTTCCAGTAAACAGGTCGCTCGGCATCGAGATTGGTCGTCCCGATCAGCAACATGCGGCCGCGGGCGTGCTCGGCCGCGATCAACCTGAGGAAGCGGCCGTCCACGAAGCGCTCGATGAGCTTGGCGAGGGGAGCCGTATCCGCGAGTGCCGGACCGCCGAGAATGCCGGGCACGATCTGCGCGATGATCAGCTCCGATGTCTCGTATTGCGTCCAGATCTCCTCGAGGTGACGGTCATAGGCGGGGCCGAGGAAGGCGAATGGTGCGATGATCGCGCCCGCCGACACCCCTGTCACCAGATCGAAGCGAGGCCGCGTCCCGCGCTCGGTCCATCCCGTAAGAAGGCCTGCACCAAACGCCCCTTTCGAGCCGCCACCCGAGAGGGCAAGGATGTAGACGTGTGGGCGCCCATCGATCACTCGGGCTGCCGCAGCGAGACGTTTCACGCTCGGCATGTGGGTGTCGATGGCCGCTACGAGGTGCGGCGGCGCCTCATCGCCCCAGATGCGGGCGTGTGGGATGCCCGGCACAACGGCCCGGCTGGCGGCAAGGGCGTCGGAGGGCACATTTCGGGGCACGATCGACGCGCAACCGGCTGCCAACAGCGCGAGCGCCATCGCGAGCAACGCGCCGAACCGGCGTCCAGACTCCGAGAGAGCCACGCTTTCCCCCACCACGCTACCCACAAACTTCGGACATCGCTCAAACCGCCGTCCCCCGGCGATAGGAGCACCTGCAACAAGTCTACCATCCGTCGGCGCATGTGAGAAACAACCAATGCGTGTGCCAAATCTGCATTGCCCACACAAAAGAGAACGGGGACCCTGCAAGGATCCCCGTCACATTACCGCGTCACTGGTCCAGATGATTTACTTCGCCTTGGAGGCCATCTCCTCGACGTAGTCCCAGTTGACCAAGCTGTCGACGAACGCCTCGAGGTACTTCGGGCGCATGTTGCGATAGTCGATGTAGTAGCTGTGCTCCCACACGTCGCAACCGAGGATCGGCGAAGCACCGTGCATGATCGGGTTCTCGCCGTTCGGCGTCTTCATGACCTCGAGCTTGCCGTTCTTGATGGCGAGCCAGCACCAGCCCGAGCCGAACTGCGTGACGCCGGCCTGGATGAAATCGGCCTTCATCTTGTCGTAGCCGCCGTAGTCCTTGACCAGACCTTCGATCTTGCCCGGCAGCTTGGTGCCGCCGCCGCCCTTCTTCATCCAGTTCCAGAAGTGCGTGTGATTGTAATGCTGGCCGATCTGATTGACGGCCGGCTGGTCCTTGCCGTCGAAAGCCATCTTGCAGATTTCTTCGAGGCTCTTGCCGGCATACTTGGTGCCGTCAGCGACCATCGGGTTGCCGGCGGTGACGTAGGCGTTGTGGTGCTTGTCGTGGTGGAACTCGAGCGTCTCCTTCGACATGTAGGGCTGGAGCGCATCATACGCGTACGGGAGGGGGGGAAGCGTGAGGGCCACCGGACTACTCCTTCAGTTGCGATTTGAATTTGGTCAACGGCACGTGTGCCGGGAAACTAGCGGCTAGGCACACACCCGACAAGCGCGGATGGATGGATGGGGGTTCCATCGTATCAGGAACCTGGTGCCGACGATTGCACCCTGCCACCGCAATGCCGACCGCGACCAACAAGAAAGTTCAGCCTAAAGGCCCGTCGTCTCCCTGCAATGTCGCGCTGATAGCTGCTGCCAGTCGAGCACCTATCGCGCTGGAGAGAGACCATGAGACTGACGATCGCCGTCATCGCCCTGGCACTGGCGGGCCCGCCCGTCATCGCGCAGGAGCAGCCGAAGCGCTTTCCGGCAGTCCTCGCGGGGCACGCACTGATCCCTGCCGATGCGAGTGTTGCGCCCCCGGGAGACGCACCGGCAGACCTGGCGATCTCCGGGAAATTCACCGGCCCAGGCAACACACGAGCCGACAACGTCGGGACGATCGAGGGAACCTCGTTCCTGTCTGACAAGGCAGCGCCCCGCAAAACCGGCTACCGGATGCCGATCAAGGGCCAGTCTCTGCAGGGTTTTTCCGGCATCAAGACTGTCGGCGACGGCACCTACTGGGTGCTCACGGACAACGGCTTCGGCACCAAGGCCAACTCGCCGGACTCGATGCTGATGTTCCACAGGGTCAAGCCAGACTGGGCCACAGGCAAGGTCGACGTCGTCTCGACGACGTTCCTTTCCGATCCTGATCGTAAAGTTCCGTTCCGGATCGCCAATGAAGCGACCGAGAAGCGCTATCTCACTGGCGCCGACTTCGACCTCGAGGCAATTCAGCCGATCGGCAACGAGATCTGGCTCGGCGAGGAATTCGGTCCCTACCTGATCAAAGCGGATCTATCGGGCAAAGTGCTGGCCGTTATCGAGACCCAAGTAGACGGTAAGCCCGCCCGTTCGCCCGACCACTACGCTGTGCTCACGCCTGCCGTGCCATCGGGCTCGGCTACTTTCAACATCCGCCGCTCGCGCGGCTACGAAGGCATGGCCGCCGCCAAGGACGGCAAAATGCTCTACCCGCTGCTGGAAGGTCCAATCTGGGATGCCGAGAAGAAGGACTGGGAGAAGGTCGACGGGAAAGAGGTCCTGCGCGTGCTCGAATTCTCAGTGGCCGAAAACAAGTGGACCGGACGGCACTGGAAATACTTGCTCGACGTCGCCGGTAACAACATCGGCGACTTCAACATGATCGACGCCACCACGGCCCTCGTCATCGAGCGCGACAACGGCGAGGGGACCGCTGACAAGGCCTGTCCCGACGGCAAGCCGGCGCCCGACTGCTTCAACGTGCCGGCCAAGTTCAAGCGGATCTACAAGATCGAGATGACCGACGCCAACGCCGGCGGGCTGGTGCGGAAGATCGGCTACATCGACCTGATGGACATTGCCGATCCAAAGGGCCTTGCACGGCAGGGCGGCGTGGCCGGCAAGCTGACGTTCCCGTTCGTCACGATCGAAGATGTCGACGTCGTCGGCACGGCGCAAATCATCGTCGCCAACGATAACAACTTCCCCTACTCGGCTGGCCGTGAGCCGCAGAAGCAGGACGACAACGAGCTCATTTTGCTCGACGTCGCCGAGCTGCTGGCAGCGAAGTAGGCGCTCGCTGGAACGAAAAAGGGCTGCCGGCATCCGTCTGCCAGCAGCCCTATATCGCATCAGCAACGTCGTGGCTTTACTTGTCCAGCCACGCATTCTCCATGCGCCAGCTGTTGTAGAGCGAGTTGTTGTGGCTGGTCACACCCTTCACGTGCGGGTGCCAGCAGGTGGCGGCACGGTTGTGCAGGATGATCGGCCGTGCGACCTCCTCGGCAATCAGACGCTCGGCCTGCCACAGCAGCTCCTTGCGCTTTGCCGGATCGGTCTCGCGGGACTGCGCGAAGATCAACCGGTCGACCTCCTCGTTGCAGTAGCCGGTGTAGTTCCGATCCGACTTGCAGGTGTAATTCTCGACCAGGTTCACGTCGGGATCGTCCACGCCGACACCGGTCGTATTGAGGCCGATCGCATAGTCCTTGCGCTGCACCTTGGCGTGCCAGATCGTGGTGTCGACCGGCTCCAACTCGCCATCGATATGGATCTTCTTCATCTGGTCGATGAAGATCACGGCCGGATCGCGGTAGAGGGGAATGTCGCGCGTAGCGACCTTCACTTTGAGCGGCTTCTCGGCGGAATAGCCGAGTTCCTCCATGATTTTCTTGGCCTCGGCCAGGTTCTTGGCCGTGTCAGCACCATAGCCGGTGATCTTCTGCAGCTCGGCATCCGGCATCGCCCACTTGCCTTCGGGCGCGGGCAGCATCACGACGCCGATCGATGACTTGCCCTCGGCAAGAATCGTGTTGAAGGCCGCGCGGTCGAGCGCCATGGCCATCGCCCGGCGAATCTTCGGGTTGTCGAAAGGTGGCGCGCCCGCGTTGACGATCATGTTGATCGTGTTGTTCGAGGGCACGAACTGGCAAATCGCCTGGGGTGCCTTGGACTGCACGTCCTTGAGGCCCGCTACCGTGACGTCGGAGACGAACGTCATGTCCAGCTCGCCAGCGATGAACGCGAGAACGCGCGTCGACCGGCTGTTGATGATGCGATAGTCGATGCCGTCGAGATGCGGCAGGCCCTTTTTCCAGTATTCGGCGTTCTTGGCGAGACGCACGATCTCGCCGCGTTTCAGCTCGACGAACTTGTAGGGGCCGGTGCCGATCGGCTTGACGCGCATGTCCTTCAACGCGACGTGGCAGGGATAGACAGGCGAATAGCCCGATGCCAACAGCGCAAGGAACGAAGGCTGCGGAGCGTTGAGGTGGAAGCTGACCTCCGCGGGGCCAGACGTCGTGATCTCCTTGACATTGTGGTACCAAACGCGGCGCGGATTCTTTCGGAAGTCGGCGGCAGTCCGGAGTCCGGCGACCAACTCGAACGTGCACTTGACGTCCTCGGCCGAGAACGGCTTTCCGTCATGCCAAGTGACGCCGTCCTGCAGCTTGAACGTCAGTTTCGTCTTGCTGTCGTCCCAGCTCCAGCTCTTGGCGAGGTCGGGAACGATGGTGTCGAGCGTCGCCTCGAGCTTGGTCTGGTCGAAGGCGACCAGGTTGTTGAACACCGGCATGAACGGGAACACCGTCGAGATGGTGGCTTCTTCGTGAATCGAAGCACTCGGCGGATTATCCCAAATGTAGGACTTCAGTGTGCCACCCGGTTTTTGCGCAAAGGCGGGTGCCATAGTGAGCGCGAAAAACGCGCCAGCGAGCGCGACTGCGCACGGTCTCTTCATTGACATGAATCCTCCCAAGGATTGAGGCGCAGACTATGGCACGTCGTTCCATGGCATGCGAATGCCCCTCGCGCGCCCCGTCTACGCAGCCTTAACGAGCCGCGCGGCATAAAAGCCATCCATACCCGGCTGCTCCGGGGATGGCTCGTGGAACGGCAGCGTTCTCAGGTCCCCTGCTCGCGTCAGCCAGTCGATCGATCCCTTGAGTTCCGCGGGCGCAACCGCCTGCCGCCGGAACTCGGGCGAACTCGCGATGAATGCGTCGACCACCCCCTCGCCCTCCTCCGGCTCGAGCGAGCACACGCAATAGATCAGCCGGCCGCCAGGCTTGACCAATCGCCCCGCGCGCTCGAGCAGAGCGCCTTGCAGAGCTACTATCCGTTCCAGATCGCTCGGGCGTTTGAGGTGGAGCAGATCGGGATGGCGACGGATCGTACCGGTCGACAGGCAGGGCGCATCGAGCAGTACGGCGTCGAACTGACGTCCCGGCTCCCAGCTCGCGATGTCGGCAGCGATCATAACCACCTGATCGCCAAGACCAAGCCTGGCAACGTTGTCCGCGAGCCGCTTCAGGCGTTCCTCGGACAGGTCAACCGCTGTGACACGCGCGCCGGCAACGGCAAGAGCCGCAGTCTTGCCCCCAGGAGCGGCGCAGAGATCGGCGACGTCGAGGCCGGCGACGTTCTCCAGGAGGCGAACAGGAAGAGCAGCCGCCGCATCCTGGACCCACCAAGCACCGTCCTTGAAACCCGCCAGCTCCTCGATCCTACCGGCTTCCGTCAATCGTATCGAGCCTGTCGCGAGAACCATGCCGCCGAGCCGCTCGGCCCACTTCGCCGCGTCCTCCTTGACCGAAAGGTCCAGCGGTGCCTCGGCAAGGCTGGCGGACGCGATGCGACGCGCAACCGGTTCGCCATATGCGGCAACCCACTTGCTCCACAGCCAGTCTGGAACATCGATCCGCGGCGTATCGAGGCTCGCGAGGATCGCGGGCCCTTCCGACGAGACCCGCCGCATCACGGCGTTGGCCAGCTTGTCGAAACGCTCGGCCTTCGGATCGCGCCGGCATTGCTCCACAGCCAGATTGATCGCCGCATGTGCCGGCGTTCCCAGGATCAGGATTTGTGCCGCTGCCGCGAGCAGGATCGACCGCGGACGTGGCTGGTTGATCGGCAGGGGGCGCTCCAGGAACCGCGACAGCACGGCATCGAGCGATCCGAGGCGCCTGAGCACGGTGGCCGCGATGAGCCGGGCAAAGCCACGGTCGCGCGGCTCGAGGCCAGAAAAGGCCGGGTTCCGATCCGCCTTCTCCATGGCATCTTCGAGCGTGCGCGAGTCGACCAGCACCGCCTCGATCATCTGAACGGCCAGCCGCCGCGCACCAAGCCCGGCCGGCTCGACCGACGCGCCACGCGCGCCTGCCTTATCGCCCTTGGCTGCGGCATCCATCCCAGCGCGCCAAACCCGCATGCCTCCACTCGGCTTGACCGCCTTCGGTCGACCACCTCGCAGGGGCTTCTTCTTGTCTGTCACGTTCCGATCATCCCCATGGACCGCGCGGCTGGCTCCAAGGGCCGCCCCGACGGTCGTCTAGCTGACCGTCGTAGGGCACTCCGCGGCCATAGTCATGCGCCACCTGCGGCAAAGCTCCTGCCGCTGCCATTTCGTGAGCGAGCTTCTCGAGTTCTTGGATGCGGTTCTCCGTATTCGGATGCGTCGAGAAGAAGTTATCGAAACCCCGGCCCGTCAGTGGATTGATGATGAACAGGTGAGCCGTCGCCGGCACCGCCTCGGCCGTCTCGTTCGGCACGCGCCGCACGATCGACTGGATTTTCGACAGCGCCGAGGCCAGCCACAGCGGGTTGCCGCAGATCATCGCTCCCAGGCGGTCGGCCTGATACTCACGCGAGCGGCTGATCGCCATCTGGACCAGCATTGCGGCAACAGGCGCGACCAGCATCGCAGCGAGCGACATCAACCAGTTGCCACCGCCATTGCGACGGTTGCCTCCGAACAGAACCGAAAACTGCATCCATTGAGCCAGCATCGAAATGGCACCGCCGATGGTTGCAGCTACTGTCATAGTCAGCGTGTCGCGATTTCGAATGTGTGCGAGTTCGTGCGCCATGACGCCCGCTACCTCCTCCGGCGTGAGCGCTTCGAAGAGCCCCGTCGAGGCACACACGGTCGCCTTGGATGGACTTCGGCCGGCCGCGAAGGCGTTGGGTTGGGCTTGCTGCATGATGCAAACCCGCGGCATCGGAAGGTCTGCCCGCTGCGCCAGCTCTTGCACCATGGCGTAGTATTGCGGGGCCTCCGCTGGCCCCACTTCTTGAGCCCCATGCAGCGAAAGAACGAGACTATCCGAGCGCCAGAGGGCGAACGCGTTCATGGCGAGCGCGATGAGAAAGGCCAGCACCATGCCCTCTTGCCCACCGATCACGGATCCCATGCCGACGAAAATCAGGGTCAATACGGCGAGGAGCAGTGCGGTCTTGGCGAAATTGGTGGGCATCGCGGGTCTCCACAAAGCATCCCGGTGATCCGATCCGGGAGACGACGCCTATGGTATATGGTGAGATCTGCCGCAATGCAGCAGGGGCACAAAACGGGCGCGGCGACCATCTCGTCGCGAACGGAAGCGACAATCGGGCCGTACAAGGCCGGGAAGGAGAACGACGTGACCGCGAGCGAGACAACCGAGCCATCGCCTGCCTCGCATTCGGAGCCCGAGCCCCCGAAAAGGCCGCTCACGCCCGAGGCCCAGCGCGCCCTCGCCGAGGCCGAAGGCCGTCGTCGGATTCGCGACACGGAAGCCAAAGCGGCTGCCGAGCAGGCCGCCTCAGAACTTGGCGGCCGCAAGGGGCCCGATCCGGTTCGATACGGCGACTGGGAAAACGGTGGTATCGCATCCGATTTCTGAGTGCCCGATCTCGGCGGCTGACGCGCTCTGGAACACAATCGGTCGGATCGTGACGGTCCCAGGCGTCTCAGAATTGCACACACAGGGTCGAAGCGACCGCCCGGCTCGGGGCTCCGCCGGGGACACAACCTGCCCGGCCTTGCACTGACAGAGTGCATTTCGGCCGTCCACGCTACCACAGGATGTGTTTGCGGCCGATTTGGCTCCAGGCTGCTCCAGCCGTCAACGCTTCGTTAAGACTCGCCTCAAGGTTCCGGAGTTCAGGCCCGTCCTCGTATTGACCGTCCTCCTACCGGCATTCGCCTTGCAACTGCCCTGGCATGACCGCGCAAGCGTCTCAGGGAGTTTCATCGATGTTTGCCAGCATGCCGCAAGCCTTCAAGTCCGTCGCCCGCGACTTCGCCGCTGATGTGCGAGGCGCTATCGCGATCATTTTCGGCCTGAGCATCTTCGTCCTCATGCTGGTGACCGGCCTCGCTATCGATGTCGGCCGGGTGATGCACGCCGAGCGGTCGCTGGCTGCTGCCATAGACGCCGCTGCGCTGGCCGCCGCCAAGGGCCTGCGGGTTTCGAACCTTACGGATGCCGAGGTCCAAGACCTGGCCCAGCGCTACTTCGACGCCAACATGCAAGGCGCGGGCGCCAGCTACGCCAACGTCCAGAGCTTCTCGGTCACGGTCGATCGCTCCAACAACTCGGTGTCGATCGATGTCACGAGCGAGGTTCCGATGATCTTCGCCAACGTCGGCGGCATCTCGAGCATCCCCGTGCCCAAAGCCTCGGTCGCCATCTTCGACACCAAGGACATCGAGATCGGACTTCAGCTCGACGTCACGGGCTCGATGTGCATGCCATGCACGAAGATCGCGGCGCTCAAGGACGCCGTCGCCGGACCCAACGGTCTTCTCGACATCCTGATGCCCGATAGCGGCACCACCAACTCCGTCCGCATTGGACTTGCGCCGTTCGCCGCAGGCGTGAACGCAGGCAGCTACCTAGCCGCGGTCACCGGCGGCCGCACACCGGCCGATGGCTGCGTCTATGAGCGCCTGAACATCGCTCTGCAGCCGACTGAAGTGTCTCCCGCCGGCGCCGGCCGCTTCAAGGTCCGCTCCGAGGCTCCGGGCGCCAACCCTTGCCCGCGCCCCGAGAACAGGGTCGTCGCAATGACCGACAGCAAGAGCGACCTGCGTACCGCCGTCAACGGGCTCACGACGGATGGCGCCACGGCTGGTCACCTGGGCGCGGCCTGGGCCTGGGGTCTCATCTCTCCGGAATGGTCCAGCGTCTGGGGTGGGACAGCTCCCGCACCTTACAACGACGGCCGCACCGAGAAGTACGTGATCCTGATGACGGACGGCGACTACAACACCGTCGGCGGCGTCATGAGCAATGCCAATCAGGCCGTCTCGAACCAACATGCGGCGAACACCTGCACCGCGATCAAGAGCAACGGCGTGGTCGTCTTCACCATCGGCTTCCAGGTTTCGAATGCGGCCAAGACCCGGCTGCGCAGTTGTGCCAGTGGAAACAGCCGGTTCTACGACGCCGGCGACGCCCAGTCTCTGCGCGACGCCTTCCGGGCCATCGCCGAGGAAATCAACAGTCTTCGTCTGTCGAGCTGAGCCGAGACCCGGTTACTCGCTGGGAACCACCCCCCTGGGACCCAGCGAGAACGCGAGGGTGCGCCTCCCCCCGGCGCACCCTCGCTGCATTTCAGGGCCCGGTTTGCTCTGAATCTATCTTCGGTGCAGCGCTCCGTGTTAGGTTTTGCGTCACTGTCACGGTCGAGCGACCCGGAGGTGCGCGAAATGTACACCCAGGCTTTGAACGCCAAGGACGCAAGCGCCGGCACGCGCCCCGAGGACACCGCGCGTCTAGCCGTCTTCCAGTCCACGGTCGACGCCGAGGACAAGATCGAGCCGAACGACTGGATGCCGGACGGTTACCGCAAAACGCTGATCCGTCAGATCTCGCAGCATGCCCATTCCGAGGTGATCGGCATGCAACCCGAAGGGAACTGGATCACCCGAGCGCCGTCGCTGCGCCGCAAGGCGGCGCTCCTCGCCAAGATCCAGGACGAGGCCGGCCACGGGCTCTATCTCTATGCCGCCGCCGAGACGCTGGGTGTTTCCCGGGATGAACTCTACGAACAGCTGCTCTCGGGGAAGGCCAAATACTCCTCGATCTTCAATTATCCGACGCCGACCTGGGCCGACATCGGCATCATCGGCTGGCTCGTCGATGGCGCCGCCATCATGAACCAGATCCCCCTCTGCCGCTGCAGCTACGGTCCCTACGCCCGCGCCATGATCCGCGTGTGCAAGGAGGAGAGCTTCCACCAGCGCCAGGGCTACGAGATCATGCTCACGCTCTGCCGGGGCACGCCCGAGCAGAAGGCGATGGCGCAGGACGCCTTGAACCGCTGGTGGTGGCCCGTCCTTATGATGTTCGGCCCGTCCGACAAGGACAGCATGCACTCCGCCGACTCGACGCGGTGGAAGATCAAGCGCTTCTCGAACGACGATCTCCGCCAGAAGTTCGTCGACGCCACGGTGCCCCAGGGCCAGTTCCTCGGCCTGACCTTCCCAGACCCCGACCTCCGCCTCGACGAGGAGTCCGGTCACTGGCACTACGGCGAGATCGACTGGTCCGAGTTCAAGCGCGTCGTGGCGGGCGACGGTCCGATGAACAAGCAGCGCATGGCCCATCGCCGCCAGACCGAGGCCGATGGTGCCTGGGTCCGCGAGGCCGCCATGGCCCATGCGGAGAAGCGTCGGCAACGCGCGGCGGCAGCCAGGATCGCGGCGGAGTAGGCAACATGACCGACAAGACGCCCATGCCTCTGTGGGAGGTTTTCATCCGGGCCCGCTCGGGCCTGCCGCATAAGCATTGCGGCTCGGTGCATGCGCCCGATGCGACGATGGCCGTGCAGGCCGCGCGCGACGTCTATACCCGGCGCGGAGAAAGCGTCTCGATCTGGGTGGTGCCCTCCGCGGCAATCATCGCGTCCGATCCGAATGAGAAAGACCAACTGTTCGAACCCACGTCGACGAAGGCCTACCGGCATCCGACGTTCTACGACATCCCCGACGAGGTAGGACATATGTAGCCAGTTGCGGGCAGGTCAGCGTAGCGATGTGAGTTCGCGAGCCCAACACCCCCGTCGACCACTCACTCCCGCCCCTTGCCAGCTCACGATTGCACCAGATTGCGAACCAACCCCGACGAGGCCGCACGTGTCCGCCGAGTTGACCGCCTATTCGATCTCACTCGCTGACGATGCCCTGGTCCTGGGGCACAGGCTTTCGCAGTGGTCGAGCCTCGGGCCGACGCTCGAGGAGGACATCGCGCTATCGAACCTGGCGCTCGATCTGATCGGGCAGGCGCGACTGTTCTATACGCTCGCTGGCCAGATCGAGGGCAAGGACCGGACCGAGGACGATTTCGCGTATTTCCGCGACGCGGGCGACTTCCGGAATGTCCTATTGGTGGAGCTGCCGAACAGCGATTTCGCTCACGCCATGGTGCGTCAGCTGGTCTACGCCGCCTTCGCCCATCCCTATCTCGATGCGCTGTCACGCTCGTCGCATTCCGGCCTGGCCGAGATCGCCGCCAAGGCCGTGAAGGAGATAGCCTATCATGTGCGCCATTCCGCCGAGTGGGTGATCCGTCTCGGAGACGGCACCGACGAGAGCCGTCGGCGCACGATCGCAGCGCTCGATGCGCTGTGGCCCTATGTCGACGAGCTGTTCGAGATGGATGCGGGAGAGCGAAGTCTGGTGGCAGCCGGTATCGCGCCGGATCGCGCTGCCATTCGACCAGTTTGGGACCGAACCATCGACAACGTACTCCGTGAGGCGACGCTCGAACGGCCGTCCCAAGTCGCCGTTGCTCGCACCGGCGGGCGCTCCGGCCGCCATACGTCCGATCTAGCGGCGATGCTCGCCGACATGCAGGTGCTAGCTCGTGCGCATCCGGGAGTGACCTGGTGATGGCCACGAGCATCCCGAGCGTGACCACAACCGTCGACGACCCGGGGTTGATGCGCGCGCAAATGGCGGCCGGGAACGTGCCAGACCCGGAGATCCCAGTCGTCACCATCGAAGATCTGGGGATGCTGCGCGGTGTCGAACGTCGCAGCGACGGTTCCATCGTTGTCCGCCTATCGCCAACCTACACGGGATGTCCTGCTACGCTCGCGATCCGTCTCGACGTGGAGGCGGCGCTTCTTGCAGC
>JALHMC010000064.1 GCA_022844225.1 Hyphomicrobiaceae bacterium | reverse complement strand
TCCGGGGAGCAAGGCGACCCGCCGCAAGCGGCGCCCACACGGAGCGCCGATCAGGCGCGTGAGTGGAATAATGGTGGAGCCAAGCGGGATCGAACCGCTGACCTCTTGCATGCCATGCACATCCGATGCGATTTCCATGGTCTGTTGCCATCTCTCACGCGGCCACTGTGAAGCTCTCGTAGTCCAGCATTGTCAGCGTATTGGACGCTGCGCCTGCCAGGATGCTTGATTTGTCTGCTTTCCATAGAGATCCGTCACTCTGGTAGACATCTGGTAGACAGGAATGGATTGGTAGACCAAATCAGTTCAAGGTCAGCGGTGCAATAGGGCGGACTTTGATTTTGCGGGGACGGCGGGATGGAGACGACCAGGGTATTGCCCAAGCGTGTGAAGGCTGTCGAGGCGGTCAAAGCTGAAGGCAAGCGGGTCTCATACAGTATACAGGGTGAGAAGGGCCTGCGGTTGGTTGTCCATCCATCAGGGCGCAAGGTCTGGTTCGCCGTCTACCAGGTAGGGCGGGGCAAGTCGCGCGTCCGGCGCTGGCACGAACTAGGAGAGCACGGGTACGCAGACTATGACGAAGTTAAGAAGGGCATAGACCTCGAACTGGTATGCCGTCCGGCTCGGATCGCCATTGCTGCGGCAGAGAAGGGCGTGGACCCGGCTGCGGCAAAGACCTTCGATGAGCTATTCCAGACGTGGATCGATGAGCACGCGAAGAAAAAATTGGCCACTTGGGAACAGGACCAAGAGCGCTATCGTCGGCATCTGAAGGACGCGCTGGGCGAGATGGAGTTTGCCCGGATCGAACGCAAGGATGTGCGCGAAGTCCGTGACGAGGTTCTTGAAGGATCCGGCCCGATTGAAAGCAACCGCGTTGTCTCGCTCTTCAACCGCGTTATGAATTGGGCCGTTGACGATGACCGGGCGAAGTTCAATCCGGCCGCGCGGCTCAAGAAGGTTGGCGAAGAAAAGCGGCGTGAGCGCGTCCTGTCTCTCGTCGAAATCTCGCGCATCTGGGCAGAACTCGACAAGCCAATAGTTGTTGACCATGCGAAGGGTGGCATCAACGAGGCCGATCTGCCGGGCCACAGTGCTGTGCGGCACGCGTTGAAGCTCTTGATGATCCTTGGCCAGCGCCGTGCCGAGGTTATCGGAATGGCGAAGAGCGAATTAGATCTGACGGAAGGCGATGCGTGGTGGACGATACCCGCAGAGCGCGCCAAGAACAGACTGCCGCATCGTGTGCCTCTGTCCGGCTTGGCATTGGAGGTTTTAAGGGACGCCATGGTCTGCAGCGGAGATAGCCCTTTTGTATTCCCCTCACGCCGCACTGACGGCCCGATCCGCCCCGACGCGGTGACCAAGCAGTTACAGCGGATGTGCGGGCGCATGAAGCCGAAGGTTGAAGGCGTAGGGCCGCATGACTTCCGGCGCACCGCTGGCGTGGCTATGCGTAAGCTCGGGGTGTCGGTCGAGGATCGCGGCTTCGTCTTCAACCACATCAGCGGCGCGAAGGCTAAGGTCACAAGCTGGAACTACGATCCCGGCGAACACGACGATGAGAAGGTTGCGGCGTTGGAAAAGTGGGAGCGCGAGTTGCGCCGGATCATCGGAACCGGTGGCAGCGCGAAGGTCGTTCAGTTGCGGGCGTAGGGCCTACCAAACCAGTGGCCGGACCAACGTCGTGGCGATCCGGGCATAGCGGCTGACCCTCCCCTCGCGTACGCGCGCGGGCGGGTTCGGCTGTGTGGGGCGTGTTTACCGGTTCGAACAGGTTTCTAAGCGTTCGGCAGAATATGCGGCAATCCGACCCAGACGCTCACGTAACAGGCCGCAAATTCTTAATACCTATTGACCTTTCTTTCTGTTTCGTACCTCTTTCAAATAAATTTCCCACCATTTGCTGCTGCTATTTCAAAGTGAGCGGCTTCGCATTTGCATTATCCAATCGCAAATGACGGCAATCTTTGGTATACTGACACGGTCATTGTTTAGCGTCCATCGGCAATCATCGCATTGCGAGCAGTCATGGACGCGCAAATCCCAATCCCTTCGACGAGCGGCGCATATACGGAAGATGTGGGTCGCGATCGTAGCCCGCAATTCGGCTGCGATAAAAGTTTTGACGAGACGTTGCTCAGGTGGCGACCGTATGTGCCGCAGCGATATCATCCATTTATCAATACTTGGACTGCCGCTTACAGCGATGCAGTAGCCAAAGGACTGTCAAAAGCATCCCTGAGATCGTTACGCGGGCTGATGCGACAGGATGTTGATGAAATGGCGTCGGTATTGTGGGATGCCAGCCCGGCTGTGGTTGCTGCCTGGGTGAAGTTGTACCCATCGTGGGTGGCGGCGCTTATCTCTGACAAAGCCTCTACTGATCCGCTGTTCGCTATGACCGAAGGCGAACGTGCGCGGGCTGTATGCGATCGGGCGACGACTGCCGATACTGAAAGAAAACGGCAGGCTCGTAACTGTGAACTCGCCAAGCGTTTATAAGACCACGTGGCTGTGAAGGGTGGGCAGGTTTCATGGGCTCCAATGGCTCTGGCAAAGGCCCTCAGTTCGACACGAGGCGGGCGGCGTATCAATCCACAGAATGTATCCGAAGTTGCAGACGCTCTAGTCCGCGCTGACGTTGGCGACTGGCGCACTCGAAATAGCGGGCAACCTTGGGCATTGATGATTTATAGGCAACGTCCTCCAACTTTGCATTATTCCCAATGATTTCGGCGTTTAATTGAGTTTTTTCGTGCCAGTAGTGTCCGGTAATTGCGCTCTTTGATAAGGTCAGAGTGACTTACATTCAGCCTACCTTAGCCGCATCACACCCGCTTCTTCGCCGCTCACTGTGCCCCCAGTTTGAGCGCGATGACGGAGCTGATGCGGTTTTGTTTTGTCCGACCAATCACCGTGACCGCAATAATCCAACGAGAGGAATTTCACATGACAAATATCGTCCCTGATGCACCTGGTTACCTGACAACCATGGCGCTCGCAAATAGGTACGGAGTTTCGATCGAAACTGTACGCCATTGGGTCAACTGGACCGGGTTTCCGACAGAGGCGCGCCAGAGGAAGGGTCAATACATGCTTTGGAACGCTGAGCAGATTGACGCTTGGCTTCGCAATCGGCCCGTCAGCAATAAGGGCGCAAAACCCCGTTGGCTGGCAATTGTAGGCCATCCCTCAGCCTAAATGCCGATTGCTGCCCCATTAGCGGGTGCTGTGGCGGTTTCTGGATATGGGCCGCTACCTGCTAGCCAAATACCTAGTTGCGTCTGTAGCGCGTTCTCTGAAGATCTGATCAATCCCCCAATTCCGAGCACCACGAAATGCAAACCCGAAACAACGGCCCGCCAAACTGGCGCGACGCCGAACGCCCCGGCCGTGTCAGCTACCTACCGCCTCGCGTGATGACCAGAACCTATCGGTCAGAGTTGCGACGGCGGGCCATGATGGCGGCCGAGGCTGCCGACTGGCAACGGCTCGATAGCGAAATACGTGAACGACTGAGAAGTGATGCAGCCATCGAGAGATTGGCGGCGGCATTCGCGAACTGTTTTGCGTCCCCCAATTGGGCTGATCCCACTGCCGATGCAGCGGACGGCCATCATATCAAACCAGGAAATGATTATGGACCGCGAGAATGACTTGGACGACACCGAAGACGACGACCTCGAAATGGACCCGCGCGGCGGCTTGATACGGCGTACTGCAAAGCGGTCAGTCGAAGCCCAGCGCGAAGCCGAGCCCGTGGCCAAGTCCGCCGACGAACTGACCGCGATTGGCACTGAGGCGAGCTACAGGCGAGAGGCATTGCGCCATCACCCTAGCTGCGTCTCTGACCGAGCACAGGCCCGCAGCCGCGTTCTCGACGCCATAGAGAGTAGGGACGAAGCGATGATCTTCGCGGATCACACGCTGGAAGCCATCGAGAGAATGCGCACCACGCCAGTAATGGATAGCTTGTGGGCAGACCCAGATGGCGCGGCAATCATCAAAGACGAGTTCGCCAAGCTCAAGCTCGGCACACGTCTTGAGACGGCACTGAAGGAACGGAAGCGCAAAACCAGGGCAGACAAAGTAGCCGACAAAAAGCTCTCAGACATTGAACGGGCCAAAGCTCTAGACGCACCGGCAAAGCCATTCGAGGATACGGGCGAAACCGCAGTGGAGTGGGCCAAGTGCTGCAACTCCTCCAACTTCGACCACCGAACGGAAATGCGCGACCGCTTGAATGCCGAATACGCAGTTGTGCGGCGCGGCGGCAAGACACGCATTCTCCACCATACGAAGACGACAATCGATTACCTGACGGTGGATGACTTCAAGCTGGGGTTAGCACCGTTCAGCTTCTACGACGGCAACAAGAAGGTGCAAGCTGCCACAGACTGGATGAATTGGAAGCATCGTGAAGCGTATAACGGGGTCGGTTTCTATCCCGGATCGAAGACCTTCAAACCCGAAGTCCCGGATGGCCACTACAATCTCTGGCAGGGCTTCGCAATAGAGCCAGCCGAGGGAGATTGGTCGAAGCTGAAAAAGCACTTGTTGGAAAAGGTTTGCGGCAAGAACGAAGCACATCTCGCATTCTTGTTGGACTGGTTGGCCAACATTCTTCAGGAACCGCAAAGGAAGCCGGGGACGTGCGTTGTCATCCAAGGTGTTGAAGGAACGGGAAAGTCGCTCATCAAGAGGGCCATGAGACGGATACAGGGCTCGGCAGTTCACAGCGTCTCGCAACCCAAGCATATCACCGGGAACTTCAATAATCATCTCGTCCACAACCTGCTTCTTGTCTGCGAGGAAGCTCTGTGGGCGGGCGACAAGGCAGCGGAAGGCGTGCTGAAGGATCTGATCACCGAAGAAACCATCACGGTGGAAGCGAAAGGTATCGACGCAATCTCGTCTCGGAACTATTCGCGTTTGTTGCTTCTGACCAATTCGGACTGGGCAATACCGGCTGGCGCTAACTCCCGGCGATATTTCGTCCTCGAAACCGAAGACAAGCACGCGAACGATCAAGCATACTTCAAGCCGCTCTTTGACGAGATCGACAAGGGCGGCGCAGAAGCTATGCTGTTCGACCTTCTGAAGCGCCCCATCGCCAGTAACCTGCGATACGCACCCGTGACAGCCGCTCTTCTGAAGCAACGGGAACAGTCGCTTTCAAATCTTGAGCGTTGGTTGTTGGATGCAGCAAGGGCAGGGGCCTTTACTAAGCGTGACGGAACGTGCCTGCCATTGACCGCAAAGGCTTCTGCGACGTTCCCGGCGTATGACATCAAGGACGCTGCAAAATACTATTGCGGTAACGACCTCGGATTTAACAGAACGCTAGGACCACTGTTGCTGGAACTCGGCGTGATGATGACCCGACCGCGATCCGGTGACAAACAAGTGCCTTGCTACAGCTTCCCTGCGGCCGAGACGTTTCGAGCGAAAGTCGAGGACCGCCTGAAGGTACGCCTCGACCCAGGCCCGGCAATCGAAGGCGACACGAGAGAGTTCACGAGCAATACTCCCGCGACGATGCCCGTTAAGCATGAGGGGGCGCGGGTTCTGAATTGACCAATGGGCGGGCGCAATCCGCCATGGCTGAGGGACTGAGGCTACTTCTGGCCCCAAACCAGACTTGTCGTCTCAGTCCGCTCAAAATCCACTCAAATTTTACTCAGAGAAACCATCGGAAAAAGGCCGTATTTAAAGGCTTTGTTTCTTCTTTTTCTCTTTTGAGTAAACTGAGTAGAGATAAATACAAGTCGCTAGGGAATTTGGCGTTTATTTCGAAATGCCTTTTTCCCTAGCGATTTCGGATTTTGGTCTGCTCAGCGCTCAAGGTGGATTAAAGCACTGTTTTTACTGCGCTTTCCTGTGGTTTAGAGGTCTGCTCAAAGTCTACTCAAAGCGGGGACTTCTCTGCTCAGCCATGGCATTTGAGCCCCTGACCCTGGTTTTGACGCCCCACACCCCAGTCCAGCGTCCGACCGCCGCCGCGCCGTCCAACACGCACTTAAACGCGTGGCGAGGACGTGCGCCCAGCGCCTCGTGGCCTACGCCGCAACAAGTAACCCCAATAGGAAGTCGAGTTTCAAAATGTCAAAGTCCAAGACCACCGCCCATCCCAACACCGCCTGCCCAACCGTCCACGCCTACACCCCCGGCCCCGCGATATTGAAGAGATGGCCGACCCTTTCCGCATCCTGTTTGGTGCCATGCCCATGGTGCGAACGTGTTCACGTCCATGGCTCGAACGCAGGCCACCGCCTATCCCACTGCCCAGCGCAAGACGGCCCGCACGGCTACGAGTTCGAAGGAAGGGATCGGCCGGTTGCCTACACGCTGGTCCACGCGGGAGAGATCAATGATGCCGACATCTTCAAGAAGGAAAGCGTCCGTCTGCACGAAAAGGAACGCGCCTACGTCCGATCCTTCCGTGACCTTGCGGCTGCGAAAAGAGCAGCTCCGCGTGCGCCTCACTGATACCCGCGTCTCAACCATCCAAGGGTTCAATCTCAGTCACCGTGGGCGCACCCTCAGCCTTCGAACATGGGCACGCCGAACTCAGGCCGGAACGCCAACCGAAATCTGGTCTCGATTGGTTATAGGGTTCCCAACTGACGAAGCGTTAGGAGGAAGTGCAGCGGTAGCGAAGGCGCTGGCGTATCTCACGTTCAAACAAAGACGGGACGCCGACGTTCGGGCTCGTCGTGCGCACGCATTGAAACGCCGGTCCGTGAAGCCTCGCCACACTCGGTCTGAAAGCAAACGACGGGGCCTGTAGCCGACCGGCCCGGTCAAAGCACGGATCATGAGCAGAGACTTTTAATCACGAAGCAGGCAAGCTCTTTCGGCCTGCAAAAAGGCGAAGGGCCGAAGGTGCTGTAACACCTCCGACCCCTCTAATCTCAATCCTTGGCTTAGAAGGACCGAAACTATGGCCTACCAGAGCACTCGCACTACGAGTTGTAAAGACTCGCTAACTGCCAGAAAAACAGACGTCGATCTATCCGCCGATGGCTCACACGGCCGTCAGAAAATCACCTTCAACGTCCCGTACCTACTCGCGATCTTCGCAGCCATTCTATTCGCCGGATCGTCAATCGCAATCGGTGCGAGCTACGGGCACATGCTCGGGTCACAGCACTCCGCACTTCTCGGATACGTATTCGCCACCGTGGCAGTCGCGGCCGAAACGATCAAACCAGTAGCCTTCGCCGCAGTGTTTGCACCGTTGGGATGCTGGGCAATCGGCAGAAGATCAATCGCAGCTGTGCTGGGCCTTGCCTGCCTCGCGTTTAGCTTCACTGCCGATCTTGGCCTTTCTTCGATGGTGCGCAGCGATCTAGCCGAAAGCCGTACCAGCGATGCCAAAGCAGGCAAAGACGATGCAGACAAGCGGACACGGGCGGCAATGGAACTTGCCAATGCGGCACCGGCACGCCCCACGGCTGAGATCGCTGGCATGGTCAAAGCCCTCGACGCACGCATTCCCCAAGGCACGGATTGCACGTCATGGGTAGCCAGCAAGGCCGTTCGGGATCGCTGCGTGGATCGTGCGACCCTTGAAGCCGAGGCCGGACGTGCCCAGCGGAGAGCCGAGCTTGAAGCGATCCTTGCCGCCCCGGTCAAACTCGCCGCCTCAAGTGTTAAGGACGCGGACCCGCTGGCATCGTCGCTCGTGGTCTACGCGGCTGCAATCGGGCTGACTTGGGACGCCGAACAAGTGTCCCGGTTCACCGCTTTGATCCTTCCCTTGGTGCTCGCGTTGGGAAGCTCTTTCAGCCTCGTTCTAGTCGGGGTGTTCCGTCCCGTTCCGCGCCAACAAAGACGGGCCTCCAGTGAGGTCTCAGACGGCACGGACGGAACGCTGCCAGGAACACCCGCAGCACAGATCAAGGTGATCGACTTTTTGAAGGCTCAAGGTGGCCAGCTTGCGAGCGGACAACGGGCACTCGCGGAACGCCTGAACATGAGCCTCACCCATCTTAACAGGACGCTTGGCGAGTTGGCCGAAGCCGGGGCAGTGATGGTCGAGACCCGGAACACGGGAACGGTCTTGCGATTGGTTGCGGCGGCATAAGTAAAATCATGCTATAATTAAGATGGTCGCGGCAGGGCAGGCCCGGCCATCTTTTCGCATCACCTATGTAATTGCGTACTCTGCCCACCCAACTCACCAACCCGAAAGTCCAACACAATGACACGCCCTTGCACCGTGGCAGTGATCACTATTGCTTGCCTTGTGAACGCGGGTTGCGCCTCGACCAAAGCAGTTGAGACCGCGAGCGCCAAACCTACGCGTCACGTCCAACGATCTGCGGCCGATGACGCTCGCAATTCCTGGTGCGCGCATCGCTACGACGAATTTCTTGCGGGAGAACGTCCGGGACAAGCGACGACGATTGAGCAGAAGCAGGCTGACGACCGCGTCTGCGCAGCGATTAGATCGAAGAGGCAATCGTAAGTCTCGGCCGCTGCGCGACACAACCTGCCAAAGTCCAGGAAACATTGGATGCGGACGACTTGAAATCCGGCGTTCAAACGAGCCCTATCCGGCTGGCAGTTTCCAACGACCCCGGCGAACGCCTTGTTCAGTTGCTCAACCAGAGTGGCGGTGAAGTGTTCGCCGGTCAGCGGGTGCTCGCACGCGCATTAGGCGTTAGTGCAGGAACAGTGAACGCCATGCTGCATGACCTCGCCAACGCTGGCCTCATTGTTCTGGATGCCGGAAAGAGCGGCACGTGCATTCGTTTGGCCGCCTAATACTCTCCATCTAAGCCGTGGACGGCACTATGTCTGCCCAGATAAGTGCCTTACTGTCCGCGTATCCCGGTGGGCACACGCGGACAACATCATTTGAGCCAACGGCCAATACACCAATTGCTAGGCTCACCCTGTTAGAAATCTCCGGTAGATCCCATTTGGGGACATCGAGCTCTTCGTACTCGGCGATGCAAAAATCGTCGCCGAGCATGTCCGTAGCTGGGGGTATCGCGACAACCGGTCAGATATCCATCTTCTCCCCGATCTCTATCGCAATTTCGAACTCTACACCGAGATGCCGATCGCGTCCTTGCTGGTGGCGTAAGGGCGGCGGTCATGGCCTGAAATCGATGTTCGCTCGGGCCGCCTTCCATGCCGCTGGGATGCTATCCTTTGGTTTGCGAGTCATGCGCACTTTCGGGCTCCTGGAACCTCAGCCTCTGAGTGGAGGAGGAAGCGGTTTAAGGTCACGATGCAGAAGAATATGCGGCCCTGGGCGTTGACGATGGGCCCTGAAGGCCCTTCATCTGGAGGATGCCGGTCCTCGCAAAATCGGCCAGTCGGCCAGGGCGCCGCCCGCTTCCAGATGGCCGACATCGTTCCAATGCGTATCTCCCCAAAACCACGGAATTCGTCCATTCCTCGCCACAAGTTTCAACGGCTCTGTGAGATCGAAGACGGCAATACCAGATCTTTCACCCCAAGCGAGCATGTCTTCGCGGAAGGTGCCGATCTCAGTCTTAGGATCCTTGATCGCGCTGGTACTGGGAAACGTGCAAACGTCGGCGAGAACACGAACTTTGTCGGGAACGAAAACTGCAGAATACTGACCACCAGCCTTCTTCAATCGATCTGCAAAGCTCTCAAGGGCGACAGCGACTTGCTTAAACTCGCCGTCCAAACCTTCAAAGGAAGGACGGCCCCACAGGAGTGTATAGATCTGTTCTCCGATGAAGCATGTTCGCAAGTTTTGTGGTTGGTACGAGCGATCGGTGAGCTTGGTCAGCACATTCCAGATTTGGTTGAACAACAGCGTTTGCGAGTCTGCCTCCGCTTCACCAGTTGCTTTGCCTAGTCGATAGCGTTTTGAATCCAGCAAGTCGTTGCCTTCAAAGATGAACTGGACGACGTGTCGGCCACGCAAATCAAGGTCCGCCTGCCACAGAAGATCATGCTCCTCTTGTGGCGACAGCCCGATCAACGCCACTTGCATGACCGGGCGACCGATCTTCCTCTCCAGGACAGCGGTGACGGTTTTTTCGAACGGCAAAAGCGCCCCAACCACCATGGAATCGCCTAGCAGTATGATATCTGCCGTCGCCCGATCTTCTTCATTGCGAAAACCATGGCGATCGGACCGAAAGTGGAATGGAATAGGATCACTGGCAATCCCGAAAGCATAGGCTGTATCTTGGTAGGTGACACCCTTCGTGTCCTCATTCGGAGCTCGGACGGCCCCTAGTCGTCCCAACTGATCTCCACGCGGCTTGAACAGTTCGCCCCAGGAAACGAGACCGACGAGCCCGGCGCCCTCCAAGATCGCAAACGTCGCAGTCATTGCTAGCACGGTTGAGAGATACGCGAGGATGCGCGAGCGCGCCGCAAGAAAGAAACCTATACTCGCTAACAGAAGCACAAGGGCCGGCAGCACCGAGCGCACGCGCCAAAAACCGAACAGGCGCCGCGTTGTCGGCGTCGTTGGCGTCGTGTCCGCCGTGGCGACAAGCAACGCCACCATTGCTACAAAGCAGATCAAGCTTGCCACAAGCAAGAAGACTTTGCTTTTGGCACCGTCTGGACGCGCTGACTCAGCCAATTTGCGTTTCCTTTACTTCGACGGCCAAATCTAAGGACCGCAGCTCAAAGGGAACGGGTGACGTGGTCCGTCACCCGCCGATCACAACCTCAGTCCAACTCGAACTTGTCCTTGTAGTCGACCTTAAGCTTTGGATCCTGATCGCGCTTGTCGAGAATGCAATTCCCGATGACGAGCGTTTCCATTTCGCAACCCATGAAGCAGCGGAAGGCATCCTCTGGTGTCTGCACGATCGGTTCGCCGCGCACATTGAAGCTCGTGTTGACCACGATGGGGCATCCGGTGCGGGCCTTGAAGGCCGATATCAGCGCGTGGTAGCGGGGGTTCGTTTCCTGGTGCACTGTCTGTACGCGAGCCGAGTAGTCAACGTGGGTGACGGCGGGGATGTCGGACCGTGGGACATTGAGCTTGTCGATACCGAAGAGCTCTTTCTCCGATGCGGTCATTGGCCGTCGGCGGCTCTCGATCACATCTGCAACCAGCAGCATGTAGGGGCTTGCGGCATCGAGTTCGAAATAGTCCGCAGCATCCTCTGCAAGGACCGAGGGCGCGAATGGACGGAAGCTTTCTCGATATTTGATCTTGAGATTCAGGTTTTTCTGCATTTCTGGATTGCGCGGATCCCCGAGGATCGAGCGTGCGCCGAGGGCCCGCGGCCCAAACTCCATCCGGCCCTGGAACCACCCGATCGCATGACCGGCCTCGAGTGCATCGACCGTCCGCTCGATCATATCCGCTTCATGATGGACTGTGAAACGCGCGCCCGCACCGGTCAGCCGCCCCTCGATTTCGGATTGCGAATGGGCAGGGCCGAGGTACGAGCCTTGCATCCCGTCAAGGCCACCGTTGAGGTAGCGCGGCCGGCCACAATGAAGTGCATGGGCTGCGTACGCTGCCCCGAGCGCACCTCCTGCATCGCCGGCCGCTGGCTGCACCCAGATCCGCTTGAAGTGACGATCTCGCTGGATCTTGCCGTTCGCGACGCAATTGAGTGCCACTCCCCCCGCCATACACAGATTGGGAATGTTGTAAGTCGTGGCGAGGTCGCGCGTTATGCGCAACATGATTTCCTCGGTCACCAACTGAACGGAGGCAGCGAGATCCATCTCACGCTGCGTTAGCCTTGCTTCTGGCTTGCGCGGCGGACCCCCGAACAGATCATGGAACGCCCTCGAGGTCATCGTCAGTCCGGTTGCATAATTGAAGTACTTCTGGTCGAGCCAGAAGCTGCCATCCTCCCTCAAGTCGACGATGTGATTCAGGATAAGATCCTTGAACCGTGGCTCGCCATAGGGCGCCAGGCCCATCACCTTGTACTCACCCGAATTCACCTTGAACCCGGTGTAGTAGGTGAATGCCGAGTAGAGCAGGCCGAGACTGTGCGGCCAGTGGATTTCACGCACCGGTTCAAGGGTGGATCCGCGGCCAATCGCAACGGATGTCGTCGCCCACTCGCCGACGCCGTCGAGCGTCAGCACGACCGCCTCCTCGAACGGGGATGGATAGAACGCCGAAGCTGCATGGCTTTGGTGATGCTCGGCAAAGAGAAGCTTCTCCTCAATACTCTTCCCGCTATGGGAAAGAGGCTCGAGCGCCTTCACTATTCCCATTTTCTGAAACAATTTCTCTTTCAGCCACACCGGCAGTGCCATCTTGAACGACCTGTATCCCGCCGGCGCGTTGGCGAGATAGGTTTCAAGCAACCGTTCGAATTTCAGCAGTGGTTTCTCGAAGAACGCGATGTGATCGAGATCGTCGAGGGTCAGGCCAGCCTCGTGCAGGCAATAGCGTATGGCATGCTCCGGGAATCTCGAGTCATGCTTGACGCGCGTAAAGCGCTCTTCTTGGGCGGCGGCAACCGGCTTGCCGTCGATAAGCAGCGCCGCGGCGCTGTCATGGTAGAAGGCCGAGATTCCAAGAATGCGCATGCATGTCCGCCCGTCGTTCGGAAGCCTTGAGATCATCGCCTACGTGGATGTGTCGCCAGCGTTGCCTTGCATGATTTCTGCTCAGAACACCGTGTAGATGAACGGAGCAATCGCTGAACCTTGCGCTAAGACAAGGAGACCGCCCACAGCCAGAAGCACGAACATCACCGGAAACAGCCACCACTTCTTGCGCGCGCCCATGTACGCGAACAACTCTCTGACAAGTGACAACATGCTATTTCCTTCGCTAACTTTCCGCCGGTCACTCGCGCTGTGCCCGTACACGTCAAAATTGGTTTTTCATGCTCGATTGACTTGATCGTTCGACACTGGACACCGGCAACCAATAGCTTGATCCGCCGTCTCGCTTGCGTCTCAAAGGATCGCGCACCAGTTGCATGAGGAGACCTGCGGGCACGATCACGATCGCGAACAAGATCAGCATGACGACCGGGTTGAAAATCTTGCTGAGCAAGACCGCGAACCGCATCCATAGAATGTTCAGCGGGCGCAGGATGTGCGGCACCGTGAAACTGATCACGACCAGTGCAACGGCCGATCCCGAGCCGATCGCTACCAGAGCAGGGTGCGACCGACCGAAGTAGGCAACAGCGGCAGCAACAGCAGCGAAAACCAAGCCCGTCGACCGCTCGGGCGGCAACGGAAGCTCGGGTCGTTCGAAGTGCTCGTGCAGCTGTCCAGACATGGGTAGGTCTCAAGAGAGCAACAAATGAAATAGCTTAACCGCAATATATTACTAGGCTTGAGTCGTTCAGTCGACAACTTGGGCATGAGCTGGTTACTGGTTTAGGAAACTGTCCGAATATGCGCGGGACGCCTCGACCTGGCATCAAAAATTGGATCGAAGCAGAGATCGTACCAGCTTCCGCACCATAGTCAGCTCATTTACGGTCGGCGTTGATAGCGGGGTAGGTGTTCACGGCAGCTTGTCCGAGGACGGGGACCATAGCTGCGAGGTGCACTCCATCGTTGATGCTCCCCTCCAACTCAGCGAGTGTCAACGGTGGGGTCTTTTCCGGCCAGTTTGGCGAAGTAAAAGTAATCCACTGACGGAGTATGTACATGATCGGCATCCGGGGCGACCTCATGCCGTGGCGCTGGCCAGACGCCGTTTGCCGGGTTCGAGAATATTCTCGACCAGCTTCAATGAATGCAGTCAATTGACTTCGCCCCAGCGACTACAGGGCTGATGAAGCACTCCGTGTAACTCTGAGGAGTTCTCATCCGACATATTCTGCAAACAGCGCGTCTCGAAACGGGGCAATGGTCTCATTCGGCCCACGGCAACCACCAGCCCACAGTACCTCTGAGCCGGATTACTAGCCCGCTGTACCAGTATCCGCTTACCGAAGCTCTGCAGTCGTCGCGTCGGGCGATGTAGCGCCCAGTCAAATGCTGGACGCTGATGACCGCACTCTCTGCAGCACGTACGTTATGCGGTTTAAAACCAACCCCAATGAACCAAGCCCTACCGAGTATCGAGATGGGTGATAAAGGCTAAAGGGATCGCTCTACGGCGGTTAATCGAACGGCAATGAATTCTTTTGAGCAATTTCGGCGGAGAAACGGGCCAACCTGATGATCGGCTCCCTCTGGGATCATCATCAGCGCGACTTAATCCGAACGGGAGGCTGGGGTCGAACACTGTCGTCGTCAGTACCTACCCGCGCTGACCCAAGCGGAACGATAGGCTTGGCAGGCGTGACTTGGGGGAGCCGCTGGAGCTTCTTGTCGTTTGGGAATGGACGCACGCTGTCGTCATCAGTTACCGTCCGCTCGATCCGTCGAAGCTGCGAATTGTCCTGCGCGAGATGAAGTCTTGGCTGCGTGTTGAATGGTGCCACCTCGTCCGCCTGTGCGGCGCCAGTGGCGCCGATGGCGAGAAAGCCGAACGTCACGATGATCGGAGTATGTCGAATCTGCAAGTGCCGCACTCCTTTATCAAACTCACCTGGGTCTCAATCGCAGCGCCTCCATCCAGTGAGAGGGCTAGTCGCACACCCACTTGTCTTGCGTAACCTGCGTTGCCACCGGCTGTGCCGAACAACCACGATTGGGATCGCATACCATCATCGTGCGCACTTCGGTCGTCGTCGAGGTTACTGTGCGGCAGGTTTGCCCGGATGGTTCAGCCGGTGAATCGTTGCTGACCTCGGCCGGATTGGAATGCACGCAGCTAGCTGGCATCAGATCATGCGAGCCATCGCCATAATCCAAAGTGTAGCCACTCGGTGTTTCCATCCATCGGCCTTGAATGGCGTACTCGCTCACTCGGTCGACATAGAAGCGGCCGTCGGCCGCAAGAAAGATATTGTGGGTACCGGGCGTGATCCGTCCCGCCAGGAGATATCGAAGATCGGACACCCCCAGTATCTTGTCGACAGAACCGGGGGGCCCCTGTGTATCGCTTTCAGGACGTTGAGTGCCCTCGGTCGGCGCAGTCGATAGCGTGAAACGCTCGCCTATAAGGTTCAAGATAGAATCTAAAGCAGTCGACGTGGCCTCCTCATCGATGGTGTCGCTCGGAGCAACGATCGCGTAGTGCTGGCCTTGATCACCGATGACGTGCGCGATAAAGACCGCCGTCATGGCCGAGCCGTCCGCATTTACAAAGTTAGTCGTTTCAATTGCGACATCACCCTCGACATGGATGTTCAGATTTGGTGGTGTCGGTTGAGCAGTTCCAGACCACGCCGAGAGCAGCGATTGATCGCGGGATTTCAACCATTCTGACAGACTAAGATCTTCGACACGGCTGGCGGGATAAATCGCGTACGCGACGAAACCTTTGACAGGTGCGCACGGGCTATGAACAACGATGCCTCGATCCGATTGTGATAGCGACCAGCCTGGCGGAGCAACAACCTCTGCGTGAGCGGCCGCTGCTGTGAAAGCCACGACGACGAGGGCAATTAAAACGCGCATATCAGAAACCGCTTCAAAAACATGGTCGGACTCACTCACATTCCGCGACTTAACAGCCGCCATGATTGCGCTGGCGAATGCTAAAAGATAGCGAAATATTGGGTCCATGGAGAGGTCAGAACAGCTGCCAATCAACGGTAGCGGCTGCCAAGGCACTGTTTTGGCGCCGACTTGCGCCAGAAACGTACGCTTACCGTGGCAGAGCGGCCGTCACGTTCGAAGCCGCGGTTTTGTCAATCTTGTCCACTGCTGACGTCTGCAAACTCTGCATCGCAGAGGATGCATCAGCCGAGCATTCATCCCATCACTAGCAGACATCGCCAATTCAACAGCCGGCGACGAAAGTCTCGCCGCCGACCACCTCTGCTTCCTGGGTGATCGCGTTCACCTTCAAATATCTATTTTCTCCGCGATCTCGATGGCGTCATCGACCTGGATGCCGAGGTAGCACACAGTGCTCTCGATCTTAGAGTGACCGAGCAAAAGTTGCACGGCCCTAAGGTTACCCGTCCGCCGGTAGATCAGCTCGGCTTTGGTACGTTGCAATAAATGCGTGCCGAACTCGCCGGATCGAGGCCGATGCTAGCGACCCATTCCAGCACCAGTCGAGCGTACTGACGCGTGGTAAGTCCACGATCCGAATTGCCAAGCTTTCTTACAGAAGTTAAATGATGCGCTAACCTAACGCTGACCCAGTCGGGGCGTAGCCTACGCGGCATAGACAAAGCGAGATGACCTATGTCTGACGAACCCGGTTTTCCACGCGACGCTGACTTGGACTACGCCGCGCCTACGCTTTCTACTTTCGTATACTGCAGCCGTGCAGCCGAAGGCGTCGGCGACGTCGAGGTCAGCCGCATCATCGAGTCGGCTCAACGCCACAATCTCGCACGCAACATCACCGGGGTGCTGGTTTTCAGCAGCGGCGTGTTCTTCCAATTGATCGAGGGGCCGGCCGCCCAGATGCATAACCTGATCGCGAGTCTTCATGGCGATCCGCGCCATTACGACATCGTCCCGCTGGACCGGAGTGAGGAAAAGCGCGAGCGTCTGTATCCAAATTGGGGGATGGAGCGGGTCGATGTCGACGACATCCGCGCGGTGCTGCAGGATGCGCTTGGGAGCGCCGAAGACGAGAACAACGTCGCGGCACTAGGGCGTATTCTCGAGCATCTCGCGTCGAAGCCGTTGGATTCGCTTGGGCGAAGTTAATTGGGCTAGCAACTGGCAGGTTCGAGCCGAGCCATCACTGAGCCACGGCGGCGGAAGAGCGCTGGCTTCGGCTCCTTAAGACACAACTTGGCAATGCTGCCTCACCGCGCAGTCCCATTAGAATGCGGATCTTATTCTCGGCCGAGAAGTGCCGCCCGGTAGCCCGCCCGATGTCCCTGGCCGTCTCCTCCGCGCTCTGTCTGCTATTACTACTGGCATCACCTGATCCTAAGTTAGCATTTCCAGTCATTTCCCAGTCGTTATATGCGACTGAATACGACTAGCTGCCATAGCGATGTGTAGGCCAAAAACGCAGGCGTCTGCTTTCTCTGCCTCGCGACGGGGCTCGCATTTCGTTCCCTGATCGGCAGCTTCCGGTCTCATTATTGGTTGAGCCGCTCGAACAGCGCCTTGGGTGGCTTCGCGCGGTCAGCAATCCAAACGAAGACGTCGCCGCCTCCAGCGGCAGCACCTTCTTGAAAACGCGGATTATCCTGATAGTCCAAGGATCGCCGCACGAACATTGCCGCCTCGGGATCGCCGGGGTCCGCAAAGAGACCGAGTAAGCCAAGGGTGATGAGGCTGAAAACGTCATCGTCATCATTAAGTTCAGCGTGTTGAGCAAGTGCATCGAACACGCCGAAGCAATAACCAAGCACCCAACCGCTTTCGAAGGCTTGAGATGGCGTTTCCATTGCCATCGTCAACTGCGTTGTGATGAGGTCTTGGCCAATTGAGGCGATTTTTCCGAGGCGATCCGCATCAACCATCGTTGCAGGTCCTTTTGCGAGGAGTGACGCGAGGCGCGAACACAATTTGCCGCCCCCGAATGAAAGATCTTGCAGGGATCAGTCCGGATCTATGTAGGCCTAGGACGAAGCTACCTTTGCGCCAGTGCCGGGGCGGCTCGCACCTTGTAGTTTGGATGTGGCCCGGTCCGTTACCGTTCTCTTCGGTTGAAGACGGTAGCATTGCTGACATCATTGCCGCCGCCTTCCGGCCTGAGGCTACCTTAGGCCGCGATGTCTGCAAACTCTGCACCGCGGACTTCATGCGTTGGGCCGGCGCCGCGACTTACCCAAACTAGATTTCCTGACCGCCACGAATGAGATTACCGTCTCGGTCGACAAGCACGAGTTCGCGCATCCCCCACGGCTTGTCAGTTGCGGGCTCAAAGCGGGGGATCCCTCTCGCGGGCAGTCTAAGCGCCGCAATCTCCCGCGACAATGCATCAATGTCACTAGGTCGCAAATAAGCGTCACAATAATTCGTCGAAGGGTTGAGGTCCGCATGCAGGAAGAAATGGATCTCAGCCCCCTCGCGTTTCATGAGCAGATAGTCGTCGTCAAAATAGATCGTGAGAAATCCCAGAGCCGCGTAAAACTCCTGCGCCTTAGCGAGGTTACGCGCGGGCATGATTGGTGAAAGCTTTTCAAGCATGCCAATTGTCCCCTATCCCTCATTGAGAACCCGCGATCTCCCATAAGTCGCGTTTCTTACATCGCCTGATCGCGGTCAAGCGGACATCCCGCCTTGGAGCCCTGACAACGCCGGAACGGCGGGGTTGGAAGTCCGCAATCTCTGCATCGCTGAGGAATATAACTCTGGCTAATCTTCACCCCGAAGTACGTGCTGGCTGGCCCGCGCGACTCATCCACAACACGGCGTCTCATACTGCCCTTTCCCAATTCCATGCACAGCTGGCCAGAACCTTCCACAGCGATATGGCGATCGATCATTGACCGATCAGCCCCGCACAAGTTTCGCTCTAGAGGCTCCGCTTGTGCTGGCCGGTCTTCCGGCGCCCTTCACCCGCGTGGATATCGTCGGTTCTCCCCAGAACGGATCGGCCAGCACCAACCAAATCAGCGGCTTGCAACCTTCTGGAAAACGCCTCGCCTCATTGCGATACTGACCGATGAGCCGAAGGATGGGCGAGTTTTTGGCTTAGGGTCCGCACAAGCATAATGGGTGAGGATGGTTGGCTGGTCCGCAGCCTGACCCCATGCCATTTGTGTCACGCAGTAGATCCCCAATCCACTGCGCGGGCCAGCACCATATTAAATCGGCACGACAGGGCAGACGGTGTGTTCCCTCCCGCCTCCGAAGTGGCGAAAGCCAGTCGGGCGACAATGTCGTCGAGCTAGGCTCGCTCTCACTATCGCCCGCCATGATTGGTGTCTGCATGTTGGCGAACAGCGGTCGGCATATTAATCGTTACATGAAGCGAGAATTGTTGGCCGTCCGAAGTCTGCTTTCTCTGCACAGTCCCCGTCAACCTATCGACGGGCGGCGCGAATGACCCAAAACGGACTTCCGACGCCGACTAAGTTGGTCGATAAATACCCCCATGGAAGCTCCTCAGTACGTCCACATGCACCCAGGCGACGCGCCGCCGCGTCTAGACGAGGCAGCGCCGTTCAAAGCGGTTGTCGTAATCGATGCTGACGTGACACCGGAGTGGCGAGTGCAAGTTGGCGACTGGCTGGTCCGCTGTGGCTGCCGATACATGATGGCATGGGGCAAGGACTGTAGTGCGTGGGATTCCAGCGTCGATGAAGCGAGTTTGATGATGTTCGACTACGAAGAAATTCCCGAGGACGACTTCGTGATGACCACATGGCACGCCGGGGAGCCGCTTCAGGAAGCCTTCTGGTTCTCGCAGTTCAGCGCCATCCACCCGTCGCTGGAGTTGGAGAAGACTTACATCGTGCATATTTCGTCGGAAGCCACAGAGGCAGCGATGCTTGACACCTTCGCTAGCGCGCATGAATGGACCAACGACTAGCAATGAAGGCCCGTTGTTGACCCGTTGCCGACATCGCTTTGCGCCAACTAATGTGGTTTCCGCGATCGCATTGGAGGATGTTCTGTGAAACCGCTAGTGACTTTGAGCCTGCGTGCTGATGGCGAGCTGGAGCTATGGTTGAACCATGAGGGGCGCGATCTGCTGGTTCGCAAACTTATGGCCCTTGATGACCAAAACGATCATTTGCACATGATGCCGCCGGAATGGGTTGCGGGTGAAATTGTTCTGTCTCAAAGATCCTTCCGCGAAGCAGACACGATCATAACAAGCGCTAAAGTTCTGTTGCGTTCGGAAGATTGGTATCGAACTCGCTTTCCGGATGGTGGCGGCGACGTCGACTAGCTCGATTGTGCTCGCGGCCACGGCGCTGCGAATACATTCGCATCGCTAGCGGCTGTTGTCATAGTGTATCATAAGGGCCCATCCAATTCAGGTTGCGAGTGATGTGCGACGAATCTCCGGTATTGCGATGTAGGATTGTTTTCCGATCGATTGTTGATGGCGGCCGGGAGTATCCATTTGGAAGGGGCGCAATGAAGTCCCGGCAATACAGACCCCACTTCGTTATCGGGAACCCAGAGCAAGCAAAGGCTGTCGTTGATCCCGGCAATGTTCTAACCGAGCAGTACCTCGGGGTCCAATTTGAAGACGGCCCAGATGAGTTCGCCTACGGCGAGGAAATCATTGTGCTCGCCCGCTTGCTTTACTGGGAGGGAGCACCGAACGGCTTTTATGATGGTCTAGTGCCTGGAGCCACCTTCACCATAAGAGAAGGGGCTCGCATTGTCGGGCAAGGCGTGGTTTTAGGGTCCTGAACGACTGCTCCTGGCCCGTCGCGTTAGAGGCCCCACGGCTGGTTTCCGACCATTCCGTCGATTCACAACGGTGCGCTTGCTTCGCTGGGCTCCTACCTTGCCAAGACCGGCGGTACCGCTGACCGGGGGACAGCGGTCACCGACCGGAGACCGTCATCGCGGGGGATGTAGATGCATAGTTAGAATGGGCAGATGGAGATTTTCGGCTGGGAAACAAGCGCCGCGTGTACCGCCACCGATATAGGAGAATAGGTCCCATCTTTACGACCTTGCCCCGACCCCCGTCTTGCATCACTTCGAAGACCGGGTGGCTGTTTCCCTATTGGCTGCCATAGACGGTGCGTGCGTCAGTCGTTGGCACCCCGCTTCGTCAGCCACGCCTTCACCGCCGATACAGGTATACCGACACGACGCTTGGATAGTTGGACCGGCTGAGGTAGCGAGCCATCGTCAATCCTTCGCAGGCGAGGTTGAGCGAACGTGACGCTTGCCGATGGGTATGATGTCACCATCACTCAACGTGCATCTCACTGGATCGCCTGCTTCGATGCTAGTCACCACGAGCCCCGGTTGTCGTTGATAGAACGGCGGCACCGGCTTGCCGACTTCAAGGACAAGATTTGGTTCGTCTTTCTTCTGATCGTCGTGACGGTGTTCAACGCGAGTGAACTGCATGAGCCTAGGCCTGTCCTGAGTTGCTAAGCGGTGGGCAACCGAAGACACGCACCCACGCTTCTACCAGCGCGCCGAACTCGAACTCATTCAGCTTGCCGCCTTGGAGGTTATGCCCCGTCTCCCACATGCGGATCAGGTCTTCGGCGTCGGCATCGTGGAAATACATGCTGCGCGCGCAATCAAAGTCTCGGGTCTGCTTCTGGTCGGCCCACTGGTCAGCAAGGTCTTTGACGGCGGCAAGCGAAAGCGATTTCATGGGGCGTCTCCATCCTGCGAGCGTCGGACGAAGAGCAACTGATTTGCGGCTTTAGGAAAGAGACACGCTCGGAAAAGCGGAGAAGGTTTCGCGAACCTGCCCGCCCCCCAAATCGGGCGAAATCGTTCACTCTGGTAGACAGTTGGTAGACAGCTCGGAAATTAGCCCGATGGTTCTCGCCGTCGCAAACTGAAGTTATTGGTGGTTTTGTTGGGTTTTAGTAATGGTGGAGCCAAGCGGGATCGAACCGCTGACCTCTTGCATGCCATGCAAGCGCTCTCCCAGCTGAGCTATGGCCCCGATATTTCGGGTCGTTTGAGACCTGGGTGCGAGGGGCCGC
>JALHMC010000063.1 GCA_022844225.1 Hyphomicrobiaceae bacterium | reverse complement strand
AGCGGGGTGGCTGCACCCGATCCCATTCCGAACTCGGCCGTGAAACGCCCCAGCGCCGATGGTACTTCGTCTCAAGACGCGGGAGAGTAGGTCGTTGCCAGGTCTGCCAAGAGGTGAATACGATTAAGTCGGTTCGTCCGACGTGGTCGTCGAGAATATCTCCTCTTTATAATGTCCAGATACAAAAAAGCCCCATTCCGCCTCGCGGAGTGGGGTTTTTTCGTTTGTACCAACTCGTTGGTTCCGATTGTTTGCCGTGCTTAGGTTCAGCGTACTTTCAATTGAAAGTAGTGTGTGCGGAAAAATCAATCTGCCATGGATCTATGCCGAACCATTCGCGCTCGCTGCAACGACAGCGGTGAGCAATAGATCGATATCCTCTGATCTCGATAGCCGGTGATCACCGTCGGGAACCGCGATCACGCGCGTCCAATCTCCGTCGAGGTGAGCCACCAGATCGAGCGTATGCTCCCACGGCACATCGGGATCCTGAAGTCCGTGAAGAACATGGACCGGCCGTCCGGGATTGAAAGGAGCATTTCCAATGAGATGCTGGCTTCCCTCTTCGAGGAGCTGGCGGGTGATCGGATAAGGGCCGTCGCCGTATCGCGAGGGCCGTAACCAGATGCCGTTCTCCTCAATCTCTCGGATTGCACCGGCCGACAGTCGCGGTTTCATAAGGCGCTCGGTCATGTCCCAGGCCGGCGCGATGAGTACCAGCGCGCGAACGCGCTGCAATTCGTCCGGCCTATCGTGCATCAATGATTTCACCACCAGGAGAGCGAGATAGCCCCCCATGCTGGAGCCGACGAGGATGATATCCCCGCTCGTATGCGACAGAACGACCTGACGAGCTTCCTCCAACCAGCGCCCGATCGTCCCATCCTCGACGCGCCCAGGCGACTGGCCATGCCCGGAATAGTCGAATCGGGTCATCGATACGCCTTCGGACTTGGCCCATGCCGCGAGCGAACTCGCTTTTGTGCTGGTCATTTCGGATTTGAAACCGGGAAGCCAGACAAGACCCGGCCCCTTGCCTGCGACGCGGGGTTCCAGGAGGCAAGCGATGCGGCGGCAATCCGCGCCATGGCCAACGACGACGAATTGCGGTTCCGCTGCGTCCATCCGATCCGATCCTTCGGCTTGAGGAGTGCCGACCTTGGGCCGAGCAAGACCGACCATACTCCAGATCATCCCGAGCCTCGATACCGGCGGGGCAGAACTCTCGACGGTAGAGATCGCCGAAGCGATCGTCGAAGCGGGCGGCCGGGCGCTGGTCGCGACCGAGGGCGGGCGCTTGGCCGGCAGAATAGAGAAGGCCGGCGGTGAGCTGATCGAATTTCCCGCCGCCACCAAGAATCCTCTGCGTATTCTGGCCAACGCCCAGAGTTTGAAGAGGTTGATTGAAAAAGAGAAAGTGTCCCTCGTTCACGCCCGTAGCCGCGCTCCGGCGTGGAGCGCACTGCTCGCAGCGCGCCGCGCACGGATCCCGTTCGTCACCACCTACCATGGCGCCTACGCAGAAGCGGATTCCCTCAAGCGTCTCTACAACAGCGTGATGGCGCGCTCAGACCTTGTGATCGCCAACTCGAACTACACCGCCAATCTCATTGAATCGCGCTACGGCACTGCGCGAGACAAAATTCGCATCATTCATCGCGGCGTGGATATCGATCAGTTCAGTACTGCGGCGATCGATCGTATGCGGATAGATAATCTGCGTCGGGCTTGGCAGGTCGAGCCCGATTGGCACATCATTCTGCACGCTGCGCGCCTGACGGCCTGGAAGGGGCAGAAAGTCCTGCTCGATGCAGCCAGCAGACTAACTTCGAGTGGCAAACTGGACTCGGTGGTCCTCGTTTTCGCTGGCGACGACCAAGGGAGATTAGACTATAAAAAAGAACTGGTTGAGCGGGCATCTTCACTAGGAATAGAGGATCACGTCCGGTTCCCCGGTCATGTCGCCGACATGGCCGGAGCCCTCAGTGCCGCACACGTCGCAGTCATTGCCTCGGTCGAGCCGGAAGCGTTCGGACGCACCGCGACAGAGGCTCAGGCGTTGGGCTGCCCCGTGATAGCAACGAACATTGGCGCGCCTCCGGAAACGGTGGTTCCACTGCGTGACAGCGTGAACGGGGAGGGAACGGGGTGGCTCGTCCCGCCGGGAGATCCGCAGGCCTTGGCAGAGTGTTTGAACCGCGCCCTCTCTTTAAGCGAGCCCGAACGCCAAGCACTCGGTGCTCGGGCCCGCGCAAATGTCGCCGCACACTTCACGCTTTCCGCCATGAAGCAGGCGACGCTCGCCGTCTATGATGAGTTGCTGGGCTCGAGCTTCGCGAGCCTCGCCAGGTACGGCGAAAAATCCGCATGAGGGTTGGCCATTCGTGCGAGAGTGACTTGACTTGAGGCCCGCAAATGCGAAATTCCTGCCATGTGCGTCGAGGTGCCGCCCATTGTAGGCACCTCCGCCGCCGTCGTTGGAGTGCTTTCCGCGTTTTTCGTGGAGCCCCAAAACCGAACTGATGTTGAAGCAACCAAAGGAGAGCGAACATCCGCCGTCCAATGCGCGCCGCGCCTGAGCGCGAGCAGACCGGCCCCAGGATCAACGAGGCGATCCGGGTCCGAGAGGTCCGCCTGATCGATGAGAATGGCCAGAATGTTGGCGTCGTGGCTCGGCTCGAGGCCTTGAGCAAGGCCATCGACGCTGGACTCGATCTCGTCGAGATTTCGCCTGATGCCACGCCGCCGGTCGCCAAGATCATGGACTACGGCAAGTTCAAGTATCAGGAGCAGAAGAAGGCGGCCGAGGCGCGAAAGAAGCAGAAGGTGGTCGAGGTCAAAGAGATCAAGATGCGCCCTGCCATCGATGACCACGACTACGAGACCAAGCTGAAGGCCATGCGCCGCTTTTTCGAGGAAGGTGACAAGGTCAAGATCACCTTGCGCTTCCGAGGGCGCGAAATGGCCCACACTGATCTCGGCATGCAAGTCCTCCAACGCGTGAAGTCGGACACTGAAGGCATCGCCAAGGTCGAGTTCGAGCCCAAGTTCGAGGGCCGCAACCAGATGATCATGATCCTCGCGCCCAAATAGTGCGCTTGCCGCATTTTTGCGGTGTCAGACCCCGTCTGGCACCGTTCATGCGTGTTGGTGAGCCTAAGAGCAGCATCCGCTGGCGCGGCCGTCGATGCACAGGCCATTGTCCGATCGAGGCGTTCCCGCATAGAGTTGCGCGTCGGGGCGCAGAGGCGCCCATGTGACGAACGCCACCGGTAGCCAATGGGGCCACCCAATGATTCGTAATGAGCCCTATTGGTGGGAGGCAGCGCCTCCATCGATGCTGCCGGAAACGGCGGTGTTGCCTCGCTGCGATGTCGTCATTGTCGGTGCCGGCTATACGGGACTTTCGGCCGGCTTGACGCTCGCGCGCGCCGGTCGCTCCGTCCAGATCTTCGATCGCATGCGCCCCGGCGAAGGCGCATCGACGCGCAATGGTGGCATTGCCTCTGGCAGCCTGCGCCACAGCTTCGCGGAGCACGAGAAGCGCTTCGGACGCGAGCGCGCCGAAGGGATCGATCGTGAGGGAAAGCTCGCGCGCGAAGATCTCGCTCGTTTCATCGCCGAAGAAAAAATCGACTGCGATTTTAAGCTGACGGGTCGCTTCACGGGCGCCTCTCAGCAGAAGGATTACGACAGTCTCGCCCGCGAGGCCGACCGTCTCGTCAAGGTGCTCGGCATCGAGGCATTCGCCGTTTCGCGCTCGGAGCTGAGACAGGCGATTGGCACGGAATTCTACCACGGCGGGCTCGTGCGTCGCGACATCGGCGGCCTGCATCCGGCCAAGCTGCATGCGGGCATGTTGCGCCTCGCCATGGAGGCCGGCGCTCGCATTCATGGTGAGACGCCCGTGCTCGGCGTTCGCTCGGAAGGGATCGGCTATGAGGTCGAGACATCGCGCGGCCGCATTCGCGCTGATCACGTCATCGTCGGCACCAATGGCTACACGGATGGCGTCGACGGATGGTTGCGCCGCCGTATGATTCCTGTGCGCAGCCGCATCATTGCCACGGCGCCGATCTCCGACAATCTGATGCGCGAGCTATGCCCCAAAGGCTACATGATGGGTGAAACGCGCGCTCTGCATTACTATTACAGGCCATCACCGGACGGCACGCGCCTCCTGTTCGGTGGCCGCGATGGCACCATCTCCGGCGATCCACAGTGGCCGACAGAAAGCCTCCGTCGTGCCATGCTCGACATCTTCCCGGTCCTCGAGGACGTGCCGGTCTCCCATAGCTGGTTTGGCCACGTCGCCATGAACCGCGATATGATTCCCAGGATTTTCACTAAGGATGGCGTGCGCTATGCCGCCGGCTATTGCGGATCTGGCGTCGTATGGGCCCGCTGGGCCGGACAAAAGGCCGCGCTGACGTTGCTCGGCCATCCGGACGCCACATCCGCCCTTGATTTCAGACCACCGAAGGCCGTGCCGCTCTACACCGGTCAGCCTTGGTTCATGCCGGCTGTGTTTGCCTGGTACATGGCAAAGGACCGCATCAACCATCCCCGCCGCGGGGCCCGCAAACCGCGCCAGAATGGCGCTCGATAGAGAGGCGCCTCAGCGCGTGTCGACGACCTCCCCTCAAAGCATGGCCGAGGCCAGAGCCCCCAGTGCATGGCCGGTCTACTGGCGGGCGCTCGGCCTTTTGTCTTCGGAACGAAGACTCGCCGCTGCCCTGATCGTGGCGGGCATGGCTCTGGCCATCGTCCAGGTCATCGAACAGCAGCTCTTCGGTCAGGTGGTCGATGCCCTCGCAAAGGGCCAGGGGGCCTTCTCGATCATCGCGCTGTGGGCCGTTCTCGGCTTCGTCGGAATTATTGCCAGCGTCGTGATCGCCGTCTCGTCGGACAGGCTGTCGCATCGCCGGCGCCTCGCCGCCATGGGCGATGCGTTCGAACGCGCCATCACCATGCCAATCAGCTTCCACGCTCGCAAGGGCTCGGGCTCGGTCGTTAGAGCCATCCTGGCCGGCACCGATGCCTTGTTCTGGCTTTGGCTGTCTTTCCTGCGCGAACAGCTCACCGCCGTGATCGGCATTCTCTACCTGATCCCGACGGCCATCGCGATGGATTGGCGTATGGCATCCATCCTGGGCGCCTTGGCGCTGCTCTATGTCCTTCTCAACATCTTCGTCGTCGAGAAGACGAGCAATGGCCAAGCAGCCGTCGAGCAGTATCACAACAACGTCTATGGCCGCGTCGGCGACGTCCTCGGCAACGTGACGGTCGTGCAGAGCTACCATCGCCTCGGCGCCGAGATGCAGGCCATGCGCGATATCATGGGCCAGCTTCTCGCTGCGCAATATCCGGTCCTGACCTGGTGGGGCCTCCTGACGGTTCTGACCCGGTCTGCGGCGACCATCACCATGGTTGCAATATTCCTGGTCGGTGCGGTGCTCGCCTCCAAGGGGGAGATCAGCGTCGGCTCGATCGTCGCGTTCGTAGGCTTCGCCAACCTTATGATCGGCAAGCTCGACCAGTTGTCGGGCTTCATCGTTCGCGTCAATCAGCAGGCCCCGACCCTGCGCACGTACTTCGAGCTGATGGACGCACGCGAGACCGTTGTCGAAAAGCCCGGCGCGATCCCTCTCGAGGCCGTGAAGGGCGACGTGAGGTTCGAGAACGTCACGTTTCGCTACGGCCCGGGCTCCCAGGGCGTATTCGCGCTCGATCTGAACGCCCACCCCGGTGAGACGGTCGCGATGGTCGGCCCTACCGGCTCCGGTAAGACGACGACCCTCGCCCTGCTACAGCGGATTCGTGAGCCGGACGACGGTCGCATCCTTATCGACGGTCGTGACATCTCCGGCGTCACGCTCGGCTCCCTCCGTCAGTCCATTGCGGTGGTGTTCCAGGATGCCGGGCTTTTTAATCGAACCATCGCCGAGAACATTCGCGTCGGTCGGCCGGATGCAACCGACGAGGAGATCGAGCGCGCTGCCCGCCTCGCCGAGGCGCACGATTTCATCATGAGGAAGCCCGAAGGCTACAAGTTCGTCATCGGCGAGCGCGGCCAGTCACTGTCGGGCGGCGAGCGCCAGCGCATCGCCATCGCCCGCGCGATCCTGAAGGACGCTCCGATCCTGATCCTCGACGAGGCCACAAGCGCTCTCGACGCTGAGACGGAGGCCAAGATCAAACGGGCGCTCGACGCACTTCGCAAAGGCCGGACGACTTTCATCATCGCGCATCGGCTCTCGACCGTTGCCAACGCCGACCGGATCCTCGTTCTGGACGAAGGCCGCGTCGTGGAACGCGGCCGCTATCGAGAACTCGTCGGCAAGGGGGGCCTTTTTGCCCGCCTGGTTGCCGAAGGTGGCTTCACGGTTCCCGAGGAGACCGAGGAGGATCGGGCGGCGGCCGTGGCGGAAACTCCGGCGGTGGCCGGTTGATCCCAGCCGCAACGCCGAGCCACGGTCTTGGCGTCGCCGCTGCCGCTCTTAGCGTTTGCCGCTCGGCACGGGCCTGATCGCCGTCTCCTGGTCCACCTGTGCCTTCAACTCGGGATCGACGAACTCGAGCTTGGCCGTACCGCGCAAGTTGAGGCCGATTTCCTGCGCACGCCGGTGGATCAGCGTCGCCATGATCCTGTCCTTGATCTTGTCGAAGGGCGGCGCACTCCTCTGGCGCTTGTCCTCGACCTTGATCAGGTGCCAGCCGAACTGGCTCTGCACGGGCAGTGAAACCTCTCCCTTCTGCAGCTTGAAGGCGGCCTCCTCGAACTGAGGCACCATGCGCCCGCGCGCGAAGTAGCCGAGGTCGCCCCCGTCCTCCTTGCTACCGGGGTCCTTGGAGAACTGCTTGGCCATCTTGAGGAAATCCTCGCCGTGCGCGATTTTCTCGTAGATCTCCTTGGCCTTCTCCTCGCTCTCGACCAGGATGTGGCGAGCTTTCACCTCCTCCTGCGCTGGCGTCGCGGCAACCTGTGTGTCGTAGAACGCCTTAGCCTCGGCCTCGGTGACCGATCCCTTCACCTTTGTATCGAAGTACGTGTCGCGCATCGCGCGCCGATTCCAATAGGTCTTGCGGTCCTCGAAGCCCCGCCCGGTTCCGAGATTCTCCTTTTCCCCGGCTTCGGCGAACAGAATGTTCTCGATCAGATACTCGACGAGCACGCGCCGTCTTTTGCCGGGCTCGAGCGTACCGAGGTCGTTGCCGATCTCTCCTTCCGCGAAGCGCAAATCGGCCTCCGTAATGGCGCGTCCATTGACCTTCGCGACGACGGTATCGTCAGCGGCAAGTGTTACGGCCGGCAGTGCGGTGACCAATGCCAACGCCGCGGCGAGCAGGGCGAAGGTCGTCGGTGAGACTGCGGGATATTGGCGAATCACAAGGGCATCCTTTGTTCGTTTGGCCGGCCGTGGCGCGAAGCCGGGACCAGTGGCGCGTGGTAGCGCCTTCTCGGGAAGTCGCCAAGAGGGCGCGCGATCTCGTGGCCGAATGGTGGCGTTTCCATGCACGCATTCGCGTCGCCGGCCGACGCGACGCGCCATGTCGTCTGAAGCCTGGCCGTGGTTGGCGCCAGCCCTCGCGTTGACAGCGTGGGGTAGGGTCCTTATCTGTTCGCCCATCCGGCTCGGCCGGATCGCCCTTGGCGCCTTTGGGTCGCGGACCGCGCTCGTTGCTAGTCGAGCTTGTAGCCGAGGTTGCCCAGAGCGCGTCGCCGGACGGCCTTTTCCAGAATGCGCCGTCTTGGCGCAGCGCCCGCTCCGGCCGCCGGTTGCGGGCCAACCGACTTGAGGCCCGATTCCATGCTATCGATCGGCTCGATCGCACAGAAGATTTTTGGCTCGTCCAATGAGCGCAGGCTGAAGGCCTACCGGCGCCGTGTCGACGAAATTGGTGCTCTCGAGGCAGAGCTGTCCAAGCTGAGCGATGACGCGCTACGCGCACGCACCGCTGACTTTCGCAAGCAGGTCGCCGGTGGAACGCCGCTCGAGGATCTGCTGGCGCCTGCCTTCGCGACGGTGCGTGAGGCCGCCAAGCGCTCGCTCGGGATGCGCCACTTCGACGTTCAGCTCGTCGGCGGCATGGTTCTGCATGACGGCAAGATCGCCGAGATGAAGACCGGCGAAGGCAAGACCCTCGTCGCCACGCTGCCCGCCTATCTCAACGCGCTCACCGGCCGCGGCGTCCACATCGTTACGGTCAACGACTATCTCGCCCGCCGCGATAGTGAGTGGATGGGCAAGGTGTTTCGCTTTCTCGGCCTGACCGTCGGCTGCATTCTGCACGAGCTTGACGACAACCAGCGCCGCGAGTCCTACGCGTCCGACATCGTCTATGGCACCAACAACGAATTCGGCTTCGACTATCTGCGCGACAACATGAAGATGGCCGCGCAGGAGATGGTCCAATTCGGCGGCCGGCCGCCCGAGTTGGCTGGCCACTATTTTGCGATTGTCGACGAGGTGGATTCGATCCTGATCGACGAAGCACGCACTCCGCTGATCATCTCGGGTCCCGTCGACGACAAGAGCGAGCTCTACGTCCAGGTCGACGCACTCGTGAAGGATCTCGTCGCTGAGCATGACAAGATCGAGCAGGAGATCACCCGCGAACAAACGCGCGAAGAGGCCAAGGAGGCTCTGAAAACCAGGGGCTTCGTCGATCTCGACGAGAAGCAGCGCCAGGTGGCGCTCACCGAGGCGGGCAGTATCCGGATCGAAGAAATCTTGCGGACGGCGGGGCTCTTGCAGGGCGAGTCGCTCTATGACGTCGAGAACGTCAGCGTCGTCCATCACGTCAATCAGGCCGTCAAGGCCCACAAGATGTTCCAGCGCGACAAGGACTACATCGTCAAGGACGATCAGGTCGTCATCATCGATGAGTTCACTGGCCGCATGATGCAGGGACGGCGCTACTCGGAGGGCCTTCACCAGGCACTCGAGGCCAAGGAGCACGTCTCCATCCAGCCCGAGAACCAGACGCTGGCCTCGATCACCTTCCAGAACTACTTTCGTCTGTACGACAAGCTCTCCGGCATGACGGGCACGGCCGCCACCGAGGCCAACGAGTTCATGGATATCTACGGTCTCGACGTCCTCGAGATCCCGACCAACGTCGAGGTCGCGCGCCGCGACCTGGACGACGAAGTCTATCGCACGACACGTGAGAAATGGACCGCCATCATCGGCGACATCGAGAGCGCGCAGGCCCGCCAGCAGCCCGTTCTTGTCGGCACCGTCTCGATCGAGAAGAGCGAAGCGCTCGCAGAGATGCTCAAGACGAAGGGCATCAAGCATCAGGTGCTGAATGCGCGCTTCCACGAGCAGGAAGCGCAGATCATCGCGCAAGCGGGCGTGCCCGGCGCCGTCACGATCGCCACAAACATGGCAGGCCGCGGCACCGACATTCAGCTTGGCGGCAACGTCGATTTCCGGCTGGAGGAATGGCGCCAGGTTTGCGAGAGGGCCGGCAGCCCGCCGAGCGACTCTGAGATCGCGAAGCGTCGCGAGGAGATCAAGGCAGAGGTCGAGCGCAACAAAGCGATCGTGATGCAGGCCTCCGAGACGGTCGAGATCGCACCGGCCAAGGGCAGCAAGCCCGCCAAGACCATCACGTTCCCGGGTGGTCTCTACGTCATCGGGACGGAGCGACACGAGAGCCGCCGCATCGACAATCAGCTTCGCGGTCGCTCTGGCCGCCAGGGTGATCCCGGGCGCACCAAGTTCTACCTGTCCCTCGAGGACGACCTGATGCGCATCTTCGCCGCCGATCGCATCGACGGCATGCTCAAGAAGCTCGGCCTGGAGGAAGGTGAGGCGATCACCCATCCTTGGATCAACAAGGCTTTGGAGAACGCCCAGAAGAAGGTCGAGGCGCGCAACTTCGACGCCCGTAAGCACGTCCTCAAGTACGACGACGTGATGAATGACCAGCGCAAGGTCATCTTTGAGCAGCGGCTCGACATCATGGGTACTGATGATGTGTCCGAGACCGTGACCGACATGCGCCACCAGCTGGTGCATCAGCTGGTTGCCGCCCATATCCCAGAGAACGCCTACGCCGAGCAGTGGAATGTGGACGGCCTCAAGAGCGAGGTGCAGCGCGTCTTCGGTCTCGACCTCCCCATAAAAGACTGGGCGAACGAGGAAGGCATTGCCGACGAGGAGATCCGCGAGCGCCTCATCCGCGAGGTCGATGCCAAGGCCCGGGCAAAGGCTGCCGAACTTGGCACGGAAATCTTGAAGAGTTACGAGGGCGCCAAGGGCATGTTGGCGTTCGTCGACAAGGAGCCTTCCCTCAAGTCGAAGCTCGAGAAGGAGCCGACGCACGAAGGTCTGGCAGACATTGGGCGCACCATCCTGGATGCCAATCGCAGCGAGATCGCAGTCAGCGGTGGTTCCGTCGATGACGCCTACAATCAGGCGGATCGCATCGGGTACTCGTTCCTCCAGCAGTACGTGGAGGCGCGCGGTCTCGTCAGTGCGATCGACGCTGCGCCGAGCAAGGATCCCGCCGACGTGGGCCAGCTCCGTCTGAAGGATATCGAGAAGTCGGTTCTTCTTCAGACGCTCGATCACCTCTGGCGCGAGCATCTCGTCACTCTCGAGCATCTGCGGCAGGTCATTCATTTGCGCGGCTATGCTCAGCGGGATCCTCTGAACGAGTACAAATCCGAAGCCTTTACGCTATTCGAGACCATGCTGGCGGAGTTGCGGGAGGCCGTGACGACCCAGCTCATGGGCCTCGCCTTCACAGGCGACGAGCCGCTCGAGATGGAGCCGGAGCCGCTGCCGCCCATGCAGGCGCACCACATCAACCCGCTCACTGGCGAGGACGAGTTTGCCTTGGCCGATGCGGTCCTGGCCGGTCCGCTTGGCGCACCGGAGATTCCCGAGACCGGCATGCGGGTCGCGCCGCTGAAGTCACGCCGAACGGCTGGCGAAGTCGATCCCAACGATCCGTCGACGTGGGGCCGCGTGGCGCGCAATGACAAGTGTCCTTGCGGCTCGGGAAAGAAATACAAGCACTGCCACGGCCGAATCTGAGAAGGCCGTTCCGAGACAAGCCCCTGGACTGTCGGCCGGAGCCCCTGGGCGCCGGCCGCGTCGTTTCGGATGTACCCGTTGACAGCGGAATTGCCTGTCGCGCGGGACAGGGCTACGCTTTCTGACAACCGAGACACGGAGTGCCACCGGACAGCGCGTGGCGCCAGCCTGACGATCCTGAGCAACTGCTTCTCGACGCTGGAAACGGGTGAGCGCGAGGGCAGGCGGAGCGGACGCGGGACGCTTTGATCCGCGACACCCGAGAGGAGCGCCGTACCGATGCGGGACGGCCGTTCCCGGCACGGAGGAAGCGTTCATGGCTCAGCTCGCAGGGGCAGCGACAGTCGATCGGTTGCATGACGAAATTCGCGGAGTGCGGTACCGCGAGGCGACGAGCACGTTTTGCCGGCTCGTCACCGAGGAAAAGCGGTCGATAAGGGACACCATCAAGGACGCCATCGCTGCCGCCGCACCCTACGTGCAGGTTCCCTCGCACATGATGCGGCTGCCGAACGGCGAGATGCGCGGTGTCAACTACGACCACACCATTCTGGGATGGCGCGGTGCCATCTCGCTGATGCGCGAACTCGAGGGCACGAAGGCGGTCCTGCCGAGCGTGCAGGCCATGTGGTACGTTCCCCAGGGGCTCAACGTATGGGAGCAGGTCGTCTGCGAGTTTCCTGGCCACTACGCCCGGGACGCCGAGCAGTGCAATCGCAAGTTCCCCGGACCCGATGATCACCACGATCGCTTCGACGGCCCCGCCTGGAACCCGCCGCGCATCTACTTCGAGGACCATCCTCCCATCGAGGGTGGCTCGGTCGACGACCGGCTGGCGCGAATGACCTGGGCCATCGCCGAGGGTGACAAAGCCGAGGCCTACGGTCTCTTCCTCGGGCTTGCCAAGGACCCCGAGCATCGCAGCCGGCTGAAGGACTCGATCCTGTTCGCCGGCATCATTGACCTGCAGGACACCATCATCAATCGCGGCGGCTATCAGAACATCGGCCATAAGGCGCTCCGCGCCCGCGCCCTGGTCGATATTGCCGACTACCTCGGCTGGGATCAGTCACACGAGCTGATCTACACCGTCGTGCCAGACCTCGGCTGCTCGCCGAGGCTCTATGGCTTGTGGAGCGAGATCAGCAACATCTGCCGCATGGAGATCCCGGGGAACGCAGCCATCCCTAAGCGGTCGGACAAGCCGCTCACCGAGCGCGAACTCGATGACCTGACCGAAGCGCTGCTCTGGGGAGGCCCGTTCGATGTCAACGCCGCCGTCATGGCGCTCTTCAAGCGCGGCGCCGGCATCCTCGATGTCGGCGACGCGGTCATGGTCTGCTTCCAGAAGTACCTGATCGACGTGCTCGAGAACCCGCATGCGTTTCTGCATCCGACGCACGCGCTCGACTATCTGAACGTGGTGCTCGCCTGGGTCCGCGATTACGACAATCCGCATCAGGTGAAAGCCGTCTTCATGGCAGCGCGCTTCATGAATGATGCCATTCGATCGAACGCGATGTTCCCGCGCGACCCGGCTTACACGCTAGAGCCGCGCAAGGCCTACCGCGCCTGGGCGGACGGTATCGCGGTCGATCGCCTGCTGCCGGTCATCGAGGAGCAGGCGCTCGCCCAGGACGCGCCGCGCGCGTGCGCGCTGGTCGATTCTTACCTCGCCCGCACCACGGAGCGCCAAGCGCTACTCGAGACCATCACCTACGCCGCCTGCCATTGGCAGAACGATCCGCACGTGATGCGCAACTGCGCATCGTCCTTGGAGGAGTATCGCCACAATCGGACGTCGCGGCGAGACGACATCATCCGCGGCTACGTCAAGCATCAGTCCCGCTACATCAAGCGGGCCCTGGCTCACGACTGTTACGGCGTCTACGCCGAGCATTTCCGTCCGGCAAACGCGTGAGGAAGGGACGATGACCTTGCAAAGCCATACGCTCAACGATCACTGGCGCCTTCGCAATGCAGCTGCCGCCAGCCTTGCCGAGAGTGAGCAGGACATGCGTCGCGCCATCCGTGGCGCGAGCGTCGACGAACTCGTTGCGCTGATCGACACCTTCTCACCGGCCCGATCGTCCGGTCCGGAATGGACGCGAACCTTCGAGCCCCTGGTCGAGAGGCTATGGGCTTGGTGTGACGAGACGACCATGGCGGCTCTCGCCGAGACCTACCGGGCGCGCGGGATGCCTTGGATGGCCGTAGCCAAGGCCCTCTCACCAGAGCAGGGTGCCCGCGCAAAGGCCGATCTTCGACACCCTGCGTGGGCACGCCTGCCGGCACTCTCGATCGCCTGACGCGATCCGTGGGCCGACGGGTTCCCTCTCCCTCAGGGGAGAGGGCTACGGCGAGGGGGCTACCCGCAACCAAACCTCACGGCGTCCTACCACCCGACCGCATAGGTTGCGCGTCTTGGATCGGCAGCCGCCGTCAGCACGCCAGCCTTCGTGTCCTTGACGATGGTGTTCACAGTCCCGGCGAGCCGCGTCCAGTCGGGCCAGCGCAGCACGTCGTGCCCGAGTGCCTCCAGTCCCTGCAAGGTCGCCTCGTCCATGCGCCCTTCCACCGCCAGCCGGTTGGGATAGGCCTCGTGTGGCTCGAAGCTGGACGGGAAGGCGTAACTTGCGAACCTTGGCGCCTCGACGGCCGTCCTCAAATCCATGCCGAACACGCTGACGTTCAGCAGAACCTGCAACATCGCCTGCGTCTGTACGTCGCCACCCGGCGTTCCGAATGGCATCAGCGCGCGACCATCCTCCAGGATGGCGATGGCCGGATTGGGCGTCAGGCGCGGCCGTTTGCCGGGCATCACCTCCGACGGATGTCCCTCGTCCGCCCAAGACTGGCTGCCGCGTCCGGAGGCGATCATGCCTGTCCCTGGGATCAGCTCGGCATCGTAGGAGGCGTCGCTCGGCGTCGCCGAAAACACGTTGCCGGCGCTGTCGATCACGCAGCAGTACGTTGTATCGGGAGACAAGGCGGGAGTGCGCTCCAACGGCACGTTCGGCACCGCCGCGCGAGCCCGTCCGTCGATCGCCACCGGCTCTCTCAGGCCGGGGAACGCGCGCTCGGGATCGATCAGCGCGCGGCGTTTGGCTTGCAGCCCCGACGATAGCAGCGTCTCCAGAGGCACGTCGACGAAGCGCGGATCACCGAAATATGCCTCGCGATCGGCACAGGCGAGTTTCACGGCCTCGGTCAGCAGGTGGACGTAGGCCGCCGAGTTGTGACCGAGTGCGGCAAGATCATCCTTCTCCAACATCCGCATCAGCATGCCGAGCAGCGGCCCCTGGCTCCATACGCCGCAAGTGTAGACCTCGAGCCGCCCCTGCCGGATGCGCACGGGGGCCTCGATCCTGGCTCGGAAGCCCGCCATGTCCTCCCGCGTCAGCCAGCCGCCGTTGTCGGCATGATATCGGCAGATCGTCGCCGCGATGTCGCCCTCGTAGAACGCACGATGCGCAGCGGCGAGGCCCGCTGCGCGTCCCTTTCCGGCGGCAGCCTTCTCCTCGTCGACCATGTACTGGATCGAACGCGCGAGATCGGTCTGCCGGAAGATCTCGCCGGGTGTCGGTGGCCGTCCGTTCGGCAGGAAAACGGCTGTGTTGCCTGGCCAGCGCCGGTATTTGTCTTGGTTGGTCACGATCGTATCGCAGAACCGCGGATCGGCCGGGAAGCCCTCACCCGCCAGTCGAATTGCCGCCGCTGCCACTTCGCCGAAGCTCATCGTGCCGTAGCGCTCGAGAGCCGTGATCCAGCCCGATGGGGCGCCCGGCACCACGGCGCGCATCAATCCGTCCGGAATACGCCCGCCATGCTTCTCCCGGAAATAACCCGACGACGCTTTGGCCGGCCACACGCCGAGCCCATCGATGGTGATCACCTCGCCCGTCGCCGCGAGGCGGATCATAGTCGGCGCCACGCCGGCGACGTTGACCAGGTCGCAGCACGTTACGCCGAGCGCAAGCCCAGTCGCCACGCCCGCATCCACGGCATTGCCGCCCGCTTCGAGGATGAGAAAACCTGCGTGCGCCGCTGCGTGGTGGCCGGCCGAGACCATGTGGCGCGTGCCGGTCAGCACATTGCCATGCGTCGTCAGCCCCCTGAGGCCGATGACATCACCCGCCGTCCTGTTGAAGCCGCCCATCGCATGCGCTCCCGGTGTCGCGCGGCCACACGGCCGCATTGGGGAGCATCCGGCAGGACGACACGGTCATCAAGCGCGAACTTCCAGCGCCTGCTCCCGGTGAACTGGCCGGGTCCGCGCAGCTGAGCCCGGTCGCGGCCCTAAGTGAGTTCCATCAGCTCTATGGAGACGTTATCCGGCGCCTGGATGTAGCAGAGCAGGCTGCCGCCCACGCCGGACTTGAGCGGCACCGGAAATGCGACGCCTTTCGCCGCGAGCCCCTCGCAGAACGCCCGAAGGTCACCCCGATACATGAAGCCGAAGTGGTCCGTTCCCCACTCGTTGTGGCTCGAAAAATCGCCGAAGTCGCGGATCGGTGTCGCATCTTTCGGCGCTTCGCCTGGCCGCTGTCCGCGGATCAGAATCGTCACGCCGCCGAGTTCGACGAAGATCTGCGGCGCCCCCCGCGCCATGGTGTCAGCCGCGATCGTCGCGCCGAGCATTTCGACGTACCACCGCGCGCTGGCATGGGGATCGCGGGCGATGATGTGGACATGATCGAACTTGAATGCCGAATTGCTCATGGGGGCAGCCTTTCAGGTTTCTGCTGTCCATGATCACGCGTTCCGGGCCGGCGCGGAAAGGACTTCCTTATGTAAGCACTCGACCAAAGCGACCCGGAAGTCGGCTCGCGCCGCGAGTGCCCTTCAACCGGCCTTCTTCCGCTGCGCCTGCTCTGAGTTCGGAAAGAATAGCTGTTGCCCGTCGATTCGGTAGCTGCGGATCGCGTTCTGCCCTTCCGCCGACAATACCCAGTCGATGAACGCTTGGCCGGGCTTTGCCTTCACGTGCGGATGCTTCTTCGGATCGACCAGGATGATGCCGTACTGGTTGAACAGCCGCGTGTCGCCCTCGACGGCAATCTCGAGCGAATCCTTGTTCTTGAACGAGATCCACGTCGCGCGGTCGGACAGGACATAAGCACCCATCGCGCCTGCGGTGTTGAGGGCCGCGCCCATGCCCTGGCCGATCTCGCGATACCAGTCGGGCTTGTCCTTCTGCGGGTCGAGCGCGGCCACCGTCCAGAGCTTTAGCTCGGCGGAGTGCGTGCCCGATTTGTCCCCACGCGAGACAAACGGACTTTTCGTCGCCGCGATTGCCTTGAGCGCCACCACGACGTCTTTGCCGCCCGTCACCTTTGCAGGGTCGCCCTTCGGCCCGATCAGAATGAAGTCATTGTACATCACGTCGAACCGAGCCACGCCGTAGCCGTCGGCGACGAACTTCTCCTCCAGCGCTTTGGCGTGCACGAAGACGACGTCGGCGTCGCCGCGCCGCGCCGTGTCCAGGGCTTGGCCCGTGCCTTGCGCCACCACTTTCACATCGATGCCGGTCTTCGCTTGGAACAGCGGCAGGATGTGCTTGAAGAGCCCCGAGTCCTCTGTCGAGGTCGTCGATGCGACGACGATCGAAGTTTCCTGCGCTCCGACGGAGGCCGCGCCAATCGGCACGAGAGCGAGTGCGAGGGTCGCGAGGAAGCTGAGGCGCATGGTTGGCTCCTTGCTATGTGGACAGCACGAGATCACCCGCCAGAAAGCGGCGGGCAGCCTCCGTGCTCGGTCTCTTGAAGAAATCCTCGGTTGCCGAGCGTTCGGCGATGCGCCCACCAACCACCAGCACCACGTCCCCGCCGAGGCGCCGCGCCTGGCCCATGTCGTGAGTGGCGATCACCACTTTCACGCCCTCGCGGGCCACATTGGCGACGATGTCCTCGACCGCCTTGGTCGCGGTCGGGTCGAGGCTTGCGGTGGGCTCGTCGAGCAGCAGCAGGTCCGGCTCGCGTGCCAGCGCCCGCGCCAGGGCAAGGCGTTGCTGCTCGCCGGCGGACAGCCGCCGTGCCGGCCTGTCGCGCAGGTGATCCAAGGCGACGCGATCGAGCAGGTCGCGAATAGCGTTTCCGGACGTCGATCGGCCAGCGGCTCGCAGCGCATACGCGACGTTGGCGGCTGCCGATCTCTTCAGCATCACCGGCCGCTGGAAGACGAAGGCCATCCGCGGCAACCGGCCGCCGAGGACACGGCGAGCCTCGAGGTTCCCCTCAGTCGGCGCAACGAGCCCCATCAGCAGCTTCAGCAGGGTTGATTTGCCCGCCCCGTTCGGTCCGAGCAGAATTGTCGGAGGACCGCTGGCGATGTCGAGCCACAGGTCGGTCAGGATTGGGGTGTCGCCGGCCGTGTAACTGACGCGCTCGAGGCGAACGAGCGGCCCATCGGATCCCGTGAGCGACGTAGGGTCGTCGACAATCCTATCCTGCATGGCGGTCCGCCCACGCTCTGAGCGCCCAGGTCGCGGCGTTGATCACCATCACCAGCGCGATGAGCACGATGCCGAGACCGATGGCGAGCTCCAGATTGCCCTTTGACGTCTCGAGTGCGATCGTCGTGGTCATCACGCGCGTGAACCCGTCGATGTTCCCCCCGACGATCATGACCGCACCGACCTCGGCGGCGGCGCGTCCAAAGCCCGCGAGAAGGATCGTCGCGAGCGCAAACCGCCCTTCGTAAACAAGCGTCATGATCCGGCCGATCGGACCGATCTGCATCGCCGTCAGCTCGTGCGCGTATTCGAGCCAGAGATCCTCGATAGCTTGCCGTGTCAGGGCGGCGATAATCGGCAGGATCAGCAGCGTTTGGGCGATGATCATGGCGCTGGGCGTAAACAGCAGGCCAAATCCGCCAAGGGGCCCCGACCTGGAGAGCGCAAGGAAGAGCGCGAGGCCGACGACGACCGGCGGCAAACCCATCAAGGCGTTGAGCATAACGATGATTGCGCTCCGGCCGCGAAACCGGCTCGTCGCGACGAAAGCCCCAAATGGGATGCCGATGGCTGCCGCTGCAAGCGTAGCAGTCACCGTGACGGTCAGAGAAAGACCGACGATGCGTAGAAGCGTCGGGTCGCCGCTGAGTACCAGATCCAGGGCGCTTCCCACGTCCACAATCCTTGTGCTTCCGTTGACTTGCATGAAATCTCGTGATCACCTTGAAAAGTCAAAAAATAGAAAAAGAACATATCAATGCATGTAAAAGCAGGCTTGCAGCTGCTCACGACCGCCGAGGCCGCCGAGTATCTGCGCATCAAGGAGAGAAAACTCTACGAGCTGGTGGCCGACGGCGTCGTGCCTTGCACCAAGGTCACCGGAAAGTGGCTGTTTCCCCGTGGAGACCTCGACCGCTGGCTCCTTGCGGGCATGGCACGACCGCATGGTGTCGTGCCGGCCGACCCACCCGCAGTTGTGGGCGGCAGCCACGATCCGCTCTTGCAGTGGGCGCTCGTCGAGAGCCGCTCTGGACTCGCCATGCTCCCGGAAGGCAGCGAAGCTGGCTACCGCCGTTTCCTGCTCGGAGAGGTTGCCGCGGCGGCCATCCATTTCCACGATCTGGCCGATGCCTCGGTCGACACCAACGTGGCCATCGTCTCGGCCGAGACCGGCCTTTATGACGCCGTCCTGATCGGCTTCGCGGCACGAGAGCAAGGGCTGCTCGTCGCGCCCGGAAATCCGCTCGCACTGAATTGCCTCGCCGACGCTCACGCCCGTAGGGCCCGGCTCGCTCAGCGGCCGGAGGGCGCGGGTGCCCAGCAACTGCTCCTCGCAATGTTGGCACGCGAAGGACTGACGCTCGACGCCTTCGAGACCGCGTTAGTGGCGCCGACCGGACCCGACATCGCCCAGGCGATCCGCGCGGGCCGCGCCGATTTCGGTGTTGCGACCAGAGCGGTCGCGACGGCCGCCAACGTCGATTTCGTTCCCGTCGCCCTCGAGCGGTTCGATCTCGTCATGCGCCAACGCGACAGCTATCGTCCGCGCCTCCAGCGCCTGCTTGGCCTCCTCCGTGCGCCCGCTTTCGCCGTTCGGGCCCGCGAACTTGGCGGGCTCGATGTTTCCGGCGCCGGGCAGGTGCGCTGGGCTCCGTAGCGCTCGCGTGAACTTGCCCGCCAGCCGCTAGGGCAGCACTTTGGCCTCGCGATATTGCGCTAGCTGCCGCAGAATCTGGTCCTCGGTGTCGACGGTGTCGTGGAAGCCGGCGAGGCGGATCTTGGTCGTGCTCGACACCACATCCGTCTCGAGGCCCCAGAGAAAATCGCCGAAATTCCAGGTCACCACGTCATCCATTCGCGACGAGGCGAGCCCATGCCGCCTCGCGATCGCCTCCCACACCGGTCCCTTGTCCGACATCCAGAGCCCGAGATTGAGCGGACGGATCTGGCCGACCTCCATCCCGTAGAATTTCGCGATCCGGGGCCACAGTCGCTCCCACCGGAAAACCGTTCCGTCCGTCACGTTGAAGGCCTCGTTCCGCGCCGCGGTCGCCGTCGCCATCCACGTGACGGCCCGGCCGAGCTGGCTCGCATCGGTCGCTTCGAACAGTGCGGTGTAGTTCTGCGGCTTTCCCGGAAAGTCGAGCCGCATCCCCATCTCGCGGCACATCGCAGCCCACGCCCCAATCGTCGGCGGCACGTTGCGTGCCCGCTCCGGCGCGAAATCGTAGAGAAATCCCGGCCGCGACGCTGACCACGTCCACTTCTTTCCCTTCTGATGCGCCCTGAGCAAATCCTCCTGCGCATAATAGAAGTTCGGCGGCATGTGCCTCGGATCGTCTTCACGCGCCGGGCTCGACATCCGTCCGAGGTGCATACCGTACCACTTCGTGCCCTCGACCAGATGCACGTGCTCCAGGCTCTTAGCCGATGCTTCCGCACCGTCGAGCAGGTTCCGCATCATGGCGGCGTTGCCTTCGACGTCCTCGACACCCTTCGAGGCATCGGAGAACTGCGCCCGCGCCGTGTAGAACAAGTGCGTCGCGTCCGGCACCTTGGCCAGCGCCGCTCGGGTGCTCTCGGCATTCGTGAGATCGGCCGCGAGAAACTGAAGCCTGGGATCGTTCGACTTCGGCGGGTTGCGCGACAGCCCGACCACGCGCCACGTCGGGTCCGCGAGCAGCGCCTCCTTCAGCCGCTTCGCCGCCGCCCCCGTCGCCCCCGCAATCACCGCCACCTTCGCCGCCATGCCGATCTCCATCTTAATCCGGATTGCGCATTTTGCCTGACTCTTGAGGCGGGGGGATAACCTGTCAACCGCTGGCATCGCCTCGCTTCGCATTCCCCTTCCTTGCGCATCAGGATCTGCCTACCATCGGCCATAGACGCGGAAGCCCCTGACGATGGAGCCCCTGATGCGCGATCCCAAGGCCCTGATCACCACCGAGGCGCTCGCCGCTGCGCTGAGCGACCCGAGCGTCCGCGTCTACGATTGCACCACCTACAACAATCCGGCTCCGCCCGGCGTCGATGAACCCTACCTACCCGAGCCCGGTCTGCGGACGTTCCGCGAGGCGCACATTCCTGGCGCGGATTTCCTCGATCTTCAGGGCGAGTTCTCGGACAAGAGCCAGCGTCACTGGTTCATGATGCCGAAGGACCCGGCGCAGCTCGAGGCAGCCTTCTCGCGTCACGGCATAGGCGACGGCGTGCGCGTGGTGCTCTACAGCGTCGGCACCATGATGTGGGCGACCCGTTTCTGGTGGATGCTGCGCGCGCTGGGCTTCGACAACGTCGCGGTTCTGGACGGCGGCTTCGACAAATGGAAGGCCGAAGGCCGCCCGACTGAGACCGGCGACCCGAAGGGCTATCCCGCAGCCGCGTTCAAGGCTCGTCCGCGCGCCGGACTGTTCGCCGACGCAGCCACGGCCAAGGCAGCTATCGGTGTGCCCGGCGTGGTCACCGTCAACGCGCTGGGCCCGCAGTTCCACAACGGCCTCGAGCCAAGTCGCTACGGTCGCCCCGGCCGCATTCCCGGCAGCGTCAACGTCTCGGCCGCCACTCTTGTCGATCCGGCCACCAAAGGCTTCACGACCCTCGCCGATGCGGCCGCCAAGCTCGAGGCCAAGGGCGTCACCAAGGACAAGAAAGTCATCGTTTATTGCGGCGGCGGCATCTCGGCCACCATCGACCTGTTCCTCATGCACCAGCTCGGCTACGACGACCTCACCCTCTACGACGCTTCCATGGGCGAGTGGGCCAAGGACACCAGTCTGCCCATAGAGACGGACTGATCCGGAGCAGCAAGCCGCCCCGCCCGCTCGGAACCGTATTCTGGTTCACTTCAACTCTCCCTTCGGGGAGAGGTCGGTGCCCGCAGGGCGGCGGGTGAGGGCGCCTCCCCCCCTGACACCCGCCTCAATAAACGACACACCAGCAGGACATCCCACCATGCGCGACATTAACGGCAAGATCGCCTGGGTCACCGGCGCCGGCACTGGCATCGGCGAGGCCGCGGCCAAGGCCCTCGCAGCCGAGGGCTGCATCGTGATCCTCACCGGCCGCCGCAAGGAGCCGCTCGAGAAGGTCCAGGCCATCATCACCCAGGCCGGCGGCAAGGCTGAGGTCCAGTCCGGGGATCTCGGCAAGGCCGCGAGCGTCAAGCGCATCGTCGAAGCCATTTTAGCAGCCCACGGCCGCCTCGACATCGTCGTCTCCAACGCCGGCACGAACGTGCCCAACCGCTGGTGGCGAAACCTCACCACCGAAGGCATCGACACGCTCGTGGCCGGCAACCTGCAATCGGCGCTCTACGTGACCCACGCCGTGCTCCCGATCATGCGCCAGCAGGGCGACGGCCAGCTCATCCACACCTCGTCCATGGCCGGCCGCAACATCGGCATGGTCTCGGGCCCCATCTACACCGCCGCCAAGCACGGCGTCGTCGCCATGAGCCACACCGTCAACCTCGAGGAGTGCCTGAACGGCATCCGCTCGACGGTAATCCTACCCGGCGAGGTCGCGACCGAGATCATGCAGTTCCGCGATCC
>JALHMC010000062.1 GCA_022844225.1 Hyphomicrobiaceae bacterium | reverse complement strand
TGCTGCCTGAGCGCGACCCACACCCGGCGCTCTACGAGGTGACGCTGTTCGTGCTCGGATTTCTCGACGACCCCAGCGTGTGGCCGGCGCTGATGGTGCGGTGGGAGCTGGCGCTGCTCGCCGAGCTCGGATTCGGGCTCGACCTTCAGCAGTGCGCAGCGACCGGAAGCAACGACCAGCTCATTTATGTCTCCCCGCGCACGGGCCGGGCCGTATCAGCTTCAGCGGGGGAGCCCTACAAGGATCGGCTTCTGGCGCTGCCGGGGTTTCTCGCTGGTCGCGCGCAGGGGCCGGTGCCGAGCGTCGATATCGCGGCTGGATTCGCGCTGACGGGATACTTCCTCGAGTCGCGGGCCTTGGCGCCGCGCGAGATCGCGCTGCCGGAGGTGCGCGGCCGGATGATCGCAAGCCTGTCGAAGTCGGAAACAGTGTAGCTGCCGTCAGCGATGGTGCTCGACCATGAGCTTGCCCTCCGGGCCATTGCGCAGGACGAACTTGGCCTTGTCGGCGGCCTCGTACTGCACGTTCATCCGCGTCCCGCCGAGCCAGCCACCGGTTCCGTCGAAGCGCACCCGCGCCGGGTCGCAAGCCTGATGGGTGACGACCATGCGGGGGGCGATCTCGTGACGCTTGCCGGCGAACTCGTAGGCGATGGTGTCCATGCTCTTGTTGGCGATCGAGAAGGCGTAGGCGAGATGGCCAGGCCGGCCCAGCAGTTGGACCGTGAGAAACTTGGGATCAGGCCCCATGGCGCGCGCGATGCCGATGCCGACGTCCGTCACGTTCGGAAGAAGCATGTTCTTGCGGTGCCCCGCCGAGGCCTTCCAGCCCTCGACCGCGTCCGTTGCCAGCTTCTCGACCGTGAAGCCACGGCTGTCCAGGTTCAGCGCCAGGTTCTCGGCAACCGTACAATGCCAATAGCCGGCCTGCTTGGCGCGTTCGGCTGGTTTGCGGCCATCGGCCTCGTGCGCAAAGCGCCCCGACTTAGCGAGATACTGGGCAAATTCGTTCGCCGCATGCCCGAGGGCCGCGTTGCGCTGCACCGCCAACAGCCCCTGTTCGACGCGAAACGCATTGGTGCGCTCGACGATTGCGGTCTGGGTTTGCGTCAGATCAGGACTATCGGTCATGCAGGCTCGCCGAGCATAGTTTTATGTGCATCCGGGACGGGCCGATCCTTACCAAGCGCCAAGCCGACAGACGATCATCAACTCGAGTTCGTACTCGAACGGCCCTTGGGCACTCGATTGTGCTAATTCCCGGGTCGACGAGACTAGCCATGACACCAGATCTTAAATTTCTCGTATGGTCGGCCCTCCTCGCGGCATTCCCTGGCTGAGAACCAGTGTTCGGCTGTCTCCGTGGCGGGTTGCTGATGATCCTCGCGCAACTCCTCTAGAAGATCAGGCGCGTTGGCTCGACGAGGCGATGACGGTCGTACGGTAGCCGGCCTCAGCCGGAATGCGCACCGCCCATTTGCCGTCCTCGGACTTGAAGCGCTCCGGCCGAACCAGCACGACGGATCGGGCGCGGGCCTTCGCCATAGCCTCGGCGACGGTGCGGCTTTCCGAGAGCAACTCGAGGTTGAGACGAGTGGCCGGAACCAACGTGCGTTTGCCGGATGCCGCCTCGTCGACGATGCGCCCCGGCGAGATCCAGAAACAATCGACCATTTCGCGGCCGTCATGGATGGGTTCCTGGCCTTCGGGGGCCGAGACGAGGAAGAAGTGCGTATCGAAGCGCTTCGGCAGGCCGAGGGGTGTCTGCCAGTGAGCGAAGTGCACCATGTGATCGAGCGCGGGGTCGAGACCTTCCGACTTGATGATTTGGGCGAAGGTGATCTTGCGATCGAGCAGGGCATCGCGATGCTTGACGACCATTTCGCGGGCGCGGGCGGGCGAAATGTCGCCCGATTTCGCACCGCTCGGCCGGGCGATGACGACACCTGCTTCCTCGAAGGTCTCGCGCATTGCGGCGAGCCAATAAGGCAGGTCGGGATGTGACTGGGGGGCGACGAGATGGCCCCAACTCTCGGGATGGCGGTCCTCCTGATCAATCTTGCCTCCGGGGAAGACGACCGCCCCCATGGCTCCATCCATCGGTCGGTCGCGCACGACCATGAAGATCTCGATGCCATCCTTGCCGTCGCGAACGAGCATGATGGTGGCCGACGGCCGCGAAGGATTGGGATCGGCGAGATCGGCGGCGTCGGTCATGGTCGGAATACCTTCAAGGCTGGCCGTTGGCACAGAAATGCCGGCAGGTATTTTTGCGCCGCCGGCCCTTAAATCATGCCTCCGATGCGCGCGGTTTGGCAACCGGCATCACCCGGCAGGGATCGGGACACTAGGTCTCGTCGGGAGCATCGAGGGCGCGGCTCGCGACCGAATAGGCGAAGCCGGCTCGGGCAAGTGAGGCGAGATCCTTGCGCCGCGACTCTAGCGTCATGCCGCCGCGGCGGAGAGCGCCGAGCCGTTTGCGGGTCACGAAGCGGCGGGCCTGCGCCAGATCGTCAATGTCATCGCCGACGGCCGCCTCGCTCGTCTCGCGGGCGACTCCTTTCGAGCGGAGGCCCTGCGCGATTCGCGAGCGCGCCAAACCTTTGCCCGCCAGCGTCGCAGCCCGGCCGCCAGCAAAGCGCATGTCATCGACAAGGCCGAGTGCCGCCAGCTCGGCGATCGCAGCTTCGATGAGGGCCTCGGTTGGGGCATCCAGCGTTCGTACGGCGAGCCGCTTCTTCGCCCGCCGCTCGAGGATCTGGCGCACCATGGCAATGCTCGCCGCACGCTGGGACACGTAATGCAATGCGGAGTTGCGCAAATAGGTGGCCGTCACCGGACGCGGCGTGATGGGACTTCGGGACCTGGGCTTGCCGCTGGACTTCATGGCGGGCGCGGGCTCTCGACGCGAATGTCTCGGCGCCAAGCCTACCATCGATCGCGCGCGCCGGCTTCGTTCCGATGCGAGGCGTATGCGAAGGCCAACGCAAAGAGGCCCCGCATCACACGCGATGCGAGGCCCCATGTCGTCATCGGCTGGGCCGCGGCAATGGCTCAGAGCAACTTGCCCATGGCGACTGCGGTGTCGCTCATGCGGTTCGAGAAGCCCCACTCGTTGTCGTACCAGGAGAGCACCGACACGAGGGTTCCGTCCATGACCTTGGTCTGGTCCATGTGGAAGATCGAGGAGTGCGGATCGTGGTTGAAGTCGATCGAGACGTTCGGGGCGTCCGTGTAGCCGAGGATGCCCTTGAGTTCCTGGCTGGCCGCCCGCTTGATCGCCTCGTTGATCTCGTCCTTGCTGGTCTTGCGCTTGGCCATGAACTTGAGATCGACCACGGAGACGTTGGGTGTCGGCACGCGCAGGGCGAAGCCATCGAGCTTGCCGTTAAGCTCCGGCAGAACAAGGCCGACGGCTTTGGCCGCGCCGGTCGAGGTCGGGATCATCGACAGAGCCGCCGCGCGGCCCCGGTAGAGATCCTTGTGCATCGTGTCGAGTGTCGGCTGGTCGCCGGTATAAGCGTGGATCGTCGTCATGATCCCCTTCTCGATGCCGACGACGTCGTTGAGCACCTTGGCCACCGGCGACAGGCAGTTGGTGGTGCAGGAGGCGTTGGAGACGACGAGGTGGTCCTTGGTCAACTTGTGGTGGTTGACGCCGTAGACGACCGTCAGGTCAGCATTGTCGGCCGGAGCCGAGACGAGCACGCGCTTGGCGCCGGCCGTCAGATGGGCCGAAGCCTTTTCCTTGGATGTGAAGATGCCGGTGCACTCGAGCGCGATGTCAACGCCCATGGCCTTATGCGGCAGCTTGGCGGGGTCGCGCTCGGCGGTCACCTTGATGGGACCGCGCCCGACGTCGATGGTGTCGCCCGACACCTTGACCTCGAACGGAAAACGGCCGTGCACGCTATCGTAGCGCAGCAGGTGAGCGTTGGTCTCGACGGGTCCCAGGTCGTTGATGGCCACCACCTCGATGTCGGTACGGCCCGACTCGATAATGGCGCGCAACACGTTCCGGCCGATCCGACCGAAGCCGTTGATGGCGACCTTGACTGTCATTTGGTATCCTCTCGCGGTATTTGTGAACGGTGTTAGTTTCGATCCGGTGCTACGCCAGAGCGCACGCAGGTCGATCCAGAGCGGTAGGGTGTGTGTGGATCGACTGTATCTATGGCAGGAAATTGTGCAGCTCGACCCCGCCTGTCAATGCGTCATGCACTTGCTTTCTTAAGGGAGATGGTCGAGATGGTGGTCGACCTCATTCACTATAGTGGTCGCTCGAGCATCAGGTTCACTACGTTGCGTTTCGCAACGTCCGGCCGTACTTGCGGGGTTGGCGGAGTTTCGACATGGCGGACCGGATTGCCAGCAAGGCCAAGAAGCCGACGAAAAAGCTGACCGGGAAGTCTGCGAAAGGTGCTGCGGTTAGCGCCGCAGGCCGCGATCGGACTGGCGAACTCGAAGCGGAGTGCGGACGGCTCAGGGCGGAGCTGGAGACCGCGGCGAAGCGGATCGCGTCCCTGGAAGCCCAGCAGAGGCAACTGCTTGACCGCATCGACTGGGCGATCGATTCGCTGCGCAGCCTGCGCGACTGATCGGTGGCCGCGTCGCCGATGGGGCAACGCGTCCACGGATCGGCTTCCGCCTAGCCTGCAATACGGGCGGCTTTGAGCGCTGCAATCTCGTCTTCGCTCTTGCCGAGCCACCCCTTCAGCACGTCGGCCGTGCTTTCTCCGAGCAGCGGCGATGGCTTGACCTCGGGCGGCTTGCCGTCATGGCGGACAGGCCAGGCCGGCATCTTGAAGTCACCCACTTTCGGATGCGCCATGGTCTGCATGATGGCGCGGTCGTCGAACGTCGTGTCGTTGATCAGCTCCATCGTGTCGAGAACGGCACCCGCCGGAATGCCCGCTTCGCCGACGAGCCGCATGGCTTCGTGCTTGGTCTGGTGTCGCGTCCAGGCGCCAACGATCTCGTCGACCTCCTTTTCGCGCTCGGCGCGGGCTGCGGTCGTCGAGAAGCGCGGGTCGTCGGCCAACTCCGGCCTGCCGATAACGCGGGCGAGGCGCTTCCAGTGCTCCTCGTTGCCGCGGCTCGTGTAGATGTAGACCCAGTCGTTGGGCCCGCCCGGCTTACAGGGGTATATGCCGCCCGGCGAGGTGACGCCCGAGAGCATCTTGGCGCCGGCGCGTCCGGCCACGACACCCGTCCGCGCCTGGGTCGCGAAAGCAATGCGGATGTAATGCAGCATCGCGTCCTGCATGGCGATCTGCAGGCGCTGGCCTTTGCCCGTGCGCTGCTTCTCGACATAGGCGGAGAGGATCGAGATGGCGAGCAACATGCCCGTGCCGGTATCGCCGATGGTTGCCCCCGGCTTGATCGGCGGCCCGTCCGGCATGCCGGAGATGCTCATGACGCCGCCGCAGGCCTGGGCAATCATGTCGAAGGCAAGGTTCTGCTCGTAGGGGCTGCCCTCGCCGAAGCCTTTCACCTGGGCATAGATCAGCCCCGGATTGAGCTTTGACACGACATCCCAGCCGAGGCCGAGGCGCTCAATGGCACCGGGCGCGAAGTTTTCGACCATCACGTCAGCCTTGGCGGCGAGGTCGAGCACCAGCTTCTTGCCTTCGGGCGACTTCAGATCGACCGTGATCGATTTCTTGTTGGCGTTGAAGATCAGGAAGTACGTGCTGTCCTTGTCCGGGCTGCCGAACACGGCGGCGCGGCCCGGATCGCCGAGCTTCGGGTTCTCCACCTTGACCACCTCGGCGCCCATCCAGGCCAGGGCCTCGGTGCACGACGGCCCCGCTTCGAACTGCGACAGATCCAGCACTTTCAGGCCTTTGAGGCACTCGAGCGGCTGCGGTGTGGTCGACATGGTCGGGCTCCTTCGCGAGAAATGCACGGGGCATTGCCGCGAAGGGTAGGACGGGCGTGGACGCGGGGGCAATGGGTGAAGGTTCGGTGGGCAGGTTCGGTCGATCGTGAGGCCGAGAAGGTAGACCGCTCTCGTTCCCGAACTGTTTGTCATCCCGGTCCATGTGCCCGGGACTATGGCTTCGGCCCGACTGGACGCGGTGTGGCTTTCCACGCGTGCGGGACGGCGCGCCAAGACGCGGGTTGTCGCATCCGGTCGCGCATTCCGGCGCTGCCGTCGCGGGGCGACCTGTCGGATTGCGCAGTCATTCCGCCACCAATTGTGGAAGACGTCTGTCCGTTCTATTTGGGACTCCGACGGGCGCGCTCACCCAAGCACCACGCCGTCGGGTGCCGGACGGCTCAGCGGCCCTGATACAGAAAACGGCCGTAGGCGCGACCGAAGAGTTCGACAACCCTCAACTCGTCCGCGAACGTGTCCGCCTCGGCTCGTCCGCGAGCAGCAAGCCGCCTGACGAAACCTTCAGCCGCCATGCGCAGGAAGTATCGCGGTAGGCCGGCGATGTGCGGCACGGGCTCACGAAACGAACGGCTGATGAACCCGATGCTGACGCCGTCCCAGAAGCTGCGCTTGCGGAAGAAGCGGCGGCTGAGCCGCTCCGCCGGAACGTGGTGGTAGATGACGAGCCCTGACGAGTAGTGACCTTTGGCGCCCGCTCTGATCAAGCGGTTGAACATCTCGAGGTCCTCACCGCCGTTGGCACCCGTCTTGGTGCGTCCGAGGCCCGTATGATAGAGGCCGATCTTGTCGAGAACGGTCCGTCGGATAACCGCGTTGCCCCCGACCATGTAGGCGTGAGACGGAGGCCCGTACTCGAAATCCCGCTCGGAAGGGACGATCCAGCCGATAAGTCCACCGTGGCTGCGCGGCAGCCAGTCGGGTGCCTGACACTCGCCCCAGCTTGGGAGGCAAGGTCCGCCGAGAAAATCGAGAGCCTCGGTATTGAAGCGGCGTTCGACCTCGCACATCCAGTCGCCATCCACCTCCTCGTCGTCGTCAATCGTTCCGATGAGATCCGCGGATGACGCGCGAATACCAGCATTCAATGCGTGTGAGCGTCCCTGCTGCACCTCTACGACGTAGCGAAGTCCGTCTATCCGTTCGCGAAACGTCTCGACCACGGCCGGTGTGCCGTCGCTAGAGTTGTTGTCGACGACGATGACACGCACTTCGAGAGAGGTCGGCTTGCGAGCCGCTGCGACGCTGGCTAGCGTCTTGGCGAGAAGCGCCGACCGGTTATACGTCGGTATGATGATGTCCAGGCTTTTGCAATCGATCGACATGGCGTTCCGCGGCTCGAGTTTGGAACGCACCATTGCATACCCACATTGCCGCGCATTGAAATCCGACGCCGGGATTCTCCCGGTGTTTTATTCGAATGACCTGCAGTCAACGATCATCCATGAATGCATTCGCCGTCGCCCCACGCGGCGAGCGTCTTCAGGTCGTCGCCGCAAAAAATTTCGTGACGTCTGAAAGCGGCTTGCTGATCAAGAAGCCCTGCACCTCGTCGCAACTCAGACTCTCGAGCTTTTTGCGCTGCGCCACGCTCTCGACACCCTCCGCCGTCGTCTTGATGCCGAGCGTCCTTGCCAGCTGCATCATCGCCGTGACGATCGCCGCGCTCTGTTCATCTTCGACGATGTGATCGATGAACGACTTGTCGATTCGTGAGCGCAAGTTTCCGATTGGGGGATTTCCATTGGTCGGTACCGCTCGGCGGCATCACGAGCATGCGCGGCGATGTCATGGACCTCGCGCGGCTGAAGCAGATCATGGCGTTCAAAGCCGCGGGCAGTGCGGACGTGCGCATAGACCGCATCGCCCTCGTCGAGACCGCACCGTTGCCGGGAGGGAGCCGGGGATATGCATTCGGCCCTGCCGACGCTCCGCTCGCCGCCGGCTTCGAGCGCATTGCCCCGGCGCGTGTCCTCGTCGTGGACGACGATGCCATGATGAGGACAATCCTGGTTCGCGTACTCAACAAAAGCGGTTATGAGACGCTCGCCGCCAGCGATGCCCGACACGCGCTTTGCGCGGTCGAACAGTTCGAGCCCGAGATCATCATCACCGACCTCGAGATGCCGGGCATGGATGGCCTTGCGTTGTGCAGGCTCCTGCAGGACCGCCTGGTAGTGCCGGCTCACATCATCATTCTCAGCGGACACGCCGGTGAGGTGGTGAACGGGCTGGAGGCCGGGGCCGCCGATTACATGCACAAGCCATTCGTCGCCAATGAGCTGCTGGCTCGCGTATCGGCTGGCATTCGTACGGTCGAGAAGCAAAAGGCCTTGTTGCGAAAGGCCCGAGGTATCGAAGCCTCGCTGGTGGAAGTGCAGAGCGAGCAGGCAAAGATCGGACAGGATCTGTTTGCCGCGGCGGAGCTTCAGTCGGGTTTGCTTCCGCCATCCCTCATCACAGTGAATGGAATTGATATCGCATGCGCGGTGGAAGCCCATTCAGTCCTGAGCGGCGACATGGTGGGGATCCAGGCCGGTGCGCCCGGCCAAGCGTCAATTTTCTCGCTCGACGTGTCCGGCAAGGGTACCCCGGCCGCGCTGCTGGCGACATTGATGGCACAAGAGATCCGCAATTCGACCGCTACGCTGCCTTCGCGCACTGCGATGCCACCCGTGACAGCTTCGAGGACGCCCAGCGATATTCTGGCCGAACTCAACCAGAAGTTCCTCAACTGGGCCAATTCCGATCGCTACAGCACGCTCGCTTACGCTCGCATCGATCGAAATGCCGGGATCGCTGACCTCGGCATCGCGGGGCATCCACGTCCCGCGCTGATCCGCGCCGACGGGAGCGTCGAGTTCGTCGGCGAAGGGAGCTACCCCATTGGCATGCTTGCCGATGCACAGTACCGCACGAGCCGCGTGGCGCTGGCAGCTGGCGATCGCCTCGCCCTGTTCTCAAACGGATTCATCGACAGCCGCCTCAGGGGCGGTCACCATTTGGGTTACGACGGCATGGCGGCCTTACTGCGTGAGACCGCCGGCAACCGGTTCGACGTGCTGACCCGCGCGATCACCGACGCTCTCCGGCGCGCGACCAACTCGAACTCGAACGACGATACATCGATCATTATTGCTGGCTTCCAGTGATCGAGCGGAAGTGACTTGGTGATGAAAACAATCGTCTCTGTCGGATAACCGGTCGGTTAAGGCGAATGCATTAGTCCTCGTCAAGCCTAGATGCCTGGCTTCTGCCGGAAGCCTCGAGGAGACACCGCGCTGCGGTGCCAGGATCGGACGACCAGGTCATGCGAATCGAGACACCGGACGGCCAAAGCGGGATCGAACTGCAAGGAGGGCGCGCGCGAGCTGCCGCCTTCTACGTTCTCACCGTCGTCTTCGACAAGGGTCTGGCTCTACTGACGATACCGGTAGCAGCTGCCTACTTGTCTCCCTCAGAGTTCGGTCGGATGGAGGTCGCGATCAGCCTGATCGAGCTGGCAGGCCTCGCATTCGCGCTCGGTCTCGGCGAATGCCTGCTTCGGTTCGCGAGTAGCGCTGGCTCGTTGGAGGCAAAAAGTCGGGTTGCCGCTGAGTTGCTCGGCACTGCCATCATTGCTTCGGTTGGACTGGGCATCGCGCTGCAGCTCGTTGCGCCAGCGATCATGTCCGCACTGTCGATCAACGTCGATCTGGTCGCCATGCGGCTCGCACTGGCAGCCGCCTCGCTGACCGCCCTGATCCAGTTGCCGGTCATGTGGTGGCGACTTGAGGCCAACTCGAAGGCGGTTTTCGTCTACGCGTTTCTCAGGTCCCTCACCCAGCTTTCGGTGCTGTGGCTGGTCTTCCACAATGGATACGGCGCCGAAGGCGCGCTGATCGCCAACGCGATCGTCATGGCCACCTGCGCGGTCATCCTCGGGATCCTCTATTACCGCACGCACGGCATCGCTTTCAAAGCACGTGGCTTACGCAACGTCGCACTCTACGGCTCGCCGCTCGTCGCGTCAGGGTTCGCAACGTTCGCCATCGGCAGCATGAACCGATGGTTCCTTTCGGGGAACGTCGCCGACGCCGAGATCGCCCACCTTGCTCTCGCGATGAAGCTGGCTCTGGCCACAGCGCTGGTCCTGCAACCCTTCTCCCTCTGGTGGATCGGACGGAGGATGGCCGTGCTGTCCGAGGCGAACGGCGTCGAGCGCAGCGCAGCAGCATGGGGTTGGGGCGTCGTCGTCCTGGTGATCGGTGCCACTGTTGTACAGCTCAGCGCGCCGATCTTCATAGAGCTGGCGCTGCCGGCCGGCTACCACGCAGCTGCGCCGCTTCTTGCGTTCGCTATCATGGTGAGCGTGCTCAACGAGCTGTGCACGCTCTCAAACGTCGGCAGCCACCTACGCAGGACGGGCTTTTCAGTCATGGCGATCAACATCGCCGGCGCGATCGTAGCCGTCACCGGCTATGTGATACTGGTGCCCATGATGGGCGTGCTCGGCGCTCTCGGCGCCATGATGGCCGGTCATGCCGTGCGCCTTCTCCTGTTCTTGTATGACGGACACAAGATTGCACCAATCTCCTATCCGATCGGCAGGGCTGCCTGTCTGGCAGGGTTGGCCGTGGGCATTTGCGCCTTCGCTCCGGAGCCTCACTTGGTCGTCGACCGCGGTGTCTGGGCGATCGCCGCAAGCCTCGCTCTCATCGCTGGCGCCGGAGCGCTACGCTTGCTGCCGATCGCCGAAGCTCTGACGCGGCTCATGGTGCCTCTCAGGCGATCGGAGCCGGCCAATGTCTAGCGCACGGGTCATGCCGGGCCGGGCGGGTCAGCTTGCGGTTGCGGGCACTGCAAGTCTGCTGGCAGCGGCTCCGCTCTTCCTGCTTCCTCCGCCCCTGTCTGCTTTAGCTCCGCTCGCCATTGCGATTGCGCCGGTGGCGGTCGTGCTGGCGTTCCGGATGCCCTTCGCGCTCTGCCTGACTTTCATCGTTTTCTCGTTTTTCCGCATTCACGAAGCATTCCCCGCCCTCTATTCACTGCGGATCCCGAGTCTCGTTGCAGCGCCGACGCTGGCCGTTCTGGCGTGGCAAATTCTTCTCTCGCGCGAGACGAAGCCCTTCTGGTCGCGCGAGCTCGCCTATTTCTCGGGCTTCTTCGTGTTGACCACGATCGGGGTGGCCTTCGCGGTCAATCGTCCAACGGCGCTGACCTACTGGACCGCGACATACTGGAAGATCGGCATCATGACTGTGGCCATCGCCTGGCTCGTGCGCACGCCCAAGGACTTCATGTGGGCGGCCAAGTCGTTCATCATTGCGGGCAGCGCCGTTGCGGCCGTCGCCATATCGAACAAGCTGCAAGGCATTGGCCTGGTCGAGGGAACGCGCGTGACCATCTCCCGCGAGATGGGCTCGGTTCTGGGCGACCCGAACGATCTGGCGCTCGTGCTGTCGTTTCCGCTGGCGTTCTCGGCATCGTTGATCGTGAGCCGCCTCGGGTGGTTGAACCGTCTTCTGGGGCTCGTCAGCTCGGGCTTGATAATCTGGGCGATCGTTTGCACGCAGAGCCGCGGCGGCTTGCTCGCCATCCTGGGTGTGGCCGGTGTCGTTGGCTGGCGGACGGTCAAATCGAAAGCCTTGCTCATCAGTGCTGCCCTGGTGGCGGGGCTGGTACTTTTTGCGGCGATGGGCATCAACAAGCGCGCGTCGGGCGGAGGTCACGAGGAAGGCATCGACGAATCCGCCATGGGCCGCATCTACGCCTGGGGCGCCGCATGGAAAATGGCAACGTCGCGACCGCTGACCGGCGTCGGCCTGGACAACTTCGTGGACAACTACTTCTTTTACAGCGACCATTGGGACGGTATGAACCACGCCGTACATTCGACATGGTTCAACGTGCTCGCGGAGACGGGCTTCCCCGGCTTTATCGTGTTCGTGTCCATGGTGGTCTACTGTATCCGGTCGTCACTCCGGTCGGGCGCCTCGATCGCGAGTGCCCGAGGTCCTCCGGAGATGTATACGATCACCCTTTCACTGCTGGCGGGGATGACGGGCTTCTGCCTCGCAGGAACGTTCCTCACTCAAGGTTTCACCTGGCCGATCTACATCCTCATCGGGTTGATCGCCGCTGTGGGCAGGTACGTGCGCGACGATCTTCCATTTGAAGAGCGCCTTGCTCCAAGTGCAATTCTCCGTCCGTAGTTCGACGGCTTGCGGGGGGCGACGGAGCGCGATGATCTGCCCGGGCGAGCCTCCACGTCGTCGTCATCGGTTCGACCTGCGACTCGGTCCGCCACTGACACTCGAGAACGGAGGTCGGCCCGACGCCGGTCACATGGTTCCGGAGATTTTTTCCCTTGGACTCGTGACCGGCGCCTGCCTAGCTCTCCGTCCGATCGGACGCCCACAGGTACAGGCCGGAACCCGCACCCGCGTGCATCACACCGTCAGGCCAGCTCGATGATTTCAACGATCATGTAGGTGCCGGGATCGACGATAATCACTTTGTCGCCCACGACGAAATACTTGTAGGTTCGGTATTCTGGAACGATCACCACGAGATCGCGGGGAATTTCGACCAGCTTCACGCTGCGAGGCACGGCCACTCCGACCCGAGGCGTAATATCGATGTTGACGACTGCGTTGCTGCGATGGCGACTGAATACCGTTCGAACCTCCGTCCTTTGCTCCTGCGTCAGGTTCACTTTCGTCTTGCTGCCGCCGTCTGCCTTTTGCTCCTTAGCGGCCGAGCCCGCACCCGCACCAGTGGCTGCGCTACCCTTTTCAGTGCCTGTGGCCTCGGGACTCTTCTGAGCCTCTTTGGCGTCCTTGACTTTTGGCTGGTCTTTCCCCTCGGTCGTCCTGGTGCGATCACCTTTGTCGGTGGCTTTGGGCTCAGCGGACTTCTGCTGATCCTTGTCGCCATCCTTCTTCTGGCTGTCCTTACCGGTTGCCGCCTTGCTACCGTCTGCTTTCGTTGGCGCATCCGATGATTTGGTAGTGGATTCTCGGAGTTCCCCTTTCGGGCTGCCGCCCGCCTTGCCGCTCGGGTCAGCGCTCTTCTCGAACCCCGCAGCGGGCGGAACGCCCTCTCTAGGAGTCTGGGCAAAGGCTCCGCTCGAAGCGGCGAGGAGCGCCGCTAGACTCGTGGCAACGGTGATTTTCAACATGTCACGTCCTTTCGGGTCGGTAGCCGTTTAAAACCCCTTTCACCGCCATTAGGTTCCGTTCAACTCTACGCGATCCCACAAAGATATTTTTACACCCTATTGATATATAATAACTACGCGAAAACTGTTCCCGTGATGGATCATGGATTAAACGTCTTCCGGGGAGAGCCGGGCCGAAGTAGCGGAAGTAGCGCATCGGTCATCTGCGCGAACCCGCGACCTCGCTAGCCCCTGTCGAGCCATCCACGAAAGTGACTTGAACGCCAGTCTTGACGGCATCCGCGAGTTCGAGCGCATCCCAATTGGTCAGCCTCACACACCCGTGGGAGCTCTGCCTTCGGATGCGGCTCGGTTCGGGTGAACCATGGATGCCGTAGCCGTCGCCGAGACCGATCCAAACAAGACCGACCGGATTATTCGGCCCAGGTGCAATTTCGAATTTGTCCTTCGCATCGACGCCCTTGAAGTTCAGCTTTTTCGGGTCGTATACGTAAGTCGGATTCTTTGCGACCGTCTTGATCTTGAAGGTTCCGGTTGGTGATGGGGTGTCGTCGCTACCGATAGTGGCTGGATATACGGCCGCAAGGCTGCCGTCGTCATCGTAGGCACGGACCGTCTGGTCGGCTTTGTCGACCTCTAGACGTGTGATCTTTGCCTCGAGCTTGCCCTCGCTAACGTTCGCGACCCGGATCACGGTGCCTATCCGACCAAAGTCCTTTCCGTGGTTTAGACGTCTTAGGAGCCCCTCATCCATGCGAAACTTTTCGGCAAGCGCTTCGAGAGGCGTGGAATAAGAAAGGCGCGTAAGATCTGCCATATCCTGGAGAGAGGCTGGAATATCATCGACGAATGGGCCATTTACGTCGCCAGCGCTGATCTCGTAATCGACCAGTGTCGGTGTGGCCGCGTCTTTTCGTAAGGCTGCGATTGTTGCCTTGTCCGCCTTGCCGGTGACCGGCAGACCACGCATGCGTTGAAATGCCTCCAACGCTGAGCGGGTGTTCTTTCCGCTCCGACCGTCGATCGGACCGGGAGAAGCGTGAGCCCAGGTGAGCCGCACCTGTACATCAATGACGTTCCGTTCAGCCTCTGGCTGTTTCGCTGAGGTCGTGGACGGTACACCCAATGTCAGGAACACAGATATAACTACACTCGCGACGCCCGTTGCCAGACCACACATTTGTCGACCTCACCTGTTCCGCTACACGACAGGAACGCTTTGCGCCACGAGACGTTCGCGTCCCATGCGAGCGCAGACCTTGGCAATCCTGGTGTTGGTGTCGCTCGGAGTGTCTTCCCGGGCTGAGGCGCAGCGCGCGAAGACGCAGCCGCATCCCACCGCGAGATCCGACCAGGGAAAGGCCATCCCCAAGAAGAAGACGACACCGGAATCGAAGCGGGCCATTCGGAAGCCTCCGCCCATCCCAGAGGACAAGACACCGCTACAAAAGCCTGCCGTGACACCATCAGTTCCAGTGCCCTCGCAGCCGTCCGAACCGGCCCAACCTCCGACCACGTGGAGCGATGCAGACGTGATCGCGGCTCAAGCGCGGTGCATCGAAATTTTGGCACCGATCAAGGCAGACGTGAGGGTCGCGTCACCGCTGAGGCAAGGGCAGTGCGGAATTGCGACACCTGTGGTGGTCAAAAGCATCGGGACGGGGGTCACGGTGATGCTCACCCCGCCCATTGAAATCAATTGCGAAGTCGTTGCGGCCTTACACCATTGGCTCGAGCACAACGCACAGCCCGCGGCGCGCGACGTCTTCGGCGAGGATATCGTCGGCGTCTCTGGCGTGGGGTATCAGTGCCGGCTCCGAGCAGGCGGCCAAAAGATGAGCGAGCACGCGGCAGCCAACGCCATTGACATAATGGCGTTTCGATTTCGCAGCGGACGCGAAATCACCGTGCTCGGCAATTGGGGGCCGATCGAGCGCGACCGGCAGAGAGAATCGACTGCGGGAACCGCGGAACATGGTGCGAAAGGCGGCGGTAGCATAGCCAAGGGGACATCCTCTGCCCGCCAAGCATTGAAAAACTCTCGGGCCGGGCTAGGACTCGGGTCGGAGGGAAGATCTGCCTCCACCCCGGAGGTATTCTCGCTCCCGCTAACTCCACCGCAACGCTTTCTGCGTCGGCTACATTCCGAGGCTTGCGGCGTGTTCACGACCGTGCTCGGCCCCGAAGCGAATGATGATCACCGCAATCACTTCCACCTTGATTTGGCACCGCGTATGCGCGGGGCATTTTGTCGATAGCGGACGAAGCTGACTGAACATCCGCGCGAACGGATAGCGCTGGCCGTTGAGACTACCGACGCTGCCCGCGCGTAAGCAGCGTCGCGCTCGCATGTGCACCTACGCGTTGAATGGTCACGTGAAGGGGGACGATCGCTCGTGGACTGCACGGCGTAGCCGGCCAAGTCTATTAGACGGACGGACTAGGATCGTTCCCAGTTTTCGCCTACCGGCGGGCGGTCCAAAGATGGCGCTTGCACCGCCAGCTCCGCAGCTTCCTGCTTATCGTCGTGGTCCGGTTCGGCGACAGGAGCGTCGCTCGCCTCTTTCTTCTTCAGACTCAGTTCGAACAGAATAGGGAAATGGTCAGAGCCGACATAGGGTAAGACCTCGATTCTCGAAAGCCGAAAGCGCGCATCGTGGAAGAGATGATCGAGCGGCCATCGCAACCCCGGGAAGCGGGCATCGAACGTGTTGAAGAATCCTCTACCGACTCGCGGATCGAGGAGGCCGCTGAGGCGCTGAAATCGACGCGTGGTCCGGGACCATGCAACGTCGTTGAGGTCTCCTGCGACGATGGCTGGCAATGGGTCGCGTTTGACGTCTTGGGCGATGAGGACAAGTTCACCGTCCCGTCCGATGGTGTCCTCGTAAGGAACCGGCGGCTCTGGATGGACCGCGTATAGGCTGATTATCTCACCGCTCCTCAGCTGCACGCCGGTCTTGATCGAAGGGACGGTGTCAAACACCAAATACCGAGTCTCGGGATTGACAAGTGGGAAGCGGGACAGGAGGAGCATGCCATAGGCATCGTCTCTGGGGCACGCCACAGAATGCGGCATGCCAGATGTCAGCGGCGCAAGAGCGGCAATCCAAGCGTCGTCAACTTCCATGAATAGGGCGATGTCCGGGTCGGCCTTGTGCGCGATATCGAGCGTCAATCCGTAGCTGCGGTTCGACAACTTCACATTAGCCGAAAAAACGCGGAGGCTTCGGCCCGGGTCGGAGGGTTCGGAGTTCTGGACCGACTGGACAGGGTGGAACGACGTATACATGAACGCCGCCCTGCCTTGGGCGAGCACGATCAAGCCCTGAACCGTCCATAGGATGCCGCGCTCAGTATTGGTCGCGTCGAACATGAGAAGGGCAAGCATAAGCAGGATCGCTAGGGCGGCAATTTGCAATCGCGGGAACTCGCACACTCTCACGATGCCGCTCGGACAAGGAACCGATGGCAGGACCGTTGCGACAGCGAGCAGGCATGTGAGGATCCATACCAACGTCATGATGGCACTCACTTGGCTGACTGCCGCGACGAGAATGATATTCGCAGTACAGGCGGTCGGGTTACGGCTTTGCACTTCAGGTGGTCGTCGATAAATGAGAAGGTGGCATCTATCGGCCCAACAAATATCGTGGTTCCATCGTATATACGGCGAGAAGCGCGGCAAAAGAGTCGGGCTGGGCTGCCGCTGTTTGATCGGCGGACCGCGTAGCTGCTGGTAAGACCCGCAGCTTGCCGACACCGTGGGCTCAGGGGGTCGAGGCCCCCTTCCCGCTTCATGTCGGCGGTGGAGGGGGTTTCTTCGTCACGGAGCCACTCAGAGTGCCCGCGATCTGGTGAGATCGCGAGCCTTCCGTCACTTAGCGATGCGAATGGTGGTGGTGGTGGTGGTGATAATGACCGCGACGGTGCTGATGATGGTGGTGGCCATGCTCATGATGGCGGTGACGGTAATGCCGGTGGGCACGGTGGTGATGATGATGCCCGTGGTGCGCATGATGGTGACCGTGATGGGCATGATGGTGCTTGCGCTTGGAATGCGCATCCGCGCTGCCGGATGAGCCGAAGGTCAAGACGGTTGCGAGAACGGCGACCAGAGCGCCGCTGAACATCCATCGAAAGATGCGTGTCATTGGACGTTGTTCCTTTGGTTTTTGTTGTAGATGCTTCAGATTTAGGTGGTCTGACGTGAATGGCAGTTGAACGTCCGCCGGGACACCATTGCCGGTGGGCGGTGTTAGCGGCAATCACGCCAGCATTCCTTGATCGGGCCAACGTATTCGCATCGGGTACGGCAGCGCGCATAAGGGTTCTGGCGGGCTCGTCGCGCCGGAATCCATCGGCAACGCGGACCCACATGCCGATGCCAGCCTCGCACACCGTCTTGCGCGTATCGATGGCAGCCGTGAACTTGCATGACGTAGGGCGTCTGGCCGTCGGGCGCAGGAGGGCGAGGTGCGCCGAGTACGGGCATAGACATGGCTAGAAGAATGAGTGGTGCGGCGTTCATCTAAGCCTCCGTGATCAATGCCGCAGAGGAACGCAATTCATTGACCGTTGTTCCCACACCGGGTTCGTGATGCCTCTCCGTTGATAACCTGTTACTTTTCGGCTACATGTTAACTAGGCACGAGATGACCATTCGTTCGACCCTCGCGATACCAACATCCATATTCGTGCAGATGTGGGCGACCGGGATTTGATCTGCCGCGCCGTGGAGGTTAGCGGCAAACGCCGCGCAGAATTCATCATGGGCAATGGGCGGGACAAGGCGCAAGAGCGCCTGGGCGCCACTGACAGGGGCTAGCCCTTCGAAGTCATGGCCGATGGCTTTCTTCTTAGTGTTGGGCAGGTGGCAGCGCGTTAGCGAGCGGGTGCAGTGGGCACACTGCGAAAACCGCCTTTGACCCATTTTGCGTCAGAAGCTACTCCGCCACTGCCCTTTGCTTTCGTCCCACCAAATGTCAGCTTCATCGAGCCGCCAGGCAGCGACCGCTTCCTTGCCGGCTTATCGCGCGAGTTACACGGGTGGCTCAAGGGCGCACTAATCCCGACCGAACCGAAGCCGCATGGCCACTTCTCGAGGAGGCTCGATCGTCATTAGCCAAACTTCAGGCGGAAATCACGATACTGGCAATTCGGCCCCAAGGCTTGCGCCCGGCGAAATTTATGCAGCCACCGCAAACTCATCAAAAAGAGCGCCGGTTGCCCGGCGCTTTTTCGATGGAAATCGCGTCGGGACGATCAGACGGCGAATGCATCCATCTTCTGGCCCTTCTTAAGAGCGGCCACCAACCAGTTGGGCTTCCGGCCACGTCCTGTCCAGGTCTCATCAGCGTTCTTGGGGTTGCGGTATTTGATGGCGACCTTGGAGCCTTTGAGCTTGCTCCCGCCTTTGCGACCGCCAAGGACTTCGGAAAGCGAGAGGCCGGCCCGGGCGGCCATCGCTTCCATTTCGGTGAGAAGCGCATCCTTCTCGGCGGCTTTCGCGACAATCATGGCGGCGTCAACGCGGTCGCGAAGGTTGGAGAGTTCGGCGTAGGATATCTTGTCGAGCCCGTTGATCTTGGCCATGGCATCCTCATGATGGAGTTGGGAACGGCGCTCACGCCTTATAGGTGACCTATAAAGCGCCATTCATTTGATAATCCATAACACGACGTTCAAGCGGTTAAAATTCACCTTCGGCGGGCAGCATCAAAATCCCGACACGCAAAGTCGCAGCGGCGAATGTCAGTGTGGTCGCAATCAAGTCGCGTGCTCGCCAAATGATCGGCTGTGCCTCACCCAGACCGATCGGCGTCAGAATTGAAATCGGATCCTTCGCGATATCTCCCTGATCGCGGAACTCCGGTGAGACGGCGTTCCAGAAGACTAACCTGCTCAGCCTGAGCTCGATCGCGCACTCGGCGGTGGCCTTCTCGAGCCTGAGCAGGCGCTCGTGCTCGGTGAGCAGGCCGCCGCGCTGCCAGACGCCGCGAACGCCGCTCCAGGAGACTTGCAGGCCCTTCAGCCGCAGCTCCTGCTCCTCAGTTCAAGGTGTTAGTCATTGCACTGACTGGCGCCGTCGCACATGATGACCTCAATCGACGCGATCATCCGGGACCCACCTTTGGTGCCGAGTCGCGACGGGCCATTTACAGACAACGCGCATCGTTAGGAAGCAGCTGCAGATCGCGCAGCCGGAGCAAAGCAGATCGAGAGCATTCAGGGGCAGCGCTTGGAGCCGTGCTGACGGCAGCCTGAGCACAACACGAAGCTCATGCCTGCTTGATAAATCTGAGGATATTTAACCCTTTAGGCTTATGCATCCGCGTTAACTCGGAAGCCCAAGAGAACCGCGAAATGCCAGGACAGATAAATCGTTTCCAGGACCTGACAGTCGTTCGCGCAAACGAAAGCTCCGAAGGCTGGATTGTAACCGCCAGCTATCGCTCCGGTCTCTTTGGCCCGGACAGTTCACGCTTCTGGCAGTTGCTGAAAGACTACACCCTTCGCATTGGCGATCCGGCGGAGCAGACCTTCTTTGCCAGCCAGAAGATCGACCTGGAAAAGCTCCACTACGTACACGTGTTTGCTGGCGAGAGTTGTCTCTGGATCATTCCCTACGAAGCCGCGCAGGGTGATGCCGTCGTTTTCGACTTGAACAAGACGCGCATCGCCGCGCGCGTGCCGAACCTTTCCTGTCGCCAGTTTTCTCTCGGAGGGGTTACGCCGGAGGGAACACTCATCATTCAGGCGGTCCGCCGGGCGCTCGGAGCGATCGGCCGAAAAGCAGACGACAAAATCTCGTTGTGTTCACGGTGTTTGGCCAAAACCATACGATCAGACAGCCGAGCAGTGCCGTCGCAACCTGCCAATTCAGTTGCCGCCGTCGTCCCACAAGGAACGCCTCAATCGCGAGACACTGGAACAGCGCGGCCGTAACGAAGACATAGGGCGCTGCTTCGGCCGGTGCATCGAAGGATGTCGGCGCGAAGGCGCGGATCAGGCCGAACGTCGCCGTGCAAAAGCAAAGGCCGCTTGAGCCAGGCCGACGACAAGCGCTACGGCCCGCACGACGTCATCCTTGACGAACTCGACCTGCGCGATCAGCGGCGGCAACGACGTGGCATTCCCGAAACCAAGGCCGAAGAAGACGACACCCGCAATCAGCATTGGGATCGACTCGCCGGCTCAGGCGATCGTCCGAAGTAGCGGCTCGAGAGCAGCCAGAGCACGGCAAGCATCGTGGCTGCAATCGCCATCGCGGCATTGACGAAGCCGAGGCCGGCGATGGCTCCGACCCAGAGCGGGGAGAAGCGGTCCTCACTGCAAGCGTTGCCGGCTACCGTCTCGGTGCCGGCAAATGGTCGGATCCTGGTACGTGGACCGCGGCCTCAGCTCCGACTGCCACCGTGATGCCGGCCGCGGTTCGAAAAAGCGCACCGTGCTGTACTGGAGGCACCCCGAAAAGGACACCGAGTTCGCCGCCGAGCCGAAGAAGACCGAGGACGGTCGTGACTACGTCGCCGTCTATGACGACCAAGAGGCTGATTTCGCCGAGGCGAAGCCGAAGGAACCGCCCAAAGGCGTCGGCGGCGCGCCGAAAAAGATCCTTTAGTACCGCAATCCCATGACATCGCGCAGGTCCGCGTCGGTGCCAAAGCGAAGGTGTCTTTCCGAGCGTTCCCGAACGAGGTTTTCGATGGGCGCGTGACGTTCATCCTGCATGAACTCGAAATGGCGACACGGACGGCGAAAGTCCGCATCGAGGTGGCCAATACCGATCACCGCATCAAGCACGAGATGTTTGCGGACATTATGGTGGGGGCGGCCGAGCTGGTGCGCCCGAAGATGATGACCGTTATCGCCACCATGGCCGCGCTGCTGCCCAAGTTGTGGACCCAGGGGACCGGCTCGGAGGTCATGCAGCGCATGGCCGTGCCGAGCTGGTGTCGTCGACCGTGCTGACCTTGGTGGTCATCCCCGGCGATCTATGCGTTGGTCAAAGGTATCGGATTAAGCCCCGCCGGAACGGCAATACCTCCGGCGGAACCGAAATTGGCGGCGCGAGCGGAGAAGTACGCGACATGATGCAAGACGGATAGGTATGGGGCATGTTCTTCCGGTGACGAGTCCGCACCCACAAGCAAGCGATGCCGTCGGCCCCCGGTGGCGCCAGCAGATCATTGGGCTGGTGCTCTACGCCGTCTTGTCAGCGGTCGGTCATCTTCTCTGGGAGATCGTGCAACTGCCGCTCTACACGCTCTGGCGGACGGCATCGCGCGCAGAGTTGGCCTTTGCTGTCCTGCACTGCACTGGTGGCGATATTCTTATTGCCGTAAGTGTCTTGCTTGCATCGGTCGTGCTTCTCAGAGCTTGGAGCTGGCCGCGCGCGCAAGCATCGCCCGTTGCCGCCCTCGCCATCCCTTTCGGAATTGCCTACACGGCCTACAGCGAGTGGCTTAACGTGTACGTGCGCCAGTCGTGGATCTACGATCAGAAGATGCCGACGCTAACAATCCTCGGCTACCAGATCGGCGCATCACCGCTCGCGCAGTGGCTCATTGTGCCGGCTGCAGTTTTTGCCGTGCTGGCCTTGATCCGCGGATGGGTCAATGAATCGGAGCCACCGAAGTCGTGAAAGCACACGGCACGACAAACTGTCTTGACAGCGTGCAACCTGCCGCCGCCGACTTCCGTTCCAGTATCAATGAACTAACGAACAATAGGCCCTACCCTGCTGGGTCTTCTAAGCCGCCGAGCGCATGCTGGTTCGTAGGTCCGCCGACGAGCGCGCGATCGGAAGATACAATCGCGCCAGCCTGCTGGTATCCTTGCTAGTAGGAACAGCCGACTTCATCGTGCGCCCAGCCATCGGTGCCAGACCTCGCCATCACGGCTTCTGCCGACGCCCCCTCTATCGGAGCCCCCCATGAACCTCGCCCGCTATCCGCGAGTCCGACTCGGCCACATGCCCACGCCGCTCGAGCCGATGGACAACCTGTCGAAGCTTCTCGGCGGACCTCGCCTCTGGATCAAGCGCGAT
>JALHMC010000061.1 GCA_022844225.1 Hyphomicrobiaceae bacterium | reverse complement strand
CTGGTCTTCGGATCGGACAGATCGCGGCTCTGCGCGATGGTGCTCATGTCGAGGTGGTGGAGGACCAGCCATTCGACCAGTTCTGTCTCGCCGGCACTGAGTCCGAGCCGCGGGCAGAGATGTCGCGCAACGCGCGCCCCCGCGATCGAATGATCCTCCGGACGTCCTTTTGCGATGTCGTGCAGAAGCGCAGCTACATAAAGGACGCGCGGGTTCACGAGCGAGTTGATCAGTTGATGGGAGAGAGGATGCGCCTTCTCCGCTTCCCCGCGCAGGATTTCCGAAACGACGCCGACCGTGCGGATGAGATGCTCGTCGACCGTGAAGTGATGATACATGTTGAATTGCATCATCGACACCACCGCCCCGAACTCGGGCACGAACCGGCCGAGAACGCCCGCCTCGTTCATCCGCCTGAGTGTCGCCTCGGGATTTCCCGGCGCCGTCAGCAGCGACAGGAAGATGCGGTTTGCCTCGGGATCGTTGCGCACTTTGTCGTCGATCAACCGCAGCGACTGCCAGATCAGGCGCAAGGCGGCCGGGTGGACGCGCGCATGGGCTTCTTCGGCATAGGCGAAGAAGCGGATCAGATTGACCGGATCGCGCTCGAAAGCCTTGGCATCGGCGACGTTGAGGCGCCCGTTGTCGATCCGGAAGTCGGTGGTGCGCCGGATTTTCCGCCGCATCCGCCATCCCAGCGGATCGAGCAGAGCATCAAGGGCGGGTGCTCTCACCAGCTGCTGCATTTCCAGCGTCGCACACAGGATCGTCGTCAGGTCGCCGACGTTCTTGGCCACGAGGAAATAGTGCTTCATGAAGCGCTCGACGGCGCGCAGCCCGCCCCGATCCACATAGCCGAGCCGCCCTGCCAGCGCCGGCTGGCGATCGAACGAGAGCCGCTCCTCCGGTCGTCCGGCTAGGAAGTGCAGATGGCATCGCACCGTCCACAGGAAATCCTCGCAACGGCGAAACGTGCTCTGCTCTGCGTTCGTGAAGATCGTCTGCGCCTGTCCGTCGCCGTTCGCGGAGCCTATGGCGAGGTACCGCACCAGCCAATGAAGCGTATGCAGATCCCTGAGCCCGCCCTTGCCGTCCTTGATATTCGGCTCGACCAGGTAGCGCGAGGCACCTGACCGCTGATGGCGTTGGTCTCGCTCGGTGAGCTTGGCCTCGAAGAACTGGCTCGCCGTACCGCGCACGACCTCCGCCGAGAAGCGCCGCTCGAGTTCCATGGCAAGGCCCCGGTCGCCCAGGATGAGCCGCGTGTCGAGCAACGACGTTCGGATCGTCATGTCGGCGTTGGCGAAGCGGATGGTCTGGTCGACGGTCCGAACCGCATGGCCCACTTTCTGCCCGAGATCCCAGAGCAGCATCAGCATGTACTCGATGACGCTCTCGCCCCAAGCCGTCTGCTTGTAGGGCAACAGGAAAAGGAGATCGATGTCCGAGCCGGGTGCCATCAGGCCGCGCCCATAGCCGCCGGTCGCAATAATCGCCATGCGCTCTGCGTCGTCCGGGTTGTCGGTCCGGTAGATGTGCGCCGTGGTGTAGTCGTAGAGCAGGCGTATGAGTTCGTCCTGGAACGCGCTGAGTCCCTCCGCGCAACCCCGTCCCTTGCCGTCCGCTTCCAGCGCAAGCCGGGCCAGATTTCGGGAATCCTTGAGCAGTGTCTTTAGGCGGTCGAGCACCATTGGCCGTGCGGCCGACGCGTTGTTTCCCGCCGCGCGAAACACAGCTGTCAGCTCTACACGCAGCGCCCTTGGATCGAAGTAAGGAGCGGTAAAGACGGTCTTGAAGCTCATGATTTGCCTATGGCGGCAGCACGCGGCAATGCCAGCCCACTTGTTCTGGCGCTAGCCAGCGGGACATTAGACTGCATCGCGGGCTCGGCGCCAGCTTGCATTAAACGTGTCTGACCCTGTCGACGCGCACAAGTCAGCGTCAGTCTCTAGGTTATACGAAGCATCGAACGAAGCGGTCGGAACTTTAGCTGTTCTGGGCTTTTCGCCAGCCCGCGGCCTCGGCTTCGTCCTGCGTGCAGAACCACCGCTCTCCCCGACCTTTCCGGACTCGGACGCGAGTGTAACTCGAGTCCCAGGGGAGTAGATACACACGCTCGTCGCCCTGGACCCGCCCCTTGATGGGGCAACCGTCCGGCGCCTCCCGTTTCGCCACAGCCCACAGCCGATCACGCCAGACCGCTGGACGCTCGGGGTCCGAGGAGTTCCATAACCCCGACTTGGAGGCTTTTGCAGCGTCCTCGGCTCCGCGGTAGGAACTCGCCGACCCGACATCGGCGAACGCGTACCCGCCCTTCACCAGCATTTCGCCGACATCGGCGTCCTTGACCCGGCACCGGCCAATGCCGCCACCTGCCTTGTCTTTGCCTCCGACTTTGCAGGTCACCTGCTGTCCTTGCACGAGGCGCTGCAGCGCCTCGCGGGCGTCCTGCCCGCAGGGCCATGTGCGACCGCCTGGACGCGCTCCGGGCCTCAGGCAGCGCTGGTTGGCATCGGGCGGTTCGATCCCTTCGAGGCGCACCTTTCGATCGCCGATCCGCAAGACATCGGCAGCGACCACACTAGCTGGCCCTGAAACCGTCTCGGCACTCGTGAACGGTAGCGCCGGAAGGTGGTTTGCAAGGCTCGGCAGTCCTGGGCTGCCTGGCATCACCGCAAAGCCGATCGCACCGAGAAGGGCGAACACGACCGCCATCCCTCCGATCAACCAAGGCCGCGGCGGCAGATCGGTGATGGGCGCAACGAAGCGCGTCGGCAACGCGGCATGGCCGAGCCAGAGAGCAGGTCCGATACCGAGTGCCAAACAAAAGCCGGCAAGGCCCAAAGCAGCGATGGCTTCTGCATCGAACCCTGTCGTACCGGCCAGCCCACGCGTGATTCCGGCAATCGCGGCAATGAGACCGATGAACGTGAGCGGACCTCCGACTCCCGGGCGCCCCAAGACATCGATCGTGATGGCTAGCGCCGTACTCAGTCGCCTCCCCAGCGAATGCAGGCCAGCCGCCGTCCAGGCTGCGAGCGCCCCCGTTACGCGACCGAGACCCGAGCCGGCCATGCGAGCGGCATTGCCCAATCGCTCGGCACCGCTCTCCGCGAGCCCGTCCGCAAGGCCCCCAGCGGCTTTCGCCCCTTCGGCAACTCGCGCGCCAAGCGCATGTGCCTTCTCGCGGCGGGCCTCACGGCGCAGCTTGATCGTCGTGCGAACATACTTGTGCCACTCGAAACCCTCGTCGCGCTTTTTCCAGCGGAACATGCGGCTCGATCCCCCTCGCGGCTCGCGCAGCCCAACCTTTGCCTGGGAGGCTCGCCATGCCGCCCCACGCGGAATCGGCGAATCGCCGATGACCACCGCGATTGGCATCAAATATGGCGGAATGTGACCTTACGGTGTCCGGACAGAGCGCAATCATGTGTCCGGTGGATCGGCACGATCGTTGTGCTGATGTCTCGTGTTCGGGGTTGATCTGCACCCGTTGGAGCGCGAGCACCACGTCGAGCGCGATGCCATGAATCTGAAGATCAGTAGGCGCGGCATTGAAAGACGGGGTGATTTCAAGAGGCGGGCTGCGCCCCGTCGTCCTGTTCGTGCGAATCTGACTCTACTGCCACGCCAAACTGAGCTTCGCTGCTAGCGCATCCAGTCATGCGATGTTCGCGGCGGATCCCCCCTTATGCGGCAACCGTTTCGGCGTACGCGGAGCCCACCACGTCGGGCCAACAGCTGGATCGCACGCTACCTCGCCGCGGAAATTAACCTTTTATTCATGTTATCAATTCTCTAGCGATGTTTTCCTTGTGCCGATCGTGGATCATCTCCCACGTCAACGCCTTGAGGTCCTGGATGGACACGGATAGAACTACTCTAGGTTGAGGATATCTGTCCGTTGCACCAACCAAGGGGGGGTTCCATGTCGAATGCATCGAACAAAGCGCGTATCTCATCTCAGACCCTCAAGGCCGAGAGGCAGAGGACTCAGCCTGAGAAAAGGCTGACCGATATTCGCATCGACTTTGGTCCACGCGAGGAACTCGCGCGGTTCTTTCTGATGGCGGACACCGCACTGCGCCAGAAGGGCGTATCCCTGGGCTTCGGAACCTTCGAAGAGTTAGTCGAGACCAACCGGCGCAACCGAGACAGTTGGCTACCGATTGTTCCGTCGTACGATCCGGCCAACGGCCTGTGCGATCTCGACAAAGGCTACGTCCTCATCGGGAGGAACACGGCCGGAGAGGTCGTTGTCGCTCAGGGCACCATAATTTTCGATTGGACCGGGACGAATCTCAAAGATGAAGCAGAAAGTATGCGCATCTTCTACGCGTCTCCCGAGAGTCGGCCGCGTCCGCAGGAACGATGCATCGTGACGGCGCCGTCCGCTGCTTCCATGTCCGGACGCGTTGCACTCCATGGAGCGGCTTGGTGGCACCCGAGCGTCCGGGGCCGATTGCTGGGCGCGTTGGTAGCTAGGGTCTCGAGGCTATACGCGTACGCTCGTTGGCGGACGGACCTGTCCCTCGCGATCAATTCTGAAAAACTGATCGCCGGCGGCTTCCCGAAACGGAATGGCTACCAGCACATCGAGACCGGTGTCGCTTTCCGCAATTTCGAGATGGGAGACTACGATGGCGGCATCGTCTGGATTACCGAAGACGAGCTTTTCGTTGAACTTTCAAACTTCATGAGCGAGCTTGCGGCCGGGCTCGACCAAAGCGATATCTTGCGAACTGCTTAGCACGTAGATGCCCTTGCCTTCGATTTTCAGTGGCAACAGCAAGCGCGTGTAGGTGAAGCGCGTCCGACCTCTACCAGGCCACCAGGTTGAAGTCGCGACATCCTCCACGACGGTTTCCCCACGATGGAATGCCTCGCGGTAGCCTGCGGAGGCGTAGCGTGCATAGGCGCGGTCCGGCTGCTCCTCGAAGGCTTGACCCACCCTTCTGAGAGCCCAGTCCGGCGTAAACCTCTTGTATCCCGCCCCCCATGTGACGACCGGCAGTGAAGGCTTGCCTTGGTCGGGCTTGACGAGCACGAACCGCCCCTTGCCGAGCTTGTCGAGAACGGCCCTGACGGCACGCAAACTGATTTCGTCGCCTGCGCTTTGCAGTGCGTTGAGAAGCCGGGACAGATGATCGTCGGACCTTAGGCTTTCGATGCGCCGACGACGTGCCAGATAGTGGCCTTCCTGCTCGCAAGTGGCAGTGTTGAAGACGTCGATCAGCCTCCGGCGGGCAGCTTCTATGGACGGAACGAGCTCATAGCTCCAGTCTTCCGTCAGCGTCGCGATCGACACTCGAGCTTGCTTCTCGTCGGATAGCGCCATCATCAAGCCGGCGAACGTTGCGCCGGAAAGAGTCGTCGGACGCCAGGACACCGCTAGCCCGTTCCGCGCCCGCCCGATATGAGCGAAGCCCAAATTCATCACACAAAACTTGCAGAACTCAGGGGCAGGCAGTTCGGCCCGAAACGATTTCTGGAGGGCTAGGGATGTGTCGGGCCACAACTCTCCTGCCGCATCGACGAGAATGCCGGTCATAGTCCGCCGTCCATCAAGTCAAGTTGAGCGCCGATCGACACATTGGCGAAGCTTCGACCAGTCGATTCTAGTTCGGTTAACGCTTTACCACAAGCACCTCGATGCGCGGCGCGCAAGGCAGCGTCGCGGTAGAGAATAAAAAATGCGCTTGTTGATCGATCCGTCCGGTGAACCCCAGGTCCACGCGTTCTCCGAACACGATATTGGAGCGGGCGAAGGGGATCGAACCCTCGACCCTCACGTTGGCAACGTGATGCTCTACCGCTGAGCTACACCCGCATCCAGCAGATAGCGATGCACCAAGACACCGCAATCGCAGGCACGCCTTATGGCTCAATCACGCTTACGATGCAAGTGTCTCCAGACGCGTTTCCATCCAAGACCGGTCGCTATCCGTCAGTTGTAACCTGCCTTGGTCGAGAAATGGTGTGGAAGCACAACGACATTGCAGCGACCTAGCCTCGAAAACCCTGCCGTCTTCTCATGCACCGGAAGCGGTTTCTGCTCACAGGACGCGATGATCCAGTCGCGCTGACTTGATCGGTTACCCCTCGTCGATCGAGAGCGAGCCCGATCTTTTTTCGACGCTGTAGGTAGCGTGAAAGGAAGTACCCGCCTTGTCGCCGGACTTGACGATGCCGTCGATCGCAAAGCTGAAGCCGTCCGAAAGCTCGTCCATGCGAACGATCTGCGCGTCGATCCCGTCGTCCTCGAGCTGAAAGTGCACCTGCTCCCGTTCGGGGTAAGCCAAGGCCCACTGCAACGCGGGCTTATCGGGTCCATTGACGATCATAAGAGTTTGGGTCGGCATGGCAGTCCTCAGCTGGGAAGATGGCGCACGCCGCAGCGTGCTCTTCTGGGCCAACCGAAGTCGCGGCTCGCGGTTCCACGCCCGAGGCGCTGGTGCCACGCTTTGCCTTGGAACCATGATCGTGCCGCCGCTCGCCTAGTCTGCGGGTCGGCTGTCGCCCGTTATCGGCACCACGTCTACCGCCACGTCGACATGGTGGCGCCCGCCACCGAGCAGGACGCCGCTGATCGGGCTGATATCGCCGTACTCCCGCCCGTAGGCGAAGGCGATGTGTTCGTCGTTCGGCATCAGCCTGTTCGTCGGGTCGAAATCCACCCACCCGGTCTCGGGTGCCCACACCGAAAACCAAGCGTGGGACGCATCGGCGCCCTGGAGACGCGGCATCCCCGGCGGCGGCCGTGTCAAAATATAGCCGCTGACGTAACGTGCCGAAATGCGGTGCGCCCTTAAGCAGGCAAGCGCCAGATGCGCGAAGTCTTGGCAGACGCCGCGGCGCTTGCGCAGCACGTCGACCGCTGGCGTCGACACGTCCGTTGCATGGCTGTCGAACTCGAAGTCGTCGTAGATTCGGCAAGTCAGATCCCAGGCTACGGCCAAAATGGGACGTCCCGGCCGGGCAGAAGGTCGCGAATAATCGAGAACGGCAGCGCCGGTAGCCGTCGCGGGAGACGGGAGCGCGTACTGAGCGACATCGAGATCGATGTCGTGGTTGCGCGCGGCTTGCCGATGACCTGCCTCGTCCCAGGCTTTCCCCGCCGTGACGTCGATCGGGCCTCGCCGCGCAACCTCGATCGTGCTGTGCGCCCGCATGACGAGTTCTCGGTGCTCGTTATCGATGCCCAGCACCGAGATGGGATTGCCGAAATAATCTCTGAAATCATGACGCCAGGTTGGGGTCGGCTCGATCATCAGCATGTGCCGCTGCACTGTTTGCCGGGCAGCAGGGCGTGGCGCCAGATGGATCAGGTGCTGTGACTGGGTGACGGTCGATTCGTACCGATAGGATGTTCGATGGCTTACCTCGTAGATCATGACACTTACGCCTCGTGGCGCAGCACGACGCGATGCGGCTCATCGTCGACGAGCCTGAAGTAGCGCCGTGAAATGGCATCGGAGAGATCTGGCAAGTCCTTCAATGCCTGTCGCAGGAGCAGCGACAGTGCCGGTCGGATCTTCTCCGGCCCCACGGTCGCAAGCTCGTTGACATCGGCAAGGCGGATTGCTGTCTGCAAGGCGAGAACGATGCGGCGTTCGCGCGTCAGCGCGTTGCTGCCCGTTTGCTGCGGCAAAGCCTCGAGATGACGCATCAGACCCGCCACCTGGTACGCGACACTCCTCGGATTGGTCTCATCCATGACCAGTAGATCGAGCACCAATGGCAGCATCGGTTGCAGGCGGTATCGCGACCGGTACGTGATGTAGCTGTCGGCAAGGCGCAGGATGAAGTTCAAGTGTTCATTGCTCTCGTCGTCGCTCTGACCGGCGTGGAACAGTAGCTGGAGAACGTCGCAGAGATTGTAGGCGCGCTCAAGCCGCCGCCCCATGTCGAGGAAGAACCAACCGAAATTCCTCGTCATGTTTTCGGCGAGGTGCCCGCTGAAGGTTGCCACCAGCGAGAGCTTATCCTCGATCTCGTCCTGCAACTCGCTGACGCTGGCCTCGGCCATCCGTCGCCGCCATGTCTCATCGACCCTGAATGAGGCCAATGTACGCCAGGTCTCGAGCGAGAGTCGATCACGCGTCAGGCTGGCGACGCGATAGATGCCATCGAACGAGTTGATCAGGCTGTAGGTGCTCTCGCGCTCCGAGGCGAGCTGCCCCGCGAGTGTCGCGGAGCGGCCGGAGACACGCCGCGAACCGACAGGAATGCTGAGCGCGGCGCCCTTCGAGATCAACATCTCGAGGCAAACGTCGCCCGCGTGCCGGGTCGGCGCGGACTCGAGATATTCGAGCCGCCGGCCGAGGCTCGAGCGGATGACACGCATTGTCCAGTCTGCCCGCTCGAGGTAGCGGCCGAGCCAGAACAGGTTGTCTGCGACCCGGCTCTGCAGCGTCCGTTGAGAGCGCTGCACGAGCGCTGACTCGACCCGCGGCCGCCACAGGCTCGCATGCGGTCGCTCCGGCTCGGTGGCCATCACCCAAACGTCGTGCGTCTCACCATCAGAGGTGCTGAGCGCGACAGCCGTTTCCGCATCGACGCCCATTGCCAGTCCGCCGGGCATCACGCTGAAGCCGTCGCTCGACGCCGCAGCGAAGAGCCTTAGCCCAAAAGCTTTGCGCTGCAATCCCTGGCTTGTCAGCGATGGCATCGTTCCGAATCCGGCCCGCTGCTCAGCGACCAGCGTTTCACCGTGACGCTGGAGGTCGCTGATCAGCTGCGTGCGCTCATCACCGGAGAGGACCCCGGCGACACGCCCTCGAACCGCTTGCCCTGGTCGACCGGTCCCTTCGCTGGCGGGTCTGATGACGTACTCGTCGAGACGCGCCTCCACGTGCTGACGCGCCGTCTCGTCGCCGAGCCACCAGCGCGGTGCATCGCGCAACAGCAGCGTCTCACCAAGCAGCTCTTCACACAGTGAAGGCAGATAGGCACCGAGCCCGCGGTTCTCGATGACTGCCGACCCGATCGCATTGATCATCATTCCAGGCGACCGGCGACTGGCGTGGACCAGGCCGGAAGGACCGAGGAAGCTCGACGGATCGAGCTCGAGCGGATCCGCTTTCCTGCCCTCGATGCAGCGCACCAGCAGATCGATCTTTTTCAGACCTTCCAAAGTCTTCAGGAAGACCTCGTCGCCGACCACCCTGAGGTCGCCGCCTTCAACTAGCGCCAGATCGAGGTAGCGTGCGAGGTAGGCATGGCTGAAATAGTCGCCGTGGGCCGGGCCTGGCGTCAGGAGTGCGACGGTCGGATCACCGCGTCCCGCGCGCTCCGCGAGTGCCGCCTGCAGACCGCTGAAATGGTTCGAGATCCGTCTCGTGCGGCACTCCGAGAAAAGATCATCCGTGACATCGGCGTGCATGACCCGATTGGCGACCGCATACCCGACGCCGGCCGGCGTCTCCGCGTGGTTGTCGATCACCCGCCAGTTTCCGTCAGCGGACCGGGCGAGATCCGCAGCGTAGAATTGCAGATGTCCCTGAACCGGCTGTATGCCCTGGCAGGCTCTCAGGTACGATCCGTCACCGAACACGAGCGCTGGCGGGATCTTTCCTCGCCGCAGCAGGCGTTGTGGACCGTAGATGTCGGCGAGAATGGCATTGAACAACCGTGCTCTCTGGCCGACGGCGCGCTCCAGCCAGCTCCATTCGTCTGCCGACAGGATCAGCGGCATCAAATTCAGACGCCATTGTTGCTGTGGCGTCTCGGGGTCGGCAAACACGTCGTGAACGAGACCCGTCTCGCGCACTTGCCGGTCGAGACGGGAGGCGCGGGCCAGACGGTCGCGAGAGGTTAGCCGGCGCAATCCGTGCAGAAACGTCGTCCAGTGGGGACGCGGGCGGCGGTCGGGACCGACCAACTCGTCATAGGTTCCACCGGTGGGGCCATAGGCTTCGAGCAGATCCAACTGACGTTCCTGCGTTTGGGCGTCGACCGTCATGTGTCCCGGTGTTCCCGATTGTCAGCGCGGAATCACGCCCGCGGCGCACCTTGCGTGGCAATCTAGCCTACCTGGACACCTCCGATGTTGCGAAAATGTCGCGACATATTAAATGCGCACGATGAGTGCTCAAAAAATCAGCGAGAACGTCTGAGGTCGAGTGTCAATGGGTAGTCGGGATTGGGCTTCGCGGAGATCGGCTTCATCCGTCCCGGTGAGTGACCGGTGTCCTCGAACCTGGCGAGACGCCGCCCTTCGGCCTCATAGGAGTTGACCGGAAACACCTCGAAATTGCGGCCTCCGGGATGTGAGACGTGATAACGCGCTCCCCCGATCGAGCGCCCCGACCAGGTGTCGACGACATCGAATATCAGCGGCACGTGTGTCGGAACGGTCGGATGCAGCGCCGACGGCGGCCACCAGGCCCGGTATCGAACACCAGCAACACGCTCCCCACGCATTCCTGTCCCGGTGAGCGGCAAAAGCACGCCGTTGCAGGTCACCATGTAGCGACCGTCCATCCCGCCCGTGACGCGTACCTGTGCCCGCTCGAGCGAGCTGTCCACGTAACGGGCCGTTCCGCCGATGATGCCTTCCTCGCCGAGTACGTGCCACGGTTCGAGGGCCTGCCGGATCTCCACGGCGACGCCTCCGGCTTCAATGGTCCCGTAGCGGGGGAATCGGAACTCGAGATGCGGCAGGAACCAGTCCGTCTCGACCGGGAACCCACTCTCCCTGAGATCGCCGATCACCTCCAGGAAATCCTGCCAGACGAAGTGGGGCAGCATGAAACGGTCGTGGAGCGCCGTACCCCACCTGACCAACCCGTTGCGGTAGGGCCGCTCCCAGAACCGCGCGATCAGCGCGCGCAGGAGCAGTTGCTGGGCAAGGCTCATGCGCGCGTGGGGCGGCATCTCGAACGAGCGGAACTCGACGAGGCCCAGTCGTCCGGTTGGCCCGTCCGGCGAGTAGAGCTTGTCGATGCAGATCTCTGCGCGGTGCGTATTGCCGGTGGAGTCGACCAGCAGGTTGCGGAAGATGCGATCGACGAGCCACGGCTGCACCGTGCCGGAGGTCGCATCGGGGATCTGCGAGAGCGCGATCTCCATCTCATAAAGGCTCTCGTGCCGAGCCTCGTCGATGCGGGGGGCCTGGCTCGTCGGCCCGATGAATAGACCCGAGAAGAGGTACGAGAGCGACGGATGGTTCTGCCAGTAGGCGATGATGCTGGCGAGAAGGTCGGGGCGTCGAAGGAATGGGCTGTCGGCCGGCGTGGCGCCTCCGAGCACGATATGATTGCCGCCACCCGTACCGGTATGCCGCCCGTCGAGCATGAATTTCTCGGTCCCGAGCCGCGTGAGGTGGGCCTCCTCGTAAAGTGCCGTCGTGATCGAGACGGCCTCGTCCCAGCTTTTCGCCGGCTGCACGTTCACCTCGATCACGCCCGGGTCCGGTGTCACCTTGATCACACTGAGGCGCGGATCGTGCGGCGGCGTGTAGCCCTCCACATGTACGGGCAATCCGGTTTTCCGGGCCGCTTCCTCCACCGCTGCGATCAGCGCCGCATAATCTTCGGCATCCTCGAGCGGCGGCATGAACACGCACAGATGGCCGTCCCGTGGCTCGACGGTCAATGCCGTGCGAACGCTTCCCCAGATGTCGCTCGGCCCGGCGAGGGCCGTCGGCGAAGCGTCCGCGAGACCGCCGCGTCGGCGCTGCATCAGTGTCTGGCGTTCCTGCAGCGGCGGCGCCGCGTCGAACGGATCGCGCGGCAGCACCTGCGGCGTTTCGAGCGGGGGAAGATACGGGAGCGATCCGAGCGGTAACCGGAACCCAGCCGGTGAGTCGCCCGGTATGAGAAACAGCCTGTCGCGCCTGAGTGACCACCTCTCGGTCACCCAGCGTCGCTTTCGATCACGCGTTTGCCAGACTTGGATCGGCAGCACATAGCTGACCGGGGCTTCGAGGCCGCGATCGAACACGGAAACGAGCCGCTTTCGCTCGGCGGGATCGGCGAGCTTGTTGTCGGCGGCCGACGTGTTGATCGGCAGCTTCTGCTCGATCAGGACAAAGTGACCGGCATCCTCGTAAGCAGGCAGCGCGCTTTGCGACGGAAGATCCAGCTCTACACACAGTCTCGCAGCGAACGTCTCTGCTTCGGCAATGGTTGGCGTGTCCTTCGTGACCTCCCGCGCGATCAGCGCCTGGTTTTCCCAGAGCGGTTGGCCGTCGGTTCGCCAGTAGAGCGCGAACGCCCAGCGAGGCAGCTGCTCTCCGGGATACCATTTGCCTTGTCCGTAATGCAGCAACCCGCCCGGTGCGAAACGCCGCTCCAGCCGCCTGACGAGCTCTTCTGCCAGCCGCCGCTTCGTCGGCCCGACAGCAGCCGTGTTCCACTCTGCGCCATCCATGTCGTCGACCGAGACGAACGTCGGCTCGCCACCCATCGTCAACCGCACGTCGCCGTCTGCGAGGCGCTGGTCGACAGCATGCCCGACGTCGAGGATCCGCGCCCATTGCTCGTCGGAATAGGGCTTGGTGACCCGCGGGCTCTCCGCGATCCGCGTCACGCTCATGTCGAACGAGAACGTAACTTCGGCCTTCTCGTGGCTGCCGCTGATCGGCGCTGCGCTCGACGGTGCTGGCGTCGCCGCCAACGGGATGTGACCCTCGCCCGTGAGCAGCCCCGACGTCGGATCGAGACCGATCCAACCGGCACCCGGCACATAGATCTCCGTCCAGGCGTGAAGGTCCGTGAAGTCCGTCTCGGCGCCCGAAGGACCGTCCAGCGACTTCACGTCGGGCACCAGCTGGATGAGGTAGCCGGACACAAAGCGCGCCGCGAGCCCCAGATGCCGCGCGATCTGAACCAGCAGCCAACCCGAATCGCGGCACGAGCCGGCCGCCTTGCCGAGCGTCTCCTCGGGCGTCTGGACTCCCGGCTCCATCCGGATCAGGTACTTGATGTCCTGCTGCAGTTGCCGGTTGAGGTCGCACAGGAAGTCGATCGTGGTGCGCGGCTTGCGGTCGATCCCGGCAAGGTAGGCGGCGAGCCGCGGCCCCGCGGGGTCGGGCACCAGATAGGGCTGCAATTCCTTGGCGAGCCCGTCTTCATAGGCGAACGGCCACTCTGTCGAGCCCTCCTCGATGAAGAAGTCGAACGGATTGATAACCGCCATGTCGGCGACGAGATCGACCGTGACCGACAGCTCGCGCGTCTTCTCGGGAATGACGACACGCGCCAGGAAGTTGCCGAACGGATCTTGCTGCCAGTTCAGGAAGTGCAACTTAGGCTCGAGCGTCAGGCTGTAACTGAGGATCGGGGTCCGGCAATGCGGGGCAGGGCGCAGTCGGATGACCTGCGGTGACACGCCGATCAGGCGGTCGTAGGTGTAGCTGGTGCGATGGGTCAGCGCGACGTTGAGCGTCATACGGGGCGGACTCTGTGTGTTCGCAATGGCCGGGATATGACCATCGGGGTCTCAAGTCGACATTTGGCTTTGCGACTGTGATTGGCCGGTCGCAGCCTGGATGGGCTCTTCGGCCGGGTGGCCGAAGAATCGAAGCCCGAGCTCGTTCGTGAGGTCGATCAGACTGCGCTGAAGGCTGTCGTTGATCGCATGCAACTTGCTGACGAGATCCGGCTCCATCGCAGCAACCTGCAGCACTTCCAGCAGCGCCTCGATCTTCTCTTGAGCGTGTCGCGACTGTCTGAGGCCGTAACCCGACCCGAGCTCGTGCAGCATCATCCTGATCTGCACGACGCTGAACGCGACCGAGCGGGGATGGCTCGAGTTGACCAGCAGGAACCGGGCCACCCGGTTGGGGTCGGCACCGCGTCGCTCGAGCCTGACGAAGGCCTGATACGCGGCCGCCGATCGCAGCACGAGCGACCAGAAAGTGGCATCGCCGGCCCTATCCGCGGGTTGCAACCCCGTCGCGAGCTGCGCGAACTTGACGTCGAGCAGCCGGCTCGTCTGGTCCGCCCGCTCCAGCATCAGTCCGATACGAAAGAATCGCCAACCTTCGTCGCGATAGAGTGTGCTTTCAGCCACGCCGATCTGAGCGTAGCAGCCGTCCTTGATCTGAGCGCAGGTGCGCCACAGTCGAATAGGCTCGAGATCGGCATCCGAGACGATCAGGAAGCGGTTGTAGAACTCGTTGAGATGGTTCCACATCTCGGTCGGGATGACGGCCCGCAGCGCGCGGGCGTTCTCACGTGCCGCACGGAGCGAGAAGCGCACCGATCCGGCATTGTCCATGTCGGCGACGTAGAACCGGATGACGTTGGCGAACGACGCATCGCCATAGGACTTGTTGAAACGCTCCTGGTCTGCGTTCAGAGCGACGAGCCAAGCCCAGGAGACGTCCTCGTCGCGGCCCCGATCGTAGGCCATGTGAGTTTCTACGATCCGAGCCAGGTTCGAAGCGCGCTCGATGTAGCGGGCGAGCCAGAACAGGTCTTCCGCGTACCGCGAAAGCAGGCTCATGGCTGGGCCTCCTCGAGCACCCAGGTGTCCTTGGTGCCGCCACCCTGCGACGAGTTCACGATCAACGATCCGCGTCTCAGTGCGACTCGAGTGAGTCCGCCCGGCAACACCCAGGTGCTGCGACCCGTCACAGCGTAGGGGCGCAGGTCGACGTGCCGCGGTTCTACTTTGCCGTCGACGAGGGTCGGACATACCGACAAGTCGATCATGGGCTGGCTGATGAAGTTGTCCGGATCGGCCTCGATCTGCCGGCGGCACGCATCCAGCTCCATTTGCGTCGCCTTGGGGCCGACGACGATCCCATACCCTCCGGATTCGCCCACCGGCTTCACGACCAGTTCGGCGAGATGCTCCAGCGTGTACTTGAGCCCGGCCTCGGTTCCGCAGATGTGCGTCTCCACGTTCTGGAGGATCGGTTCCTCGGTAAGGTAGTAGCGGATGATCTCGGGCACGTAGGCATAGACCGCCTTGTCGTCTGCGACACCTGTCCCGACCGCGTTGGCCAGTGTCAGGTTGCCTTTGCGAGCCGCGCGCATCAGGCCGGCCACGCCGAGCATGCTCGACCGGTTGAAGGCCTCAGGATCGAGAAAATCATCGTTGATGCGCCGGTAGATCACGTGCACCGGCTGCAAGCCGGCCACGGTGCGCATGAACACCCGATCATTTTCGACGATGAGATCACGGCCTTCGACCAGCGGTACACCCATTTCTCGGGCAAGGAAGATGTGCTCGAAGTAGGCCGAGTTATAAACACCCGGAGACAGCAGCACGATCGAGGGATCGTCCACGCCTTGAGGCGCTACTTCCCGCAATTTTGCGACCAGCTGCTCACCATAGTTCGACACGGGTTGAACCTTGAGCCCTCGCATCAGGTCCGGGAAGGCACGCTGCATCAGATGGCGGTTTTCGACGACGTAGGATACTCCCGAGGGTGACCGGCCATTATCCTCAAGCACCTGGAACTCGCCGTGCCGGTTGCGCACGATGTCGGTTCCGTTGATGTGGATGTACGTGCCGCAAGGCGGATCTAGCCCCTCCATCTCTGGGCGGTAGTTGCTATTGCCGAGCACCAGATCTCGGGGGACGACGCCGTCCTTGAGGATCTTCTGGTCGTGATAGACGTCCCAGAGAAACAGGTTCAGAGCCTTGACGCGCTGCGTCACACCAGTCTCGATCTGGCGCCACTCGCCGGGCGTGAGAATCCGCGGGATCACATCGAACGGCAGGATGCGATCGATGGCGTCCTTGTCTGTGTAGACCGTGAACGTGATGCCCAGATTGAAGAGTTCGTTCTCCGCCTCCCGCGCGCGCTGCATCAGCGTGGCGATATCGTTGCCCTCGAGTCGTTTACGGATCAACGCGAGGTCTGCCGCGACACGGCCGGACTGTCCGGTCAATTCGCAGAAGAACGGCAGAGGATCGTAGCCTTCGAGGGGGCGGCTGGCAGCGGGCTCGGTCAAGACGGCGTCGCCTCTCGGCTCGGGTTGACGCCCAGTTCGCCAAAGCGAACGGACGCCTGAGCATCGTCTTGCATGATGTGCCTGTTTTCAAGCACATCCCGAAGGACGGCGGTGATTGATTTCAAGGCACCTAGGTTTGAAAGCAGGCAGGTCGATGACTCTTGTGCCTGTTTCGTCATCGTCGGCGGCGCATTGGGTTGAATTCGTCAAGCCTCGTCGAGAAACTCGAGCACGATCTCCGAGAACCGGATCGGCGCCTGTTCGAACATGCTGTGTGCAGCGTATGGGATCATCGTACAGCGCGCGCCCGGAATGGCCTCGGTGAGCGCCTTGAGCACCACAGGCAGCATCCCTCGCGTGAGTTCGCCGCCGATGAGGTGTGTCGGGTTGCGGATGGACGCCGCATCGGAGCGCGAGAACGGCTTGCGATCTTCGTGAATCTGCCCGATCAAAGTATACGCGTTGTCGCGGCGCATCTGCTTCGACGCAGCTGGACGCTTTGCCCAGGTGCCGGCACCGTAGATCCGGTCGACGAAATGCTCGAGGCCCCCATCCACGTCGCCGGCAGCGATCAGACGCGCTGCCTCGACGATGCTCTCCACGCGTTCCGCTGAAGGCGCTTGTCCCGGCGGCATCAGTGAGGCATCGAGCTCGCCGCCGGGTTCTGCGAGGATGAGCTTCCGCACGAGGTCCGGCCGCTGCTGGGCCACGCGAAAGGCAATATTTCCCCCGCGCGAATGCCCCATCAGGTGGACAGGGCCGAGCTGCAAACCTTCCAGGAAGGCGATGCAGTCCCTCGTATGCTCGGCAATCGTGAAGCCATCGCCCTTGCCATCCCAGTGTTCGGGGAAGAACCGCCGAAGGCTCGGTACGATAAGCCGATAGTCTCGCGACAGCGGCCCCATGACCGGTGACCACGATCGGAAGTCCCCAAGCGAGCCGTGAAGCGCCACGATCGCGGGGCCGGAACCGATGTCCACGTACGACGTATCATGGTCGATAGTGCGAAGGCGTTTCATGGAGTTCCCCGGAAGTCGCTGGAAGCCGCGAGTATTGACCGCTGCTTCTGCGCGGACAACGGTCTCGCCTGTTGCCTCAATTCTGACGCGATTGAGCGCCCGGTTGCAGCCGTGCTCGGATCGATGGGCGCGTGACAAGAGATTGGGGGCACGATGGCCGGCCCGGGGCGGAATGCGACCCGCGATTTTCAAGCGTTGATGGGCGACATGAACGATTATGCCAACACAGCCGCAAGCGATCTGGACCAGTCCGGGCACCGGCAAGCACCCTCCGAGCGCGGCTCGCGTCTTTCAGAGATCGGCGCCGGCCTCGCCACCCTCGTCTCCATCGTGGCGTTGGTCTTCTCCGGCTACAGCTTCTATGAAACATCTCTGAAGCAGGCCGAGCTGAGGGTCTACCCGCCCCCGCTCATCTATATGTACCGGCAGGATTTTCGCGACGTCTTCGCCATTCCTCTCACCATCTCGAACGACGGCGCGCAGCGCGGCACGGTGCTCTCGTTCGACCTCGAAGTGACGCATCGCAAAACAGGCCAGACCCAGAGCTTCCAGAACCTGCACTTCGGGGCCTCGCCAAAGGCCGGGGACCTCAAGCTCTTCACACCCGTCACGGTGGCAGGAGGCAGCGCTGCGACCAACGTCGTTCTCTTCCATGCGCTGGCGACGGGCTCGTTCGTCGGTGAAACGACGGGCGGCGTCGAACTGCCCCTGAAGCTGACTTTGAAAATGAATATCGACACGAGCGGCGACTGGCTCGCTCCCAAGCAGGCCGCCCCCGTCACGTTCGATATGACCGCCAACTACATCGCCAGCTTCCGCGACATGGAATCCGGCCGCCCGACCCAACTCCACGACGCACGGTGGATGGCCGGGAAGGCGAAGAAGGAGTAGCAGATTGAAGTGACTTGGCGATGTCCTCATCGCCGGTCAGGCGCTTCGCCACGGCGCCACGCTGGTGACTGCAAACACGCGCGAATTCAAGCGCGTTCCCGGGCTCAAGGTTGATGATCGGATCCGCCGAAAAAAGAAGCGCAATAAGTCCTTACATAGCGACGTCGAGCAACATCACGGCTAGGCGTATGAGTTCAATCAGACCCAAAATAAAAGTGACCGTAGCAAACCCGAGAATTCCTACCGCTAATGCAGCGCCTTGCTTTCTGCCACGTCCACTCTCTGGTGAGCCGCCATTGCTATGGGCCGCGATGACCGTGACTGGTAACTGTGAGGCATCTCTGATTTTTTCGGCCGCTCGCAATAATTCAATCGTGCCATGGGGTGTGGGATGAGACGAGTCGCGTCGCTGGGCGGCCTTAGGCATAGTCAGCCAGATCTCCGCGACACACGCCTTGCGCCGACGACTCAGAAACTGGCGGGCGAGTTCTCCGCCCCGTCCCTCACTTGTGCCGCTCAATAGATAATAGCGCCCAGCTTCATCATCATCATGCATGGCATCCAATACGAAGGCCAGCTTGCCGAAGAGCGCAGGATCATAGTTTGAGCTGGCAAGCCGACCCGTCAATATTTCCTTTGCGCGCCAAAAGCGACACCTGGAAATCTCGGCATCGACCCGCGAATAGTCCGCCACTATCTCTCCCCTATGATTGCCGGAGGATGGCGCCGAAAGTAATGCAAATCGTTAATATTATCGTTGCTCACGCGCCGGATGCCGCCCGGTTGCGCCAGTGGGCAACCGAGGGGCCAAAAGAGAGTATGGGCATCTGAAGGCGCAACTAAAGCGGTATATTATCGTGCTTCTTCCACGGGTTCTCCGCCTTCTTGTTTCTCAGCATCTGCAATCCCCGGCAGATCCGCCGCCGCGTGTTCCTGGGCAGGATCACCTCGTCGATGTAGCCGCGCTCGGCGGCGACGAACGGGTTGGCGAAACGCTTCTGGTACTCGTCGATGCGCGCCTTGATCTTCTCGGGATCGCCCAGCTCGGCGCGGTACAGGATCTCGGCCGCACCCTTGGCGCCCATCACCGCGATCTCTGCTGATGGCCAGGCATAGTTCAGGTCGCCCCGAATGTGCTTCGAACTCATCACGTCGTAGGCGCCGCCATAGGCCTTGCGCGTGATCAGCGTGATCTTCGGCACGGTCGCCTCGGAATAGGCGAACAGCAGCTTGGCGCCGTGCTTGATCAGGCCCCCGTATTCCTGCGCCGTGCCCGGCAGGAAGCCCGGCACGTCGACAAACGTGATAATCGGGATCTCGAAGCAGTCGCAGAAGCGCACGAACCGAGCCGCTTTGCGCGAGGCATCCGAGTCGAGCACGCCCGCGAGCACCATCGGCTGGTTCGCGACGATGCCGACCGTGCGGCCCTCCATCCGCGCGAAGCCGACCACGATGTTCTTCGCGTAGGCCTCCTGGATCTCGAAGAAGTCCGCCTCGTCCACGACCTTGTGGATCAACTCCTTGATGTCGTAGGGCTTGTTCGGGTTATCCGGGATCAACGTGTCGAGCGACGGCTCCGGCCGATCGAACGGATCGCGCGTCGGCAGCACCGGCACGCCCGAGGTATTGTTGGCGGGCAGGAAGTCCATCAGTCGCCGCATCTGCAGCAGCGCCTCGACGTCGTTGTCGTAGCCGCGGTCGGCGATCGAGGACTTGGTCGTATGGATCGAGGCCCCGCCCAATTGCTCGGCCGTGACGGTCTCGTTCGTCACGGTCTTCACGACGTCCGGACCGGTAACGAACATGTAGCTCGTATCGCGCACCATGAAGATGAAGTCGGTCATGGCGGGCGAGTAGACGTCGCCGCCCGCGCACGGACCCATGATCACCGAAATCTGCGGGATGACGCCGGACGCGAGCACATTCCGGAGGAACACTTCGCCGTAGCCGCCGAGTGCCGCCACACCCTCCTGGATGCGCGCCCCGCCCGCGTCGAAGAGGCCGATGATAGGCGCGCGGTTCTGCAGCGCCATGTCCTGGACCTTCATGATCTTCTTGGCGTGCGTCTCCGAGAGCGAGCCGCCGAAAACCGTGAAATCCTTGGCGAAGAGGTACACCACCCGCCCGTTGATCGTGCCCCAGCCGGTCACAACACCGTCGCCGGGAATCTTGGTCTTCTCCATACCGAAGTCGGTCGAGCGGTGCTCGACGTACATGTCGAACTCCTCGAAGGAGCCTTCGTCGAGGAGCAGCTCGATCCGCTCGCGCGCCGTCAGCTTGCCGCGCTTGTGCTGGGCGTCGATGCGGGCTTGTCCGCCGCCGAGCCTGGCAATTTCGCGCCGCCGCTCCAGCTCCTCGATGATGTCCTTCATGGCAAAAGCCGACCCCGGGTTTGATTGACCTCAGGATCGGCTCTCTAGCACGGGCCGGAGGAAGCGCAAATCAACCGTCTACCGCTTGGTTGAGCGGGTCAGCCCCTGACCGCAGTCGCTGAGCTGACATTGCGGACCAGCGTGAAGCCGGTCGCCGCGATGATGAGCAGCGCGAGCCCCGTCGACTGGATGATCCGGGGCGGGAAGCCATCGGCAGCGCACACGATGGCGAGGTGCGCGATTCCGAACAGGCCGCCGCTGAGGAGCCCCAGGCCGAGTCGGCGAACGATCCCAGAGGCAGGCGTCCCCTTGGCGAGCCGCGTCTCGAGCATCGGGAACAGGATGGCGAACAGCGCGCCGAAGATGAGGCTCTTCAGGGCGCACGCCGCGATCACGGGGCCGAAGGCGATCTCCATCATGGCGATTACTCCTGATTGCGGCGCCGTCCGGCGACCTTGTTTGAACCATGATCAATTGATAATCGGGGCGCCATCATGGATGCAACACGTATCGTATCGAAAATAGGTCACAGTTTCGTGAACGATGGTCATGTCGCCTCGGAGTCCTGCATCATTCCAGCGGCATCGGCAGTGTCGTCGCGGATAAATGTCCGCTAGACTGACCGCCAGCACGCCCACATCAGCCAGCGACGCTTACGGAGCTCACGCCCATGCCGCAACAGATCACCAACGGTTTCAAGAAGATGCTCGAGGTCGCCAAGGGCCAGATCGAGGAGATCGAGGCGACGGATGCCGTCAAGCTGGCCGGTCGCGACGACGTCGTGCTGGTAGACCTTCGTGATCCCCGCGAGCTCGAGCGCGACGGCAAGGTGCCCGGCGCCTTCCATTGCCCGCGCGGCATGCTCGAGTTCTGGATTGATCCAGAGAGCCCCTACCACAAGGCCCAGTTCGCGGAGGACAAGAAGTTCGTGTTCTTCTGCGCAGCCGGTTGGCGCTCGGCCCTCTCTGCGAAGACCGCTCAGGACATGGGCTTGAAGCCCGTCGCCCACATCCTCGGTGGCTTCAAGGGCTGGAAGGACGCCGGTGGCCCGGTTGAGGAATACGTGCCGAAGCATCCGAAAAAGTAGCTTCGCCTGTCGTTGCAGCGGACGGGCGTGACAGTTCCCGCACGCTGGCCACCACGTTTCTGTCTCGTTCCACTGATTACTCGGACCGGTCGAAGTGGCCATGGTGGAATGAACATGCTGGATCGATTGCAGGCGGTCGGAGAGCGAAGCGGTTCGGCTGGAGGACGCGCGATCTCCCCAGTCTTGCGCTGGCTCATCGTCTTGCTCGGTTTGGCCTTGGTCTTTTATCAGGTTTGGTCGTACGCCACGCGGCCCTCGACGCTGACAATCGCCGTCGGCCCGCCCAGCAGCAGCCGTGAGGCGTTCGTCGTTGCGCTGGCCAAGTCGCTGGCTGCGAACGCGACGCCGCACCGGGTCAAGCTCGTGCCGGTCAGTAGCACTGACGAGGCCGCGGCTTATCTCGACGACGACAAGGTCAAGCTCGCTGTCGTGCGAAGTGATGAGGCCCGGAAGTTCGATGCCCGCTCGATTGCGATCGTCGACCGGCGCGCCGTGTTCTTTGTCGCCCGCGCCAACGAACGGATCTCAGCAGGTGTGTCGGAGGAGCTTGCGGGCGACGTAGCGAGCGAAAAGCCGGCTTTGCCCGAAGTGCTCAGGCCGGATCGCATGCTCGGCAAGCGGATCGTCGTAGGGCTCGACGATCTGGGCTCGAATCGAGCCTTGGTAGCAAGACTTCTGGCACACTCTGGTCTCGCGGAGCCGGCAATCACCCTGACGGAAAGTCCATCGGCAAGCGTCGCCAGCTTGCTCGCGGAAGATAAGGCCGACGTCGCAGCCTTGGTGCTCGATGTCGCCGAGCCTGCGGCACGCGCGCTGATGGCAGGGATTTCGAAAGCCCTCTCTGGCGCCATCGCGATTGGTGGCCCGCCGTCGCCCGAGGCGCTGGCAGCGCTTTACCGCGATATTACCGTGACGAAGATTGCGGCCGGGATTTTCGGCGGTCTGCATGCCCTTCCGGCGCAGTCCGTCTCGACGGTGGCCATAACCGACGAGTTGGTCGGCGATAGCAACCTGTCCGATGCCGTCGCCGCACAATTGACGAAAGCCATTCTCGAGCGCCGCGGCCGCATGCTGGCCGAGAACGGGTCGTTCGAGATCGAATCTCCTCCCCTGGATGCACTCCGCCGCTACATGCCGCACGCCGGCGTGGCAGCGCACCTCAACGAACGCGCGACGTCGTTCCTCGAAACGTACTCGGACCAGATTTGGCTCGGCCTGTTTGCGCTTGGCCTGATCGGCTCTTCGCTTGCCGGCTTATGGAGCCGCCTTGGCCTATTCGGCGGAGACCAGCTTGACTCGACAGCCGCTCGTATCGAGGAACTCGTGGACGGCATCGAGTCGGCGACGACCATGGACGAAATCGACCGAGCGCGCAGCGAATTGCGTAAGCTGGCACAGGCCCAACTCAAGCTGGCGGTGAATGCGAAAGGCGCGAGTTCCGAGCTCACACTCCCGCCAAACTGGTTCCAGACGCTGGACGATCTCGCCCTGCGCCGGGCGCAGGAGATCTCCAAGTCGTAGCGTTGAGCTTCAACGTGGGGCCGTGTCGGGATTGGTTCCGAGGTCAAGCCGCTCCAACTACATCTGCCCCCGCGATCCTCCGCAAGCCCGTCACCGCCTCCGGATTGACCAGCGAGGACAGGTCGCCCGGATCATGGCCCAGTAGCGACGCGCGCACCACGCGCCGCATGATCTTCATGTTGCGCGTCTTCGGCAGGTCGTCGCAGAACACCACGCCTTTCGGCCGAAAGGCGGTGCCGAGGCCTTTGACGACAGCCGCCGAGATGGCATCGGCGGCACCGTCCCGGGACGCCGCCTCGCGCAGCACACAGACACAGATGATCGCCGTACCCTTAACCGGGTCGGGCACGCCGATGGCAGCAACCTCCTTCACGAGCCCGGTCGAAAGCACCAGCCCTTCGATTTCGGATGGCCCCGTTCGCTTGCCGGCGATCTTCAGCGTGTCGTCCGAGCGCCCGAGGATGTAGTAAAAGCCGTCTGCATCCCGCATGGCGAAGTCGCCGTGATGCCAGACGTGCGGCCACGTCGACCAATAGGTCTCGATGTAGCGTGCATCGTCGCGCCAGAGGCCTTGCGTGAGGCCGATCGGCGCGCGCCGCATGACGAGCTCGCCGACCTCTCCGGGTTCCGCCACTTGTCCGGCCTCGTTGAAAACGGCGGCAAAGGT
>JALHMC010000060.1 GCA_022844225.1 Hyphomicrobiaceae bacterium | reverse complement strand
TCGACGTCGGGCGCAAGCTCTCGGTCGAGGAGGCCATCGACTGGGCCGCCGCGAACGATGTGCGCGCCATCGACGTGCAATGCGACATCGCACCGAATGCCCTCGAGAGTTTCGACGACAGTCGCTGTGAAGCGATCGTGGGGCTCTGCGAAGCCAGATGTGTTCGTCTCGCCTTGCATACGCTATCGGCTGTCAACGTCGCCGAGATCTCACCGTTTCTGTACGACGCGGCCGACCAATACCTGACCGCATACATCAAGCTCGCGCAGCGACTGGCGGCGAAGTGGGTGATCGTGCACGGGGGGTATCATTTCACTGCCGATCGAGGGCTTCGCAAGGACGCGGCGATCGCTCGCTTGTCGCGAATGGCGACCGTGGCGGCGCGATACGGGGTGCAACTGCTTCTGGAAAACCTGAACGGAGAACCCGAGCGCGCCGAAGTCCACTACATGCCGGATACGCTCGGAGACACGCGCGAATTTCTCGGCCGTATCGCATCGCCGAACGTCCGGTGGTCCTTCACCATCAACCACGCTCATTACGACCCGATCGGAATTCACGGGTTCATCGAGGGCATGGACATGGCGCTCTGCGGAGAGGTGCGCGTCGCCGACAACAACGGCCTTTACGAACTCCACATGCACCCCGGCACCGGCACCGTGGATTTTGTCGAGATGTTCCGGCTGATCGAAGGCTCCGGCTATCGCGGGCCCTACACCTGCGGCTGGGGAACGCTCGACGAGATGCTCGAAGGCCGCCGCTACCTTGCCGAGAGGGCGCGCGAGGCCGGCGTCGCGGACGCATAGCTCGTCGTCCGCGGCATCCGAACTCGACGGCCGGTCACGCCAGAGCCTTGGCGATGGCCCGGCGTGCGAGCACTCCGATCAGATGCGCGCGATATTCGGCGCCGGCGTGGATGTCGGTCATGAGGTCGTCGGCTGCGACTTTGATTCCGACGATGGCAGCGGCCGTGAAGCTCTTCGCCAGTGCCGCTTCCATGGCCGGCACACGGAAAACACCCCCCTGGCCGGCGCCCGTTACCGCGACGCGGACGCCTGCAGCGCCCTTCGTGACCATCACACCCACCAGGCAATAGCGCGATGCCGGATGGGGCATCTTCACGTAGCCTGCACGCTCCGGAACCGGAAATTCGAGTGCCGTGATGATTTCGCCGTCCTCGAGCGCCGTCGTGAACAAGCCCTGGAAATAGTCGTCGGCCGAGATCCGCCGGCTATCCGTGACCACCGTGCCACCCAACCCCAGCACCGCTGCGGGGTAGTCCGCCGCTGGGTCGTTATTGGCGACGGAGCCACCCATGGTGCCACGGTTGCGGACGTGCGGGTCGCCGATGCCGCCAGCCATCTCGGCCAGTGCCGGAAGCAGGCGGCGCACATCGGCGTTCGCGGCCACATCGGCATGCCGCGTCATGGCGCCGATCGTGATCTTCTCAGCCGAAGCCGTGATGCCAGCGAGACCTGCCACTCCGCCCAGAGACACGAGATCGCTAGGCGCCGCAAGTCGTTGCTTGAGCACGGGAATGAGCGTTTGCCCACCCGCCAGGAAGCGGCCCTCCTCGGCGGCCTTGAAGGCCTTGGTTGCCTCAGAGAGGCTCTTTGCACGATGCAACTTGAATGGCGTCATCGGTCTCAGCTCCTCGCGCCGTGCATCGCCCGGGCGCCACTCATGATGGCCTCGACGATATTCTGATAGCCCGTGCACCGGCAGAGATTGCCCTCCAGGCCCTCGCGCACCTCGGCATCCGTAGGTGCCGGATTTTGCTCGGCGAGTGCCACGGCGGCCATGATCATGCCCGGCGTGCAGAAGCCGCATTGGAGACCGTGATGATCACGAAACGCAGTCTGCATGGGATGCAGCTTTTCGCCTTCGGCAAGGCCCTCGATCGTCGTCACGGCGAGGCCATCGGCCTCCACCGCGAGCATGGTGCAGCTTTTCACGGAGCGGCCATCGACGTGAACCGTGCAGGCTCCGCACTGGCTGGTGTCGCATCCGATATGCGTCCCGGTCAGCCGCAACTCGTCCCGCAGCAGCGAGGACAGCAGCATATTGTCGGGGACGTCGATCTTGTGCGTCGCGCGGTTCACGGTGACCGTGATCACTGGCATGGGCTGTGTCCGATCTGGTTGGGGGCGACGGGGCTCAGGTGACGGGACTGGGGATGCGGGGACGTTACCTCGCCTCGGGCGAACTTGCCAACCCGCCTGGATAACACGTCCGTCAGCCGGGCCTCGCGTAGCCGATGACCGCTTCGACTGCCCTTTGCCAATCGCGATACCGCCGCTCGCGTTCGGCACCGGCCATAGCAGGTGTAAAGCGGCGATCGAGTTGCAGGAGACGCGAAAATCCGTCCTGGTCCGGCCACACACCCGCCTGGTGCCCCGCAAGCCAGGCCGCCCCAAGCGCCGTCGTCTCCAGGATGGTCGGACGATCGACCGGTGAGGCCAACGTATCGGCTAAAAACTGCAGCAACCAGTCGCTCGCGACCATCCCGCCGTCGACGCGGATCACCGTCTCGCTGACTGCCGGCCAGTCGGTGCGCATGGCATCGACCAGATCGCGCGTCTGGTAGGCGACCGCCTCCAGTGCCGCCCTCGCGATCTCGTCCGGTCCGGTCGCCCGCGTCAGTCCGAACAGGGCGCCGCGTGCTTCCGGCACCCAATACGGCGCGCCGAGGCCGACAAAGGCCGGCACCATGACAACTTCCTGTGCCGGGTCCGAGCGGCCCGCCATCTCACCCGTCTCTCTGGCGGACCCGATGACGCCCAGTCCGTCGCGCAACCACTGCACGGCAGCCCCCGCAACAAAGATGGCGCCTTCCAATGCATAAGTGCGCTTGCCGCCGAACTGATAGGCGATCGTCGTCAACAGGCGACTCGACGATGCGACCGGTGTCTCGCCCGTATTCAACAGGGCAAAGCAGCCCGTCCCGTAGGTCGACTTGATCATGCCGGGGCGGAAACAGGCCTGTCCGATGGTTGCGGCCTGCTGATCCCCAGCAACGCCGCGGATGGAGATGGCGCTACCGAACAGGGCGGTCTCACTCGATCCGAAGTCGCCAGCCGTGTCGCGCACCTCGGGCAGAATTGCGCGCGGGACGCGGAACAGCTTCAGGAGATCCTCATCCCAGGCTCCGCGGCGAATATCGTAGAGGAGAGTCCGCGACGCGTTGGTGGCGTCCGTCGCGTGCACGCGACCGGCTGTCAGTCGCCAGACCAAGAACGTATCGATCGTTCCGAATGCAAGGTGCCCGGCCTCGGCCGCCGCGCGCGCGCCCTCTATGTTGTCCAGAAGCCATCCGATCTTCGTGGCCGAGAAATAGGGATCGAGGACCAACCCCGTCCGCTCCGTCACCATCGCCTCGGCGCCGTCAGCCTTAAGATTCGCGCAGACCTTGCTCGTCCGCCGATCCTGCCAGACGATTGCCCGGTGGATCGGTTTCCCCGTCCGCCTGTCCCAGATCACCGTCGTCTCGCGCTGGTTGGTGATGCCGATCGCCGCCACGCCGCGAGCCTCCGCGCGGCCTCGGTCGAGTGCCTCACGCGCAGTCGCCACCGTCGTCCGCCAGATATCCTCGGGATCGTGCTCGACCCAGCCCTCGTTCGGAAAGTGCTGAGGCAGCTCCTGCTGAGCAATCGCCACGATGGCTAGGCTCGGGTCGAACAGCAGCGCCCGGCTGGAAGTGGTGCCTTGGTCGAGAGCGAGGACGAGACCGGTCATGCGATGGCTCCGAGACGATGGATGCCGATGCTAGCGATGCGAAAGCATGAACGACAGGGTCGACCTTGCGATTTGACGGGCCCGGCAACGACGATCCGACGCATTCGCACGACCAGCATAGCCGATGCCAGATCGGAGCCGCGATAGCGGTTTGCCCGCCGTCGAAACTGGCCCGCCTTCGAGATCGACGCTTCTCCTGCCGCAAGCGGCGTTGCGGGCAGAGCCGTTCGAGCGATACGGTCGCGCGCGAAGTGCCGGCGCCGATGCCGGGCTGATCGAGTGGCGATAGGGAGAACTTCGGATCATGGCACAATCGCCCATGTGGAAGGAATTGACGGCTACCGAAATTCGGGAGCTCGCGCGGCGCGACGCGACGGTGATCATGCCTGTTGCGTCCATGGAGCAGCACGGCCCTCACCTAGCTGTCGGTGTAGACACGGTGCTGTGCGAAGGCGTGTGCCGCCTCGCGGCCGAGGCGGTGCAGAACGAGATGCCCGTGATCGTCACCCCTACTCTGTGGTGCGGGATGGCGGAGCATCACATGGCTTTCGGCGGCACGTTCACGTTCGACATTCCGACGTATCGAGCCGTGCTCATGGCCTTCCTGAAAAGCATCGAGCGGCATGGCTTCTCGAAGGTCCTGATCGTCAATGGCCACGGCGGCAACATATCTGCGCTGGCCGCCTTCCTGCCCGATTTCGCCGTCGAGACCGGCTTGAAGGTTCGAGCGACCACCTATTTCGAGCTGGCCCAGCCGGCCATCGATCCCATCCTCGACAATCAGGAGCGCATTCGCCATGCCTGCGAGGGCGAGACGTCGCTGATGATGGCGCTCGCCCCCGAACTCGTGCGCCGCGACAGACTGCCGGAAGCGGTAGGCCCCAGCCATTCGACACCGCGGCCACTCGGCGTCGCTCGCTATCGGCCGTACCGGTCGTTCACGGAGACGGGTGTGGTCGGGGATGCCCGCAACGCGACCAAGGAAAAGGGCGACAGGTTGGCGATCGTCTGCCGCGACGCCATCGTCGCGGTGCTTCAAGACGGCGAGGCCTGGGCCTGAAGAGCGGCGGCGGCCTGGGTGGCGGAGGCAAACGCAGCGACCGCCCCCCGACCGCGACGCTATTTCAGCCATAGCTCCTCTCGTCGGCGATGACTTTGCCGTCATTCGGGAGACTTCCCGGCTCGACGATCTCAATGGTTGCGCGCAACTTCGTCGCAGCCTGAACCGCCTCGGCCAGCTTCTCTGTGAGCCCCGGGCTGCTCCCCGACGCTTCGGCCTTCAACGTCATTACGTCCTGCTCGCCAGACCGGCCAACGACCAGACGAAGACGACCGAGACCGTCGACGCGTCTCGCAACCTCGGCGATGTGCTCGGGGTGCACGAACATGCCTTTCACCTTGGTGGTCTGGTCGGCGCGACCGAGCCATCCCTTGATGCGCATGTTCGTGCGCCCGCACGGGCTTTGCCCTGCGAGCACTGCCGACAGGTCACCCGTTGCGAGCCGGATCATCGGATAATCGCGATTGAAGGCGGTGACCACCACCTCGCCGACCTCACCTTCGGGTACCGGGTCTCCCGTGCCGGGCCTCACGATCTCGACGATGACGCCTTCGTCCACGATCATCCCTTCGACAGTGCCGTCCGCGCCGGGGCTCTCGTAGGCGATGAGCCCTACATCAGCCGTCGCATAGCATTGGAAAACAGCGACGCCACGCTCGGCGTATTCTTTACGCAGCGACGGGAAAAGCGCACCGCCGCCGACCATGGCCTTCTTGATCGAAGAGACGTCCCGCCCCAGCTCTCTTGCCTTGTCGAGCAAGATCTTGAGGTAGTCCGGCACGCCGACGTAGACGCTGGGGCGCAACCTTTCGATGGCGTCGAGCTGCTGCTCGGTCGCGCCGGGGCCGGCGGCAATGACCGTGCAGCCGAGCGCACGCGCGCCCGCGTCGAGGATCCAGCCGCCCGGCGTCAGGTGGTAGGCGAACGTGTTGTGCACAACGTCGCCGGAGCGAATGCCCATGGCATAGAGCGCGCGAGCCGAGCGCCACCAGTCGTGCCCCAGTCCTTCCGGCTCGAAGATCGGGCCAGGCGACATGAACGTCCGGCCGATGCGTCCGGGCTCGCTAGTGGCGAAGCCGCCGTAAGGCGGACGCGCCGCCTGCAAGTCCTTCAGCGACGATTTCCGCAGCAGAGGCACCTTTGAGAGAGCCGTCCGGGAGTTGATCGACACGACATCGACACCGGCGAGATGATCGCGCCACCCGGGGCAATCCGAGATCGCGCGCCCCAGGAGGCCGGGGAGCAGAGCCATCTGCGCAGCTTCGCGCGCATCGCGCGGACGAGTCTCGAGAGTATCGAGGAATTCCTGAGCCATGGCTCCTCCCAGCATCGGTCTCGTGTGGCGGTTTGGTCGAACTTCGCGTTCGGGACACGAGCGCCGCATCGTGCCCTGCCCGCCATCGAAGCGCCATCAGAACGAATGGAACTGCCGGTAACGGATCATCAACCTAGACATCGCGTTATGCACCAACCCTGGCAATACGATGTTATCTATTGCTCAGCGGGGGGCCGCCCTCGCACAACGCACTATGAGGACACCAGGAGAAAGTCCGTGACCAGTACGAGCGTTCTCATCTCCGCCATGTACGCGACCTTCAACATCGTGAACCATAAGCCGTTCACACCGGACAGCTTCCCCTATGTCTTGGCGCTGCTGATGGTTGCAGCGATCCTAACCTGCATCGCCAGCCTGTCGCTCCACCGGGGTTCTGAGCGGAGGCACGCGAAAGGCGCGACGCTGCGCAAAATCCGGCGTTTGTCGGGGCCCAATCCGCGCCGCCTCTGACAGGCGGTCGCACTGCAAAGGGCCCATGCCGAGGCGTGGGCCTTCATGCCAGCCAACGCTTGCGGCGCTTGTAGTGCTTGACGTCGCGGAAGCTCCGGCGCTCGCCCCCACCGCCGGTGCCGAGGTAAAACTCCTTCACGTCGGCATTCTCGCGCAACGCGGCGGCGTCACCGTCCAAAACCACGCGGCCGTTCTCGAGGATGTAGCCGTAGGTCGCGTACTTGAGCGCCATGTTGGTGTTCTGCTCGGCGAGCAGGAACGACACGCCGTCCTTGGTGTTGATATCCTTCACGATCTCGAAGATCTGCTCGACGATCTGGGGAGCCAGTCCCATCGAGGGCTCGTCCAACAGCACCATCGTCGGATTGGCCATCAAAGCGCGGCCGATGGCACACATCTGCTGTTCGCCGCCCGACGTGTAGCCGGCCTGAGAGCCCCGGCGTTCCTTAAGTCGCGGGAAATAAGTGTAAACGCGCTCGAGTGACTGACTGATGGCGGCGCGCCCATCACGACGGGTGAACGCCCCTGTCAGCAGATTTTCCTCGATGGTCAAATGACCGAAACAGTGCCGCCCCTCCATCACCTGGATGCAGCCCCTCTTGACGAGCTCGCTCGGCGTCAGGCCATCGATCCGCTCACCCTTGAATGTGATCGACCCCTTGGTGACCTCCCCGCGCTCGGCCTTGAGAAGGTTCGAGATCGACCGCAAGGTCGTGGTCTTGCCCGCGCCGTTGGCGCCGAGGATCGCCACGATGCCGCCTTTCGGCACAGACAGCGACACGCCCTTCAGCACGAGAATGACGTGGTCGTAGATCACCTCGATGTTGTTCACCTCGACGATCGGCGCGGTAGAAGGCTGTTGGGAAGCGGTAGCAGCTGTCATGGACATCGATCCCGAGCCAAACGCGAAATCATGAGTACTGGATCAGGCGGCGGGCGCCGGAATCTTACGACAACCACGCCGCCTGCCCTCCCCCCGGGAGGTCAGCCCGCCTTCGAGCAGTCGACCGGCGTGATCTTCTTCTCGGCCGCGTACTTCGCCGATTGCTCGGCGACCAGCGGATCGAGCACGGAACGGTCAGCCGTGTACCAGTCGGAGATGACTTTCCACTCCTTGCCGTCCCACTGCTGGACGCGCGCCAGGTCAGCGCCCTGGTGATCGGTGCAAGACAGCTTAAGCGGCTTCATCATGCCTTCGAAACCGGCCTCCTTGATGCGGGCCTCGGTGATGTTGAGGTTCTCGAAGCCCCAGCGCACCTGCTCGCCCGTCATCGGTTGCTTGCCGAACTTGGCCTGCGCCGTGCGGATCGCCTCGGTGCCGATGAACGAGTTGATCAGACCACGGTTGTAGAGGACCTGACCAAAGTCGTCCTTGGCGTGGCCCTTGCCCTTGTCGAGCACGTTCTTTTTGATCTCGGCGTGGACACCGAATTGACCGGGGCCGTGCTGGAGCATGAGCGCCTTGTAGCCCTTGGCGCCGTCGCCGGCGGGCGTCACGTCGGGCTCGGCGCCCGACCACCAGATGCCGATCATCTTATCGCGCGGGTAGGCGACGGCGGCGGCCTCTTTGATCGAGGTGCCGTTCATCACGCCCCAACCCCACAGGAGCACGTAGTCAGGGCGATCCTGCCGGATCGACAGCCACTGCGACTTCTGCTCCACACCGGGGTGCGTGACCGGGATACCCTTGAACGTGAAGTCATACTTCTTGGCGAACGCCTCAAGTGCCGGGATCGGCTCCTTGCCGTACGGGCTGTCGTGATAGACGAGGCTGATCTTCTTGCCCTTGAGCTTGTCGAAGCCGCCCATCTCCTTGGCGACGTGCTGGATGGCGACATCGGCGCCCGTCCAGTAGCTGCCCATGGCGATGAAGTTCCAGGGGAACACGGCGCCGTTGCGGCTCTCCGAGCGGCCGTAGCCTAGCGTGAGAAGCGGGATCTTGTCGCCGGGGGCCTTCTCGGTCAGCGCGAACGTGATGCCGGTCGACAGTGGGGAGACGTAAGCCGCGCCGGTCGTACCTTTGCCCTTGAGGCGCTCGTAACACTCGACGCCCTTGTCGGTGGCGTAACCCGTCTCGCACTCCTCCCAGGCGATCTTCACGCCGTTGATGCCGCCGTCCCGCTCATTGAGCAGGGCCAGATAATCGAGCGTGCCATTGGCGAAGGGCACGCCGTTCACGGCATAGGCGCCCGTGCGATACGACAGAACAGGGATGAACTGTTCGCCCTGAGCGAATGCGGGAGCCGCAGTGCCGAGGCCAAGCCCGACGATGACCGCCGTGCCGAGTAGCTTTCTCATTGGTGTTCTCCTCCTCTTTGTTGGCCCGATCGGCTTTGCTGGCCGGGCAGGCGTTTCAGTCGTCTTTCCGCATCTTCTGACTTTCCGCCAAGGGCTCGCTTCGTCGCCGACGGCATAGACTCAATATGGGAACGGCCAGAGACGCAGCTTCTCCTTCATGAGCGTGACCAGCCTTGCAAACCCATGCGGCTCCTTGATCAGAAGAAAGCAGATCAGGGATCCGAAGATGATGAACTCAAGGTGCGAGATGGTCTCGGTCGAGAGCGGCACACCGAGCTCCGACGGGACGAGGTTCAGCATGATGGGCACGATCAGTATGAAGCCAGCGCCCAGGAACGACCCGAGGATCGAGCCGAGGCCGCCGATGATGACCATGAACAAGAGCTGCAAGGAACGGTCGATCGAGAATGCCAGCGGTTCCCAGGCGCCGAGATAGACGAAGGCCCAGAGCGCGCCGGCCACGCCCACGATGAACGACGAGACGGCGAAGGCAGACAGCTTGGCGAAGAAGGGCCGGATGCCCATCAACTCGGCCGCGATGTCCATGTCGCGGATGGCCATCCATTGCCGTCCGATGTTGCCGCGCACCAAGTTCTTGGCGATCAAGGCGAACACGGTCACGAAAGTCAGGCACAACAGGTAGCGCTCGAGCGGTTCGTTGACGACCCAGCCAAAGACGTTCAATTCCGGCGCACTGACCGAGCCCGATGGCGCGTAGTTCGTGAACCAGGCGACACGCAGGAAGACCCAGTCGAAAAAGAATTGTGCCGCCAGCGTCGCGACGGCCAGGTAGAGGCCCTTGATGCGTAACGACGGGATGCCGAACAGGATACCGACCAGCGCCGAGCAGACGCCTCCGAGGAGGATCGATACGAGGACCGGCAAGGGTGGAAGGCCGATCTCGGGCATGCCCGTGCCGAACTTGTAGGCCATGTAGGCGCCGATCGCCATAAAGGCACCCGAGCCCAACGAGATCTGACCGCAGTATCCAATCAGGATGTTCACACCGATGGCAGCCATGGACAGAATCAGGAACGGCAGCAGGATGGCGCGCAGCAGGTACTCGGAGCCGAAGGGCCACACATGGAAGTGCGCCAACAACGGAACGCCGATGAAGGCGAAGGCCAGCAGCACGAACAGCGCGTTGCGGTCTTGTCGGAGGGGGAAGATCCCCATGTCCGCCGAATAGGTCGATTTGAACTGGCCGGTCTCGCGGTAGAGCATGTGCGTGCCTCTCAGATCCGCTCGATGATCTTCTCGCCGAACAGGCCCTGCGGCCTGACGAGAAGCACGGCCAACGCCAGGACGTAGGCGAACCAGTACTCGATGCCGCCACCGATCAGTTCGCCGATATAAAGCTCGGCGAGCTTCTCACCGGCGCCCACGATCAGGCCGCCCACAATGGCGCCCGGCACGGAGGTGAAGCCGCCGATGATCAGAACCGGCAGCGCCTTCAGAGCCAGGAAGACGATAGAGAACTGGATGCCGAGCTTGGTGCCCCACACCGTCGCCGCAACCAGTGCGACGATGCCGGCGACGAGCCAAACGATGAACCAGATCCAAGAAATGGGAATGCCGACGGATTGTGCGGCGGCGTGGTCGTCCGCGACGGCACGCAGCGCCCGCCCGGTCTTGGTGTATTGGAAGAACAAGGCCAGGGCCGCAACGAGCACGCCCGCAATCACACCACCCCACACGTCGAGCTTGTTGACGAGAATGCCCCCTGGAAAGACGCTTTCCAGCAGGATCATCGGGTCGGTGGGGAACAGTTTGAGCGGGTAGACTTCCGAGCCGAAGACCATCTGAGCGAGGCCTTCGAGCACGAAGGTCGCGCCGATGGTCGACATGAAGAGCGTGAGCCCGTCCTGGTTCAACAACGGCCGCAGCACCCACTTCTCTATCACGAAGGCGCAGAGCGCCATCACGGCACCAGAGAACAGGATCGCGAGCGGCACGGCCACGACGGTCGCAACGCCGCTGGCCGTCAGGAAGTCCAGAGAGCGCACGAGCGCGAGGCCCGCCACCAGCACCATGGCGCCTTGTGCGTAATTGAAGACGCCCGACGCCTTGAAAATGAGGACGAAGCCCAACGCCACTAGCGAGTAGAGCACGCCGGAGAGAAGCCCGCCGACCAGGATCTCTAAAAATCCGCCCGGATTGTCGATAGCCTTGGCGGCGAGGAAGGCGAGAAAGACCGCCATCACCACGGCCAGGAAAATGTGGACGGCCAAATCGATGGCCGACTTCCTGTCCCCCCGGAGAAGGGTGAACATCAGGCCGGCGAGAATGGCGCCGATACCGCCGGGAATTGCAATGCTCAACGCCGTCATGGCTGGCTCGATACCGCGTCGCGAGAGGGGTTAATGGGAGACGCCGAGATAGGCGTCGATCACCTTCGGGTCGCTCTTGACCTCATCCGGGGTGCCGTCGGCGATCTTGCGGCCGTACTCGAGCACGACCACCCGGTCGGACAGGTCCATCACCACGCCCATGTCGTGCTCAATGAGCGCGATGGTCGTGCCGAGCGACTGATTGATCGTGAGGACGAACCGACTCATGTCCTCCTTCTCCTCGAGGTTCATGCCGGCCATCGGCTCATCGAGGAGGAGCAGCTCGGGCTCCATGGCGAGTGCACGCCCAAGCTCGACCCGCTTCTGCAGGCCATACGGCAGTTTGCCGACCGGCACTTTGCGGATGTGCTGGATCTCGAGGAAATCGATCAGACGTTCGACCACCTCGCGATGGCGGATCTCCTCGGCCACTGCCGGCCCGACTCGAAGGGCCTGCCAGAAAAGTCCTTTGTTCATTTTCAGAGTTCGCCCGGCCATCATGTTGTCGAGCGTCGTCATGCCCTTGAAGAGGGCGACGTTCTGGAACGTGCGGGAGATACCGGACGTCGCCGCGAAGTAGGGCCGCATCTCGCGCCGCTTCTCACCCTTGAACGTGATGACGCCCTGCTGCGGGAAATAGAAGCCGTTGATGACATTCAACATCGACGTCTTGCCGGCCCCGTTGGGGCCGATGATGGCGCGGATCTCGCCCTTGCGGATGTCGAACGACGCATCCGAGATCGCCTTGACGCCACCGAACGAGAGAGACACGCCCTCGACCGACAACAAGACCTCGGTGGTCAGGCGTTGGCGTGCGTCGGCTTCCGGCCGCCGCTCGGCCTCGGCCATCACCATTGCGAGTGACGGTACCGTCTCTGCCGGTGCGACCGGCATTTCAGTCTTCACGCTCATTCTGCCGCCTCCTTCACGACCTCGGCGGACGGATAGGTCTTCACCTCGAGGATGTCGACGTCACCCTCGATTTTGCCCTTGCGGCCATCCTCGTAGGTGACCTCGACCGAGATGTGGGCGGTTCTGGAGCCGTCGTAGAGGGCCTTGATCAGCGACTCGTAGCGTTCGGCGATGAAGCCGCGTCGCACTTTCTGGGTACGTGTCAGCTCCCCGTCGTCGGCGTCGAGCTCCTTGTGCAGGATCAGGAAACGGCGCACCTGCGACCCAGACACCAGCGGCTCGCTGGCGAGCGACCGGTTCATCTCGTCGACGCGCCGCTCGATCATCGCTTTGACTTGCGGGTTACCGGCGAGTTCCTGATAGCTGGCGTAGATCACGTTGTTGCGCTCGGCCCAGCTGCCGACGCTGGTGAGATCGATATTGACGAAGGCTGTCGCGTAATCGCGGCCATGGCCGAAGACCACGGCTTCCTTGATCTCGGGGTAGAATTTAAGCCGGTTCTCGACGTACTTCGGCGCAAACAGCGCACCATTGGTGAGCCGCCCCACGTCCTTGGCCCGGTCGATGATCCTGAGATGTCCGTTGGCGTCGATGAAGCCGGCGTCGCCGGTCCGAACCCAGCCATCGGCCGTCTTAGTCGCAGCGGTCGCCTCGTCGTTCTTGAAATACTTGTAGAAGACGCCGGGGCTCTTGAAGAGCACTTCGCCGCTGCCCTCCTCGATCTTGATCTCGACGTCAGGACCCGGCTTTCCGACGGTCTCGGGGTAAACCTCGCCGTCCGGTTGCAGCGTGATGAAGACGCTCGCCTCGGTCTGCCCGTAGAGCTGCTTGAGGTTGATGCCGAGACCCCGGAAGAAGGAGAACAGCTCGGGCCCGATCGCCTCACCGGCCGTATAGGCTACGCGGAGGTTCGAGAACCCGATGCGGTTGCGCAGGGGCCCGTATACGAGGACATCTCCGAGCGCGTAAAGCAGGCGATCGGTCATCCCGACAGGCTTGCCATCCAGCACCTTTTCGCCGGACCGGCGAGCCACCTTCAGGAAGTAGTCGAACAAGCGCTTCTTGATTGGCCCGGCATCTTCCATCCTGACCATGATCTGCGTCAGCATTGTCTCGAAGACGCGGGGCGGCGCGAAGAAGTAGGTCGGTCCGATCTCGCGGCGGTCATCGATCGCCGTCTCGGGGCTTTCCGGGCAGCAAACGGTCAATCCGCCAGCGAATGCCTGACCGTAAGAGAAGATGTGATCGCCGACCCAGGCCATCGGCAGATAAGCGATCATCGTGTCATCTGGCGTGAAACGATCGAAGATATTGGCGTTGCGCCCGGAAACGACGACGTTCTCGTGCGTCAGCATTACGCCTTTGGGGCGGCCTGTGGTTCCCGAGGTGTAGAGCATCACGCTGACGTCGGAGCCCTTGCCCTCGCCGATTTTCTCGCGCCAGGCGTCTGCAGCGCCCGCATCTGTCCGCAAGACTTCGCGCCCGAGTTCCTGCACCTCGCCCAAGGCGTGCAACCTCGAGCGGTCGTAAGTTTCGAGCCCGCGCGGGTCATCGTAAACGATATGCTCGAGCCGCGGCAGGCGATCTGCGATCGACATCAGCTTGTCGACCTGCTCCTGATTCTCGACGACGGCGAAGCGGACCTCGGCGTGCTCGAGGACGTAGGCCATCTCGTCGGCAACCGAGTCCTGGTAAAGCGGCACGGGGACGGCCCCGAGACTCTGCGCGGCCGTGAACGTCCAGTAGAGGTGGGGGCGATTGTCGCCGATGATCGCGACGGTATCGCCGCGCTTCAAGCCGATCCGCTCGAGACCGACCGCCAGGGCTCGGACCTCGTCGCGGACGTCTGCCCACGTCCAGGTTTGCCAGATGCCGAGATGCTTCTCGCGAAAAGCCGGTCGCGTGGCGTAGACGCTGGCGTTACGCAACAAGAGCTTTGGAATCGTGTCAGGTTGCGTCTGGGGTGGCCCAGCGGTCACGGCTCAACTCCTCCCTGTCGATTGGGATGTCGCATGACGCCAGCAGAGCCGGCCTCCACAACCTCCTCGTGGCGTCGCATTCGAGGCGACACCATTGCGCATCCGATCGGGTGCGCGTCACATCACGACTCCGGCATCCGCTGCCTGGACCGTAGGCGCCGCCGGCGGCGTCGTCAGCCTGACGGGCCTTCGATCTACCGCACGCCACGTCTCCGGCCTGCCATCGGTGCATCCGTCATCGGCGCTCTGCGTCGTCGACCTAGCCAGCGACACATGCCCATGAAACCTGCGGCCACTCAAGATTTGGCTGGACAGACCGCGGGGCAAAACTATGTTAGGTTGGCCATTACCAGGGAGCTTCTCAGTCACCCTCGTAGGTGGCCAACCCCTGAAGTTCGAGAACGGTCAGACCACCGCGCTCCACTTTGATCAAGCGCTTCTCCTCCAGGATCTTCAACCCCCGACTGACGATCTGGCGCGAGACACCTGCCAGCAGGGCAAGTTCCTCCTGAGTAATCTCGATGTGGTCACCGAGCCTCGGATACAGAACGGGGTTGAAAAGCCATGCCAGGTTGCGCGCCACACGCGCAGTCGGGTCGTGCAGCCGGTCGTGCTCGATGGTGGCGATGAACTGGCCCATCCGCTCGTTCAACTGGGTGACCAGGAACTTGTTGAAGCCCACGCTATTGTCGAAGAGCCACATGAATGTCGGCCGATTCATCATGGCGAGCCTAGTGGTGCGCAGGGCCACCAAATCGTATTTGCGGGACTCGCCCTTCAGCACAGAGCCTTCACCCAGCCATCCGCCGGCTCCGATACCGGCGAATGTGATCGCTTTGCCCGTGGCCGAAATGGCGCCGATCTTGACCAGCCCGGTGACGACTCCGGTCCACGAGTCGAGCTTGTCCCCACGATGGCAGATGTAGGCGCCCGCGGGGAACTGCCGTTCGGTTATGCCGCGACGCGCTCGCTCGGCCTCGTCCTCTTTCAGCGCATCTGCCCAGAAGGCAAGGCTACGAAGCTCGTCCTTTGCGCTCGTCACCATCGGATGGAAGCCCCAATAGGATCTTGCTCACGATGCTCGCCGCCCCGGAGAACGGCGACCCGTTTGTCGGCAGCATACGTCAATCTGGCTCTCGCGTGCCAACTCGTCGCACTTCGACGACCAGAAACCACCCGGCAGTGAGCCTCCCAGGTGACAGGCCTTCATCGAGCGCTCTAGGATTGCTGCAGAGTGAAGCAGCGGCCGGGAGGCGTGACGTCTCGCATCAGTGGCAATCGCGCCCGAGAGGGCCAAAGCCCAACGGCGTCACATGTCCCCGTCGCCCCCGATCCACGTCCAAGGACTGAACCAATGCCCATGCACATTCGCCAGCTCGGACCCGGGTTTGTCGGAGAGGTCAGCGGCCTCGACCTGACCAGGCCGCTACCGCCCGAGGACATCGCGGCCATCCACGCCGGCATGGACAAATATGCCGTGCTCATCTTCCACGGACAGAATTTCACCGACGAGCAGCAGCTCGCCTTCACTCAAAGCCTGGGCCCGCTCGAGGTGGCGATCGGCACCAGCCTGCGCGGCGAGCATCGCCTCGCCTCGCCCCATTTCGCGGACGTGTCGAACATCGACAAGGACGGCAAGGTCTTCAAACGTGACGACCGCCGCTGGCAGTTCGCCATCGGCAACCGCCTGTGGCACTCGGACAGCTCGTTCAAGACGATCCCTGCGAAGTACTCGCTGCTCCACGCGCGTGCGCTTCCTTCAAAGGGAGGCAATACCGAGTTTGCCGACATGCGACAGGCCTGGGATTCGCTCGATGCGGAGACCCAGGCGATCTGCGAACCACTGGTCTGCGAGCACTCGCAACTCTATTCGCGCGCCAAGCTCGGTTTCACCGAGTTCACCCCCGAGGAGCGCGAGCGCTTCAAGCCGGTCCTGCAACGGCTGGTCCGTATTCACCCGTCGACGAGGCGCAAATCGATCTACCTCTCGTCGCATGCCGGAAAGATCGTCGGCTGGCCCGAACCGGAGGCGAAGGCCTTCCTCATGGATTTGAACGAGATGGCCACGCAGCGCGAGTTCGCATATTCGCACAAGTGGCAGGTCGGCGACCTCGTCATGTGGGACAACCGCTCCACAATGCATCGGGCGCGGCCTTTCCCAGTGGACGAGCCGCGCGATGTGCGCCGCACGACGCTGATGGGGGAAGCCTCGACGATGGATCAGGCCGCCTGACCATCCTCAGACTCTAGCCGATCGATCACTAAGGACACCCACCATGGCCATGCAGATTCGCCAGCTCGGACCCGGTTTCGTCGGTGAGGTCAGCGGTCTCGACCTGACCAAGCCTCTGCCGAAGGAGGACATCGCCGCCATCCATGCCGGGATGGACCGATATGCCGTCCTCATTTTCCATGATCAGCCGCTCGACGATGCGCAACAGCTCGCCTTTACCCAGTCACTCGGACCGATCGAACTCGCGATCGGCGTCAGCCTGAGAAAGCCCGAGGAGCAACGGCTGCCCAACACGTTCGCCGACGTGTCGAACCTCGACAAGGACGGCAAGCCGTTCGCGCGGGATGACCGCCGCAGACTTTATGCGCTCGGCAACCAGCTCTGGCACTCCGACAGCTCGTTCAAGGTGATCCCGGCCAAGTACTCGCTGCTGCACGCGCGCAAGGTCGTCTCGAAGGGCGGTAACACCGAATTCGCCGACATGCGTCAAGCCTACGACGCGCTCGACCCGGAGATGAAGCAACTGTGCGAAACGCTGATCTGCGAACACTCGCAGATGTTCTCGCGGGCCAAGCACGGCTTCACCGAGTTCACGCCCGAGGAGCGCGAGCGCTTGAAGCCGGTGCTGCAGCGGCTGGTCCGCGTGCACCCGTCGACAGGACGCAAGTCACTCTACCTGTCGTCACATGCGGGCCGGATCGTGGGCTGGCCCGAGCCCGAGGCAAAGGCCTTCCTCATGGACCTGACCGAGATGGCAACCCAACGCGAATTCACCTACGCGCATAAATGGCGGGTCGGCGACCTCGTCATATGGGACAACCGTTCCACAATGCATCGGGCACGCCCCTTCCCGCACGACCAGCCGCGCGACGTGCGTCGCACAACCCTCATGGGGGACGCGCCGACCGTCGAGCAGCAGGCGGCTTAACGCCAACGCCTTCACGTCTCACCACCCAACCAGGAAAGCAGAAGCAACATGAACGTCGGCTACGTCGGGCTCGGAAGCATGGGCGGCGGCATCGTCAAGCGCATGCTGGTCAACAAGCAGCCTCTGCGCGTCTATGATCTCGACCCGAAGAAGGTCTCGGAGATCGCTGGGCTCGGCGGACAGCCTGCGCAGAGTGCGGCAGCGCTCGCCGAGCAGTCGGACGTGGTCTGCCTCTGCCTGCCGACGTCAGATAATGTGCGGAGCGCCATTTTCGGCGAGAACGGGCTGGCGGCCGGGCTGAAGGCCGGGACCATCGTCGCCGACATGACGACCGGCGACCCGCTGCAAACCAAGGCAATGGCCGCCGAACTCGCCAAGAAGGGCGTGACGATGATCGATGCGCCGGTCTCCGGCGGTCCGGCTGGAGCGCTGGCCGGCACGCTGGCGATCATGGTCGGCGCACCGATCGAGATCTACGAGAAGATCAAGCCCGTGTTCGAGAAGGTCGGGCCCAACGTCTTCCGCGTCGGCGACGTGGGCGCCGGGCAGACGATGAAACTCGTCAACAACCTGATGCTCGCGACCGGACGGGCGATCGCTTTCGAGGCGATGGCGCTCGCCGTGAAAAACGGCCTCGACCCGAAGCTCGCGACCGAGGTGTTGAACAAGAGTTCCGGCCGCAACGGCACCACGGAGCGCTCGCTCGCCGACACCATCGATGGGAAGTTCCCGGCCTCGTTCGCGCTCGGGCTGATGACGAAAGACGTCCGGCTCGCCAATCAGCTCGGCCGCGACACGGGCGTTCCGATGATCCTCGGGCGCATCGTCGAGGAGTTGCACAACGTCGCCATAAACAATCACGGCGCCGAGGCTTGCTCGAATATTCTGATCAAGGACTTCGAGCAACGCGCCAAGACCCGCGTCACCAAGTGATGTAGCTCTGCGTTCGGCGGTCGGGACGGCGCTTCTCCGAAGTGCCGACCGATTGCGCCTCCGCAGATGCCGTCGGCCCGTCCGCTCGACCTCGCCGAAACTCCCACGTTGCCTGGAGACTGCCATGTCCACCAACCCGACCAAAGAGCTGCCCGTCTGGCGCTCGATGCTGTTCGTCCCCGTCAACGTGCCGAAGTTCGTCGAAACAGCGCACACGCGGGGATCCGATGCCGTCATTCTCGATCTCGAGGACAGCGTGCCGCCCGGCGAGAAGGCCACAGCGCGTACACTGATCGAGGCCGCAGCACCGAAGGTCGCACAAAGCGGCGCCGACGTCGTGGTCCGCGTGAACCAACCGCTCGAACTCTGCGTGCGCGACATGGAAGCCGCCATTTCGCCAGCCATTTCTGCGCTGATCCTGCCGAAGATCGACGGCGCGAGCCATATCCGGCTTCTGGCCGAGCTCGCCGACCGAATCGAGGCTGCCAAGGGCATGCCCGTCGGCCATACGCGCTTTATGGCCCTGATCGAAACGCCCTCCGCCTTCGCCCGCGCCGACGAGATCGCCGCCGCGCACCCACGCCTCGTGTCGGTCGGCCTCGGCTCCGAGGACTTCGCCATGGAAATCGGCGGCGAGGCGGCCACCGACATTCTTCACTATCCGAAGCAGCGCGTTGCAATCGCTGCGGTCGCCAACGGCCTGATGCCTATGGGTATCATCGGCTCGGTCGCCGATTTTCGCGATCTGGACGGCTATCGGGCATCAGCGCGGCTGGCCCGACGGATGGGCTTTCGCGGCTCATCATGCATCCATCCGAACCACGTGGCGATCCTGAACGAAGAGTTCGGCGTGAAGCCAACCGAGCTGACATGGGCGCGGCGGGTGATCGACGTCTACGAGGAGGCAAAGAGCCAAGGCCGTGCCTCCGTGCAGCTCGACGGCAAGATGATCGACATCCCGATCGTCATCAAGGCGGAGCGCATCCTGGCAGCTGCCGAGCGAATCGAGGCGCGGTCGCGCCGGGCGTCAGTGCGCCGCTGACAGTCAACCGCGGGGCGATTGCCCGAGTTTTCCACCGGCAATCGTCCTGGCGCCTCGACAAGTACAATCTCATCCGAAAACTGGGTTCGTATCGCCATGTAAAATTACTGATCTGCGGGTCACGACCTATCCGGAGCCGATCGACAACGGTCTTGGGAACGGGAATCCGATCGGATAAAACATCGTCGAAACAATGTGATACCGAACCATCCACCGATGCTCAGCGAATGACTCGGAGGGGAGTTCAGGTCCGGCGAATTCGAACTCATTATTTCTGGCGCTCTGTGGTGCCGCCCGGTTCGAGATGTTCTTCAGTTCGGCTCGAGTTATTGTCCTTTCACCGATACTGAATACATGTTCATCACATTTTCGTATCTTGGTAGATAGGCCAGTGATATTGAGCGCGTCGGCATCAACCATGGAGATGTTGCCGTGATCAAGACTGTCCGTTGGGGCGCCAGCGCGTGCGTGGCCGCTCTTGCTCTCGCTCTGAACTGCGGCGTGGCCAGCGCACAGCAGCAGAAGGCTCCCGAAGCGCCGAAGACCGCCCCGGTCAAGAAGGCACCTGCGCCGGTGGCGAAGAAGGAAGCCGCCGCGGCACCCAAAAAGGCTGCGGCTCCAGCGTGCAAGGCGCTGAAGGACGAGGTCGCCTGTAGCACCGGCACGAATTGCCAATGGGTTGCGGCCTCGAAGACCAAGGCAGGCAAGGAGGTCAAGGCCTACTGCCGGTCTGCGCCCAAGGCCAAGGCGCCCGCCGCCAAAGCTCCGGCAAAAGCTCCGGCTCCGAAGGCCGAGGCCCCAAAAGCTCCTGCCAAGAAGAATTGAGGACGCTACCACGCGTCCACACAGCAAGATCGTCCCCGGTTGCCTCAGGCATCCGGGGATTTTTTCATTCGGCAGCGGGTTTGATGTTCAGTGCGCGCGGCTCACGCAGAAGTCGACGACGTCGAGGAGGGCGCGGCGCGGCGTGCTGTCCGGGAAGATCGCGAGCGCATCCTTGGCCATGGCGCCGTATGTGCGGGCGCGTTCCAACGTCGCCTCGATCGTCCGGTGGCGCTTGATGAGACCGATGGCGCGGGCGAGATTCTCGTCGTCGCTGTCGCCTTGGACCAGCGCTTTCTGCCAGAACTCGCGCTCGGCCTCGGTGCCCCGCCGAAAGGCAAGAATGACGGGCAGTGTGATCTTTCCCTCGCGGAAGTCGTCGCCGACCGACTTGCCCAGGCGCTCGCTGTCGCCGCCATAGTCGAGCGCATCGTCGACCAGCTGGAAGGCGATCCCCAGATTGCCGCCGTATGATTTCAGCGCGGCTTGTTCCACGGCCGGACGTCCGACCAGGGCCGGACTGACCTCGGCCGCGGCGGAAAACAACGCCGCCGTCTTGGCCTTGACGATTGCGAGGTACTCGTCCTCGGTCGTCGCCATGTTCTTGGCGGCGGCAAGTTGCATAACCTCGCCCTCGGCGATGACGGCAGCGGCATGCGACAGGATCTTGAGGCCGGGAAGCGATCCGACGTCGACCATCATCCGGAACGCCTGCCCCAGCAGGAAATCGCCGACCAGGACGCTTGCCTGGTTGCCCCAAACCATGCGGGCGGATTTCTTGCCCCGGCGATAATCACTCTCGTCCACGACATCGTCATGGAGCAGCGTCGCCGTGTGCATGAACTCGACGGCGGCCGCCATTCTTACGGGCCCATCGCCCTTGGCGCCGATCAGCTTGGCCGCAGCGATCGTCAGCATCGGCCGAAGTCGCTTGCCGCCGGAATCGATCAGGTGATGCGCCAACGTAGGAATCAAATCGACATCCGAAATCGCCTTGTCGAGGATGATGCGGTTAACCGCGTCCATGTCCTCGGCTACGAGATCCAGCATGCCCTTGAGGCCCGCGTTGGCGTCGCGTGCGTCGCCAATTTGCACAACCGCACCCAAAATCCTGTTCCTTTGTGGCCGTTTACCTGTTCCAGCGTCTATAGTCCCGATCGCCCGCGACCGGTCAAGCCACTTTGCCGTCACGCCGCAGGTGAGAAATCGTCGTCAGGAGAGCCCATGCACGAGCTGCTGCGCACCAGTGACGTTGTTCTCGTCAGTTTTGTCGAAGCGCTGCTGCGCGAGCAGCGGATCGACTACCACGTGGCCGATCTCAATACGAGCGCCGTCGAGGCGTCGATCGGCATCTTTCCTCGCCGGATCCTGATCGCCAGCAGTGACGCCGAGGAAGCCCGCAACCTGCTCATCGATGCGGGCCTCGGCAGCGAGCTGCCGCAGGTGGATGGCGAGCCGGAGCGGCTCAGTGGCCGGCCAAGCGGCAGCACGGTCTAGCTGTCGCGATGCGATCAACCGACCTCACTGACGATGCGTTTCTCGGCGGACGGATCTCAGTTCTGCAGCCTTCGCGCGGTTACCGATCGGGATTGGATGCCGTACTGCTCGCGGCCGCTTGCCCGATCAAGGCCGGCGATACGGCGCGCGTACTGGACGCGGGCGCGGGCGTGGGCGTCGTCGGCTTGGCGATAGCGGCCCGCGTCGCGGGCGCGCACGTGACGCTGGTCGAACGGGATACCGGACTGGCGGAACTCGCGCACGCGAACATCGAGCGCAATGGGTTTGGAGATCGGGTCAAGGTCGCCATCGCCGATATCGCGGCCGGCGGTCGTGTGTTGCACGATCCGGAACGCCCCCCAGGTCTGGCTCCAGCGAGCTTCGAACATCTGGTGACCAACCCGCCCTTCTACCCGACCGGATCTGGCACGCCAGCGTCTCACCCGACCAAGGCCAGCGCTCACCAGATGGCAGGCGGTGAGCTCGACCGCTGGGTCGCCTTCCTTGCGACCGCGGGCGTCGCGGATGCCACCCTCACCGTGATCCATCGCGCCGACGCCATCGGGCACGTGTTAGCGGTGTTCGATGGCCGCTTCGGGCGAATCCGCATTCTGCCGGTGCATCCGCGCGCGGAGGCAGCCGCCAATCGGGTGCTTGTTTCGGCGGTCAAGGGGAGCCGCGCTCCGCTCGAGTTCAGGCCCGGTCTCGTTCTGCAGGATGGCGAGGGGCGGTATCTGCCGGCTGTCGATGATGTCCTCCGGCATGGAGCCGCGCTCACCCTCTGACCGACCGATCCGACAACGAAAAAGGGCCCGCGCACCGCGCGAGCCCCGAAGTCGATGCAGGTCGAGCAGCTCAGAGCTGCGCGTATTTGCCGTCCTGCCACTGATAGAAGACGTAGGGCGGCAGCGTCGGGTCGCCCTTCTTGTCGAACTTGAACTTGCCGAGAACCGTGTCGAACTCGAGGGCATTCAGCTGCTCGATCACCTTCTTGGTGTCGGTCGCGGCTGCCTTCTCCACGGCCTGCTTCCAGGTCTGGATCGCGGCGTAGGTGTAGAGGACGTAGCCCTCCGGCTCGATCTTGGCGGCGCGGAAGCGCTCGACGAGCGCCTTGTTGGCGTCGTTCTTGCGCGGGTCGGGCGAGAACGTCATCAACGTGCCCTCGCCGGCCTTACCTGTGATCTGCCAGTACTCCTGCGTGACGAGCGCGTCGCCCGAGACGAGGACGGTGCTCATGCCCTGATCGCGCATCGTGCGTGCGATGAGGCCGGCTTCGGTGTGGTAGCCACCAACGTACAGGACGTCGACGGCTGCCTGCTTCAGCTTCGTCACGAGGGCCGTGTAGTCCTTTTCGCCCTTGGTGTAGCCTTCGTAGAGGACTTCCTTCATGCCCGCTGCATTGAGGGCCTTGCGGGTCTCGTCGGCAAGCCCCTGCCCGTAGGCGGACTTGTCGTGAATGACGGCAATCTTCTTGCCCTTGTATTTGTCGGCCAGGAATTTGCCGGCGACACCGCCCTGCTGATCGTCGCGGCCGCAAACCCGGAAGACGTTGGGACCCGCGCGCTCGTCGGTGAGTTTCGGATTGGTGGAGGCCGGGGAGATCTGGACGATGCCTTCCTCCGCGTAGACTTTCGAGGACGGGATCGACGAACCGGAGCAGAAGTGCCCGGCGACGAACTTCACCTTTTCACCGGCGAGCTTCGTCGCAACCGCGACTGCCTGCTTGGGGTCGCATGCGTCGTCGCCGATCGTCAGCTTCAGCTTCATTTTCGTGCCGCCGACGCTGATGCCGCCGGCGGCGTTGATGTCGGCGACGGCCATCTCGGCACCCGCCTTCATCTGTGCGCCGAAACTCGCCTCGCCGCCCGTCATCGGGCCGACAACGGCGATCGGGATCTCCTGGGCCACGGCTGGCAGAGCCAGACCGGCCGAGAGCATCGTGACTGCAAGGATACGCTTCATCGTGTCGAGCCTCCCACGAATGGACTGGGCCGCCGCCGAAACGGGGGCTGCCGAGATCATCTGATTAGCACAGGAATCGCGGCGGGGCAGAGGCAGATGTTGCCCGACCTTCGGGCGACGTCCGACAGACCTGGACGGCAAACGACCG
>JALHMC010000059.1 GCA_022844225.1 Hyphomicrobiaceae bacterium | reverse complement strand
ATGCGGCGTCGGCCCGGGCAACGGGTTGATTGCTTCACGGAGTTAAGCGCGATGCGTGGCCGTGGACGGCGATGGTGGGCCCGGAGGGACTCGAACCCCCAACCAAGCGGTTATGAGCCGCCGGCTCTAACCATTGAGCTACGGGCCCACCAGCCCCACCGCGTCTTCGCAGCGGGGCGCGGCGCCCTCTATAGCAGAAACAGTCCCCCCCTTGGCCAGCGGTCTGCTTGCAGCCGCCCTTCCCCCTCCCGCCCTGAGGCGCTACACCAATCGCCATACCCCAACACGGCGGTCCAGCGCGAAAGAGGCACCCGATGCGGCACGGCGGCAAAATCCTGGTCGATCAGCTCGAAGTACAGGGCGCGTCGGCCGTCTTCACGGTGCCGGGCGAGAGCTTTCTCGCCGCCCTCGATGGCCTGCACGACTCGAACCGCATCAAGACCGTGATCTGCCGCCAGGAAGGCGGCGCCGCGATGATGGCGGAAGCCTGGGGCAAGGTGAAAGGCGAGCCCGGCATCTGCATGGTGACGCGCGGCCCGGGTGCTGCCAACGCCATGGCCGGGTTGCATATCGCGCAGCAGGACTCGACGCCGATGATCATGTTTCTCGGCCTCCCGGGCGAAAAGCACGAAGACCGCGAGGCGTTCCAGGAGATCGAGACCAAGTCGCTGTTCGGCTCGTTCGTGAAGTGGGCTGCCGTCATCCGCTCGACCGACCGCATTCCGGAGTATGTGAGCCGCGCCTATCACACGGCGATGAACGGACGCCCCGGTCCAGTTGTACTGGGTCTGCCCGAGGACATGCTCTCGGCCATCGGCGAGGCGGGCGACGCCAAGCCGGCGAAGTTCGCGGTACCCTCGGCGTCGGCAAGCGACGAGGCCGCCATCACCGCCGCCTTCGCCAAGGCCCAGCGCCCGCTGGTCATTATCGGTGGGCCGGGCTGGAGCCGCGACATCCAGAAGAAGGTGCAGGCATTCGCCGAGCGCTTTGACCTGCCGGTGGCCGCATCGTTCCGCTGCCAGGACTACATGGACAACCGCCACCCCTGTTATGTCGGCCATGCGGGCATCGGCCTCGACGCCAAGCTCGCAGACGCCATACGCAACGCCGACCTCCTCCTTGTGATCGGCTCGCGCCTCGGCGAGATGACGACCTCGGGTTATACGCTGGTCGACATTCCGAACCCGAAGTCGTTCCTCATCCACGTCCACCCGGACGGCCGCGAACTGGGCTCCGTCTACAGCCCCGACCTGCCGGTCAACGCCACCGCGGCGAGCTTCGCCGATCTACTTGGCCGCCTGCCGACTCCGTCCGCCAAGCCCTGGAGCGCGCACCGTCAGGCGCTCCGTGCCGCGCAGGAAGCCTACGTCAAGCCCATCGCGACGCCAGGCGACGTACAGCTGGAACAAGTGATCAAGACCGTCTCCGACATGCTTCCGGAGGACGGCATCATCACCAACGGGGCCGGCAACTACGCGGCCTTCGTCCACCGCTACACGCAATACAAAGGCTACCGGAGCTGCCTCGCGCCGACGTCGGGCTCCATGGGATACGGCCTTCCTGCCGCAATCGCCGCTAAGCTCGCCGACCCGACGCGGACCGTCATCAACTTCGCCGGCGACGGATGCTTCATGATGACCGGACAGGAACTGGCCACCTGCGTGCAGTACGGACTCGGCGTCGTGACCATCGTCGTCAACAACGGCATGTATGGCACCATCCGTGCGCACCAGGAGCGGCAGTATCCGGACCGCGTCTCGGGCACCGCTCTCGTCAACCCGGATTTCGCCGCCTATGCCCGGGCTTTCGGCGCCCATGGCGAAACGGTTGAGCGCACGGAGGACTTCCGCCCCGCCCTCGAGCGCGCCCTTGCGTCCAACAAGGCGGCGATCATCGAGGTCAAGACCGAGCAGGAGGCCCTGACGCCGCGTCAGACGCTCTCCGAAATCCGAGCGGTTGGCCGCAAAGCCCGGGGCTGATCACTCGAAACGCATAATAAACGATCCTCAATAAAAGCGCTCGTGCAGTCATCGAGGATCTTGCGCCACTTCTGTGAACGTGGTTCATATAAGGATAGAACAAGGTTCATGGAGGTGACGCATGGTCGGTGCATTCGGGAATCGGCAGCTGGTCGGCAAGGAAGCTGGCGCCGATAGCAGCCCGTCGGTCGCAGCCAACGGGTCCGGCGCGACCTCACTTCGTGACCGCCTTCGGCTCGCAGCTGAAGTTGCATCAGCCGGCTTGATCGGCTTCGGCATCATGATGTGGGTGGCGGCGCACTGGGACGTCATCAGCCGCTCGGGCCGGTTCACCATTGTCGGCGGCGCCCTGGCGGTCGCAGTCCTCGTCTCGCTCGTCAACGCCGTCCGGACGCCCGGTCTGATCGTCTCGTTCCTGGCGGCAGGCGGACTGCTGGCTCTGATCGGCCAGACCTATCAGACCGGTGCGGACCCCTGGCAGCTGTTCGCCCTCTGGGCCGCTGTCGGGCTGCCCTGGGCCATTGCCGCCCGCAGCGATGCCCTATGGGTAGTTTGGACCGTCGTTGTGATGCTCGCCATCACCCTCTGGCTGGCCACATACGTCACCCTCGGCTGGGGCTCCGCGGATATGGGCGTGACGCTTGCGGCATGGCTCATGGCGCTTGCGGTTGGAGCTGTTTTCAGTCCCGTCTCGCTGGTGAAGCCCTGGCTGGGTGAAACCCGATGGGCGTTCCGCATGGCGGCCGTGCTTGCCGGGGTGCTCATCACCCAGTCGGGCCTCGCCGCCATCCTGAGCAACTCGGGCGTGTCACTGATCTACTGGTTCTCCATTTTGAGCCTTGCCGGGATCGCCGCCGCCTTGCTCGCGCTGCCCATCCTCGACATCGCTCTCATCGCTCTGCTTGGTCTGGCGCTCGATACCTTGCTCATCTCGGGCATCAGCCGAGCCGTGTTCACCGGCAGTGGCCATGCGACAGGGTCGTTCCTGTTCGTCGGCCTTGCGGGCGCCGGCATCGTTGCGGGCACAGCGGCCCTCATCCTGAAGCTGGCCCGCGAGCGCGCCGGTGGCGGAGCGGACCTGGCGGTGCTGCAAGGCCGGGAATGGCCCGTGATCCTGATGACGGGGATTGGCGCGCTGCTGTCGACCATTCCGGTGGCGTTCGCCCTTGGTCTGATGTTCGGCGTCTTCCTGACGACCGGCGTCGGACCCTACGTCATCGGTGGAGCGATCCTGGCAAGCTCTGTGTTCGTCATATCCGCCCAGCCCCAGACGAGCTTCATACATCAGCTGGCGGCGATCGGCTTGACCTTGGGCTTCAGCCTCATTGCCTTTGGCTTGGTCCGCGATGCGCCACTCTCGCTCACGGTCAACAGCGCCCTCCTCGCCCTGCTCGCGTCCGGTCTTGCCCTTGCCGTGGGTCGCAGCTGGACTGCTGGTCTGCTCGGCGCCGCTGCAGCCGTCTTCGCGGTCGCCTGCCTGAATGGGCTGCTGGCGGCAGAATTGCCACGCTACCCCGTTCCAGAGGTATTGCGGCCCCTCGGTTGGACCCTGCTGCTTGCCGCCGGCGCTGCCTGGTACGTATGGCAGGGCATTACTACCGCTAGCAGTCGTAGCGCTGCCGGTTCACGCTTCGCAGTGGGCCTGGATCTGTTCGTCGGCGGCGCCATGGCGGCAGGACTGCTCGGCATCATCGCGACCTCGGGGCCGACCTTTCTGCTGAGCGGCGCGCTGGGCGGCGTCGGTGTCGGCCGCCATGCCGTCGTGGCTTTGCAGCCGCAGCTCTCGGCGTCCGGTCTGCTCTCAGCCGGTCTAGCCTTTGCGGGTTGCTGCGTCCTGTTGCTGCCCCGCCCGAGTTATCAGACGGCGCTCGGCATCGGTGCGTCGCTCATCCTCGTGGGACTGGCGGCCGTCATACCGTCGCTCGGCGCCCCCGTGCTGTTGCTTGCGGCAGCGATCGCGACCAGTGGGCGAGCCATGGGCGTGGGTGCGGTCATCACGGCAATCTGGGTGATGGGCAGCTTCTACTATTGGCTCGGCTGGCCGTTGACCGACAAGGCCGCATTACTGTTCGCGGCAGGCGTCGCCTTGGGCGTGCTCTGTTGGACATCCGGCATCCGCAGACCAAAAGTGCGCCACGGTGGTGCCGTCGGCGCACCACCGGTCATCGCCCGGGCTCTCGTGATTTTCGGCGCCCTCGCCACAGGCGGCCTCGCAGCCCAGGCCATCACCACCAACGAGGCCATCATCGCCAACGGCCGGCAGATCTTCATGGCTCTGGCCCCCGTCGACCCACGCTCGCTGATCCAGGGCGACTATATGCGCCTCAACTTCGCCGTTCCCGGCCAACAGAGACGCCGCGACGAAGGCTCGCTCCTCGGGCAGCGCCGATGGGCGATCGCATCCGTCGACGATCGGCAGGTCGCAACCATTGAGCAGGTCGTACCGGAATTGCCGGCCTCGATCGCGCCCGGTCAACTCGTGCTGCCCTTGCGCTACAAGGATCGCCGCTGGATTGTGAGTACCGACGCTTGGTTCTTCAAAGAGGGCACGGCGAAGAAATGGGAACAGGCGCGTTTCGGCGTCTTCCGTCTCGGTCCGAACGGTACGGCGCTTCTCGTGGGGATGGCGGACGAGAACCTGACGCTCATCCAGTAGACGTCCGACGGGGTCCCTCGCAGCGTAGCGACGGCCCCGTCCGGCCCAACCGGCTCAGCGCATCCGCTCCGCCATGGTCGCGATCGTCTTCACGTAGACCTCGGCCTTGTTCCACTCGCGGATCACGGCGAAATTGGCCGTGCCTTCACCCCAGGGCTGTCCGGTGCGCCAGCCTTTCTGCTTCATGTAATTGGCGGTCGAGGCCATCATGTCCGGCACGCTGCCGAAGAGATCCCTCCGGCGGTCCCCGTCGAAATCCACGGCATACTTCACGTAGGACGACGGCAGGAATTGCATCGGACCGATCTCGCCCGCCCATCCGCCGCGCATGCGCTCGACGCCGATGTCCCCCCGGTCGATGATCTTGAGCGCATTGGTCAGCTCGTTCTCGAAGAACGCGCTGCGCCGGCAATCGTAGGCAAGGGTCGCCAGCGATTGCACGATCGAGAATTTGCCGCCTGAATCGCCGCCAAAGTTCGTCTCCAGGGCCCAGATCGCGACCAGGATCTGAGGCGGCACGCCGTAGCGGCTCTCGATCTGGTCGAACAGCGCCTTGCGTTGGGCGATGATCCCGCGCCCGCGCTTGATCATCGATTGCGAGACGCGACGCGCATAGAACTGCTCGAACGAGAGCTTGAACGACTTCTGCCCGCGATCCAACCCGATCACCCGGCGATCGTAGTCGACCCCCTGCAAACCCGATGCGATCGCACCCGAGGAGATGCCTTGGCGCTGGGCACGTCCCTTGTAAGCGGCGAGCCAGCGGTCGAAGCCCTCCGGACCATTGCCACACGCCTCGGCTTTGGCCCCGGCCAATGGCATCGAGATCAGCGCAGCCAGAAAACAGCTGGCCATCACGCGAGATGTCTTGAAAAGCATGAGCGTTCCCACTGGTGTCGTCCGGCGCCGGCCGGGATATCGTGGCCAGCGGGCAGATGCGCGAGGCGATCCGTGCGCGTCAAGCACTATCGACGGACTTTGCCGTCCTGACAGCGTCAACGTCCGTCACGACCTCTCCAATTCGCAGCTAGCGTTAATTCGAGACCTTACCGTGACCGGCGCCTGAATTCCTAACAACTCGTTGATTTAACGAATTGATCAGTAACCTCGCCCCGACTGCGCATTAGACGGACATACCGCCTTCGATTACAAATTCGTCAACTTAAGACGTCGTTCACCTCAACCAGGGCGATCATGGATCTCCAGTCTGCCACCAAACTGAGCGGCCGCACATGGCACCTCGCACGGGTTGGAGCGCTGGTATTCTTCGCCCTGACCTGCGGCCTCCTCGCCTCATCATTGCTCAACACGAGCCGTGGCGGCGTGGCCCAGGATCAGGCACCGAGGTGGGCTACGCATTGAGCATGGCGACGGGCGGCGCCTTATGACCCACCCATGAGTTTCCCGACCCTCGACCCTGCCTCGACACACGGCCCCTTCCCTCTCCCAGGAAGGGGCCGCTTTTCTTTGGGTCGCGGTATTAAGCCGTGCGATCGAATCGGAGACGGAATCCGTGATCCGTCGCGAGCTGCTGCACAGCCTTGGCGACGTCCTCTGCCGGCATCTCGGTGAACGGCGCGCGGATCTCGGCCCACACCGGATCTTCCCGGTAATGAGCCAACAGCGCCTTCAGGAACGGGATCATCGGATAGGCCTGGATCGCCTTCCTGAGTGCCGTGATCTCCCCCTGCAATCGATCCGCGTCCGGTCCCTGCCAGTTGTCAAAGACCTGCCTGATCCGACCTGCGGCGACGTTGGCCGTCGCCGAGATGCATCCCGCGGCACCGTTCCTCATCCCGTCGAGCAGGAAGACCTCGGAGCCAGGGAACACCTCGAAGCCGGGGTTCTCGTCGAGAATGGCCTTGGTATTCGACCAGTCGCCGGAGCTGTCCTTGAGGCCAACCACGACCTCCGGAAATTCCTTGCGCAAGCGCGTGATCAGCGACAGCGGGAACCCCACCTGGGCCACGGGCGGGATGTGGTACAGGTAGACCTTGAGCGACTCGTCTCCGACTTCCTCGATGACCTCGGCGAAGTAGCGAAAGAGCCCCTCCTCGCTCGGGTTCTTGTAATAGAACGGCGGCAGCATCAGCACGCCACCGCATCCGAGTTCGACCGCATGCTCGGTCATGATGATGGCATCGGCGACCGAGCACGACCCCGTCCCCGGCATCAGCTTCTTCGGATCGACGTCCGCGTCGACGAGCTCCTCGAGTAGCTCCATCTTCTCGTCGATGCCGAGCGAATTGCCTTCGCTCGTGGTGCCGAACGGGGCCAATCCCGTGCACCCGTCGTCGAGCAGCCACTCGCAATGCTCGATGAACCGGTCGGCATCCGGCGCCCCATCCTCGCCGTAGGGGGTCACGACCGGAGCGATGACCCCTGAGAACCTTCGGCTTTCACTCATGTTCGTCACCCCTTGGGTCGAGACGCCGGCCCCGCCCATGGGGACCAGCTCAAGGCATTGGAATGCCGGGCTGCTTGACGGGCACATCGTATCCCCGCTGCACGGCCGGGCGCGCTGCGATTGCCTTATACCAACGCAGCACGTTCGGATACTGCTTCAGGTCGATCGTCTGCCATTCGAAGCGTGAGATCCAGGGCCAGATCGAGATGTCGGCGACCGAATAACTGCCTGCCACGAATTCGGATTGGGCCAGTTGGCGGTCCAGCACACCGTAGAGGCGATGCGCCTCCTTCAGATAGCGCTCCTCCGCGTAAGGCGCCTTGCCCTTGTTGTACTTCACGAAGTGATGCACCTGCCCGAGCATCGGGCCGACGCCGCCCATCTGCCACATCAGCCACTGAACGGCCGACCAGCGAGCTTTCGGCTCCTGTGGCATCAACTGCCCCGTCTTCTCGGCCAGATAGAGAAGGATCGCACCCGACTCGAACAGGGCCTGGCCATTGTCCGTGTCGACGATCGCCGGGATACGGTTGTTGGGACTGATCTTCAGGAACTCGGGCTTGAACTGCTCGTCCTTCGAAATGTCGACAGCGTGCACCGAGTAGTCGAGCCCCATCTCCTCCAGCGCGATCGACACCTTCCGCCCGTTGGGGGTCGACCACGTGTAAAGCTCGATCATGGAGGCCTCCTCGCCCGCTTACGCTCTGTTGCTGTCCGGACACTAGCCGGAGGTCGACAATCCGGCAATCGGCGCCTTGGAAACTCAGCTCAGAGGAGGCGACGGGGCACAAGGCCTCGGCCCGATGTCGAATGCACCGGGCCGGGCAACGTCGTCAGTAGTACGGCCGCTCGTAACGGCGAGGCTCTCCGCGCGAGGCATAGGGGCCAAGGCTGCCACGACCGATCGGGTCGGCGCGAACCACCTCGCCATTGCAGCGGTCGACCTCCAGTTGGAAGATCGCCCCGCTCGGCCGGCGTGCCTTCACGTGTGCGGAATGCCGTGTCACGTCGATGTCATGGAAATCGTGCCAGCCGTCGTCGAGCAGTCGCCGCTTGATCTCGCGCTGGGGCAAGCATCCCCGCGCAGAGCGCCAGTCGTCGGCCCGGCCCCATTCGGCGAAACGCTCGCGTTCCCGCTCGCGATACACAAAGCCCGGCGGCACCGGTGGCGCCTCCGCGTAGGGACGTGGCTCGAACCGGTAGACGCGCGGCGGCTCGGGTGCATAAAGGTCGCGGTAGCGGGGGTCTTCGTAGGCTGATCCGTAACGATCGGGAGGTGGGACGTGACCATAGTCGAGATCGGCGGCGGTGGACGACCGAGCGCCTAGCAATAGAGCAGCAGCAATCAGGGTTGCTGTGAGCGGCAACGCTTTCATGACCGGGTTCCTCCTTGGGATCGTTGCTTGCGCCATGCGCCTCCCTGACGAGGCAGAGTGAAGGCGAGGACCTGAACGCAGACCCGCTCCGGTGTTCACCTGTCATTCACCGCCTTGTGTCGCGCCCCGATTGAAAGCTAACACGTTGTAGTAACAGTGAGAAGGTGATCTGCGATAACGTCAATCCGAGTGTATCGCCGCCGTCACGGAGTGCGACGGCAGCGCTCCGAGGACACGTGCGGCGCCGCGGTGTCGAATTGTCGTGCCAGGCTACTCGCTTTTTGCCCGGCGACCCGTGTAGCCTCTGAGACGATGCAGGCGCAGATTGTTGGCGCGGGATGAGGTTCGTTGACCCAGCCGGATGACAAGGAAACGCGGCCTCTCAGCACGGCCGGCGCGGGCGGGGGGACGCTCGCCGGCTACCTGCCCCCGGCATTCTCGAAGCCGCGCTTCCGGCTGTTCGCCGCAGGACAGGCTCTCTCAGTAGTTGGAAGCTGGATCCAGCAGGTTGCCCTCTCCTGGCTCGTCTATCGCCTGACCGGCTCGGTCTTCCTTCTGGGTGTGACCGGTTTCCTCCTTCAAATCTCCCACCTCTTCATCGCGCCAGTGGCAGGTTTCCTGATCGACCGGCTACCGCGCGCCGCCCTGCTCATCGCGATCAATGCGTGGCTCGCACTGATGGCGGCGCTGCTCGCCGCCCTAGCGCTCGCTGGTGTGGAAAGCATCGGCCTCTATCTCACCCTCGCTGCGCTGATCGGGATCGGCAATGCGTGCGAGGCCCCGACACGACAGTCTCTGCTCGGCGCCATCGTCGAGGACCGCTCGCTGCTGCCGAGCGCCATCGGCGTCAACTCTGCGCTCTTCAACAGCGGCCGCATGATCGGTCCGGCGATCGCCGGCGTGCTTCTCACCCGCTTTTCCGAGGGCGTGTGCTTTGCCATCAATGCATTGAGCTTCATCGGTATCATCGGCGCGCTGATCGCAATGCGGCTGCCGGAGACGCAGACACTTTCTTTCCGCGCCGCTCCCGGTGGAGTGCAGATCCGCGACACCCTCGCACGTCTCGCCGAGATCCCGGTCGCGCGCTACCTATTGCCCTCGGCTTCCGCAATCGCCCTGTGCGCGCTACCGCTCAATCAGCTGATGCCATCGATCGCGGTCGAGTTCTTCGGCGGCGACGCAGGCCTCGTCGGGATGCTGCTGTCAGCGTCCGGCCTCGGCGCCTTGACGGCGGCCCTGTTCCTGGCCATGCAGCGAAACCACCGCGTGCAGTTTTCGCTGGTGCAGGTGGCTCCGGTCCTGGCGGGAGTCGCCATGATGGCCCTCAGTCAATCCCGAAGCCTGTGGCTGTCATTGCCCCTTCTTTCGATAGTCGGCGCATTCGTACTGTCGACGTCGGTCTCGACCAACACGCTGTTGCAGCAATCGGTCGACGACGATTGGCGCGGTCGCGTCATCGGACTCTATTTCACGTTCTTTCTCGGCATCGCGCCGCTCGGCAATCTCGTTTCGGGCTGGCTCGCCAGCCACGTCGGCCTCGGTCCGACACTGATGGTCAACGGCACCGTCATGGCTTGCGCAGGCCTGATCGCACAAGTCCGCCTGAAGCGGAACGGGGCGCGCCAGCGGCTCCGCGAAAGCGTTAAACTCTGAGCCGGGCGGCATGACGCGCAACGGCGATTCTGCATTTGCCGCCGAGTCGGGTATCCTGCTAGCCGTTCAACTGCCGCTCGCGGCATGCAGCCAGGAAAGCGAACAGAGCCGTGACAGAAAAGCAGCCTTTCGAAGTGCCCCAGCAGCTTCGTGACCTCGCCGAAAGCAATGTCGAGCAAGGCCGCGCGGCGTACACTCAGTTCATGGATGCGATGACCCAAGCCACATCCATGTGGATGGGCGCGATGCCGGCCAATGAGATGACCTCGGCGGTGCGCCTGGTGCAGGAACGCAGCCTGCGCTTTGCCAAGCAGAATGCCGATGCCTATTTCGCCTTCGTCAGCGAGATGGCGACGGCACGCGACGTTCAGGATGCACTGGCGATTCAGACACGGTTCACGCAGCAGCAGATGCAGGCCTATGCCCTGCAGGCGCAGGAAATCGCACGTCTGTCTGGTTCGGTTGCGCAGAACATGAAGCCGAAGATCTGAGACCAAATGCTCGGCTTTGCGATGCGGAGTCCCGTTGTTTCCTCGACACGAGACTTCCATTTCGCCCTCTAGCGCGCGGTGTCGATCTTCGCGGCGCAGTCCGGATTGATTCTATCGCCGCGACTGTTCGGCGTCGCATCCGGGTAGAATGTACGGATCCCGCTGGCACGGCGAACGAACACGGCCTTGAACTCGTGCCCCTCGTCCCTGACCGGTAGGAGGCACCCGACGCTGCCGGTGCTCGTTGTCGGGTTCTCTGCAAAGGCGCGAGTCACGGATTTCAGAATGTCCTCGCCACTCAATGTCAGGCCGTAACCCTTCGTCGCATCTGAGACGAGCCGGCCACTGCTGTTCTTCATGCGGACGCCCATCGTGTAGATGACGCCATCGACGGCCTCGTTCTGCGCGTAATTGTTCATCCGGCAGGCATCGCCATTGCGCTGGAGCTGAAGGTATCGTCCGTGGAAATGGAGCCCGCCGATCTTGCCGCCGGTCGCGGCGGGGTTCGGCTCGCCGCAGAAAATGTGATCGAAAGCCTTGACCTCGTACCACGCGTCGGTGAGATCGCTGAGGTACTCCTCGGCTGTCGCGCGGACGGGACGCGTTGCGAACACCTTGCCGCCGGTGAAAGCGCGCACCCGGTCAAGCACACCCGGATGAGCGCGCATCAGGCTCTTGAACTCATCTCGGGTCGTCACCTTGCCCGGAGCGCCGCAGACGCCGTTCAGCGCCACGTCAAAGGCATCGAGATGTGGCGCCTTGGGTGTGATATCGACCGTGCCGCCATGCCCGACGGCGACGGGGTTCACCTCGTCGTCGAAGAAGGGCAAGCATTGGGCTTGCCTGCCCGTCGAGGGCTTCCCGTCCGCTGCTGCCGTCCCCAGCGCGTCCAGCCCGTCCGCGAATTGTCCGCAACCGAGGTCCAGCCACTTGCTGGCGTTGCCGACGACGACGAAGACGTGAGTCGGGCCAGCGCGCCGGTTGACACCTCGTCCTTGAACCGAGGCGCCGGCTGCGAGCGGTGTCGCATCGGCCTTCGATCGGATCGAACTCGTCGCGTCGCAGGCCTTGTCGAGAACGAACTCGCGGGCTTCAGCGAAGAATTCCTGTGCGTTGGCCGGAGCCGAACCGATCAGCAGACCGCTGATGACGGCCAGCGCCGCAAACATTTCAGCACGTCCAGAGAAGTATGGCATGCGCCTCAATTTCCCGAATGACGAAGTCGGCTGATGCTGAGATGTTCGACCGATGACGCGGCGATGAAATCACGGCAAGCCGTTTCCGATCACCTGCATCAGCCCAACGACTTCCGCGCGCAACCTACTGCTTCACGCTTACCGTCGCCTCGTACCTGAGAGGACATAGTTGAGCATCTTCGATGCGAGGTGGGCCGCCAGCGCGTCGTAAGCATGGAATCCAGGTATCGGTGCGAACTCCACGAGATCCATCCCGACGACGTGGCCCACTTCGGCCGCGCGGCGCAGGATCATCAGGAGATCGGGATATGTCATGCCCCCGGGCGTCGGCGTGCCTGTTGCCGGCATGCTCGACCCATCGAGCGCATCGATATCGACCGTGATGTAGACGGGGCGGCCCTTCAGCGGCGCCAGCATCGCCTCGATGTCCCAGCGCGGACGATCGACCGCCAGATGCATCGATGTCCGATGCCGGTTCGCGTCGTAGAAGTCGGCCTCGTCCTGGCAGAGCGCGCGAATTCCCACCTGGACGAGGCTCACCCCATCGTGGTCGAGCACGCGGCGCATGGCCGCCGCGTGGCTGTAGCGTTCGCCGAGATAGCCGTCGCGAAGATCCGCATGCGCGTCGAGTTGCAGGACCACGAGGTCTGGATGACGCCGCACGAACGGGCGTATAGCACCGGGCGTAAGCGAATGCTCGCCACCGATCACGAATGGAAAGCGGCCCGCCGCGAGAACATTCTCCACCGTGGTCTCGAGCAGGCCCAACGCGTCCTCGATCCGCGGCGGTATCTCGGGCTCGCGCAATGCGGCAATGCCGTAATCGCGATAGGGCTCGCGCCAGAGTTCCTCGTCGAACAGTTCCAGCTGGTGGCTGGCCGCGAGGATCGCCGCGGGCCCCGCCTTCGTACCGCCGCCGTAGCTCACCGACGCTTCGAGCCCGAAAGGAATGACCACGGCCCTGGCCGCCTCAGGCGTGTTCGCGTCTGCGCGGAGTGGATCGAGGAAGCTCTCGTCGCCGGGAAGGTAGTCGAACGTGGTGCTCATACGCCTCGATCCGTCCCTCTGCCTGATGGGCACGACGACGAGCGACGGCTCGTCACCGCCACGCGCGTCCGTTGATCAGCGCGGCTCAAGCTACCGCGCCGCTACGGCTCTGCGGTCCGTACATCGAGTACATCGGCGGGTCCTGGAAGATGACCTCGTCGTACTCACCGTAGCCGTTGAAGCGGCCCGCGATCGCGCGCGCGTAGGCGCCGGTGTTGCCGATCTCGATGTAGTCCCCCTCGCGGATCGCGTCCGGCAGCAGGAATGGACCTTTCATGTGATCGATCGAGTCACACGTCGGCCCCCACAGCTCGAACGGACGCAGGACATGCGGGTCCGGTACGTTACGCCCCACGAGACGCACCGGGAACACGAAGCCGAGATGAGCGGCATCGAACAGCATGCCGTAGCTGCCATCGTTGATGAAGAGATCGTTGCCGCGCCGCGCGTCAACGCGAACAATCAGGCTCTCGGCCTCCGCCACCAGCGCACGCCCCGGCTCGCACATCACGCGGCAGCGGTCGGCCACCGGCAATTTTTCGATGCCGTTGTGAATGACGCGCATGAAATCGGTCAATGGCGTCGGCTCCTCGTTGGTGTAACGCGCGGGAAACCCTCCCCCGACGTCGATCCGGTCGGCGACGACGCCGGCCTTGCCGATCAGCTGGCCAACTTCCTGAAGCGCGTTGGCGTAGGCGTCCGGCGTTACAGTCTGCGAGCCGACGTGGAACGTTATGCCGAGTTCCTTCGCCACCTGCCGCGTCTTGACCAGCAGGCGCGCGGCCTTGGTCCCAACGATGCCGAACTTCCGCTCGAGGGGAACCCGGCTGTTCTTCGGAGCCACGGCAATCCGAACCCACAGGATCAGATCACGCGCGCCCTGGGTCTCGTGGAGGATTTTCGCCAGCTCATCCTCGCTGTCGAGCGAGAACGACCGGCAGCCGAGCCCGAAAGCACGCCGGATGGCATGGCGCGACTTCACCGGATGCATGAAGTGGAACGTCACGTCTGGAATCGTCTTGGCATCCTCGAGTTCGGGCAGTGAGGCGACGTCGAAATGGCGAATGCCGGCGCCATAGAGCGCACCGAGCAGGAACACGTTGCTGTTGGCCTTGTAGGCATAGGCGACGTCGCCCGGGAAATGCTCGAGAAAGAATCGCGCGGCTCGACCGGCGGCATGCGGCCGAAATCCGACCACCGGCCGCTCGGGCCGGCGCGCATCGATCATGGCGTTGGCGGATTGGAACGTATCGAGCTTCGCCATCTCATGCAGCCTCGAGCCTGATTGCGTGGAACGAAAGACGGATGCCAGCGCACGGAAATAGGGTGCTCCGCCCCCCCTGTAAAGAGATCGGCGCATCCTGGTGCTCGTCCGAGGCAAAAAACGTCCTCAAGCAACACCACGGTCCCGGCTAGCATCCGCCATGGCATAGCGAAGCACGATCTCGGCGGCAGCTTCGCTGGGGGTCACACAGTCGAGCTTCATCAATTCGGGAACGCGCGCCAGGGCACGGCGCTGGGCCGCGAGCGTCGCGTCGTCGGTTAACAGCCTCGAGATCGCCTCGGCGAGCTTGTCAGGCGTGCAATCGTCCTGCATCAACTCGGGAAACGCGCGCTCGCCCAGGACCAGGTTGGACAGCGCGAAGTGCGGCGTCTTCACCAGGAACTGCAGACAAGCCGCAAGCGCATCGACGCGATATCCGACGATCATCGGTGTTCCGGCGAGTGCAAGCTCGAGGGTCACCGTTCCCGAGGCAGCGAGCGCGGCATCGGCGGCCTTGAAGGCGGCGAGCTTGGCCGCCTCACCTTCGACGATGTGAGCCGCGAGCGGCCACGATGTGGCCTGCGCGGCGATCCGTTCGCGAACGCTCTCCACGGCCGGAATTACGACGTCGAGCGCGCCCGTCCTCTCTTGCGCTTTGGCGAGCGCGGCGCCGAACGGTTGCATCAGCCGCTCTACCTCGGAGCGCCGGCTTCCCGGCAACACCACGATCAGCTTCCGCCCCGGATCGAGGCCGAGCCTGGCTCTAAAGCCTTCCGCATCGGCATCGGCGAATTCGACGAGACGTTCGACCAGCGGATGGCCCACATAGGTGCACGGAGGGCCCCCCAGCCGCTCATGCACGTCCGGCTCGAACGGTAACAACGCCATCACATGATCGACATAAGTGCGCATCCGTGGCGCGCGTTTCGGCCGCCATGCCCAGACGCTCGGAGAGACGTAGTTGACGATCGGGACCTTCGGCAACGCCGCGCGTATGCGCTGCGCGACACGGTGCGTGAACTCTGGGCTATCGATGATCACGACGGCGTCGGGTCGCATGGCGATGCCCGCGTCTGCCGCCTCCCGGATCCGGCGCAAAAGGCGCGGCAACGCCGACAGAATGGCGAGCGGCCCCATGACGGCAACCTCAGAGATCGGGAACGGCGACGCTAGGCCTTCCTCCGCCATGTGCGCCCCCCCGATTCCGGCGAACCGGATCGGACGCGGCAACGCCTTGCGCAGCGCCGCCATCAACTTTGCTCCGAGCGCATCCCCCGAATGCTCCCCGGCCACCAGGTAGAGACGTAAAGCGTGATCTCGGCGCGGCTGGCTGATCATGGCTCGGTCGCGAAGCACATCAGGAACACACCCGCCTCGTTGGCCCACCCGACGATTTCATCGCGACGCTCCCCGTCCGGCAGGGGCGCCAAGACGACGATGCCAGCGAGGGCATTGTCGAGTGCGGCCTTGAAGAGATCTCGGTCGAGGACCTTTTCAGGTGGCTCGGTGCCGTTCGCATCGGTGTCCACGACCAGGACGCCGCGGCGGCCGGACCAGGAGCCGCGGCCCCACGTCGAGGCACGTCCCTGGGCCGCGATGAAGGCCGGCAAGGGAAACGAGCCGGAGACCGCCAGGACGTGCTCTCGCGAGAGAATCGACGCCCGTCCGCCCCCATGCACCCTCAACACATCGGCGAGCCCGCGCCCGATGACAATGTCCCGTCGCTCCGACGGAGTTGGAGCGCGCCGGCCGGCCACCCGAAGAACAGGGGCCTCGATAGGCGCCGGATCAGGGCGAGCCACAATCGGCGGCGCGATCCCAACGACGAAAAGTCCGACCGCATCGGCTGCCTCGGCTACCCGCTCGCGCTCGAGCACGATCGCCCCACCCGCACCGATGGCGATCCCGGCAAGCCCCGCCATGTTTGCTAACCGTACGGTCTCCGGGCCGATCGTCGGGAGGTCAACCCGCATTTCCTGTCCGGGTTTGGCGAGCTTCACGAGGACGCCTCCACGCCCAGCTCCGGCGCCGGCTCCTCCCTCTCCGAGATCGCGCAGCATGGCATCCGTTCCGCGGACCCCCTCGACGGCCACGATGCCCTCCGGGTTTGCAACGACACCCTGCCCGATATCGAAGCGGCCGAGGTCGCCGATCAGGTTTGCTGCACGTGCGATGGCGCGCAGATCTGTTTCCCCCGCACCCGCCGCGCTCAGCGACCCGAGCGGCGCGAGCAGACCGGGCGCCACGTCGCTCGCACCGAGTACGGTCAAGCCCTGTTCTTCAAAGAATCGCACCACCCGGCGGAGCACGCTGTCATCACCGCCCCGGGTGAGAGTGAGAATGGCCGGCAGATTGCGCACGAAGCCCCAGTCGATGCGAAGTCCAAGAAGGCTCGGACGTTGCATGGCCCCGGCGATGACGATCTCCCGGACGCCCGCCCGCTCGAAGCTCGCCAGAATCCGGCCGAGTTGGCCGAGGTTGACGTGCTCGTGCGAAAAGCGGGTGACGGCCTCGCCTGCGAAGCCATCAATGGCGACGATATGGACGCGCCGTCCCTGCTTGGCACCCGCCTCGGCGACCTCGACCGGCAGGGGCCCCGCACAGGCGAGTATCCCGAGCGGGCGTTCCGATTGGGCTCCATTCTGGCTCGTGCCGGGCTGATCCAACGCGTCGCCTCCGAGCGGCTCGTGCTGCGGTTCGACGACAGTCCTAGTCCACCGGGCCGGTGGCATGGAAGTCCGCGTGATCTCCCGCAAGCTGGCTGCGGGCCTCACCGCCGACGCCCCTCAGGCGCTGCCCTCGCGCGGCGTACACACCGAGCGCTTGCCGCCCGCACGGATGAAGGCCACGATTTCCTCGATCGCCGCGTGTCCTGCAAACTCTGCCGCGACGTCCGTCACGCGCTCGCTCAGCGTTCCCTCCTGCGCAAACAGCAGCCGATAGGCACGCCGCAGACTGTGAATCTCATCTCGCGGAAAACCGCGCCGCTGCAGGCCGATGATATTGAGGCCCGACAGATAGGCTCGATTGCCGAGCGCCATGCCGTAGGGAATGAGATCGTTTTCCAGAGCGGACATCCCACCCAGAAACGCATGCGCACCGACCCGCGCGAACTGGATGATCGCGGCACCGCCTCCGATGATCACGAAATCCCCGACCGTGCAATGGCCCGCGAGCATCACGTTGTTGGAGAAGATCACGTTGTTGCCGACCACACAGTCGTGCCCGACATGGCTGTTGGCAAGGAACGCGCAACGATCGCCGACAGATGTGACGAGACCGCCGCCGGCCGTGCCCGGGTTCATCGTCACGCCTTCGCGGATCAGGCAGTCGGCGCCGATCGTCAACGTCGAGACCTCGCCCTTGAACTTGAGGTCCTGCGGCTCGTGGCCGAGCGACGCGAACGGGAAGATCCTCGTTCGCGCGCCAATCGTTGTCCGACCGGCCACGACCACGTGCGAGATCAGATGGCAGCCTTCGCCGATCACGGCATGCGCACCGACGTGTGAGAACGGACCAACGATGGCCCCGTCTCCGATCCGCGCGCCATCTTCGACGATGGCAGACGGATGGATCTCAGGTTTTGACATTTTCCGGGTCCACGATCATGGCGCTGATCTCGGCTTCCGCAACGACTTGCTCGTTGACGCGCGCCTCGCCGTAGAAACGCCAGACCGGCCCACGACTCCTCAGCTTCTTTACATGAAGATGGAGTTGATCGCCCGGCACAACCGGTTTCCGGAACTTCGCCTTGTCGATCCCCATGAAATACACGATCTGCGGGATGTTCGTCCGCCCCGCGGCGTGGACGCACAACGCTCCGGCAGTCTGGGCCAGGGCTTCGATGATGAGCACACCGGGCATCACCGGATACTTCGGGAAATGACCCTGGAAAAACGGCTCGTTGATGGTCACGTTCTTGATGCCGACGGCCGTCTCGTCGCGAACCATATCGCGGATCTTGTCGACGAGTAGGAAGGGGTAGCGATGCGGCAGAAGCTGCATGACGCGCATCACATCGGCGGTGCCCAGCTCGCCCGGCGTGTCGCTCTCGGTCATCTTCTGCATGCCTCGCCAACCTTCTCTACAAGCCGCCGCGGCGGGCGGCTGTCAGCAATCCGAAGCGTCGTCCGATCCGTGCTGCGAGCGCGGGCGGGCCAGACGACGAACAGCAGCAACCTCACGGGCCCATTCTCGGAAGGGGCGCGCTGGCGTTCCCCCCATGCGTGCGCCGGGTGGAACATCGTTTTTCACATGGGCCATTCCCGCGATTTGAGCACCCGCGCCGACGCGCACGTGCCCCACCACACCCGAATGACCGCCCATGACGACGAAATCGCCGAGCTCGGCTGAGCCCGCGATCCCGACTTGGGCAACGATCACGCAATGCCGCCCAAGCACGACGTTGTGCCCGATTTGCACGAGATTATCAATTTTGCTGCCCTCACCGATGATCGTATCCTTAAGAGAGCCGCGATCAATCGTGGTATTGGCTCCGATCTCGACCTGATCCTGAATGATGACACGCCCGATCTGCGGCACCTTGATGTGCCCTTTCGGACCGAGGGCAAAGCCAAACCCGTCCTGACCAATCCTCACCCCGGCATGGATGATGACCCGGTCGCCGACCAGGGCATGCGTCACGCTCGCGCCGGGGCCCACATAGCTCCCGCGTCCGATGCAGACCCGATACCCGACGAGGGCACCGGCCGAGATCGTGGCGCCGCTTCCGACCGCTGCTTCACGCCCAACGACGGCGCCTGGCTCGACCACCGCACCATCCTCGATGCGAGCCGACGGATGGACGAGAGCCCCGTCGGGCCTCGCCGCGTACCCTGCCGTTTGCGGCCTCATAGCATCGGGGTAGTACGCCTGTAAGGCGAGCGCGAAGCCATGGTACGGAGCGCGCATGACGACGGGCACGGTTCCACTGGGGACGCGTGCTGCCAGCGCAGGTGCGACGAGGCAGAAGCCCGCGCGCGTTCTCCCGAGGGCGTCGACGTACTTTCGATTGTCGACGAACGTGAGGTCGCCCGGCCCCGCCATGTCCAAAGGGCGAACGTCCAAGACCGGAGCCGCTGGATGCTCAAGCGCCGACGCCTCGGCGCCGATGCGTCCTGCAAGCTCTGCGATCGTGAATGGCCCCTGGCGCTCGAAGAAACCCGAATGCTTCATCGCGCTAGCGTCCTCTCAGGCGGTTTGCGCGGGAGTTAAAACACGCCGCCCCGGCGTCCGCCAGCCGCAACCTGCCTCCGCAGGAGTGGCAGGTCGTCCCGGGCGGCTCGTCGGGCGCCGCGCACTCGGCATCCCCGCCTCACCCTCACCAAACGAAATCGGGCCCCAACCGGGCCCGAAATCGGCAGTATGTGAAGCTCAGAACTTGGTGCTGGCTCCGAACCGGAACAGCTGCTCCTTGTCGTACTCTTCCTTGAGCACGGCCCAACCGAAGTCGGCGCGCAGCGGTCCCAGAGGCGAGTCCCAGATCAGACTGGTACCAACAGAGACGCGCGGTGTTGCATCGTCCAAGATGGTCGTGACTGAACCCGTGACAGGGTCGAACTGGCCGTTGATCCGCTTCGAACTCTCGTTGATCCCGAACAGTGAGCCGGCATCGACGAACACGGCGCCGCGGATACCCAGCTCGTCTGGAACGAACGGAAGCGGATAGCGAACCTCGGCTGTTGCCGCGTAGAAAGTTTTGCCGCCGAGCGCGTCTCCCGTCGAGATATCGCGAGGACCAAAGCCGGCGCGATTGAAGCCTCGGATCGTCTCGCCACCTTTATAGTAGAGATCGATCAGACGTACGTCGTCGCCACCCCATCCTTCGATATGACCCGCCGTCAACCGACCGACGAACGTGATCTTCTCAGTGATCGGGTAATAATAGCGTCCTTCAGCAGAGAAGCGGGCATACTGCACGTCACCGCCGACGCCCGCAAAGTCGACTCCACCCGTGAGGAAGTACCCGCGGTTCGGGTTCTTGGGGTGATTGCGTTGGTCATAGGTGACCGTAGTCCCAATCAGTGAGGTCCAGGCGACGCCCTCGGCCTCCCGAATGGCCCTCGAGGCAATACGGCCATCGCCATCGAGCGAATTGTCGACGTCATAAATCTCGTCACGGGACAACGTGTAGTGCGTCTGAGCCCACAGATTCTCGGACATCGGGAAGCCAAGTCGTAGCGTGCCACCCGTCTTCCGCATGCGGTAGACCGAGTTATTGGCGTTCGTCAGCTCCTTGTGGAACAGGTCGAAGCCCGCTGCCAGATTGCGATCCAGGAAACGCGGCTCGGTGAAGCTGAGATCGACCTGAAGACGCTCCACGGAGCCGGATAGACGCAGCCTCAAGAACTGCCCGTTACCCATCAAGTTGCGCTCGGTCAGCGAGATGTCGCCGATCACGCCTTCGCTCGTGGAGTAGCCTGCACCAAACGACAGCTCGCCGGTCGGCTGCTCGACCAACTCCACGTCGATGATCACGCGATCCGGGGCTGATCCCGGCCTGCGCTTGATATCGACCGCTTTGAAGAAGCCGAGCCCCTGCAGCCGCTTCTTGGCGCGATCGACCAGCAGCGGATTGAAGGCGTCACCTTCGGCAAGCCGGAACTCACGGCGAATGACGTGATCGCGGGTGCGCGTATTGCCGATGACATTGATCCGCTCGATATAAACCCGAGCCCCTTCGTCGATGGCGTAGACGAGACCGATAGTGTGCGTCGCCACATCCCGGTTGGCGCGAGGGCGCACGCGGGCAAACGCAAAACCTTGCTCAGCGGACACGAGAGTCAGCCGCTCGACAGACTTGTCGATCTCCGCCGCGTTGTAGGTCTGACCGGCTTTCGTCAGCAATTCAGCTTGTAGGGCAACGGCATTTAGACCGGGCAATCCGTTCTCGATTCGGACGTCACCGAACTTGTAGACGTCCCCCTCTTCCACCACGAACGTGAGGTAGAAGCCACTGCCATCACGGTCGATGTCGGCGTTAGCGGACACGACACGAGCATCCGCATAACCGTTCTTCAGATAGTACTGCCGCAGCAGCTCGCGATCGAGCGCCAGCCGGTCAGGATCGTAGAACGACGCGTTTTTGAGGAAGTCGAACCAGCCGGATTGCTGCGTCGTGATGACGTCGCGCAGTTGCGAGTCGGAGAAGGCTCGATTGCCGATAAACTGGATGCTCTTGACCTTTGTCGACCCGCCCTCGTTGATCTCGAAGACGACGTTGACGCGGTTCTGGTCGAGTTCAATGACCTTCGGCTCGACATTGGCCGAGAACTTGCCCTGTCGGCGATAGACATCGAGGATACGCTGCACGTCGCCCTGCACCTTGGCGCGGGTGTAGACGGTGCGCGGCTTCAATTGCACCTCGCCCCGCAGAGTCGCGTCGTCGGCAGCGCTATTGCCCTCGAAGGCAACCTGATTGACGACAGGGTTCTCTACGACTTTGACAGTGACAGTCGAGCCTGATCGATCAATGGCGACGTCAGAGAAGAGCCCGGTCTGGAAAAGACCGCGCACCGACTCGTCGACTTTCGAGGCCTGGTAAGTGTCGCCGACTGCAAAACGGAGGTACGAACGCACTGTCTCCGGTTCGACCCTTCGATTGCCGACCACCTGAATGTCGCGGATGCGAGCATCCTGCGCGGTCGCGACACCACTCGGTGCCATCATCGGCAGCACTAACCCTGCAAGCAACGCCAGCAAGGTCAGTAGCCTCGGTCCCCCGACCGTGATTATCCGAAACTTTGGCATACTTGGCGTCTGCCTTTTTGGTCGCCGAACCCCCATTGCGCAGATCTGTCGGCGTCAGATCCGCACCTGAACCGAAACCCTTGCACTTCTGTCCCGCAGTGACGCCCCGTCCCAGGGTTGGTCACACAGAAGTACCGAGGCGACTCGGTTGCAGCTTCCAGTCCCTTACCACTTCTTAACGAGTCCATCCCACCTATGGAAGTGGCAAGAATGCCCCATTACTCCTCGTTCTTAGGACGATTCGGCTGTGCTCAGCCAATGCCCAACTTGCGCATTATGTCGCCGAAGATAGCCGCGAACATCATCGTTGCCAGAATGGCGAGTCCGATCCGAAAGCCGATCTCCTGCTTTCGCGGATCGAGTGGCCGTCCGCGTACGGCCTCAACCGCGTAGAACATCAAATGACCGCCGTCCAGAATGGGGATCGGCAGCAGATTCATGATGCCGAGCATGATCGAGAAGACGGCGAGCCAACCCAGGGTGCCCGCGACACCGCTCTTGCTCGCGTGTGCCGTCATCTCAGCGATGGCGATCGGGCCACCGATGTCGCTCTGCCGCTGACCGCTGAGCGTCTTCATAATGGCGCCCGGCAACTTGGGCAGGCTGGAAATGATCTGCCAAGAGACATAGCCCGTCTCGGCAAAGCCGAGCCGCGTCGCCTCCAACAAGTTGTGTGACTTATGTTCGAAGCGATCGCCTCCGGCATGACGCTTGATGCCGATCATACCGACCTGCACCTTGTTTCCGAGCGGATCGGTAATCTCCCGGAGATCCGGCTTGATCGTCAGCTCCAGCATTTTGCCTTCGCGATCGATGACGAAGGCCAGCGGTTGGCCCGAACTCTGGCTCACGACCCTCTGCAGGTCCGCGAATCGCTCGACTGTCCGGCCTTCGATCTCGGCAACGCGGTCACCGGCGCGCAATCCGGCTTTCGCAGCGGCGCTGTCGGGGAGCACTTCATCGACGATCGCCGCCGTTCCATACGTGCCGAGCAACCAGAACGTCAGGATGTAGATGATGACGGCCGATGCGATATTGAACGCGGGCCCGGCGGCCACAACCAGCGCGCGGTTGCGGAGCGGCTGGGTCTGGAAAGCGCCCTGGCGATCCTCCGCGTTGAGTTTCTCCAAAGCCGCTCCTGACGACGTGCTCGCAGCCGATTCGTCATCGACGAAACGCACGTAGCCGCCGAGTGGCAGCCAGCAGAACTTCCAGCGCGTCCCGTGACGGTCGTTGAACCCGACAATTTCCCGACCGAACCCGATCGAGAAGGCCTGCACCCGGACTCCGCACCAGCGTGCTGCCAGGAAATGCCCGAGCTCGTGGATGAAGACGACGACAGTAAGTACGGCGATGAACGGCACCGCGACCGAGACCACGTGCAGGAGGCTATCCACCAGCTCAACTCCATTAGCAGACCGCGGGGGCCAAGCCCCGCATCATGTTTTTCCGGCATCGCAGCCGTCGCGGCCACCCGCCTGGATCCGCCACTTGACCCTCGGAGGGCATGCGACGACGTCGTACCGTGTTCTTCCGAGTTCTACCGAACTTCAGCCCTGCAACATGCGAACTACGCCACGTCAGATATCGTTCGTGAGAGCAATGCACGTGCCAGTCACAATAGCCCCGATGCTCCATCTCGACACAGGTGCGCGAAGGTGGGAACTTTTTCAAGGAATCATTAACGCGCGTGGCGCCTTTTCACTCAGCGCAGTCCGAGCAGCACCCGACACGGCGCGGACCCATCGGCCAGGATCGCGTAAGCCGCAGCGACTACGACCGCGAACACCAGGCCGTCCAGGCGATCCATGAACCCGCCATGCCCGGGTATGAGCCCACTCGTATCCTTGACGCCGTAGGCGCGTTTCATGGCCGACTCGAAAAGGTCGCCGAGTTGGCTGACGACGGCCAGCCCGACACCGATCACCACGACGCGCATTGGCGCATTGCTGCCGACCCACGAGGCGTAGCCGCCAGCCACGGCCGCAGCGCCAGAAACACCACCCGCCAGTCCCGACCAGGTTTTATTCGGTGAGACAGGCGGACACAATCTCGGGCCCCCGACCAGGCGTCCGACGACGAATGCCCCCGAATCCGTTGACCACACGATCAAAAGTAGAAGGACGATCGCGGCAAAGCCCAACTCCACGTCGGACCGGATCCAGACCAGGGCGAGCGCGGGCAGCCCCGCGTAGAGCACGCCCGCGGGTGCAGCGAGACGGCCAGATCCCCCCGAGGTTACGGCTGCACCCGCCACACCGGCAGCGAGCGCTACGACGCTCCACGCCGGCCAGCCGAACAGCAGGAGTCCTACTCCCAAGAGGATTCCGGCTCCCCCGATGGCGGTCGCACGACTAATCCCAGCGCCCCCCGTCAGCCGATCCCACTCCCACAGCAGCAGGAGCGTCACCACGCCGACCAGCACGGCGAACGGCACCGCACCGCTCCACGTCATCACCAGCGTCACAGAGGCCAGGATCAC
>JALHMC010000058.1:22708-24652 GCA_022844225.1 Hyphomicrobiaceae bacterium | reverse complement strand
TCCATTATCGCCGAAGACGACATCAACGCTCTTGGACAATCCTCTAGCTTCTCGCTTACGGCCAAGCAAGCGCAACTTCATCGTGCGCGCGACGTGTGAGCACACGATGGATACAGGTCAGACCATGGAGCGCACCCCGAACGCCGGAACGGGGGCGTGCCTGCCGTCGAGCCCTAACCCCTCGACGACCCGCTGGCTCCCGTGACCAACCCGCACGTTCTCACTTGCGGGGCGGTGGAGCGGTGTTCTTGTAGGAGGGCAGCTCGGTCAGCTTGGCGACGTATGCCGTCAGGTTCTTGTATTTCGAAAGCACCTCCTTCGTCGCCGGGAAGCCCATGACCGTGTCGAGCATGGGAAGCACGTTCATGTCGGCGTAGCTCAGGCTGGAGCCGGCGAGGAAGGGCGACTTGCCGAGCGCCTCGTCGAGCACCTTGGCGCATTTATCGATCTCGGGGATTGCAGCGTTGATCCGAGCCGTGTCAGGCCCCTTGGCTTTGTCGAAGAACACCGATGGCACGACGAACTCGCGCATGATCCACTTGTCGACCTTGGCGTTACCGTAGCTCACCCACTGCTCGACCTTGGCGGCGCCGAGGGCGTCGTCGGGAATGAACTTGGGACCGGGGAAGGCCTTGTCGATATAGGTGGCGATAGCCTTCGATTCAAACAGCGCGACGTCGCCGTGGCGCATGCAGGGAATCTGGCCCGCCGGATGGATACACGTCACCTCCGGCGACTGCGGGCGCGCCGACGTCAACGTGTGCGCGACGCCCTTCTCCGCGCACAGCATGCGGACGGAGCGCACGTAGTTCGAAAAGGGAACACCGATGATCTCGAGTTCAGCCATGGAAGGCCTCCGGTTGAGCTCCGGCGGCCGCCGGGCGGGTCAGCCTACGACGGCATCGGGCACGGCATCAATTCCCGGCCGGTAGGGCTTCACGTCGACGAGGGGGGTGCCGTCCAGAAAGTCGATGGCATCGATCTCGACAATGCCGGCGTCGCAGTCGACGTGCACGATGCGCGCGACTGTCATCCCGATCGGATTTGGCCGGACCGGCGAACGCAAAGCGAAAACGCCGCGCGGGGCGTCGGCGTGAGGCGGCTGGATGACGAGGGCATCGCGGCGGGCTTCGTGCAGCCAGGCCAGCACGACCACATGGGAGTAGGCTTCGAGACCACGCAGGGCCGGCCGGTAGGGCGGGGCAATCTCGAGCCGGGCGAGACCACCTCGCTCTCGGGCCTCGCGAGGGTTCTTCGGACGCGGCGCGTCCTTCGTCCAGGGCGACCGCACGCAGCCGATGAACACGAGGTGCGCGTCGCCCCGCGCCGTCGCAGGATCCTCGGGGAGCATGACCTCGCCGGGCCGCACGGTCTTGCCTGACATGCTCGTCCCTTTCATGACCTCGCCGGTCCCGGCGCAGGATTGCCGCCGGAGTTAAGCGCCGCCCGGGCCCCGACTGCATCCACGGAGGACGCAGCGTTAGCGGCGGAATTGGCCCAGCCGTAGGCGATCATCGTCATCACCGCCGAAGCCGCGAAGCAGTAGACCCCGGGCAAGACCTGCGCCTCGGTGTAGCCGGACGAGTTCATGTAGAAGATCATCAAAGCCAACACCATGACATCCGTCATCGAGTAGCGGCCAAGCCATTCCATGGTCGAGATGGAGCGCTCGCGGAAATCCCGGCTGACATTGGGCGAAAGACAGAGCGTCAGCAGATAGAGCAGCTTCAGGAATGGGAACAGCACCGAGAACACAGTGATCACCCCGCAGAGGAAGTACTCCTGAGTTGCGTAGAGAGCCCAGATGATCGAGGCGATCGAGTGCTCGTTCTTCCAGACGTAGACGGTCGTGAAGCGAATAGAGGGTAGGATCACGCCCAGCGCGAACAGGATCGCAGCCACGAGAATGAATAAGGCCAGCATGAAGTTACGCAGCGCCGAAGG
>JALHMC010000058.1:0-22608 GCA_022844225.1 Hyphomicrobiaceae bacterium | reverse complement strand
CTAAGGCTCGAGATCCGCCCTTCACCGCCTCCCCCATTGCGTCTAGAGGACTGCGCCGGGGGTTATGATCACGGCTCCGCCGGCAGCAAAGCAAAGGCCGGAGAAGCGGCATGATCAAGACGGAAAGCGTCCGGCGCCCCATTGGCCCGGACGCGTTGCCGGCGGGCGCAATCGACCGGGCAACGCCCGGCCGATCGCAACAAGAGGCCTCTTAGGCCGACATCGTGCGCTCGTTGTGGCCGACGCCCTTCTCGCTCAGCATCTCCTGCAATTCGCCGGCCTGGAACATCTCCTTGATGATGTCGCAGCCTCCGACAAACTCGCCCTTGATGTAGAGCTGAGGAATGGTCGGCCAGTTGGAAAAGGCCTTGATGCCCTCTCGAATTTCCATGTTTTCCAAGACATTGACCGGCTTGTAGTCGACCCCGAGATGCTGCAGGATGGCATCCACCTGATGCGAAAAACCGCACTGCGCCATGCTCTTGGTGCCCTTCATGAAGAGCACGACATCATTCTCGCTGACCAGCTTGGCGATATGGTCGTTCACGCGCTGCTCATTGCTCATTCTGTCGTCCTTCCTGGGTTCGCGGCGGGTCAAGGCCGCCTGACGCCACATTCATGTGCTGTGACGGACGCAACAAGTCAATCCGTGGCGCTTGCAAAGCACAACGCCCCCTAAAGTTACCCCACCGCGGTGGTCAGCGCCAAGGCGTGCAGCGTACCGCCCATCCGCCCACCGAGCGCGTCGTAGACCATCTTGTGCTGCTGGACCCGCGTCTTGCCAGCGAACGATGGCGAAACGACGTGGGCTGCAAAGTGGTCTCCATCGCCGGCAAGATCCTTGATCTCGATCTTGGCATCCGGCAACGCCGCCTTGATCAGGCGCTCGATCTCATTGGCATCCATCGGCATCAGGGTGGCTCCTCGTGTGGCTTCGCGGCCGCATGTCGTCTCACTATCACGGGGCCTCGAGCGGCGGAACCGGGGTCGCGTCCGCCACGTTGTGAGGCGCATGCAAACGCTGATCATCATCAACGAGCGCGCCGGAACAGTCGTCGGCGGCGACGTCGAGGCCATTGCAGAAGGCGTGACGCAGCGCTTCGTCGCGGCCGGCCACGAGGTGGCCTGTGAGATCGTGAAGCCGACCGGCCTGGAAGAGGCGTTTACGCGCCTGCGCAAAGAGCCCCCAGAGGTTCTCATTGTCGGAGGCGGCGATGGGACCGTCCGGTGTGCAGCGACGGCCCTGGTCGGCACGCCAACCACGCTCGGCGTCCTCCCACTCGGCACCGTCAACCGCCTCGCCCGGGATTTGACGATCCCGCTCGACATCGACCAGGCGGCCGATGCGCTCGCGCGTGGACGAGTGACGACCATCGATGTCGCTGAGGTCAATGGGCGTCTTTTTCTCTGCAATGCCATACTCGGCCCAACGACACGCTTTTCGACCGAGCGCCAGAAGCTCAGAGGCAAGCCGGCGCTCGAGCGCATGCGCGGTTATTTCAAGGCTGTCCGCGATGTCCTACGGCGCCGGCGCCGGACCAACATGAGCATCGACGATGGAACGGGCACCTTGCACATCCGGGTACTTTCCCTCGTGGTGACCAACAACCCCTATTCGGATGAAGCCTGCTTGACATTGCGGCGGCCCGAACTCGACGCTGGCGCGCTTGCCGTTTACGCGGCCCGCCATACGTCGGGCTGGGGCGTGGCGGCTGCCGGCGTCAGGGCGGCGCTCGGCCGCCTCGCGGGCGATCCGAATGTCTTGCGACTGCACGCTCAGCATTTGATGATCGACATCTCGAAACGCGCAAGCATCGCGGTGTCGATCGACGGAGAGGTAGAGGAGCTGCGCACGCCGCTGGCATTCAAGATTCGCCCGAAGGCGCTCTCGGTTCTTGCCCCTGCCTACAATGCTGGGGAAAGTGCTTGCACGGATAGCGGGTAGCGAGGAAGGGCCGCCATGGCCGTGCCAACGAGGCGGCGACGCCTGCCTGTCGAGCTGAAGGCGCTCGTAGGGTTGGGGATCGCTATTGCGGCACTCGGCCTTTTCGTCCTGGTGGCCGTGTTCGTGGAGAGGGGCCGGCTCGACGCCGTCGACAGAAGTGTTCTTCTCGCGTTACGCGTGCCCGGCGACCCAACCAATCCACTGGGTCCGGCCTGGTTCGAGAGTGTCGTTCGGGATGTCACAGCACTTGGGAGCCGCGGCATCCTGGGGCTGTTCGTAGCTGCCGTGATGGGCTTCCTCGCTTTGAACGGTCACGGCGCAGGTGCCCTCGCAGTCCTCGCCTTCACGGCCGGTGGCAGCCTCCTCGGTGAGATGGCCAAGCTCGCATTCGCCAGGCCGCGTCCGGATCTCGTTCCACACGGGGCCGACGTGTTCTCGCTCAGCTTTCCCTCGGCGCATGCGATGCAGGCGAGTGTCGTCTACCTGACGCTCGGCGCGCTGCTTGCCGCCGGCCAACCGCGGCGCCGCGTGAAAGCCTTCGTGCTGAGCGTGGCGGTGCTTCTGGCGCTCATGGTCGGGGCGAGCCGGGTCTACCTCGGTGTCCATTGGCCTTCGGACGTGCTCGCCGGATGGGCACTCGGAACGGCCTGGGCGACGGCGTGCTGGCTGATCTATCGACGCTGGCTGAGGCAGAGAACGCCTCCTGGCCCGGTAGCGGATTGATCTCTCCCGATGCCGGGAGCAAGGTCGCGCCGCTGAGGGTCGGGATCGGAACGCGCGCGCCATGAAGGCGAAACTCATCGAGTGGCTGGCACGCTATCTGCCCTTGGAGATCGCGGCGACGGCTTGCTCGCTGGCGGGAGGTCTCGGTGCGGCAGCGTTCGGCATGAATGCCGCCGTTGTCGCCTATGCCGCGACGTGGGCCGAGAATGCCGGCTTTTATGGATATGCCCTGACGCGCGAGGTCCGTCGCGTCATGAACGCCGGGCTGTTCCCGGCGATGCCCCTGGGGCCGGCGATCCTGTCGTCGTCGCGCTCGCTCGTTGGAGAGTTCGGTGCCGCCGAGGTACTCGACAGCTTCGTGGTGAGACCGGCTTGCATGTACCTATTTTCGCAACTAACGGGGAATCTGGCCGTGGGACTGGTGCTCGGCAAGATCGCGGCGGATATCGCCTTCTACGGCTTGGCCGTCGCCGCCTACGAATGGCGCAAGTTCAGGCGTTAGCGGCAAGATGCGGCTCCCCTCTGGACCCGCTTGATCCGGCCCCGTATCCTCGATCGCATCGTCCAACTGTCTCCGCGAGCCCCCATATGCCGACCGCCTCCCCGTCCCCGATGAAGCTGCGCCGCGAGTTGGCGGCCGCATTCAGGCTCGCCGAAAAGTTCGGCTACTCCGAGGGCATCTGCAATCATTTCTCCGTTGTCGTGCCCGGAGCTGACGAGCGCTACCTGATCAACCCTTACGGCATGCACTGGTCGGAGATGCGCCCCGAGCACCTGCTCCTGATCGATGGCGACGGCCGCGTGGTCGAGGGAGAAGGTGAGGTCGAGGCGACGGCCCGCCACATCCACGTGCAAGGCCACCGCGCCAACCCGCGCCACCAGTGCATCCTGCACGTCCACATGCCGTGGGCGACGTCGCTGACGATGGTCCAGGGCGGCCGCCTCGAGATGGCCCACCAGACGGCAGCGCGCTATCACGGCCGCGTCGCCTATCAGTCGTTCGGCGGCATCGCACTCGATGAGAGCGAGGGAAAGCGCATCGCCGAGGCGCAGAAAAAGAACCCTCACGCGGATGTGTTCTTCCTGGCCCACCACGGCATCTCGATTGGGGGGCCGTCGATCGCCTTCGCCTTCGACGATCTCTACTACCTGGAGCGCGCAGCCAAGCAGCAGGTACTCGCCATGTCGACCGGCAAGCCGTTGCAGATCATGAGCGACGAACAGGTCGCGGACACGGCCCGCCAGTACATGCAGGTCATCGACTTCCAGGCCGAGCAGCATTTCCAGGCGCTGATGCGCATCAACGGCCTGTGACCGGCACTCGAAGGGTTTGGCGATCGCGCCTCTGATGCCGAGCCTAGAGCCCGGCCACGCGCATCGCCAGCGCCAGCCCCGCCGCGACAGCGAGTACGGCGGGGATTCCCCAGTGCTGGCGCAGCAGCAGGACTGCGCTGATCGCCGCTAGCACCACGACGCGCCAATCGAGCGTCGCGAGATCGGGCAGCGACAGCTTGAATGGCCCCACATCGATGCGCTCCACCGAGCCGAAGAAGACGTGCAGGCCGAACCACACCGCGAGGTTGAGGATCACGCCGACGACGGCCGCCGTGATCGCCGTCAGCGCTGCCTTCAGACGCGGCTGGGAATTGAGCCACTCGATGTAGGGCGCGCCGACGAAGATCCACAGGTAGCACGGGACGAACGTCGCCCAGAGCGCGACCACGGCACCGAGCGTCCCCATGAGAATCGGGTCGCCACCGCCCCATCGGAATGCGGCGAGGAAGCCGACGAACTCCGTGACCAGAATGAGCGGGCCCGGCGTCGTCTCGGCCAGACCGAGGCCATCGAGCATCTGCCCCGGCTGCAGCCAGCCATGCGTTTTGACGACCGTGTCGGTCATGTAGGCAAGCACGGCATAGGCGCCGCCGAACGTCACCACCGCCAGCTTGGAGAAGAACAGCGCCAGCTTCGAGAGAACATGGTCCCGGCCGAATGCCACCACGACCAGCAACAGCGGCAGGATCCAAACCGCCAGCCAGATCGCGATCGTCGACATGGTTTGCGCCAGGGGCACGGCGGGAAGCGGCGTTGCCGCACCCTCGTCGGTTTGCTGCGTGCCGAGAAACCCGATCGCAGCCGCAGCAATGATGATCAAGGGAAACGGCAGGCCGAGCGCAAAGATGCCGATGAACGAGGCGGCGGCGATGGCCCATTGGTCCCAGCGCTTGAGCGCGCGCTTGGCGATGCGCAGCAGCGCCTCGACGACGATGATGAGAACGGCGGCCTTGATGCCGAAGAAGATCGCCGCGATGAACGGCACGTTGCCATAGAGCGCGTAAATCAGTGACAGCGCAAAAATCACGAGGGCGCCGGGAAGCACGAAAAGAAGCCCGGCGGCGATACCCCCCGCAACGCCGTGAAGCCGCCAGCCGGCATACGTCGCAAGCTGGGTCGCCTCGGGGCCGGGCAGCAGCATGCAGAAGCTGAGCGCATTGAGGAACTGGCTCTCGGTCAGCCACTTTCGCTCGTCGACGATGACCCGGTGCATCAGCGCGATCTGCGCCGTCGGCCCACCAAAAGAAAGGAGGCCGATGCGCGTCCATTCTTTCAGGGCTTCGGAAAAGGAAGGGGCGGGCGCCATCGCGTCATCGGCGCCTTTCGAGGCGGCAATACCATCCATGATCTATTCCTTCAGCGACCCGATTTGGCAGGCGTCGGCCAGTGGTGTGTTTCGTCGGTCGCATCACGGCACCACCGATACAAGGCATCGTAAAGCGTCATTCCGGCATCGAGCTGTGCCAAGTCGTCCTTGTACAAGCGCGATAGCCCGAGTGACATAGCCAGAAGTCCGGCCGCCTCCGGTGCCAGATCAAGCCGAGCTGTGTCGGCGCCACGCACGATCGCCGCTAGCCGCCATAACGGCTGACAGTCGAGGCCGATTTCGTCGATGAGGGTATCGAACGTGCACTTCTCGCCGCGATGGCTCCAGAACACACCGTCGATGTCGAACGGCGTAGCGCCGAACTTCTCTGCCACGCCTGCCACCTCGGAGGCCTTGGCGAAGAGGATCACGGCCCGCGGATCGACGAAGCGGCGGATCAGCCATGGACAGGCGATACGATCGATTTTCGGGCGCTCGCGCGTCACCCAAAGTGTGTGCGCACCTGTGGTGAGCGGCGGCAGCTTGTCGGACTTGACGAGCATCTGGCCGGCGTCGCGCCAGCCTTGCACGCCACCCTCGAGAGCCTCGGCCACGACACCGTGGTGGCGCAGCCACGCAACGACGCCCTGGCTGAGTTTGAGCCCCTTTTGGCAGGTCACGACGACTCGGCGGCCGTCATGCTCCTGCGCCCACTCGGATACAGTCGTGTATGAGCGTCGGCGCGAGCCTGGAATGAGCCTCGGATCGGCCGCGAAGTCCTGGTCGATACGTACATCGACGACATCCGGCGCGTCGGGCGTGCCGATCAGCCGCGCAAGTTGGGCAATAGTGATTTCGGTTGGGGCAGGCATGGGCGTCCATCCTCTGGAGAGGTCGTTGGACGCGACTCTTCGGCTGGCGCCTCACGGGGCGATCGCGGCGGCCCCATGCCTCAACTGGTGCGATAGCGGCCCGGCGTTGTCAAGGTCGCCGAATACTCGGACCGCCGGATAAGGTTCAGTCCGCGGCCACGATCAGGACCGTGTCGCGTGTGCCGGTGACTTTGACGCGCGTGCCGGCAGGCGTATCGGGTCCCTCTGCCTGCCAGACCGTGTCGCCGACCCGGACCTTGCCGCGACCGGCTCGGATCGCCTCCTCCACCGTCACGATACGACCGACGTACTGCGCGCCGCGCAAATTGAGATCCGGTGTATCGCTAGGCGAATTGTCGGCCCGGGCGAAGCGCCTCGCGGCAAAGACCGAGGCGACGGCAAGGAGCGCAAAGACCACGAGCTGCCATTGCCAGGCAAAGCCGGTCGCGAGACTGAGGAGGCCGACCAGTACGGCGGCGACGCCGAACCAGACGAAATGCACCCCCGGCACGACCGTCTCGAGCGCGAACAACGCAACGGCGAGAAAAAGCCAATTCCAGGCACCGAGCTGAGCGAGGAAGGAAACGAGGGACATGACCGGGCATCCACAATTGAGCCGGGCACGAGGCCCGGCTGCTTCATCATTTTAGCCTTACGAGCGTGGCACACTGCCGAGTGGCCGTCGCGGCTCGCCACCGCCGCCTCTGTTGCCGAAGGCCTCGCCGGCGATCTCCGCGACACCGGCCAGCGAGCCGATAATTGACGATGCCTCGAGCGGCATCATGAGGATCTTCTGGTTCGGAGACTTTGCCACCGACTCGAGAACCTTCATGTAGTTGTTGGCGACGAAGTAGTTGATCGCCTGCACGTTGCCGCCCGCTATGGCCTCGGACACCATGCGCGTCGCCTCGGCCTCGGCCTGGGCCGCACGCTCGCGGGCCTCGGCATCTCGGAACGCCGCTTCCTTGCGACCCTCGGCCTCGAGTACCGCACTGAGCTTCTCGCCTTCAGCCTGCAGGATCGCCGCCTGGCGATGGCCTTCGGCCTCCAGGATCTGCGCGCGCTTCTCGCGCTCGGCTTTCATCTGGCGCGCCATCGAATCGACCAGATCCCGGGGCGGTGCGATGTCCTTGATCTCGATGCGCGTGACTTTCACGCCCCAGGATTCTGTCGCAGCGTCGACGACATGCAAGAGTTTGGCGTTGATCTGGTCACGATTCGACAAGAGCTCGTCGAGGTCCATCGAGCCCATGACCGTGCGGATGTTGGTCATCGTCAGGTTGATGATCGCCCCCTCGAGATTGTCGATCTCGTAGGCTGATTTGGCGGCATTCAGCACCTGGTAGAACGTGACGCCATCCACCTTCACCATGGCGTTGTCGCGGGTGATGATGTCCTGCGAGGGAATATCCATCACCTGCTCCTTCATGTTCATCCTCGCGCCGACGCGCTCCATCACTGGAATGAGGATGTGCAGGCCGGGCGAAAGCGTTCGCGTATACCGGCCGAAGTTCTCGACCGTCCAGTTGAAGCCCTGGGGAACCACCTTGACGGTCGACCAGACCGCCAGAACTGCGAGGAGAATGAGAAACAGACCGAAGAATTCGATCCCGCTCATGAGTAGGTTCATGGCATCCACCATCCAGAGAAAAAACGCCCCTGAGGTTGGGGGCACATTGGGTTCTTTCTAGGGACGTAGTGCGAATATTCGGTAAACCATTGTGACGCTTGGATTTACTTTTTCGTGAGAGTTGCCGTAGCACTCACGAAAAGCTCTCGGCCAAAGCAGAAAGCTCCGGCCGACAACCGATCGCGAAAATATTAAAGACGCTTATCCGGGAACGAAATCAGAATTGCAGCCGATTCGCGCGTATGACCATCGGCAGGTCCCGAACCTTACCGAGCACCGTATCCGAGATCGGCTCGTCGAGCGCCACGAGGCAGATGGCGTCGCCACCCGGCTTATCGCGACCGAGATTGAGGGTCGCGATGTTGACCTCCGCCTCTCCCATCAGCGAGCCGAACCGTCCGATGAATCCCGGCTTGTCGGCATTCCGCACGAACAGCATGTGCGGGCTGACCTCGAACTCCATGTCGATATCGCGCACCTGGATGAAGCGCGGCCGTCCGTCCGAGAACACCGTGCCGCCGACGGAACGATCATATTTGTCGGTCTTGACGGTGAGCTTCACGTAGCTCTCGTAGGTCCCGTCCTGGCCGCGCGTGGTCGTCTCGATCCGCACCCCGCGCTGCTCGGCGAGGCTCACGGCCGAGACCATGTTCACTCCGTCGCCCATGTGCCACTTGAGCACGCTCGCCACCGCCGCCGCCGTGATCGGCTTGACGTTGAGCGCGGCCACCGCTCCGGAGTATTCGATATGGATACCCTTGATGCTGGTCTCGGTAAGTTGACCCGCGAACGAGCCGAGTTGCTCGGCGAGCTTCACGAACGGCCGCAGACGCGGCGCCTCCTCTGCCGTGATCGAAGGGAAGTTGACCGCATTCGAGATCGCGCCTTTGAGCAGATAAGCCGACATCTGCTCGGCGACCTGCAGCGCTACGTTCTCCTGCGCCTCGCTGGTCGCTGCACCCAGATGCGGCGTGCAGATCAGGTTGGGCGCACCGAACAGCGGATTGGAGCTGGCCGGCTCTACCTCGAATACGTCGAGGGCCGCGCCGGCGACATGCCCCGCCTTCAAGGCCTCCAACAAGGCCGCCTCGTCGACCAGACCGCCGCGCGCGCAGTTGATGATGCGCACGCCGGGCTTCATCCGTGCGAACGAGGCCGCACCGATAATCCCTTTCGTGCGGTCGGTGAGCGGCGTGTGTAGCGTGATGAAGTCGGCGCGCGACAGGAGTTCCGTCAGCTCCACCTTCTGCACACCGATCTCGATCGCCCTCTCCTCGGAGAGGAATGGGTCATAGGCGATCACCTTCATCTTCAAGCCCACACCGCGGTCGGCGACGATCGAGCCGATGTTGCCGCAGCCGACCACGCCGAGCGTCTTGCCGAACAGCTCGACGCCCATGAAGCGCGACTTCTCCCATTTGCCGGCTTGCGTCGAGCGGTCGGCCTCCGGAATCTGACGCGCGAGCGCCATCATCATCGCGATGGCGTGCTCAGCGGTCGTGATCGAGTTCCCGAACGGCGTATTCATGACGATCACGCCCTTGGCAGTCGCGGCCCGGATATCGACGTTGTCGACGCCGATGCCAGCCCGCCCGACGACTTTGAGGTTGGTCGCGGCCTTCAGCAGCTTGTCCGTCACCTTCGTCGCCGAGCGGATAGCCAGCCCGTCGAACTCGGGGATCAGCGCCTCGAGCCGTTCCTTGTCCTTGCCAAGCTTCGGCTCAAAGGTCACGTCGATGCCGTTGTCTTTGAAGATGGCAACGGCGGCAGCGGAAAGCTCGTCTGAAATCAGGACCTTCGGTGCCATTTTTCCCTCGTTCGGCTCGTTGGCGGCCCAGTTCATTCGCCGGGCCGCCGGATGGATGGTCAGACGACCGTGTCAGCGGTCGGCCTATAGGCGGACAGAAGTGCGTTGCAGGCCGCCTCGCACTTGCGGCAAGCCTCGGCACAGACTCGGCAGTGAGCGTGAGCCTTGGCGTGTTTCTCGCACTCCTCGGCGCACATCCTGGTGACGACCGCGCATGCTTCGAGCTGGCGTTCCCAGATCAGCGGATTTGACGGCAGCCGCCGCGAAAGTAGACGGCCTGTAGCGTGGGCAATGTCCGCACATTCGCCATTGATGCGAATGCACCGGGCGAGCGGCGTCGGATCGGCTTCGGCGAGACAGGCATCGGCACAGGCGACCGTCGCCTGAGCGCAGTCGAAGCAGGCCTCGATACCCTGCACCAATGGGATGGCAGCCTCTGTCGAGCTGCCGGGATGTGACTTCATGATCTCGAGAATGTGCATGGTCGTCTCCTTGGGGTTAGTGCCACTCCCCCAAGAACGCGAAGCTGCAATCGAATGATCCCGTCCGACGCTGTCGGCTACGCTGCCTTGGCAAGCGCGCCCTTTTCCTCGGCATAGGCCCAGTCGAGCCACGCCGTCAGGGCTTCGAGATCGGGCCGATCGATCGTTGCGCCCGCCCAGATCCGGAAACTCGCCGGTGCATCCCGGTGGTTGGCGGTATCGAATGCGACGCCTTCCTTCTCGAGGCGACCCGCCATCCGCTTGACGAAATCCTTTTGCGCGTCGTCTGAAAGCTGGGCGATCGCCGGATCGGCGAGCTTAAGGCAGACGCTGGTGTTCGAGCGTGTCCGGGGATCCTCGGCGAGGTTGGCGATCCACGGCGTGCGCTCGGCCCAGTCGTGCAGCACTTTGGCGTTCGAATCGGCTCGCGCCTGCAGCGCAGGCAAACCGCCGACGCTTTCGGCCCAGGACAGGGCGTCGAGGTAATCCTCCACGCAGAGCATGGACGGCGTATTGAGCGTCTCGCCCTCGAACACGCCCTTGATCAGCTGGCCGCCACTCGTCAGGCGGAAGACCTTGGGCAACGGCCAGCGTGGCGTGTAGGTCTCGAGCCGCTCGACGGCCCGCGGCGACAGGATGAGCATGCCGTGCGCGGCCTCGCCGCCAAGCACCTTCTGCCACGAGAAGGTCAGTGCATCGATCTTTGACCAGTCGACCGCCTGCGCAAAGACGGCCGACGTGGCATCGACGAAGGTCAAGCCTTGGCGGTTTGCCGGAATCCAATTGTAGTCGGGTACGCGCACACCAGCCGTGGTGCCGTTCGCCGTGAAGATCACGTCACGCGTAAAGTCGACCTTCGAAAGATCGGGGATCTGTCCGTACGGCGCCTCGGTGACCCGCACGTCGTCGAGCTTCAGCTGCTTGACAATGTCCGTGATCCAGCCCTTGCCGAAGCTTTCCCACGCCAGCGCCTCGACGCCGCGAGCACCGAGCATGGTCCACATCGCCATCTCGAAAGCGCCCGTGTCCGAGCCCGGCACGATGGCGCACAGATAGTCGGACGGCAGCCCGAGGATGGACTTGGTCTTGTCGATGGCAAGCTTGAGACGGGCTTTGCCCTCTTTCGCGCGGTGCGAGCGTCCAAGGAACGCATTGGCGAGGGTGCCGGGAGTCCATCCGGGGCGCTTCGCGCAGGGGCCGGACGAAAAATGCGTGCGTTCCGGGCGGCGCCCGGGCTTCGGTAAGCTGGTCATCGTGCCTATCCTCACAGATAGAAGCCTCCCGTTGGGGGGAGGTGTCCCGCGGATGCCACTACGCGACCGAACAATCACAGTCAATGCTGCTCATTGTACGTGCCTACGGGCACGTAAACGGATGCCCCTTTGCCGCAAAGCCGGCACAAGTCCCCGGTACCGTCGACAGTCGGAAGCCCGATTTTATTCACGGCACCGGGACACTGGCCTCGACAAGGCGTCGCGAAACGGCCTAGTGATCCGAGAGTTCGTCATCAGCGGGGCGGCGGCGCATCGGGGGCGCGAATCGGGGGAGGGACCATGTCGACAGCTCAGGCGACTGGCCGGCTTCAAAGCGTGGCCTACCGCGAGCCAGACAGCCCGCGATCGTCCCGACAGCCTCGGGAGCCAGCCGAGATGCCGGCCGAGAAATCAAAAGTAAACGCGCAGGCGGAGGCCGAGGCAGCCGAGATTTTCTCGGGCCAGGACCGCCGCGAGAAGTTCATCCCCGTCACGCCCCAGGCCCTGATTGACCGTCTAGCCGATCCCTCGGCTTGGCCTGCCGACAAAGTCGCGCAAGTCCGCCGCTTCTTCATGTACCTGACCAATTGGCGCCAGCAGAGCTACGGCGCGCGCCTGCTCGAACTGGGCCGTGCCTACGAGCCGTTCAGTCCCGACAGCGATCTCCTGGTGACACGCAAGTACACCGACGCCGAACGGAAAGTGCTGGAGCGCCAGCTTGTCGACGGAGTCTCCAGCCTGATGCGTCAGGCCAACTACACCCGTATCGACCCCAGTCAGATCGACATCATCCTGACCAAGGATAGCCACTACGGTCTCGATCTGCATGTCGATCTCGGCGCCTTCGACGAGCTCGAAATCTACTATCGCGGCGCCGTGATGCGACAGGGCTCGCGCCGCACGGCACGCAAGTTCTACCTCCGCGAAGAGCAGTTCGACCTGCCCGTGTTCCAGCGCCTGGCGATCCTGTTCAAACTGAAGCCCGAGGCGCGCCGCGTTGCCGAAATCGTCGCCAAGGAAGGCATCGATCCGATCGTGGCCCGGCGCCGTGTTCGCAAGATGCGCGGCCCGATCGCCGAGCACATCAACTCCGAATTCATCTATATCAAGCTGTTCAAGAACATTCCTCGTGCCGATCTCGAGATGGTATTTCCGAACACGCGTATCCGGTTTCGCCTCTTCGACAAGATCAAGCTCGGGGTCACGGCCAGCGGTGGCCTCGGCGTCGGCGTGGCGAGCACCGTCTCGAAGATTGCCGTCGCCTCGAACCCGATCGCCCTTGCCGGTGCACTCGCGGGCCTCGGGGGCATCGCACTGCGCCAGGTTTTCGCGTTCTTCAATCAACGCAACAAATACATGGTGACAATGGCGCAGAACCTCTATTCGCACGCGCTGGCCGACAATCGGGGCGTCATGACCCTGCTGGCCGAGCGCGCCGCCGAGGAAGACATCAAGGAGGAAATCCTGCTCTACAGCCTGCTTGCCAAGGAGCGCGTACACATCAGCGAATTGCGGGACGCTGATCGCGCCATCGAGCGTTACCTGTCCTCGACCTTTGGCCTGGACCTGAATTTCGACGTCGAGGACGCCCTTGACCGATTAGTCGCCGACGGCCTCGTCCGCGAGATGCCCGACGGAACTCTGGCCGCGCTCGGACCGGTGGAAGCCGCCACCCGTATCGACCAGTTGTGGGACGGCTACCTCGATCGCCTCGCCGACATCTCGTCTACGGAAGGTGTCGAGTACGAAGGCGAGACACCGGCCAAGTTATCGTAGAGACACCGGTCAAGTTATCGTAAGTGAGCTGCGCTCTGCCCAATACTCAGCACCGACCATCAGGAGTTGCCCCGTGTTGACGCGCCTGCGCGCCGTTGCGCCCGATTCGACAGCCGCGCGCGCCATGGCCGAGCGCCTGGCGGAGCCAGACGTGGATGGCAGCGAAGCCCTCGCAACATCATCATTCGAAGACCCCGCGACGGGCGGCTGGCACGTTGATGCCTATTACCCCTCCGCACCGGACTTGACTGCTGTTTTTGCTCGTATCGGCCCGTGGCTCGAAGCCGAATCGACTCCGAGCCTCGAAATCGTCCCGGACGAGAACTGGGTGGCGATAAGCCAGGCCGCTTTGCCTCCGGTCGCGGCGGGACGGTTCCTCGTGCACGGCGGCCACGATCGAGACACGGTCGGCCGCCGTCGATTCGCAATCGAGATCGACGCCGGTGAAGCGTTCGGGACGGCCCATCATGCAACCACACAGGGATGTCTCGCAGCCATTGACCGTCTGGCGCGGATCTCATCGCCGCGAACCGTGCTCGATCTGGGCTGCGGCTCGGGGCTGCTCGCAATCGCCTCGTCCCGCGCGTGGCCGGATGCCCGCATCGTCGCCAGCGATATCGATTCCGTAGCGGTCGAGGTTGCCGCGGCAAACGTAGCGCTGAACGGCGCCCGCGGCCGCATTCGCCTGGTAACGGCGAAGGGGCTCGATCACCCGCGTCTTCGAGACCTTCAGCCATACGACCTGGTCGTGGCCAACATCCTCGCGGGACCGTTGATCGGCTTGGCACCAAGGCTGTCGCGCGCGGTCAGGCCGGGCGGCCTTCTCGTGCTGTCGGGCATCCTCGGCGAGCAGGCACGCGAAGTCCTGGGCACCTACGCGCTGGCCGGCTTCCGTTTGGTCGAAAAGCGCGTACCCCACAACTGGGCGACGTTGGTGCTGAACCGGATTTGACCGGGCCCCGGACTCAAAACGGCCGGCGACGGGGCCGGCCGTTTCGAGAACCCTGCAGATTACGCTGCGGTCAGTCGGACTGGCCTCAGACGCGCCAGTAGCTGTCCGGTACCAAGCCCGTCTTGCGCACGTGCCGAACCTGATCGGCAGTGAAGCCGAGGTCGGCGAGTTGTGCATCCGACATACGCTCGAAGGTGGCGCCGACCCGCGCCTGCCCCTGCCGCGTGCGCGCCTCGATGAAGCGCTCAAAGAAGCTCTTGCGCGGCGCCGTGTCCGCGGTTGCCGAATGATGTCCGAAAGTCGCTGTCGTGGTGCTCATGATATCCCCTCAACTCTTGCGTGAGGTTTCCGTTGACCGGCCGCTCGTTGCTGGCTGCCGGTGCCGGGCGCCCCACTGTTGTGGGTCCGTCCTGCTGAACGAGAGATAAGCGAACCGCGCAGCGACCGGTAGCCGTTCTATCGCAGCGCAGCATTGCAATTAACGCATAGGAAGTTCTTCACAGTTTCATAATCTTGCGCTCATTTCGCTCATGGTGCAATGCAGCAACAATCCTCGGATTGCTCATTACGGTCACACCGTTTACACAATCCTCATGTTCCAGGATTTCACCTCCTCCGCGAACCCCCTCGAGGGGGCCGAACGCACACGCCGGCTTCAGGCGCGACTCGCCGACATGGGCCTCGACGCCTTCGTCGTTCCGCGTGCCGACGAGCACATGGGTGAGTACGTTCCGGCCTCCGCCGAGCGTCTGATGTGGCTGACCGGGTTCACCGGCTCGGCCGGCATGGCCATCGTCGGCCGGCGCTGCGCGACCCTCTTCGTCGACGGCCGCTACACATTGCAGGCCGGAACCCAGGTCGACGCCGAGGTGTTCGACATCGTCCAGATCCCCGACACCAGCCCCGGGGACTGGCTCGCCGCAAAACTGCGCGACGGCGCCGTGGTCGGTTTCGACCCATGGCTGCACCCGACCGCCTGGGTGAAGAGCTTCGAGGCCGCGCTGGCCAAATCCGGCGTGAAGTTGAAGCCGGTCACGCGCAATCCTGTGGATCAGCTCTGGGGCGCCGAACGTCCCGCGCCACCGCTCGGCGGCGTCTCCGTACAACCGATCGAGTATGCCGGGACCAGGGCCGAGGAGAAGATTGCCGAGCTTCAGAAGGGACTCAAGGCGGACGGCCGCGACGCGGTTATTCTCACACTCCCGGACTCGATCGCCTGGGCCCTGAACATCCGCGGGACCGACGTCAAGCACAACCCGACTCCACTCGCGTTCGCGATCGTCCATGCCGCCGGAAAGCCGGAACTGTTCGTCGACAAGCGCAAGATCGGCGCCGAGACCAAAGCCCACTTGAGCGGCCTCGTCCGGCTCCGGGAGCCGGTTGAACTCGAAGCGCGCGTTAAGGCCTTGAAGGACGCGCGGCGCAAGGTTCAGCTCGACGAAGGCACTGCGGCGCACTGGTTTCGTCGCACCCTGGGCGTAAAGAGCGTCCTGGTCTCCGATGCCCGCGACCCGTGCATCCTGCCTAAAGCCCGCAAGAATGCGTCCGAGATCAAGGGCACACGCACCGCCCACGAGCGCGACGGCGTTGCTATGGCCCGCTACCTCGCATGGCTCGACCGCGAGGCCCCTTCAGGCCGCATCGACGAGATTCAGGCCGTCCAGCGCCTTGAGACGATGCGCGCCGAGACGCAGGCGCTGAAAGAGATTTCGTTCGACACCATTTCTGGTTCCGGCCCCAACGGCGCCATCGTGCACTACCGCGTCACCGAAGCGACCAGCCGCAAACTGGCGAAAGGCGAGCTGTTCCTCGTCGATTCCGGCGCCCAGTATCAGGACGGCACCACCGACGTCACGCGCACCGTCGCCATCGGCAAACCGACGCAGGAGATGCGCGAGCGCTTCACCTTAGTGCTGAAAGGCATGATCGCGATCTCGACGTTGCGTTTCCCCAAGGCGACGACGGGCGCCCACATCGACGCTTTTGCGCGCAAAGCGCTCTGGGACGCCGGCCTCGACTTCGACCACGGCACCGGCCACGGCGTTGGGAGTTACCTTTCTGTGCACGAAGGCCCACAGTCGATCTCGAAGCGCGGGCACATCGCGCTGGAGCCCGGCATGATCATCTCGAACGAGCCCGGCTATTACAAAACCGGCGCCTATGGCATCCGCATCGAGAACCTCGTCCTCGTCTCGGAACCCGCTGACATTCCCGGCGGCGAGCGCCCGATGCTGAGCTTCGAGACGCTGACGCTCGTGCCGATCGACCGCCGTCTCGTCGAACCGAAGCTCATGAGCGCGGACGAACTCCGCTGGCTCGACGCCTATCACGCCCGCGTTCGCGCCACGATCGGCCCGCATCTCGGCCCCGAGGATCGGGCATGGCTGGCGGCGGCGACGGAAAAGCTCGGCAAGGGCTAAGTCGGCAACTCACGAGTCGCCGGGCTCGCGCAAGACAGCTCCGGCTGCAACGCGGATACACCGGCCGATCGGCGATCGCGACCGGCGCGGCGCAGGCCCCTAGCCCGCCATCACCTTCTTCACGACGGCCGAGAGCTTGTGGCGCATGGCGTGGAAGCCTTTCGAGGCGTCGCTGGTCATCCAGTTCATCTGAAGCGAACGGCGCTGGCCCTCGAACGGGTGGTGGCCGTGCCAGGAACTGTCGGAGCGTTTGAAAACGAGCAGCGTGCCGTTATCGGGCGGCACCTCGGCAACGAAATCGTCGACGTCGTGACCATTCTTGAGAATGCGCAGCCGGCCACCGGGTTGCTGCCAGTTGTCGTTGAGATACAGCAGTACCGTAATGATTTTGTCTTTGCTGTCGGTGTGGATCTGGCCGTCCTTCGCGCGTGTCCACCCCCGCAGCGAATACATCTTCGGCCGCCCTTCGAGGGCAACGTCGAACATCTCCTCGATGGCGGCCTCGAACTCTGGCCCATCGAGCTCGGCGATCACCTCGCGGATGGCCATGCTCTCGTCGAGGCTCTCGACCGGGAAGCTACCGCCCTTTTCGATCTTCGGGTAGGTCTCGTTGATCGCACGCACCATCTCAGGCGCGAGAAAGCCGGGCACGACCACGTAGCTGTAGGGCTCTGTCGAGACCTTTGCCGCGCGCAGCTTTTCGATGTCGAGATGTCCCATCTCCGTCCCCCTTGTCACTCATCGCCTTCGCTGCGGCGCTACCGTTCCCCCAGCAGCGTCACACGTTGCCCGCCTCAACGCCGGCACCGGCAGAGAAGAGCCCACTCAGCATTCCGCGCCGCCGCACCAGACGCTGCTCGATCGCATGCGCGATGTCGGCGGCCGAGTTGAGCGGCTGGTATGTCCAGCCCTCGAGCGTATTAACCGCGGGCGGCAACGAGCGTGTGGCGCCATAGCGCCGCAGCGACTCGTGGAAGCGGTGGAACTTGGCGCTGCCCCCGGAGGGCTCGAAGACATACACGGGTCGCCCCGTGACCAGTGGTTCGCCGGTCATGTTCACGCTATCGCCAGTGACGACGAAGAAATCGGCATGCGCCAGGAACGCGGGATAAGGATTGTCGCCGTTGCCATCCCAGATGAATCGCGGTGCCCCTTGGGTGGCCCGATCCACCGCACGAATCAGCCGCTGATGGCTGCGGCGAGAAGGCGTTATCATAAAGCTCGCACCGAGCCGCGCGATGGAGGCGATGGAGGCCTCGAGGCGGTCGTCGTCCTCGTCTGTGAACTTGTAGACCGCGTTCTTGCCACCGAGGATGACGGCGACGCGCGGTCCGGGCAGTGCTGCGATAGCGGGGGGCATCGACTGGCGCAACGCCGCGATGCGGTCGGGCGAGAAGGCATGCGGCGCCGTAATGGTGGTCACGACGTTTGCACCGCGACGCCGGTCGTGCTCGGGCACCCAGATCAGATCGGCGGTGTTGGCCGTCGTCTTCGGATCCTGCAGCACGATCGTGAACGTCGCGACACCGGCCTGCCTGCGCAACGCACGCACATAGGGGATGCTGAGGCGACCCGTGGCGATGGCGATATCGGGCCAAGGTGGCGCAAGTAGCTTGCCGGGACCGACACCGTCACGCGGATCGGGCGGTCCGTAAGGCGCCGCGAACCGCCAGAACCCTTGCGGCGCGACCTCTTTCAACTCCCAATTCACCCCCAGTGCCTCCGCGACGCCGCGGGCCTGCACTTGCATGCCCGCCTTGTCGTCAGTGATCAGCCAGGCTTTGAGCCCGGCGAGAGGTTGTGCCCGCGTCATCGATCGAGACCTCGTCGCATCCGGTGATCCGCAGGAAGTGCTACACAACCGATTGTTTTCGACGCCGACCGCCGGCCGTGCTTGAACTGGTATGACGGTTTCGACCGCGAAGTTCGCCTCGAGCCAGCAGCATAATGAACCGATCGTCGTGGTCGGGACACTGGCGGCGGACTCGATCCCCCAAATCGTCCAGGAGGCACTAACCCCGATGCGCGCCCGTCTCGATGCTACCGATTGGCGCATCCTCAAGGAACTCCAGGCCGATGGCCGCCAGACCAACGTCGCGCTCGCCCAGCGGGTCGGTCTCTCGCCACCGCCGTGTCTGAGGCGTGTCCAGGCTCTGGAGCAGGCCGGATTCATTCGCGGCTACCATGCCGTGCTCGACGCGGCGATGGTGGGATTCGAGGTGGCGGCATTCGCCATGGTCACTCTGCGCGCCCAGGGCGAAGCGGAACTGCGCGAGTTCGAGAAACGCCTGCTGACCTGGCCGATCGTGCGCGAGGCCTACATGCTGGCGGGCGACGCCGACTACATGCTGAAGTGCACGGCACCGGACATGGCGAGTTTCCAGTCCTTCGTGCTCGACCACCTCACGGCCCTGCCGAACGTCGCGAGCGTCAAGACGACAGTCGTCCTGCGGGAAGCCAAGCGCGAGCCCGGCGTACCGATCGAAAAGGGGCGCTAGTGTAGCGGTTTGGAAGTCCTCTTCATTCTTTCGGCTGTCTGGTCGGGCGCGATACAACGAACTTCATGGTCGGGACACTAGCCCTCACTGCAGCCGCATCACGATGATCCACGCCGTGACGAACAGGGGTGAAAGCGCTGTGGATATCACCACCGCGGTCGAGATGAAATCCGCCTCCATTTTGTACTCGGCGGCAAAAATGGTGATCAGCACGCCGACCGGAGTCGAAGCCGCGACCACGATCACGGCCGTGACCTGAGCATCGAGCCCCATGGCGTGGCAGATCCACCAGGTCAGGGCCGGCGCAACCAGGAACTTGAGGAAAAGAATTAGGCTTTGCGGCCCCCACTCGATGCGCCCGATGCGCGAAGCCGCGACTTGCGCACCGAGCGTGTAGAGTGCCAGCGGCGTGAAGATCGATCCGAGAAATTGCATCGGCTGTCCGACCACCGCCGGCAACTCCACCTCGAAGCCGCGCAATCCGAGACCGAGGATGATCGAGGGGATCATGGGCGTCTCGAGCGCGGCCTTCAGCTTGTCGAACGGCCGCCCTCCGGCCGGCGCCATCACCCAGACACCGACCGTCGTGGTCATGATTGCCATCAGCGCGGCCATCACCGACTGGTGGATCAGATATTCGGAGCCGAATGCGAGCTGCGTGACAGGGACGCCGAAGAAGCCGACGTTGGCATACGCCGCCCCGAGCCCCATCATCGGCCCGAGATTGCGACGCATCCGGAATGCCATCGCCAGCAGCCAGCCGAGCGGGATGATCATCAGGAACTGAACGATGCCCATGTAGACCACGGGCCAGACCACCGAGATCGGCTGCTTGCCGCTCGACAGGAAGTGGACGAAGAACGCCGGCATCACGACGTAAACCTGCAGCCGGTTCAGCGTGCCGATGTCAAGCTTGAGACGCGACTGCATCACGTAGCCGAGCACCACGAGCGCGATGATCGGTAACGTCACCTTGGTCAGAATATCCTGGAAGAGTTCCATCTGCCCGCGAATGGTGCTCGCGGTCCCCGCCGCCGGGCGCTTTTTTCACCGATGCTCACGGCGAGAGCAAGGCGGAACTCGCGTTGCATCAGCGCGCGACGGAAAGGTTCGACCCAGGGAATGCTCGGGGGACGGGCCGCTGACATGCTTCCATTTAACGCGTGAGCAAGCCGCCCCCGTGACGCCTTGCCCCGTAGGGCTGGCCAAATCCCGAGTGCTAGTCGGGGAAATAGCGGGACCCGATACTGTTGACGCCACTGGACGAGGCGGCCCCGACGACAATGCGGTTCGAACCAGGGGATGTGAGTGAGATGGCCACTGAGAGCGATGCTATTTCTGCCCAGCTGCTCGCCAGCATCGAGGCGTCCGAGGGACATTCGAAGCCCTACCCGCACTGGTTCCTGTCGCGCTGCCTGCCGACCGCGGTCGCCGACGAGATCACGGAGCTGCCATTCCCCCCACCCGCACTCGGTGGGGTCTCTGGCAAGCGCGAGTTGCACAACGCCACCCGCAAGTATTTCGACATCGAGAATCGCGCTGCTTTTCCGGTGGTCGAGGCCTTCGCGAAGGCCTTCCAGTCGCGCCCCGTGACCGATCGCATCGAGCGCCACTTCGGGACACGTCTCGGCGGCACCTACCTCCGCCTCGAGTATGCCCAGGACACCAACGGCTTCTGGCTCGAGCCGCATACCGACCTCGGCGTCAAGGTGTTCACGATGCTGCTCTATCTCTCGAAAGACGCCAGCCACGCGGATCTCGGGACGGACATCTACGACGCCGACAAGCGGCATGCTGGCCGCTCGCCGTTCGTGCCGAATGCGGCGATGGTGTTCGTACCGTCGACCGACACCTACCATGGCTTCGAGCCGCGTCAGATTGCGGGCGTCAGGAAGTCGATCATTATCAACTACGTGACAGCCGAGTGGCGAGCCCGTGAGCAGCTGTCGTTCCCCGACACACCGATCGCGGCCTGAGGTCTCGTCTTATCCAAGCCTGTCTCCCGGGTTGTCAGGTCGAACGTGATCTGCAAAGTTGGTGCGTTAGTGGGGCCTCAAGCCCGTCCGTCCAAAGGCGGCGGCCCCGACAGGGAGGAACGACATGCGGAATTTTTTAGCCGCCAGCACCGCGCTGGCGATCGGACTGGCCGTTGGCTCGACCGGTACCAGCAAAGCCCAGACCGTCGATGGCCCGAAGATCGAATGGAAGCACTCGCTGTGGGGCAAGCGCCGCGCCAACACCGAGGGGATCGAGAAGGTCAACGAGATCCTCAAGGCGCGCACCAACGGCAATTTCTCGATCAAGATCGGCTACGGCGAGGTCTTCTCCAAAGGTGCGGAGAACCTCGATGCCATCAAGATCGGCGCGATCGACAGTGCCGACGTCTGCAATTTCTATCATCCGGGCAAGACGCCGGCCTGGATGGTGTTCTCGCTGCCGTTCCTGCCGTTCGAAAGCCTCAAGGTCACGCGTGATGTGACCGACGCCGTCCAGATGCATCCGGCGCTGGTCAAAGACCTCGATCAGTGGGGAGCACAGCCCTACTACATCGTAGTCCTCCCGCAGTCCGAGTTCATGGGCAAAGGCAAGCCCCCGAAGAACCTGGAGGACTGGAAAGGACTGAGGCTCCGCGCGGGCGGCGGACTCGGCGACGCCATGCGCATCCTCGGAGCGGTTCCCTCGACGGTGCCAGCGACCGATGTCTACACGGCCATGGAACGCGGCACCATCGATGGCGCGGCTTTCCCGCACACCTATGCTCACATGGCCTATCAGATCCACACGGTCGCAAGTTGGTTCACGAACAACATGAATCCGTCGATCAGCGGCTGCGCCGTGGCGGTCAGCAAGGCCTCGTACGCAAAGCTGCCGCCGCAGTACCAGAAGCTGCTCGAGGAAGCCAAGCCGGCGGCCTACGACGCCATGTTGACGGCTTACGAGAAAGTGGATGCAGAGAACCTGCCGGTCTTCCGCAAGCGCTTGACCGAGGTGCTCTACACGGAAGCACAACTCAAGGAGTTCCAGGAGAAGGCCGGCAAGCCGGTCTGGGACAAGTGGGTCGCGGACAACCAGTCGAAGTTCGACGCTAAGGGCGTGCTCGACATGGTGCTCGCTGAGGCCGACAAGGCCATCGCCAAGCACGTGAAGAAGTAACGGCACTCCGACAACTGCCATCGCGCCCCGGTGGTGCTCCGCTATAGGAGCGCCACGGGGCATCGACCATTAGTGCTTCCCCCAGGACCCCATCATGGCAGGCAACGAAGCCGAGGACCCCACACTCGGCACGGGTGGAGGCGCACTCGGCGCTATCGATCGCGCCGTTCACCGGCTCGAGAAACTGACGGCCCTCGTCTCGGGCTTCGGCATCTTCGCGCTCATGATCATCGGCGTTGCGCAGGTGCTGGGTCGCAAGCTCTTCAACTTCCCGATCCATGGCTACATCGACATGGTCGAGATCATGATGTCGTTCCTCGTCTTCATGGGTCTCGCCTTCACCGAGCGCACCGGCGGCCACATTCGCATGGAGATCCTCGTCGGCCTGATGCCCAAGCGCTGGCTCTGGATGTTCGAGACTCTCAGCGTCGCGATCGCGTTGGTCCTGGTCGCCAT
>JALHMC010000057.1 GCA_022844225.1 Hyphomicrobiaceae bacterium | reverse complement strand
CTCGCCGATCTCGGCGCGGAAGTGATCAAGGTCGAGCGCCCGAAGAAGGGCGACGACAGCCGCGCTTTCGGTCCTCCCTGGGCCAAGGACGCGAATGGCAACGAGACGACGGAGGCGGGTTACTTCCTCTGCGCGAATCGCGGCAAGAAATCGATCACCATCGACATCGCCAGCGAGGCTGGTGGCGCCCTGATCAAGGAGCTGGCGAAGACCGCCGACGTGCTGCTCGAGAATTTCAAATCCGGCGATCTCGCCTCCAAAGGCCTCGGCTACGAGGACATCAAGAAGATCAACCCCAAGATCATCTATTGCTCGATCACCGGTTTCGGCCAGACCGGTCCCTACGCTGCCAAGCCAGGCTATGATTTCATGATCCAGGGCATGGGCGGCTTCATGAGCGTCACGGGGGAACGTGACAACAAGCCGGGCGGCGGTCCGCAGCGCGCCGGCGTGCCCGTCGTCGACATCATGACCGGCATGTATTCGACCATCGCGGTCTGTGCGGCGATCGCCAACCGCGAACGCACCGGCAAAGGGCAGCACATCGACATGGCGCTGCTCGACACGCAGGTTGGCTTCCTCGCGAACCAGGGCGCCAATTTCCTCGTAACCGGCGAAGCTCCGGCCCGCCTCGGCAACACGCACCCGAACATCGTGCCCTACCAGTCGGTACCGACCAAGGATGGCGCCATCATCCTCGCCTGCGGCAACGACAATCTCTTCAACAAGCTCTGCGATCTGCTCGGCCAGCCATCGTTGAAGACCGATCCGCGCTTCGCGACCAACGCCGCGCGCGTCGCGAACCGGGACACCCTCGACCCGATCCTCGACGAGCTGATGAAGAAGAAGACCACGGCGGAGTGGGTGACAGCGCTCGAAGGCGCCGGCGTCCCCTGCGGCCCGATCAACAACTTGAAAGAGGTCTTCGAGAACGAGCAGGTGATCGCCCGCGGTCTCAGGGTCGAGATCCCGCATCCGACCGCCGGCACGGTGTCCCTGGTCCGCAGCCCGATGCGCTTCTCAGAGACGCCGATCGAGCACAAGGTGCCGCCGCCGCTCTTGGGCCAACACACCGACGAGGTGCTGAAAGGCGTCCTCGGCAAGTCTGCCGACGAGATTGCGGCGTTGAAGAAGGCAGGCACGGTTTAGGACTCGAGCGCCCAGGCGGGCCCGGGCCTCGTGGCCGGGCCACCGCCCCTCCCTGCGTCATCCGAACTGGCTGGCTGGCACGTCAAGACCCAAGTGGTCTCTCAGCGTCGTCCCGGTGTACTCGCGGCGGAACAGTCCACGGCGTTGCAGGATCGGCAGCACCTCCGCAACGAACACGTCGAACATCCAGGGCAGCACCGGCGGCATCAGGTTAAAGCCGTCGGCAGCTCCATCCCGCCACCAAGTCTCGATCAGATCGGCGACCTGTTCCGGCGCTCCGGCGAACACAAAGTGTCCGCGGGCACCGGCAAGGTAGGAGAGAAGCTGACGCAACGTCGGCCGGTCACGCCGCGCCAGGCCGACGATGACCTCGGTTCGACTGCGGGCCGCCTCGACGGAGGCCGGATCGGGGAAATCCTCCGGCCTCAGCGGAACGTCCAGTGGCAGATGCGAAAAGTCGTGGCCACCGAAGCGCCCGGACAGGCGCTTGCGTCCGACTTCCGGGTCGGTCAGGTCGTCGGTTTCGCGCAACAGCCGCTTCGCCTCCTCCTCGGTGCCGCCGATCATGGGACTGAGGCCCGGAAGAACCAGCACCTGGTCTGCCCGTCGGCCACAGGCAATCGCGCGCGCCTTGATGTCGGCGTAGAACTCCTGCGCCGTGCGCTTCTCCATGTGGGCGGTGAAGATCGCCTCGGCGTGACGCGCTGCGAACCCTCGGCCGGTGTCGGAGGAGCCAGCCTGGACGAGCACTGGTCGCCCTTGCGGCGTCCTCGGCAGGTTCATGGGCCCAGCTACTGCGTAGAACCGGCCCTCATGATTGAGTGGCCTTATCCGATCGGCACGCGCGTAGACGCCTTGGCGGCGGTCATCCGACACGGCATCCACCGCCCAGCTGTCCCACAGGCCTTTGACCACGGCCATGTATTCCTCGGCCCGCTCGTAACGCTCGGCATGCGTGAGCGGCGGAGCCGTGCCGTAGTTCTTCGCCGCGCCGGCAGCCCACGTGGTCACGATGTTCCAGGCGACCCGGCCAGCTGACATGTGGTCCAGCGAGGCGTACTGGCGCGCGAGGTTGAAAGGCTCGGTATAGGTCGTCGAGGCCGTCGCGATGAGGCCGATCCGCCGCGTCGATACGGCAAGCGCGCCGAGCACCGTGATGGGCTCGAGCCAGGTGCGAGCCGCCTGAGCCACGTCATCCGGCAGATTGAGCTGGTCGGCGAGAAAGATGGAATCGAGACATGCCCGTTCCGCCCTCTGCGCCAAGTCGCGGTAATAGTCGATGTCCGTCAGAGGCAATTCTGACGATCGCTGATGGCGCCAGGATGCCTCGTGATGGCCACGACTCTGGATGAAGAGATTAAGGTGGAGTTGGCGTCGCATCATGAGCCTGCGGGTGACCGTCGGGAGTGAGCGCAAGCCTAGTCCCGTCGAACGGTCGCCGCCAACCAGTCGTTTCAGGTTTCCGATTTCAGGGCGGCTTTCGCATCCTTCGGACCCGACGCCTTCGCGGACGCCTCACCGGAATTGGCTTTGCTCGCCACCTCATGCATCCGAGACATGGCCTCGGCAACACGGACGCTGTCGAGGTCGTCCTTGTGAATGACGTCGATGGCACCGGCCTTGATGAGAACACCGCGTCGTTGGCGATCGACCTCACCGCTGACCACGACGATTGGCCCGGCATAGCCGCACCGCCTGAGGAATGGGATGGTGTGCGTCGCATTGTCGTTCGGCTTCAGATAGTCGTCGAGGAAGATCACCTCGGGGTGCCGCTCGATAACGGCATCGAGTGCACTGCCGAGCGTTTTTGCCCGGCGAACATCGATTTCGTAGCCGAAGATGAGGTGCAGTGTGGCGCGCAACCGGTCGGCATCGAAATTTTCATCCTCGACGATCAGAATATCGTTCGGCGCCGGATGCCCCATCCGTGTCTTGGTCACGTCGGCCTTCTTGGCAAGAAAGTTGCCACCGGTAGATTGCGCCATGCTCGATGTCTTTCCTTTGTATTGAAACCGGCCCATCAGACCGGAATTACCAGTGGCCAGCCAACCCGGAACGTCGCGCCGCGGCGAACCGATGGATCGGATTGAACTTCGATATTCCCGCCGAAGCGTTCGACCGTCTTCTTGACCATGGCCAAGCCGATCCCGGCACCATCCGCCTCGTCGCTGTCCCCCATCTGCTTGAAGGGCAGGAAGATCGCATCGTGCCAATCGGGGGGGATGCCCGGTCCGTCATCGGCAATCGTGATGATGAGCCGGTCTGCCGACCGCTCGGCGCGAGCGATGATGCGCCCATCGTCCCGGTCATGGTGCTTGACGGCATTGTCGATCAGGTTGCGCAATACGATGTCGAGCGGCTCGGCAAGTGTCACGATCGTCGGCCAATCCCCTTCGACGATGATCTCATGCGCACGCCCGGCTCCGATTGAACGGACGATCTCCGCGGCAAGCTCGCGCGTATCAATGCTCTCCGCGGCGTCGGCCTTCCGACCGGCGCGAGCGTACGCGAGCAGTCCCGTCAGCATCGAACTCACGCGGCGCGCCTGGGAGAGAGCCTGCTCGACCTGCGCAACGGCTGCCGCCGTATTCCCTTGCTCGAGGGCAGCCTTGGCATCCGTGGCGGCATACCGGACGCCTCGCAGCGGCGCGCGCAGGTCGTGGGAAATGACCGATGCGAACTCCTCCAGATCCCGATTCGCGGCAGCGAGCTCCTGATTGACGCGGTTGACGACGCGCGCTTGAGCTGCGACCTCGGCTTCGGCGATGGCACGGGCGCGCACCTCCGCCGCCAAGCGGTATTCGATGTCCGCGAAGGACGAGGCCCGCGTTATCAGCAGCAGATACTGCATCGGCTCGGGCATCCAATAGAGCGTGAAACTGACACGCTCGTCGCGGGAACGTGCCTTGGCCGCCAGGACGTTGGGAATCGTCAGGGTGCGCTCGGGCGTCGCCTTCAGAGCCAGGATCTCGTCGTCCAGCCCTGAGAGAGCATCAACAGCGCTCGTGACGACCACCCCCAGCCGCAGATCTTCGGTCATCGACCCGAATTGCTCACGCACCCGCAACTCGCTGTCGAGCCAAGCCATGCCACAGGCGCTACGCCGGGCAAGAAAGCCGACCGCGTCCACGATGCGTTCGGCCGATGCCGATGAACTGTCAACCTTCGCGGCGGATGATGGCATCGGCGACCTGCTTGAAAGCAGATTGAACGTTTTGCGCCCTCAAGGCGCTGGTCCAGATGAGGGGATGACGCGTCTCCCTCAGTCGCTCCGGCAGCAGGCTTCCATCTGGCGTCCCGACCAGATCGACTTTGTTGATCACGAAGGAGAATTGTCGGCTCGGCAGTGCCTCGCTGAAGCCGTCAGCCAGAACCGCCATATGTTCGAGTGTGGATTGACGCATGATGTCGCCGACGATCAGCGCTCCCGATGCGCCCTTGCTGTAGACGTGGCGGAAAATGCTCAGCCCATAGTTGCCGTCCAGATCCCATACGACGAGTTCGAGGGACTTGACGCCGCCTTCGCCTACGCCAGCCATTTCATAGCGATAGAGATCGACGCCCATCGTCGCGCGATAGTCGGTGGGGAGTTCGTCGTGAACGAGCCGCCGCACCAGCGACGTCTTGCCGACCCCGATCTCGCCTAGCAGGAGAATCTTTTTGGCGTTCATGGGCGGCGGCCCCTTTCGCCATTGAAGCCAAGCTCGAACTCGGCCCTTCGATTGGGGCTATCGGGCCCACTGCCTTGAGCAAGGAGCACCGCGCTCGGGCGTCCGACGGCGATCAGGTTGTCTAAAGGGACGCCTCTGGCTACGAGATCGGCAACAACCCGTTCGGCGCGCGCCTGCGCCAACGGCGCGTTGCGGTTGGCCCCTCCTGCCTCGTCGGTATATCCGACAACACGGATCAGGACATTGGTCTCGCGAGCCAGAGACGCGAGTTCGTCGAGGACTCGAGCCGTCTCGACTGCATCGCGAAACTCGGAATCATTGCTGAAGAAAATCACGTTCGATCGGATGAATGCCTCGAGTTTCTGTCGCGCAGTCGGCGGCGACGGCGACAGCGCGCGCAGTCGGTTTTCGAGTTCGAGCAGCCGATCGCGGTAACGGCGGTCGAGTGCCTCGACGCGCTCGCTTGCCAGACGGTCGACCTCGGCGGTACGCGCGGCGACGGTCTCGTCGACAGCATCAATGCGCTTGGCGATCGGCACCACTGCACGACGCTGTTCGATGTTCGCGATCAGCGCAACGACCCTGTCGGATACGAGTGCGATGGCCTCTGCGCTCGACGTCGCGTCCTGCGATGCCGGCGAACGGGGCGGAGTTTCTGCACCCGACACACTCGCCAGCCGTTCTGTCGCGGCCTCCAGCTCTTCGAGGACTCTGCTGATGGCCGCTTCGGGGCGGTCACCTTCGACATCAGGACGGGGTTGCTCCAACTCCAAGAGCGCCGCCCTTGCCGCCTGCTCCACCCCGACGAGTGCCGCCGCTTCCGGTGATCCCGCAATGCGCTCCCGCATGGCAACCAGGTCCGCGATCGACGCGCTGAGTTTGCGTTGAGCACGCACCAGTGACCGACGAAAGCCTTCGGCGTCGAGTCTGGCCTTCACATCCGACTTCGGGAGAACACCGATCGCTTCCGATAGCTCGACCTGCGGCGACATCTCCTTGAGCCGCCCGAGCACGAGGCGGCGGGTAGCCTCGTCGGGAGCCAGTCCTGCCACCCAGATGCGGTGCCCGCCACGCTCGACATGGGCACGGACTGGATAGCCCTTCAGTTCGGGAATGCCGGCGACAATTCCATTGGCTTGAGCCTGGAGCGTTTGTGTCACGAAGCTTAAGTAAAAATACCATGCGGCGAACCCGGCGAGCGGCAAGCCGATGACCCACAGAAGAACCTTCAGGGTCCGTCCGCCGTGGGCACGAGACGCATCCTCTGTCCGCTTTCGAGCTGCTTCCTCGATGTTGACCGAAAAGTCACCGAGCAGCGCGTCACGCCGATCAAGCGCGCGCCTTTCCGCGACCACATCTCTCGGCGATGGAGTTTCGCGCTCGATGGCGAGTTGCGCATCCAGCACAAGCAACAATTCACTGTCGAGGTTGCGGTCGATGCCTGCCGGGGCGCTGCCAGAGCATTTTGCGGCGAGGAGATAGTCGGGGGAACCGCGCAGATAGATGCGATGATCATCGAGATCGAGTGTCCGCAGACTTTCCTTGTCGGCCTCGAACGCCTCTTCCGCTAGCGCCGTGATGGCGGCCAGAAAGCCGCTCACGAGCGTATCGCGATTGTCTCCATCCGGCACATCGCCGCTGCCAGCGCGGCGCCAATGGTGCACCAGGGCTCCTGAACCGCGCCGCACCAGGTAGATTTCCTCGACCTCGAGCCGCTGCGACTCCGCGAGGGCCAGTTCGGCCATGCTGCGGCCGGACGTGACGCTGCGCATCCACAGAAAGAACTTGTTGTGGCTGAGACCGGATTCGAGGCGGCGATTGATCTCCTGCATCATGTCGCGAATGGCACTCGAGACGTAACGCGCAACCATCTCGCCCATGCGCGGGTACATGACACCTGCGATCTGGTCTTGCATGTCCGGAGTGCGCATCTCGGCCCGCAGGCTCCGCAGCACCATAGGCGCCATGGCCTCCGCCAGTTCCTTGTGTCGCGTCGCCTCGGCATCCCTCAGCGCAGCGTCGAGCACCCTGGCCACGGATCGCTGAAACTGCTCGTCGCTCCCGGCACGCTCCTGCATGTCGGTAAGACGATTGTTCAACGTGTCGAGTTCTCGCGCCTCTCGGTCGAACAGCAGCTCCTTGAGGCGAGAGACAGTCTCCTGCGAATGCATTTGGGACATGACGCGCCAATCTTGATGAGATCTCGTCCGCGCGTGGCCAGCGACCGTCGCGGGCATACGCCGGGGTCGGAATCCGGCGCGTGGCGGCTAATCCGCTCCGATGCGTCGAACCTTTTCACCTAGCTCTGCAATGCTTTGCGCGAGTTGATCGAGGGTGCGCTTGCGATCCACCGTGACATTGCCGGAGAGTGCATCGAGACTTGCCTGAATAGCGTCCAGCTTTCGATGCATCCCCTGCTCGAGTTCACGCACACGAGCCTCTATCAAGGCAAGCCGCGCATCGCTATCGCGCTTGAACTCGCCGAACAAAAGCTCGCGGATCTGCTGCATCTTGTCGTCGAACGGCTCGGACAACCCGGAGCCATTGCGATAATCGCCGTACGGTGACGTACTCATAGGCAAGGTTCCAGCACTCGACTGCATGACGGCAGCCTGACCGTAAAGCGACAGGATGCCGGGATCTTATGCATCATATCCCGCACAGGCAGAAAGAGAATTTCCGCGTAGGTCAATTTTTTTCAACGAAGAGGAAATAATGCCGACTCTCAAAGAAAGTGAATGCGCGACCGGTCAGGCGTGACCACACGAGCCATGATCCACTGAGCACCCGACATCCCGTTTTTTGACACCAGCGCAGGCCCGGTTGAGCCGTCGATCTTAACCAATGATGGCGTCGCTGTACGAGGCGCTCTGCCACGGGGCGCCAATGAGGGCATTGCCAATCGCCCGGGTGGCTTCTAGCGTCAGCTCATAGTCCAGCAGAAAAGTCAGAGGAAGCCCCATGTTCATCAGGACCGTCGAGCACGACACCTCGCTCGACAAGTTCCGCGCCGAGGTTCGCGATTTCTGCGAGCGCGAGCTTCCATCGGTGATCCGCGAAAAGCAGAAACGCGGCCAGCATCTGGAGAAGCATGAGTATATCTCCTGGCTGCAGCGGCTGGGCTCACGCGGTTGGAATACGGGCAAGTGGCCCAAAGAACACGGTGGTCTCGGCTGGGAGCCGGCACAGTTCCTGGCTTTCCAGGAAGAGCTTGGTCGCGCAGGCGCTCCGCCGTTGATGTCATTTGGCCCGACGATGGCGGGGCCTGTCATATATACGTTTGGCAACGAGGCACAGAAGCGGCAGCATCTGCCGGGGATCATCAAGGGCGACCTCTGGTGGTGCCAAGGCTACTCCGAGCCAGGCGCCGGCTCCGATCTGGCAGCCCTCAAGACCCGCGCCGATCGCGACGGCGACGATTACATCGTCAATGGCCAGAAGATCTGGACCTCGACGGCGCACTGGGCGGACTGGATGTTCGCGTTGGTCAGAACCGATCAGACGGCCAAGAAGCAGGAAGGCATCTCCTTCATCCTCATCGACATGAAGACCCCGGGCATCACGGTGCGGCCAATCATTGGCATTACGCTCGGTCATCACTTGAACGAGGTGTTCTTCGACAACGTCCGCGTTCCTATCGCCAATCGCATCGGCGAGGAGAACAAGGGCTGGACCTATGCCAAGTTCCTGCTCGCCAACGAGCGGGTCGGCAACGTCGACGTGGCCAAGGTCGAAGGCAATATCGAGCAGATCCGGCAGCTGATGGCGGAGACTCGCGAGGCCGGAAAGCCTCTCTCGGACGACCCGACCTTCAATCGCCGACTGGCAGAGTTGGAAGTCGGCTTGGCCACGGTCAAGGCCCTCATGGCCGACCAGCTCGCCGCAGCACGACTGAGCGGCGCCCCGTCCCTGATGGGCGCTGCGGCTCTGAAGTTGCGCGGTACGGAGCTGCAGCAAGGCATCTTGCAGACGGGCCTCGATGTGCTCGGCCGGCATGGAATGGTTTACCAGAGCGATGCCCTGCACGCCGGCTGGAACGGCGAGATGATCGGACCGGAGTCGTCCGCCGACGTCATCTATGAGCACCTTTACCGCCGCGCGGCCACCATCTACGGCGGCTCGAGCGAGGTTCAGAAAAACATCATAGCCAAGGGCGCCCTCGGCCTCTGATCGCGACATCGCCCGTCGGGACGCCCTTGTGGGGCGTCCTCCCGACGCAGCTCGATCGGAACGAACAATTCAGCACGCGAGATATCGACATGCCTTCCCTTTCATCTGAAGAGCGCCAGCAGCTGCACGACAGCCTGCTCGAGTTGCTCGGCGACAAGTACACTTTTGAGCAATGGAAAAAGATTGCCCGCTCGCCCGGCGGCGAAGGCTTTGGACGAGCCGAATGGAAAGAGTTTGCCGAGATGGGCTGGCTCGGCATCGCTCTTCCGGAGGAGGTCGGAGGCTCGGCCGGTGGCTTGACTGAACTCGGTATCATCATGGCGGCGGTCGGTCGCTTCATACTGCTCGAGCCCTTCCTCGGCACCGTGGTTCTTGGGGCGTCCGCCATCGAAAAGGCCGGCACAGAGCAACAAAGGCAGATGCTTTCCGAAGTTGCAGCAGGCAAACTGCTCCTCGCGTTCTGCCATGGTGAGCCGGGTGGCGGCTATGCGCGCGACTGGGTCAAAACTGTCGCCACCCGCGACGGTGCCGGCTACGTGCTCACGGGCGAAAAGGGGTTTGCGATCGGCGCCCACGCTGCCGATCAGCTCATCGTCTCGGCCCGTATTGGGTCGGAGAACGGGCCCGTCGGCCTCTTCCTTGTCCCGCGCTCGGCTGCTGGCGTCGCTTTGAACCAGGCACCTGCTCTGGACGGCCGTCCCGGCGCCACTGTGACGCTTGCCGGCGTCAAGGTGGGAGCCGACGCCAAGCTTGGCACCAGTGACAGCGATCGGCTTGGCGTAATCGATGAGGTCATCGACCGCGGCGTCATAATGGCTTGCGCAGAGGCCGTCGGTGCCATGGCTTCCGTAACCGATCAAACAGTCGAATATCTCAAGACCCGCCAGCAATTCGGTCAGCCCCTGTCGAAGTTCCAGGTGCTTCAGCACCGCCTCGTCGACATGAGCGTATCGACCGAGGAGGCGCGCGCCATCGTGCACGCCGCACTGCAGGCCTTGGACGACAAGACCAGAGACGCTCAGCGGCTCGTTTGGATGGCTAAGGTCAAGACCGCCCAATGCGCTCGCTTCGTGGGCGGGCAGGGCATCCAGCTGCACGGCGGCATGGGCATGACCGACGAGTTGTCGATCGGCCACTACTACAAACGTCTTACGATGTGCGAGACACTATTCGGCGACTCCGAGTGGTATCTGCGCCAGCTGTCGCTGCGTCGCGACGCTGCCTGAAGCATCAGGGCAGCGAAGGCGTCTCCTTCGAGCCGCACGGTGCCCTACGCCTGCGATAAAGACAGCGACGATCTCAATCGATCGTCGCCATTCGGGCATCGATCGCGTCGCCAACCTGGAGGATGCGCAGCCCCTTGACGCGCTTTGACACGGCCACGCGCCGCTTCGCCGTGGCAACGAAAAGCCCGGCTTGATCCTCAGCTAGCATGGCGGCGGCTTTCTCGAACGCCTGGCGGCGTAGGCGCCCATCTGTCTGGCCACGGGCTTCCTTGATCAGCCGGTCCGCATCACGATTGCAATACCAGCTCGCATTGCCCGTCGCGAAAAGATCGCAATCGTACATCTCGCCGAGCCAGTTATTAGCATCCGGATACCGAGCCCCGCGCCAGAGGAACAGCACATCGTACATCAGCTTCTCGTCACGCATCCGACTTGCCACCACCGTCCAAGGCTCGGTGATGATGCGAGCGGGGAGTCCGAGCTTGAGGAGACCATCGAGCAGTACGACGGCGGCACGCTCCGAATGCGGATCGCCGGCGATAGCGCCGATTGTGAACTCGCGCGGAGTGATCTTCAGCTTGCCCAAAGCATCCGCCGCAGCAGCTATATCATAGCTTGGAGCAGCGACTCCGGATGGCGGCGAACCGAGAGTGGGAGGTAGCGGAATGGCGATCGCGGCCGCTCCCGTCCCCATTGTGGTCGAGATGAAATGATCCGTGTCGAATGCTCGTGCCAGAACCTTTCGGAATCCGGCAGTCTTCATCGGCTCCCGGCCGGCATGCAGAAGTCCAACGAAGATGCGAGGCGCTTCGCTTTCGACCACTGCCACGCCGTTGGTCTCGCGGAGCCGGGCGAGTTGATGCGGAAGATATTCACCCTCGCTGACGTGCACCTCTCCACTCGTTACCGCCGCCGTTCGCGCCTCCACATCAATGACAGTTCGCCATTCGATCTCCTCGAGCGGCTTGGCCGGCCAATCCGTACTCCAATGCCCTGCGAAACGCGACGCCACGACGCCGCCCGTTGGGGTGCGCAACTTGAACATGAAACTGCCGGAGCCAGCATCGTTGCTCTGCAGCCACCCCCGTCCCCAGTCGTTATTGATTTCGTTGGCCTTGAGCAGCTCGGCGTTGACGATGGCGATCTCAGGAAGAAGCGTCAAAAACATTGGCGACGCACGGTTGAGACTGAACTCGACTGTATGATTGTCGATCACCTTGGTCGACCCTGGAGCTACAAGGGTCGACAGAAGCGGTGCCAATCCACGCTTGAGGGCCAGTACACGCTCGACCGAGTAAACGACGTCGCTCGCACGAAGCTCACGTCCATCGTGGAATCGCGCGTCCTTGCGGAGCGTGAAGCGGAGTGTCCGCCCGTCTTCGGAAATGGTGTAAGATTGCGCCAGCCATGGAGAAACCCGTAAAGGCCCGTCCTGCCAACGGAAAAGTCCCTCGTAAAGCTGGAAACGCAGGCCCGAGCGGCGAGTGTCGAATGCCACATGAGGATCGAGAGAATCGAGAGGTGTCGCCGTGGCGATCACCAGGCGCGGCACCTCGGCGCTCGCGTTCGAGCTTGGCGGTATCCCCAGGGCGATCAGACATACACAAAGAAATATGAGCAGCGATTTCGGTAAATTAAGGCGCTGCTCCAGCATCTCAGCACTCACCCTCCGCAAGACCCGCCCATACCGGGGCGATCGGAACCTTGCCATCTGCAAATGACATCGTCATTGGACTGCCGTCGCCCCCAAATTTTGGCAAACTCTTGCAGAACACCGGCTGCTGCGCCTGTTCACACACCTCGTTTGGCAAAGTAATGGCAAGATCGATCAACATGGTCAATGCGAAGGCCGGCGGGATCCGTGGTTTCGTTCAGATTTGCCCTATAGTCCGATGTCATGTGCCATCAAACAGGAGCGTTTCATGCCGGATTGGCTGATCGGGGCGAACGGTGGCGGAGCTTCGCCCGGCCAAAGACTTCGCAGGATGCTGGATAGCGGTCGCATCATCCGTGCTCCGGGTGCACACAATGCCCTCGCCGGACTGATCGCACGCGAAGCCGGCTTCGAAGCCCTCTACGTCTCCGGCGGCGCCATTACCGCCAGTCTCGGCCTACCGGACCTAGGCATGATGACTCAGGAGGAACTGCTTCTGGTCGTGCGATCGCTGGCGCGCGCAACCGGACTTCCTCTCATCGTCGATGGCGATACCGGCTATGGAGAGGCACTGAACGCCATGCGACTGGTCGCGGACCTCGAGCTAGCAGGAGCCGCAGCGGTCCACATCGAGGATCAGGTCCTACCCAAGAAATGCGGTCACCTGAACGACAAGTCGATCATCCCGGCTGATCACATGGCAGCCAAGATCGCGGCCGCGAAAAGGGCCTCGCGTCACCTGCTCGTGATCGCGCGCACGGACGCCGCAGCTTCCGAAGGTCTTCAGGGTGCGATAGCCCGAGGCCGGACTTACGCTCAGGCCGGTGCAGACGTGATCTTTCCCGATGCACTGACGAGCCTCGAGCAGTTTCGCGCCTTCGCCTCGGCCATGCCGAAACCCGTGATGGCCAATATGACCGAGTTCGGTCGCACGCCGCTCGAGAGTGCGGCAGCACTGGAGGACGCCGGCGTTCGTATCGTGATCTGGCCCGTTTCCTCTCTGAGGATAGCGGCAAAGGCCATGGAGCAGTTCTATGGAGACCTTGCGCGCGACGATACGACGTCACCGCAGATCGACCGCATGCTGACCCGGAAACGGCTATACGAACTCATCGGCTACCACGATTTCGAAGCCCTCGACCGATCGATCATTGCGAGCGTCGCACCTGAGCAGCCGGGTGAATAGCCGTCTGGCCTCGTAATGGACGGGCGCGGTCTCAGTGGGAACGAGCCGGAGCAACGACCTTCACGTCGTGTTTGGCCGGAGGCATCAGACTGATCGCGGGCGCATCCCAGGTCCCACGCAGAAGCAGGATGTCCCGCGCCGTCAACGGAGCCTCGCCGGTCGTTCCGGCCGGGCCGGTCGCGATGCTGATGTCCATCAAGCGTCCAGGCACATCCAATCGGCCGGAAGCAACCAGGACTGAGTTGCCCGATCGGGCCTGAACCGCTTCGATCGTCAAGGCTCCGTTGAGCACGCGAAAACGACCGGAAACGGCATCCACTGGAGTCGCGCCCTTCCCGGCTGCGGCCCAACCGACAATGTTCGTGTCGCGGGCGGCATGCACCAGAGCCAGAACGTCGATGCCGACGCGCCCAGGCTCGGCAAGATCGAATTGCCCCCGTCCTGCAATCGACGACAGTGCCTCGCCCAGAGAGCCACCGCCGACAGTCCCTTCGAAAGTGACGTTCGAACGCCCCAGCAACGCATTGCGCCGCAACGGTGCCGCCAGAGCCCGTCCGGCATCGACACCCTTCAGCTTCACCTTGATCGACGCTCGCGGTGAAACCTGGTTCAGATCGACTGAAAGCTGACCGCCGGCAATCCCCCCTTCGATCTCGAGCTCGGCCATATCGGCCTGCAATTGCCCTTGATTGAGGGCAATCGAGATTGCGGCCCGTCCCATCTCGAACGCCGGCGCATGCACCTTGGCCGCGGAGAGCCGCAAGTCTGCGTCCAGAACCGTCAGGACATGGGGCTGGCCATCCGCCGTCGAATGGGATGCTAGGCGCGCCCAACTTCGGCCGAGATCGAGCTCTTGGAACCCAAGCGTGCCATCTAGCGAAAGACGACCATTCGTGGTCTTGACCGTCATCGCGCCGGTTGCCTGGTTGCCGTTGACGGCAACGGCTGCCTTCGCGAAGGCCATCCGACTTGGCGACCATTCCAGCGGCCCGACCACGGAGACGGAGGTAGACGGCTCACCGATACCATGACCGAGGCCGACCCACTTGACGAAGCGCCGCAGGCTCGGAGCCAGGAACTCGGCCTGGCCGGAAAACTCCGGCACGGGCGCAGTATTGAATTGACCGTCGAGAGAAAACGACAACACGGAGCTGCGAACGCTGACCTTCAGCGGAAGCCGCGCGGCACCGTCCCGCACAGCCGCCTCCGTCCAGACGGCATCGACAGCCAACGACTTGCCGTTGAGGCGCCCCGCTCCGACGAGCTTGTAGGTTCCCTTGCGCGTAACTGTAACGGCCGCGTTCACATCTTCGAGCACGGCGCGCGTGCCGCGCGGACCGAGCAAAGCAATCTCCGCACCCATCAAGCGTAAGGAATCGGTTGGATAGCTTGCAATACGAGGAGCCACTGAAGGCTCGGCGTCCACTTCGCCTCGGCTCATCGCATTCGGATCGACTGCGCCTGAGAGGTCGAGCGTCAACGTTGCCTGGTGGACGACAAGACTGCCTGCATTCCGACTTTCGCTCGGGGAACCGACGATCACTCCACTATCGAGCGTGAATGGAAATCGACCGCTGAGCCGCAATGGCGAGGCAATGACTGTTCCGTCCGGAGTGCGATTGACGAGTGCTCCACCTGCGAACCGACCCGGCGAAGTCGCCAGGTCAACAGCCAATGCCAAGCCGCCGATTAACGCAATCACACCTGCCGCGGCTGTCCATCTCGTGACGGAAGACCACCCTGCATGTGCACTCGTCATCGCTTAGCACTCCCCGAGTGCCGGAGAGCACGCGACTTTACAAGTGCAACATCGACGGAAATCTCCACGTGGCGCTCTCCCCAGGCTTCCACGACGCAGACCAGCTATACCACCCTGAGGTTGTCTTAGCCCACCTTCAGGACGATCGGCAACATGTTGGGAGATTATGGCAGACCCGCGACGAAATCGCGGCAACGTAAGCTCGTCTCGAGATGCGTGCGAAGGCCGATTACTTGTTCAAAAAGCCGTCTAGAGCGCTCTAAAGGCAACGAAGTCGAGCTTTGGCCGGCGCCACAATATGCCGGCACTTGCCGTGGCAATGAGGTGGTGCTTAATGGGATCAACGGCTTGCTGAAGCCGCACGGTCGGATGTCCGAGCGTGCATCGGGGGCGGCAGGCCGCAGGACAGAGCGATCATTTGGAGAGGCGTGGTGAACAAGGTCTTTGGCAGTGCGACTGAGGCGCTCGTCGGCATCGTGAAGGACGGCCACACAATCGCTGTGGGTGGCTTCGGTTTGTGCGGCATCCCTGAGGTTCTGATCGCGGCCGTTCGCGACTCGGGAGTCCGGAACCTCACCGCCATCTCGAACAACGCCGGCGTCGACGATTTCGGACTGGGCATCCTGCTCAAGACACGCCAGATCAAGAAGATGATCTCGTCTTACGTCGGCGAGAACAAGGAGTTCGAGCGCCAGTTCCTCGCGGGTGAGCTCGAACTCGAGTTCACGCCGCAGGGCACGCTGGCCGAGAAGCTCCGTGCCGGAGGATCTGGTATCCCGGCCTTCTACACGCGGACCGGCTACGGCACGCTCGTCGCCGAGGGCAAGCCGACGGCCGAGTTCGATGGTCAGATGTACGTGCAGGAGCGCTCGCTGCGGGCCGACGTGGCCCTTGTCAAGGCGTGGAAGGCAGACAAGGCAGGCAATTTGATCTACCGCATGACCGCGCGAAACTTTAATCCGGTTTGTGCCATGGCCGGCAAAGTGACGGTGGCCGAGGTCGAGGAGATCGTCGAGATCGGTGCTCTTGATCCTGACCTGATCCACACGCCCGGCATATTTGTCCAGCGCATCGTGCTGAATGCCTCGCCCGAGAAGCGCATCGAGCAGCGGACCGTCCGCAAGGCGTGATCCGGCAAACTCGACCTAGTCACCCAGACAATCCTGATTGCACGTGGAGAGAATTTGATGCCCTGGACCAGAGAGCAGATGGCCGAGCGCGCCGCAAAAGAGCTTCAGGACGGCTTTTACGTTAACCTCGGCATTGGGCTGCCGACCCTGGTTGCCAACTACATCCCGCCCGGCATCGACGTGATGCTGCAGTCCGAAAACGGCCTGCTGGGCATCGGGCCTTTTCCGACCGAGAACGAAGTCGACGCCGATCTCATCAACGCAGGCAAGCAGACCGTCACGACGCTACCCGGGTCCTCATTCTTCTCGTCCGCGGACTCTTTTGCGATGATCCGCGGCGGGCATATCAACCTCGCGATCCTCGGCGCCATGCAGGTGTCGGAGACAGGGGATCTCGCCAACTGGATGATCCCCGGCAAGATGGTCAAGGGGATGGGTGGCGCCATGGACCTCGTCGCCGGCGTCGAGCGGGTCGTCGTTGTCATGGAGCATACGGCCAAGAAGAAGGATGGCGGCATCGACCTGAAGATCCTCGCACGGTGCACACTGCCGCTGACGGGTGTCGGCGTCGTCAATCGGATCATCACCGATCTCGCCGTCATGGACGTGACCGAGCGCGGCCTCAAGGTTGTGGAGATGGCTCCGGGCGTCACACCCGAAGAGCTCGAGCGCTGCACGGGCGTTGCACTTCACCTGCATTGAGAACGAAGAGCAATCATCGGGACTGAGCCCTTGAACGGAACGGGGAGTGCAGTGTCGCGACTAAAGCGGCTATTGCTCACGACTAGGGCAGGCCGCGTGGCGCTCGTTGCACCTAGGGCTCTGCTCGCTGTTCGGGCAGCCCGCGTAATTCCCCGATTCGGGCAGGCTCTGGCCTGGAGCGTGCGCTCTCGCGAGATCGCCAATTTCACCTACGACACGACGCGCGAGAGCCAGCTTCTACTGGGAGCGGTCATAGCCGAAATCTCGAATCGGCCGATCGCGGAGATCGTCGCCTACATCGACGAGCTGAACGCGGACAAGGCGATTGCCGAGCACGTTGCCGGTATTGCGCAGACACGCGATAGCCGCTGGAACGTCGACCCTGGCTTCAAGCCGGGCCGGCGATTGGCATTCTATCTGCTGGCACGCGCCTTGAAACCGCGACGTGTGGTGGAGGCCGGGGTCGATAAGGGCCTCGGCGGCCTCCTCCTCTCGCGTGCACTTACCCTCAACCGGGCCGAGGGACATGCAGGCGACTATCTAGGCATCGAACTCGATCCGGCAAAGCCGATCCCTCTCTACGAACAGTGGCCTGAGAAGATCGGGCACATCATACGCGGCAGCTCGACCGAGATCTTGCGCGGGCAAGGCGCGCCCATCGATCTATTCATTCACGATACTATCCCTGAAGCCGGCCACATGACGGACCAACTCGCAACGGTGCGCTCCCTGATGGCGCCAAGCGGCGTGATCGCGAGCACCTGGACGACCCCGGAGCTGATTGACCACGCGCTTCAATGCAATCTCAAGCTATTGACGCATCAAGAGGAACTCGCCGACCATTGGTTTCCCGGCGACCGGATCGCCTTCATTTACGGTTACGGCATCATGGGTAATAGCGATAAGGGCGTGACGTCGCTCGACGCGCACGTGTAGCCTTCCGTCAGTTGCCCGCCTCCTTAGATCATCAGTCGCGCTCAGAGCTCTCAGATCGAGAACGGATCCGCCCATGCCCGAACTTCGCGAGATTGCCAGCGGTTTGCGCTTCCCCGAAGGTCCGATTGCCATGCCCGACGGCAGCGTGCTCCTCGTCGAGATCGAGCGCGGAACGCTCACTCGTATCGATTCTAGCGGACGCGCGAGCGTGGTGGCCTCACCCGGTGGCGGACCGAATGGCGCCGCGATCGGGCCCGACGGCGCCTGCTACATCACCAACAACGGCGGCTTCGAGTGGGTCAAGAGTTCCGACGGCATTCGCCCACACATGCAGGCACACGACTACAAGGGCGGCCGCATCGAGCGCATCGACCTCGCGACCGGAAAAGTCGAGGTGCTCTACACGCACGGACCGAACCACAAGCTGAATGGCCCCAATGATCTCGTCTTCGATGCCCACGGTGGCTTCTACTTCACCGACCTGGGCAAGGTCCGCGACCGCGAATGGGATCGCGGCTGCGTCTATTGGGCCAAAGCCGACGGCAGTCAGATCAAGGAGGTCGCCTTTCCACTGACGACGCCTAACGGCTGCGGCATCTCGCCGGACGGTAAGGTTCTCTACGTCGCGGAGACACAGACCGGTCGCGTCTGGGCCTACGACATCATCGCCCCCGGAGAAGTGAGAAAGCAGCCCTGGCCATCGCCATCCGGCGGCAGGATGCTGGCGGGGGTCGGTGGCTACAATCTGTTCGACTCGCTTGCCGTCGACGCCGATGGCAATGTGTGTGTCGCAACCCTGTTCAATCCCGGCATCACGGTCGTCTCGCCGTCGGGCAATTGGCGCCAGATCGCGCTTCCCGGCGATCCTTATGTGACGAATATCTGTTTCGGCGGCCCTGATCTGAGGACGGCCTACGTCACCTTGTCGATGACCGGTCGCCTCGTGGCTCTCGACTGGGATCGCCCCGGTTGCCCGCTCAACCACTTGAACATTTGATAGCAGTACAAACGATCATGAACGCGGGCAGGCAATCGTAATGTGATCGAGATCGCTGGTGCATTTGTCGGGGTCGCGGCCATTGTCGCGGTCGTCGGCGCGACGGCGATTGGCGGCTTCCTCCGCGGCTTCGTTGGCTTCGGCGGAGCCTTGGCCCTGGTGCCCGCACTCGCCTTGGCGCTCGGCCCGCGAACTGCTGTTGCCGTGTCCAGTCTCGTAGGGCTACCGGCAGTCATTCAACTGCTACCCGAAGCTCTGAGGCATGCCGATAGACACCGCGTCGGCCCCATCAGTCTGGCCATTCTCGCAGGCGCACCTTTCGGCTCTCTCATCCTGATCAGCCTCGATCGGCACATCATGACGGCGACGATTGGCGGCCTGGTGATGCTCATGGCCCTGATAACTTGGAAGGCCCCGAGTGCGGCCCTCATGAAGCATCGCTCGGTCGGCATCATGGCAGGGGCCGTGAGTGGAATGCTGCAGGGTGCTGCGGGAATCGGCGGTCCGCCCTCGGTGATCGTGCTGGTCGCACAGGGCGGCGAGCCTCGCCGACTGCGTGCCGACGTGCTGGCAGTCAGCGGGACCATCGCGCTATGTGGCGCTGTCTCGCATTGGTGGTTCGGCTTGTTCACCGCCGACGCGGTGGCCATCGCGCTGGTGCTCCTACCTGTGTTCGTGGGGTTTACGTGGCTCGGCAGTCGGTTCTTCAATCGTGGCGGGGACCGGCACTTCCGCGCCGCAGCACTCGGTATCCTCCTCCTGATTGGCTTGGCGGCAATGGTCAGTTCTGTGAAAGTGCTGCTGCTCGGCCCGAATTGACCGGGCATCTAAGTTCCGACATCTGAGGATTGCCACGATTGCGGAGCAAGGTCGCCAAGTGCTCACTGGCTGGCGACAAGGAGGAGATGGCCATGCGATTTCAGATCAAATCTGCCTGCACGGCGATACTGCTTGCTGCGATTGCTGGCGCGGCGCCCGTTTCGGCCCAGGACCGCCCACCTCCTGAGAACGGCAAGGGCCCCGGCGTCATCACGGAAGGCGCCAAGGGCGTCACCATCGGAGGCGCCCCCGCAGCCAGGGCCGGCGATCGGACGAGCGACGGCGATGCCATCACCAAGGGCTCCACCAACGTCTTCATTAATGGTCGACCGGCCGTCACGGTGGGCGATACGACGGGATGCGGCGGTGTCGTCGTGGGCGGCGCGTCGGGCGTCTTCATCAACGGCAAGCCCGTGGCGCGCGCCGGCGACGTGACAACGGGTTGCCCTGGGAAGAAATAGACGGTTTGCGGGGCTCAGCACGATGAAACTACCGGGCGCATCCATTCTGTCCATGCTTGCTGCCTTCGCTCTAATCCTCCTCGCGGCACCCGCCATCCATGCTCAGAACGCAAAGCAAGGGCAATTGCCCTCGCCAGCCTTGAAGCAGCAGCAGGAGGCCGCAACCGAACTTTGGCGCCGGGGCGATTATGCTGCCGCCTTGCCGGCCTCGGAGCGCCTGCTGGCGGCGACCCGCGCTGAGTTCGGCCCCGACCATGAACAGGTTGCGATACAGGCCTACGGCCTCGGCTTGGTTGCAGAAGCCGCGGGCCGCTTCGACATCGCAGAGCGCGCCTTTCGCGAGAACGTCGCCGTCGGTGAGAAAGTCTACGGGAAGGATACTGCGCTCACCACGCAAGGGCAGGAAAAACTAGGAGAGGTCCTGGTCGCTGCGGGCCGAGCGGCGGAAGCTGAACCGATCCTTCGCAAGGTGCTGGCGATCCGGACTGCGACGGTCGGCTCCGATAACTCCTACAACGCCAGCACCCATGCAGCACTCGGCGCAGCAAGCCTGGCCCGCGGTGACGCCTCGGCAGCACTGAATTCATACCGGGAAGCCGTGCGTCTCCTTACGGGCAAACGCGAGACGCAGACACTCGCCGCACACGTGATGGAAAACGAGATCCGCAGGCACATTCCGGCATTCACGGGCCTCGTCGATGCGGCTTGGCAGGTGGCGGCGCGCGGCAGTCCGGTTCCTGCTCTCTCCGAAGAAACATTCGGGACCAGCCAGCGGGCGTGGATGACATCCGCCGCGTCTGCTTTGGCTCGCATGTCTGCTCGATTGGCGGCCGGCGAGACGGACCTCGGTCGGCGCATTCGACGGCAGCAGGATGCGGCGGAGCGCGTGCTGGCCCTCCATCAGGAGGACACCCGCGAACTCGCACGCTGGAGCGAGGTGCAACGCAAGGACTCAACCTACTCTGCGCTGCTCGAGCAATTCCGGGCCGTCAGCATCGCCCAGCATCGCGACAACGCCTCTACCGTGAAACGCCAGACTGAGCTGGTGGCCGCGCTGCAGGAGCACTTGGCGCGCTGCCCCCCGGGGCACAAGAAGACCGGTTGCGAGAAGGCCGATCGCGAGCGCATCGCGATCACAAAGGAACTCGGCGAGCTGTCCAGCCTAACCTCGAAGGACGCGGGCTCGATCATGGCCATCCATAGCCAGATGGAGGCTGCGGAAGCACGCCTTCCGGGGCACGCCGCCTTTCAGGCCGCACGCAAGGCCCGCATCGACGAGCAGGTGCGGCTCGATCAGACGGTTCTCGCCGAGAGGAAGGCCATCAGTGCTTCGTTTCCGCACTTCGTCGAGCTGACCGAACCTCAGCCTCTGACGATCGCGGCGACGCAAGCCCTTCTCCGACCGTCCGAGGCCTTGGTGACGATGCTGGTTGGTCGTGATCAGAGCTACGTATGGGCGATCTCCAGGGAGCGGTCCGTCTGGGCGCGAATTCCCGCTGGCTCCAAGGCTTTGGCTGGACACGTCACGGCGCTACGGCAAGCGCTCGATCCACTCGCGGGCCCTCCTGCGAGTGCCGAAGTTCGTTCGCCACCGCCGTTCGATCTCGGTCGGGCCCATGATCTCTATCGGCTCCTTCTCGGGCCCGTCGAGGCGGTCATTCGTGACAAGCCCAGCCTTGTACTGGTGCCGACGGGTCCACTAACGAGTCTCCCGTTCCAGGTTTTGGTCACCCAACCACCTCGTCCGGAAGTTGATCCGCTTCGAGCCATCAAGAACGCCGATTGGCTGGCTCGCCGTCATTCAACAACGGTACTGCCATCCGTGCCGTCGCTCGCCGCACTGAGACGCACCGGAAGCGACCTCAGGGCTGCCGAGCCGTTCCTTGGAATTGGTGATCCGGTACTCAGCGGGCCGCCCGGCGGTAGCGCACCGGCGGCGCGCGCGGCACAAACCGCACTCACATCGATATATCGAAACGGCCAAGCCGATCTGAGGGCGCTACGCGAGTTGACGCCGTTACCCGAGACCTCCGCGGAATTGAAGGCTATCGCAGCGGCCTTGAAGGCACCCGACGAGGCCGTGCTGCTCGCACACGAGGCGACCGAGACCCGTGTCAAGCGGGAGGCCTTGGACCGCTACAGGGTGCTCCATTTCGCCACACATGGTCTCGTTGCAGGTGAATTGTCGGGATTGGCAGAGCCGGCCTTGGTGCTGACACCGCCGCTGAGAGCCTCGGAGGCAGACGATGGGCTGCTTACGGCTTCTGAGGTGGCAGCGCTCAAACTCAAGGCTGACTGGGTGGTGCTTTCCGCGTGTAACACGGCGGCTGGATCAGAGGTCGGCGCAGATGCGCTCTCCGGGCTGGCGCGCGCATTCTTCTTCGCTGGAGCAAGAGCGCTCCTGGTCTCGCACTGGGCGGTCAACTCCGACGCGACGGTGTGGCTGACAACCGGGACATTCGCGGCATTGGCCAAGGAACCCGCCATCGGCCGCGCAGAGGCGTTCCGCCGAACGATGCTGGCCATGATCGATGCCGGCCTGCCTCCGTCCATGTGGGCGCCGTTCGTGATCGTCGGAGAGGGCTCCGGCCAGCAGTGAAAATGGCGTGACAATGTCACCGACACGGGTTCGACCCCGGCCTAGGTTCCATCTCGCAACCAAGGGAGGGCTCGAGCATGACCTCGAACGTCGGCGGTATCGACCGCATTGCGCGCATTTTGGCAGGCATCGTTTTGATCGCACTCGTTTTCGTAGGCCCGCAAACGCCGTGGGGCTGGATCGGGATTGTTCCTCTCGCCACGGGCCTGCTCGGCTGGTGCCCGGCTTACGTTCCGTTCGGGATCTCGAGTTGCCCGCGCAAGCCCTGATCGGCGCCGGCTCACGACTGCAGTTTCGGTCACGTGAAGTCTAGGCTCGGCAGCAAGACCGAAAGACAATCTCGGGCGTTACGGTATTTATCTGAGTGCGGCGCGCCGTGTCGTTATCGGCGGGCCGGCCTCATAATCTGGAGCGCAACGAAAAATCGAGAGGCTTGTCATGCACTATCCGATCGACACCTCGATCAAGCCTGAGGTTGCCGGCTTCTACGATCCCGACACGGCGACAATTTCCTATGTCGTCAAGGACCCCGCGTCGAAATCATGTGCCGTCATCGACAGCGTGATGGATATCGATTACGCGGCGGGCCGCATCACGTTCGCCTCGGCAGACCAACTGATCGACTACATCACGGCGAATGACCTTTCGCTCGAGTGGCTGATCGAGACGCACGCCCATGCGGATCATTTGTCGGCGGCCCCCTACATTCAAGGCAAGCTCGGCGGCAAGATCGGCATCGGCTCCGAGATCACGACGGTGCAGGAGGTGTTCGGCAAGGTCTTCAACGAAGGCACCGAGTTTCGGCGGGATGGCAGCCAATTCGACCGACTGTTCGTCGATGGCGATACCTACCAGATCGGCACGATGAGGGCATTTGTGATGGCAACGCCGGGACACACGCCAGCGTGCATGACGCATGTGATCGGTGACGCGGCCTTCGTCGGCGACACCTTGTTCATGCCGGATGGCGGCACCGCGCGCGCCGATTTCCCTGGTGGCGATGCTCGAGTGCTCTTCAAGTCGATCCGCAAGGTGCTCGAGACCTTGCCAGCGAAAACCAGACTGTTCATGTGTCACGACTACGGCCCCAACGGGCGCGACGTGAAGTGGGAGACGACCGTCGCCGACGAGCGAACCCACAACATTCATGTTCGCGATGGCGTCACTGAGGAAGAATTCGTGACGATGCGCGAGGCCCGGGACAAGACGTTGGGGATGCCGCGGCTGATCCTCCCCTCACTTCAGGTCAATATTCGGGCGGGACACCTGCCCGAGCCCGACTCGAGCGGTCGGCGGTTCCTGAAACTCCCGCTGGATGCATTTTAGAGCGTTGGACGGTTGAAATGTTGCGCCAACCGGCTACGCTTCAGTCGTTCTTTTCCAACGGGCCGGGTGAATGGCGCAAGATTTTCTATCCCTGATCTCTGGCTCCCTGGTGGGCACCGTGCTCGGCCTGATCGGCGGCGGCGGCTCCATTCTGGCCGTCCCGCTTCTGGTCTACGTCGTCGGCGTACCATCGCCGCATGTCGCCATCGGCACCAGTGCCGTAGCAGTCGCGCTGAGTGCCCTCGCGAGCCTATTGGGCCACGCCAGGCTCGGCAATGTGCGTTGGCCGTGCGCGCTCACCTTCACGATTGCCGGCGTGGCGGGCGCGACGCTCGGCTCGACGCTCGGCAAGGCTTTCGATGGCCAGAGACTGCTCCTCTTTTTCGGTGTGCTGATGATCGTAGTCGCTGCGATGATGCTGAGGCGACGGCAGTCGGCGGGTTCCGATTTCGTGCCATTGACGCGCGCGTCGGCAGGGACACTTGCGCCGAGACTGGCCGGATTTGGCATCGCAACGGGCACGCTGGCGGGCTTCTTCGGCATAGGCGGCGGCTTTCTTGTCGTGCCGGGCCTCATCGCCGCGACCGAGATGCCGCTCATCGCCGCAATCGGGTCGAGTCTTGTTTCAGTGACCGCCTTCGGCATCACGACGGCCGCCAACTACGCGGCATCAGATTTGGTCGATTGGCGTCTGGTGACCCTGTTCGTCGCGGGCGGCATCGCAGGAAGCGTCGTCGGCGGTCGACTGGCACAGCGACTTTCGACCCATAAGACCGCCCTCACGAAGGTGTTTGCGGTCATTGTCGCCACGACTGGGATTTATGTCGTTTGGCGCGGCCTCGTGGGATGACCTTGGCGTCACTTCACCTTCGGCACCACATCTTTCGCGAACGTGTCGAGCTTGGCGAGCGCCTCACCGATATCGCTGCTCTCGAAACCGATGTTGATATGGCGTACGCCCGCATCACGGAAGGCGCGAGCATCCGATGCGATCTCGTCGGCGGTACCGGTGAAGGTCATGCGCCCGCCATCACGCGCTTTGAGCGGCGTACCCAGGGAGTAATTGGGCGCAAAAATCGCAACGTCGATCGTGTCGGGATCACGGCCGGCCGCCCGCGCGTGAGCCTGCATATCGGCTAGCGAAACCTTGAACCTCTGAGGATCGTCGAGCGGCTCCGCCGGATTGCGAATGGTCGGATACCAGCCGTCGCCCAACTCGGCAGCACGTTTTCTGGCGGCCAAGCCCTCGCCACCGACCCAGATCGGCGGGCCCGGCCGTTGAACCGGCTTTGGCTCGAACATGATGTTTCCGACCTTGACGAACTCACCATCGACGACCGGATTCTCCTCGGTCCACATGGTCCGAAAAGCGCGGATGTACTCGTTGGACGCGGCGCCCCGCCGCTCGAACGGAGGGGCCGAGCCGAGCGCCGCCATCTCCTCGCGCATCCACCCCACGCCGACACCGACCGTGACCCGCCCCTTCGACAGAACATCGATGGTGGCTAGCGTCTTGGCGGTCAGCACCGCAGGTCGATGCGGCACGACCATGACCGAGGTGAGCAGGCGCATCCGCTTTGTGATCGCTGCGGCATAGGCGAGACAGGAGAGCTGCTCCAGGCAGAAGCCAGTGGCAACGCCCGGCCAGTCGCCTGTCTCGTTATAGGGGTACTTGCTGTCGATCGTGCGCGCGATGACGACATGGTCTGAGAAGCCGAGATAGGAAAGCCCAAGGCCGTCGGCGTGCTGGGCAATGCGGGCAAGGTTGTCCGGATGCGCCGCCGCACCGCGCGTACCGAGATGAAGGCCGAAGTCCATGGGGCTCTCCTGCTTGGGTGTCTCTGCCTCCTCGTACCGACTACTGCGCCGTCAAGCCACCATCGACGACGAGACCGGCGCCGGTCATGAAGCCGGCATCGTCGGACGCGAGGAAGCAGATGCCGTGCGCGATGTCGTCCGGATGCCCGAGTCGGCCGATGGGGTGGCTCTTCAGTGCAACCGTGCGAGCGGCCTCGGTATCATTCGTACCGGTCTGAGTAGCCCGCGC
>JALHMC010000056.1:8085-25888 GCA_022844225.1 Hyphomicrobiaceae bacterium | reverse complement strand
AGAACGGCTACCTGAAGTAACAGTCCCGAGCGGGGCGTGGCTCGTCAGGGCACGCCCCGCCGCAGTGCGTTTGCTTGGTGACGCGGCGCTGAGGCCGGTGGCCTCGCAGCCCTTCGAGGATATTGACGATGCGCAAGACGACATTCGCTGCCGTGCTGGCGGCCGCACTGGGTGGACTGCTTTCGATCGCTCCCGCCTTGGCTCAGGACAAGAAGGTCCGCTTGCAGGTGGCCGGCGCCTATCCCTCGACGCTCGCCATCATCGGTGAAGGTCAGTTGGTCACAGTCGACCGCCTCCGCAAGATGTCGGGCGGGTCGATCGATGCCAAGTTCTTCGAGCCAGGAGCACTCGTCCCCGCCAGCCAGTATTTCGACGCCATCGGGTCGGGCTCTCTCGACAGCGCCTGGTCGAGCCTTGGTTTCTTCACGGGCAAAGAAATCGCGTTCGCGCTCTACTCGACCGTTCCGTTCGGCCCCGAGGTCAGCGAGTTCCTCGGCTGGATGAAGCACGGCGGCGGCGAGAAGCTGATGCAGGAGACGGCCAAGAAGTACAAAGTCGTCGCCTTCAACTGTGGCATCGTTTCGCCAGAGTCGTCGGGCTGGTTCCGTAAGGAGATCAAGACGACCGAGGATCTCAAGGGCCTGAAGATGCGCTTCTTCGGTCTCGGCGCCAACGTCATGCAAAAGCTCGGCGTTTCGACACAGCTTCTGCAAGCCGGCGAGATCTTCCAGGCGCTCCAGCTCGGCACGATCGACGCCACCGAATTCTCGATGCCGCTCTTGGATCTGAACCTCGGCTTCCATCAAGTCGCCAAGCACTACTATTTCCCCGGCTGGCACCAGATGGCGTCCTTCACCCATTTGATGATTGCGGAGTCCAAGTGGGCCGAACTGTCGCCGGCTCAAAAGGAAATCGTGATCGGGGCCTGCGAGTCCACCATGCTTCGCTCCATGGCCGACGAGTCGCGTAATGCCGCCGCGTTGAAGGAGATCAAGGCCAAAGGCGTCACGGTTCACTACTGGTCCAAGGAGTTCCTCGATACCTTCCGCAAGGCTTGGGACGAGGTCGCCGTCGAGCAGAGTGCTAAGAGCCCCGAATTCAAGAAAGCATGGGATTCTCTTAGCGCGTTCCGCGCCGAGTTCGCGGTGTGGAAGGAAAATGCCTACCTGAAGTAGCGATGTGGCGGAGCGGCGGCTGCACAGGCCGCCGTTTTTACGTGACGGGGAAACGCAGGCACCGGGAAGAGAAAATCCGCAAATGGGACTTTCGGTGTCCAATCTATAATCGAGGAGGGAGCCGCTTTGCGAGGACTGTTAGGGATCAGCAACGCGATCGACGCGGTGCTTGGCACGATAGCAAGGGCCTGTGCCTGGTTCTTGCCGGTGCTGGTCGTCGTCATCGTGTTCGACGTCATTACCAGAAAGTTCGGCTTCCAGCTCAACATCTTCGGCCTCGATCTCGGATCGACGCGCCTGCAGGAACTCGAGTGGCACTTGCACTCGATGATCTTCCTGACCTGGATCGGCTACTGCTACATCCGCAACGTGCACGTGCGCATCGACGTGGTGACGGGTGGCATGTCGCAACGGACGCAGGCGTGGCTGGAGCTGTTCGGCTGCATCGTCTTCGCGTTCCCCTACGTGCTGACCGCGCTCCCCTACGCGCATAACTTCTTCATGACGGCGTTCCTCCAGAACGAGTCTTCCGCGGCTCCGAACGGCTTGCCGTGGCGTTGGATCCCCAAGGGCTTCCTCTACTTCTCGTTCATCTCGATATTGCTGGCGACCATCTCGGTCTTCATCCGGCGTTTCGTGTTCCTGTTCGGCTCGCCGGACGTCGCCCGCGAGGCGATGCCCGAGCCCGCCAAAGCTGCGCACTGAGGGGGATCGCAAAATGATCGATTGGATCGGCGATCACCTCGCCGTCATCATGTTCCTGGTGCTCACGTTCATCATGTTCGTGGGCTATCCCGTGGCCTTCGTGCTCGGCGCCATCGGTATCATCTTCGGTTACCTCGGCATCGTATTCGGCGTCTATCAGATGGTTCAGTTCTCGAACCTGCTACCCCGTGTCTACGGTGGTGCGGTCGAGAACCAGGTGCTCGTGGCCGTGCCCATGTTCATCTTCATGGGAACCGTGCTCGAACGAAGCGGTGTCGCCGAGGAACTGCTCAAGTGCCTGCAGATCATTCTGCGGCGCGTCCCGGGTGGCCTTGCGCTTTCAGTCGTGCTGCTCGGCACCATCATGGCGGCAACGACCGGCATCGTCGGCGCGTCGGTCGTGATGCTGACGCTGATCGCGTTGCCCGTGATGCTCGAGAAGAACTATTCGAAAGAGCTGTCCTGCGGCTGTATCGCGGCATCCGGCACGCTGGGAATTCTCATTCCGCCCTCAATCATGCTCGTGATCATGGGCGACCTGATGCAGATCTCGGTCGGCCTCCTGTTCGCGGCCGCCGTCATCCCCGGCCTCATCATGTCGGGCACCTACCTCATCTACATCATGATCCTCGCGTACATGAAGCCACATCTCGCCCCGCCGCTCGGCGCGCACGAGGGGCCGCAGAACCCAAGCGAACTGCTGAAGATGGTGGTGGTGACGTTTGCCCCACCTGCGTTCCTCATTATCCTCGTGCTTGGCTCAATTTTCGGCGGTTGGGCGACGCCGACCGAAGCCGGCGGTGTCGGTTGCGCCGGAGCGCTGCTGCTCGCCTGGAAGGCGGGACGCCTCAACTGGGGGGCCATGAAGGAGATGGTCGAGAACTCGGCCATGACGACGGGCCTCGTTTTCTTCATCCTGTTCGGCGCCACGCTGTTCTCCTACGTCTTCCGTGCGCTCGGCGGTGACGATGTCGTGGTCGAGATTTTGAAGCACTTCGGCATCGACACGGGCTGGGAAACGCTCGTCTTCGTGATGGCGATGGCGTTCTTCATGGGCTTCTTCTTCGACTTCCTGGAGATCTGCCTCATCCTGTTGCCGGTCTTTACGCCGATCCTCGCCAAGTCGACGTTCCCGGGCTACATCGACGATCCGAAGCTGATCACGCTCTGGTTCGCAATGCTGCTGGCGGTCAACCTGCAGACGGCATTCCTGACACCACCGTTCGGTTTCGCGCTCTTCTATATGAAGGGCACGGTGCCTCCATCGATCACGATGGGACACATCTACCGCGGCATCATTCCGTTCATCCTGCTGCAGCTGACGGCGCTCGCCATCTGCATGGTCTACCCCGAGACGATCTTCTGGTTGCCGCGGCGTTGGGGCATGCTCGATTGACGTCGAACTTCCTCTTCGGAACACTCTCCATGGCCGCCCCAAAAAGGCGGCCATGTTCGTATCTGTCGCCTGACTGGATCTCGCCCATGCGATGGCTCGGCCCCACTCCACCGCTCAGAACCGAGCGCCACTACGGGTCTCGTCTGCTGACCTGCTTTGCCGAGCGGCCATCGGGGCTCAACGCCCTGCTCGCCGGGGCGGTCGCGCGGCGTCCCGATGCCGAGGCCCTGGTTTGCGGGGCGGCCCGGCGGAGCTACGGCGCCGTCGATGCTGAGGTGGGTCGGCTTGCGGCAGGGCTCGCCGATCTCGGGCTCTCGAAGGGTGACCGCGTCGCGCTCCTGCTCGCCAACTCGGCGGAATTCGTGCTGGCCTTTCTTGCCGTGATCAGGCTGGGCGCCATCGTCGTGCCGCTCAACGTGCGCGAAGGGCCGCGCGAACTCGCTTTCGTCCTCGCCGATTGCGGCGCCAAGGCTCTGCTCTACGACGACGTTCTTGCCGTCAGTCTGCCCCCACGCGCCGACACGCCCGCGCTCCTCCATCGCTTACCTGTCGCCGGCGCGGAAAGGCCGGACGCGCTGGCCCGGCTCTATGCTGCAGTGGCCCGGCCCCCCGACGTGGTTGCCGAAGAGGACGTCGCTGCCATCCTCTACACCTCCGGGACGACGGGCCGGCCAAAGGGTGCCATGCTCACGCACCTCGGCATCGTGCACGCGGCGATGATCTACGAGGCGGCGATGGGGCTCGGGCCCGAGGATCGGTCTGTTGTGAGCGTGCCGCTCAGCCACGTCACCGGTCTGACCGCCGGGATTGCGCTGATGCTGCGCGTTGCTGGCGCGCTGATCGTCATGCCGGCCTTCAAGGCGGATGCGTTTCTGGCGCTCGCGGCTACGGAGCGCATGACGCACACCGTCATGGTGCCGACCATGTACAACTTATGTCTGCTCAGCCCGGCGTTCGCCGAGGTCGATCTCTCGGCTTGGCGCATCGGTGGTTACGGGGGCGCGCCGATGCCGGCCGCCTCCATCGACCGGCTCGCCGCGCGGCTGCCGGGGTTGAGTCTCTTCAATGCCTACGGCTCCACCGAGACAACAGGCCCCGTCGTGTTGATGCCACCGGATGAGAGCCGGGCGCGGACGACCCAGGTCGGCTGTGCGGTTCCGAGTGCCCATGTCCTGGTGATGGACGAGGCCGGGCGCGAGCTGCCACCCGGCGAGGCTGGTGAGATCTGGCTGAAGAGCGCGAACGTCGTGCCGGGCTACTGGCGCAATCCCGAAGCGACGGCGGACGCATTTGTCGAAGGCTACTGGCGCTCCGGCGATATCGGGATGCGCGACGCGCAAGGTTTCATCACGTTGCTCGACCGGGCCAAGGACCTGGTCAACCGAGGTGGCTTCAAGATCTTTTCGGTCGAGGTGGAGAACGTGCTCGCGGCCCACGAGAGCGTCGTCGAGGCTGCCGTCGTGGCGCGCCCCTGCCCCGTGCTCGGCGAGCGTGTGCACGCGTTCGTCGTCGCGAACGGGGACTTTGTGGATAGCGACGCGCTACGGCGTCATGCGGCGGCGCAGCTGGCCGACTACAAGGTGCCCGAGACGATCACGTTTCTCAGTGAGCCGTTGCCACGCAATGCCGGCGGCAAGGTCCTCAAACGTGACCTGCGCCGACTGTTTGCCGAGTGAAGCGGATGGCAGCCGGCGGTCCGGAATACCGGCCCCGCCGTGCGCTCACCTCAGCGCTCGAGATGCGGGAGCGGGTCGACCGGCTTAGAGCCCTGACGCAATTCGAAATGCACTTGCGGCTGGTCAACGGCACCCGTCTTACCGGCCTTCGCGATCTCCTGGCCGCGCTCCACGCGGTCGCCTCGCCGAACCAGCAGCGTCTCGTTGTGGGCGTAGGCGGAGACCCAGTTGCCCTCGTGCCGGATGAGGACGAGATTGCCGTAGCCTTTCAGCTCGCTGCCAGCGTAGGCGACGGTCCCGCTCTCCGCGGCGACGACGCTCGTGCCCTGCGGCACCAAAATATTGATGCCGTCGTTGTGGGTATTGTCCTGGCGCGGTCCGAAGCTAGCGACGATGCGACCCTTGGCCGGCCACCGGAACTTGCCGGGCAGCGCCGCCGACTGCGGCTTGGCCGAACGGGGGGCGGGGCTGGCATCGTTGATGACGGGACTTTTCGGGCTGGCAACGGCAACGCGGTCGAGGGGCTCGGTCTCGGCCGGCGCCTCTTCGCTTCCCGCATTGATGATGCGCGGACGGGGCGCAGGTCCGGGTGACAGCTCGGCCTGAGCTTCGCGCGCGACGGCCGGCGGCACGGCCGCGGGCTGGTTCGTCTCAGCCTGGCGCACACTCCCGGGCGCGCCCGGCACCTTCAGCACGGTTCCTGCCCTGAGGCGGCCCGGGTCGGTGATGCCGTTCACAGCCTGCAGGTCAGCGACCTTGGCGCCGTAGCGCTTGGAAATCGCATAGAGGCTGTCGCGGGCCGTAATGGTGTGCGTGCCCGTCCAGTCGGACGGCGCCTGGCTCGTCTGCACGGCGCGAGGTGTGGGTTCGACCTGCGGCGGCCGCTCGATGCGCTCCGCAGGCTCGCGGCCCGCGGGCAGCGGCGCGGGGACCGGCGCGGGCGCGGTCGCGACCATCTCGCGGCGCCGGGCAGGGGAACGTCGCTCGGGGGACGGCACGACCAACTTCTGGCCGGGCTTGATCATCGGGCCCTGCAGACCGTTGGCGCTCATCAACTCGGAGATCGAGACGTTGTGGCGTTTGGCGAGGCCGTAGAGCGTGTCCCCGGGGACGACGTCGATTGTGGAGCCGCCGGAGACGGCATCGCGCGGCGGTGAACCCACTGGCGCCCTCTCAGGCAAGGATCTGCCACCTCGGGCGACCGGCTGGAATGTGGGGCGGGTCGGCTCTTCGCGCGAGATCGGCTCCGGGAGCCCGGCTTGGCGGACGGGAGCCACGGCAGCCGTAGGTGGCTGGTAGGGCGCGGAGCCATATGCCGGTGCCGCCTCTACGGGACCGCCGGCATAGCTGCGGCGCATCGGTTCGGAGGGGAGCGGCGCGCGGCGCTGAGGCGCTTCCGGATTCAGCCCGACGCTCGCCATGTCCAGACGAGCGAGATCTGCGCTACATCCGGCCAAAGCCGTGGCGCACAAGAGACTGGCTGCGACAAGGCTCAGACGAACCGCGGATCTGCGATTCGACGCATAAACTTCTGAACTCGACATGTGCATACCTCATACCCACGGCGAGTTAACCCTCTTTGGGTTAATGAGCCCTTAACTGCGCCGGGTATTGCCCGCCGCATGGCGGCATGACCCGGATGCGGGCTCGATCGCCGCATGCCAGCGCGGCCATGTCAGCGAGCCGACCTGCACGCGCGAGCCTGCCTCAGCGGACTATGGTCTAAACTGAGATTACGGGGGGACGAGGGCTGGTTTTCGGCGTTCCTGCGGCACTTTGATGAACGCCGGATAACTGCGACATGCAACCGGTTGAGCACTGGTCTAGTCGGCCAGGCGCTCTGTCAGACGCGCGTGCATGGCGCGGTCGGTCAGGTTCATCGATAGCGGCGTCACCGAGATCCAGCCGTTGTAGACGGCCCAGATGTCCGTCCCGCGATCGGGGTTCGAGCGGCGAAGCGCATAGCCGAGCCAATAGTAGGGGTTGCCCCAGGTATCGAGCCGCTCCTCGACGCCGAGGTTCTGTTGGTCGCGCCGCCCCTGCGTCGTCACCATCACACCCTCGATCTCGTGGGGCTTGCGGTCGGGGAAGTTGACGTTCATGAGCACCAGCGGTGGCCAGGGCTCCGCGAGCAACTGGCGGATCAAGGCCGGTGCGCGCGCGATCGGTGTTTCCCAGTGGGGATGGTCGCCGGCAGCATAGCTGTAGGCCATCGAGAGCGCGATCGACGGGATGCCGAGCTGCGTGCCCTCCAACGCCCCGGCGATGGTGCCGGAGTAGGTGACGTCCTCGGCCATGTTGGCGCCGCGGTTGATGCCCGAAAGCACGAGGTCCGGCCTGCGGTTCTTCAGGACATGGCGCGCGCCCATGATGACGCTGTCGGTCGGCGTGCCGCGCACGGCATAGACCCGATCGGCGATCTGGCGCATGCGCAATGGCTCGTTGAGCGACAGCGAATGGCCGGCACCCGACTGGTTGGTCTCGGGCGCCGACACCCACACTTCACCGTCCGGCCCCGCCAGCTCCTCGGCGATCTGACGCAGTGCGTGCAGGCCCGGCGCATCGATGCCGTCGTCGTTGGTTACGAGGATGCGCATGGTGATGTTCCCTTGAGGCGGCGGGCTCTGTCCGGCGCGCGATTCGTCCAGCCTTTGTCGCCCGAATGCCAGTCGGATGCTACAGCGGCATGGCAGCGGGCGTCAGGCTTTGGCGATCCGTTCACGCGCGCTCATGTAGGGGCGCAGCGGTTCCGGAATGACGATCGAGCCGTCCTCCTGCTGGTAGTTCTCCATCACGGCGATCAGCGTCCGCCCGACGGCGAGGCCCGAGCCATTGAGCGTGTGCACGAAGCGGACATCTTTCGCCCCTTTCGGCCGATAGCGCGCGCCCATGCGCCGGGCCTGGAAATCGCCGCAGACCGAGCACGAAGAGATCTCGCGGTAGGCATTCTGCCCCGGCAGCCAGACCTCTATGTCGTAGGTCTTCTGTGACGCAAAGCCCATGTCGCCGCTGCACAGCAGCATCGTGCGGTAGGGGAGGCCCAGGCGCTGCAGGATCGTCTCGGCGCACTTGGTCATGCGCTCGTGCTCCTCGAGCGACTTCTCAGGGGCAGTGACCGAGACCAGCTCCACCTTCGTGAACTGGTGCTGGCGGATCATGCCGCGCGTGTCCCGTCCCGCCGAGCCCGCCTCCGACCGGAAGCAGGGCGTCCCCGCCGTGAACCGCAGCGGCAGCGCGTCCTCGTCGAGGATGGATTCGCGGACGAGATTGGTGAGAGAGACTTCAGCGGTGGGGATGAGCCAGAGGCGGGACGGGAGCCCGGTGGCCTCCTCATATCTTTCTCGGGATTCGCTTTTTGCTTTCTTGAGCCCATCCTGGAAGCTGTGCAAAGCCTCCTGCAATGACATACGGTGACCTGTTAGGGCCTCGCTCTGATCTTGAATCTTATCAATTGCATCGATTGTTTTCGACGACACGCTCTCCAGAAGCGCCTCAAACGGAGCCATGGGCGAGTAGAAAAGATCCTCTTCAAACTTCGGCAGGTTCGCCGTCCCATACGCCGCATGGTCCCGCACAAGCAACGGCGGGTTGACCTCGGTGTAGCCGAATTCCTCCGTGTGCACGTCGAGCATGAACTGGGCCAGCGCCCGCTCCATGCGCGCCAGCGCTCCCTTGAGATAAACGAAGCGCGCGCCCGACACCTTGGCCGCCGTCTCGAAATCCATCAGGCCCAATGCCTCGCCGAGCTCGAAATGCTGCTTCGGCTTGAAGTTCAGCAGCGCCGGATCACCCCAGCGTCGCACCTCGACGTTTCCCGTCTCGTCGCGGCCTTCGGGGACCTCGTCCAGCGGCGTGTTCGGGATCACCGCCAGCAGCGCCTCGACCTCGGCGGTGAGCTCGCGCTCGCGTGCCTCGCCCGTCGCCAGCAGGTCCTTTAGGCTAGCTACCTCGGCCATCAGCGCCTCGGCCTTGGCGTCGTCCTTCGCCTTCTTGGCCGCGCCGATCTCTTTCGAGGCCGCGTTGCGCCGGGCTTGCGCGTCCTGGAGCTTGGTGACGTGCGCGCGCCGCGCCTCGTCGAGACGCAGGATCGCGGCCGACGAGAACTGGCTTTCGCCCTCACCAAAGATGCCACGGCGCTTCAGACCTTCGTCGAAGCCTTGCGGATTGTCGCGGATGGCCTTGATGTCGAACACGGGGATAACCCTTCTACTCGTCGTTCGCCGGTGGCGACGACCGAAGCCAAGGGGAGAGTTGGAATATCCGTCTACGCCCCTGGGTTCCTCTTGGCGGGAACGAAGGGTGGTCTAGTACGCAAAAATAGCCTCGTCCAGCGGCCTGTCGTGCAACTCTGTCACTCGGAAATGTCAGCAGTCGCCTGATTGTTCTTGGCCATACGATCGACGATCCAGATCGAGGCCTCATAAAGCAGGATGGTCGGTCCCATCATCGCCAGCATCGAGAACGGATCGGGCGGCGATAGCACGGCCGCGGCGCCCGTAATCCCCACAATGGCATAGCGACGGAAACTGCGCAGTGATTCTCCCGTGACGACACCCGCGCGCGCGAGCAGCGTGATGATCACCGGCAGCTGGAAGCAGATCCCGAAGCCGAAAATCAGGGTCATGATCAGCGACAGGTATTCAGACACCTTCGGCAGCAGCTCGATCGCGGCCTTGCCATCGCCGGCGGCCTGCGGCGTGATGTCGAGCGAGAACGAGATCAGCATCGGCATCACGAGGAAGTAGACGACGAGGCTGCCCAGGAAGAACAGAACCGGCGTGGCGATGAGATACGGGACGAACGCCTGCTTCTCGTTCTTGTAGAGGCCCGGCGCTACGAACTTGTAGATCTGATTGGCGACGATGGGGAACGACAGGAACGCGGCGCCGAACATGGCCAGACGGATGTTCGTATAGAGCTGTTCGAGGAAGTGCGTCGCGATGAGCTTCGCCTTCTCCTCGCCCACCACGCGCACGTAGGGCCACACCAAAACATTGTAGATCGGCTTGGCGAAGAAGAAGCAGGCGACGAACATCCCGAAGAACGCGAACAGCGACGTGATCAGCCGCTGGCGCAGCTCCGTCAGGTGCTCGATCAGCGGCATCCGCGATTGATCGATCTCGTCTTGTCCGTCGCGGGAGGGCTCCGGGGGCGTCGATGCCGAGGGCGAGGCGGGGGTGATGTCCTGCATGGTCTCAGGCCCCGGTCCGCTCGGATGCGGCCTCGGCGGTCACCCTCGGCTGCGCGGCGGGTGGGGCCACGGGCTGCGGCGTGCTCTCGATGGGCTGTGGTGGAGGCAGCCCATCTGGCGCCTGTTCGGTGGACGCGGTGTCCAAGAGTGCCGGCTGCTGGAGCGCGGCCTTATCGACCTCGGACAGCGACTCGTTGACCTCGCGCGTCACGTCACCGAGGTGCGTTTCGACCGACTGGGTCGCGTCCCTCAAGGTTTCCTGGGTGTCGCGTCCGATGCTCTCCACCTCTTTCTTGAGGTCGGCAAGCTCGGATTCGCGCATCGCCTCGTCGAACTGAGCGCGGAACTCGTTCGCCTGACGCCGGATCATACCCATGTAGCGCCCGAGAGTCCGCAGGAGAGCCGGCAAGTCCTTAGGACCGACGACGATCAGCGCGACGACGGCAAGAATCAGCAGCTTTGACGACGTGAGATCGAACATCGTGTCCGGTTTCTGCCGCCCAGGGCAATTGCTCAGGGCTCGTTAGCCGACATCCAAAGGCCGAGCCCCCGGCTCCGGAGACGGCCTCTCGACGGGCGGGGTCGACGATACGTATCAGCCGACCTTGCTGCCCGTTCCGGTCGCTTGCGTATCGTGAGACTTCTGGGACTCGATCGTGCGAGGATGCTCGGCCGGCTTGCTGGCTTCCTCCGCGTCGTCCTGCAGGCCCTTCTTGAAGCTCTTGATACCCTTGGCGAAATCGCCCATGACGGCTGAAATTTTGCCGCCGCCCCCAAAGAACAGAAGCGCAACGGCGAGGAAGATCAGCCAGTGCCAGACGCTCAAGCTGCCCATGTCTTCGGGTACTCCATCTAAGGCGTAGCCACGCGCCATTTTTGATCGGCGGTACTATCGCAGACCCGGCCTCGGGCTGCAAGTTAAGGTGAGGTAATAGTTGCGTCTGTTCGCGGGCGTCAATCTTCTGGTCGTCCACCTCATAACGAGACGGGGGCCTCGCCTTCGACCTCGTCAGCTGGAAAGACCAGCACCCGCGCAGGGTCGATCCGGATCCCGACCTCAGTCTCGCGAACGGGCAACTCGCTTTCTCGCACGCGTGCCCTGAGCTGACCCTCGAAGCCTTGCACGGCAAGATCGATCAGCGCCGCATCGCCGAGAGGCTTGACCCGCACGATGCGCCCCGCCAGTCCGCTGCCGGGGGCAGTGAGCTCGATGGCCCGTTGGCGCAGGCAAAGCACGGCCCGTTCGCCTTCGGCGATCTCGGGCACCCAGAACGTGCCGACGGGCGTACGCAGCGCACCGCCCTCGACCGTCCAGGGGATTTCGTTGATCTCGGAAAACAGACGCGCGATGAAGAGGTCGTTCGGATTGCGATGCAGATCCCGCGCCCGGCCGATCTGCACCAGCCGGCCGTGCCGCATCACGGCAATCCGGTCGGCGAGACGCATGGCCTCCTCGGGGTGGTGGGTGACGATGATCGACGTCGCCCTCGTTTCGCGCAGGATCGACGTCGTCTCTTCCTGAAGGCGCTCGCGAAGGTGGACGTCGAGGCCGGAGAATGGTTCGTCCATCAGCATCACGGCGGGTCGGGGCACGATTGCGCGCGCCAACGCGACCCGCTGCTGCTCGCCGCCCGAGAGCATGTGCGGATACTTGTCCGCATGTCTCAGCATGCCGACACGCGCCAGGACGGCGCGGGCCTCCTTCGCGGCCTCTTCGCGACGAAGCGATTTCAGGCCGAAGGCGACGTTGTCGAGGATGGTCAGGTGCGGGAACAGGGCGAAGTCCTGAAACATCAGCCCGACGTGCCGGTTCTCGGGCGGGACGAACCTGTTCGGTCCCGCCACCTCGCGACCGCTGATCAGCACGCGGCCGGCCGACGGCTTCTCGATGCCGGATGCAATGCGCAGCAACGTCGTCTTGCCGCAACCAGACGGTCCGAGCAGGCACACGATCTCCCCCGGCTCGATCTCGAGCGAGACGCCGGCGAGCGCGGTTACCGCACCGTAGCGGCGTTCCACGTTCTCGAATGTCAGGCTCGCGGCGAAAGCGGCGCCGGCACGGGCCGGAGCCGTCGCCGATTGACTGGCGGCCTCGGTCGTCGGCGTCCTGCGTGGACCAAGGAGATCGGACAGCTTCAAGGATTGCTCCGCGTGGTCGGCACCGGCCGGCTCTGGTCGCGGGACAATATGTGAGGCATCCCGTCCGGGCAATGCGGTGGCGCAAGAGGCGCCGCAAAGGTTGCTGCCTCAGCCACCTTGATCCTACTGTCGGGCCGAGCCTCGGGCCCGAGGTCATCTTTTCCGAGAAGGAGCCAAGCATGTCCGTTTCCCCCGACATCGTCGCCGAGTTGGCGCCGACCGGTGTTCTGCGCGCCGGCATCAACATGTCGAACTTCCTGCTGGTCACCGGCAAGACGGCCTCGGGCGACCCCGTCGGCGTGTCGCCGGACATGGCGGCCGAGGTCGCGCGCCGCCTCGGTGTGCCGCTGAAGCTGGTGCCGTACAAGTCGCCAGGCGAGCTCGGCGACGACGCCGAAAAGAACATCTGGGACATCGGCAACATCGGCGCCGAGCCTCAGCGGGCCAAGACGATCGCATTCACGGCTGCCTACTGTGAGATCGAGTCCACGTACTTGGTACCCGCCGGCTCGCCGATCCAGACGATCGCCGACGTCGACAAGCCCGGCATCCGCATCTCGGTGACGGGGCGCTCGGCCTACGGGCTCTGGCTCGAGAACAACATCAAGCAGGCCACCCTGCTGCGCACCGATACGCTGGATGCGTCCTTCGAGAAGTTCGTCAACGAAAAGCTCGAGGTTCTGGCCGGCTTGCGCCCACGCCTGATCGACGACGTCAAGAAGCTGCCCGGCGCGCGGATCCTCGACGGAAAGTTCTCGGCCGTGCAGCAGGCGATCGGTACGCCGAAGAAGAACGTGAAGGCGGCGCCTTGGCTCGCTGCGTTCGTCGAGGAAGCCAAGCGCACGGGCCTCGTGCAGAGCTTCATCGATAAGCATCACGTCAAAGGGCTCTCCGTCGCTCCGCTGGCCTGACACGGTTGCTGCCGTCCGGCCATCGGGCCGGGCGGCAAGCCAAACTCGGCATTCCCGCGTCTCAAAAACATTTGCGCACTCTTCCGAAGTGAGGAGCATTTTGGCGCGCTGTTATTGACAACTGACATTATCTCCGGCAAAAAGCACGCGCTGACGAATAATCGTCGGCTCTCTTTGTAATCACGTCCTGGCGGATAACCGAGGCCCCCGATGCGACTCGCATCACATATTGCCAACGCGCCCTGCGCCGACTCTGTCTGGTCGTATCGATCCGGTATGAACGGCTGCGCAGCGTTTCGCGTCGACGGCGTCGGGCTGCGGGTGGCCGCAACGCGCGTCTCAGCGGGCTTTACCGCCCTTGCAGTCAGTTCACCACTGAGCACGCTGGGCTAAGCGAAAAAGCCACGAGTGATGGAACGCGCCTCATCCTGGCCGGTTGGTCAGGCTGTGGTGTGCGCGTCCGGCTCGATTGAGTCACGCAAAACGTACCGAGCGGGCTCTCTCCACGGCGATAAATCGGCTGCGATGCGCAGCTGTCATTTTCGTCGATAATCGAGCGTGGGGAAAAAACAATTTTTTCTCAGATCGGCTTGCGACGATCCGAGTGTTAGATAATGGCCGAAAGGAGGTAGACGTGTACCAGAGCGATTATCCAGCGCTTTTGCTGAATGCCGACTTCCGGCCGATGAGCCTTTTCCCGCTGTCGCTCGTCTCCTGGCAGGAGGCGGTCAGCGAGGTCGTGCGCCAACGCGTCGCCGTTGTTGCCGAGTACGACCGGATCGTCCGCAGCCCCTCCCGGGAGGTGCGCCTGCCGTCCGTGATCGCGCTCATGCGATATCGCCGGTCGCGCCGGCAAGTGGGGTTCACTCGCTACAACGTGTTTCTGCGGGATCGCTTCACCTGTCAGTACTGCCTGTTGAGACTGCCTGCTTCCCGGTTGACGTTCGATCACGTGCTGCCGAGAGCGCTCGGCGGTACCACCACATGGTCGAATGTCGTGACGGCTTGTGGTCCGTGCAACGGCCGGAAGGGCGCGTCACTCGCCATGCTGCCGGCGACGCTGCCGCGCGAGCCCACCGCCCGCGACCTGTTGCGGGTGCGGCGGACCCTGCCGGATCGGCACCTGCACAGGACGTGGCTCGACTATCTCTACTGGGATGTCGAGCTCGAAGCCTGATCTCCGTCCCGCTCCATGACTGCCGCACAGCGGTGTGGGGCGGGGCGGCAGAGTGAGCGGATCGATGTGTCAGAGCTGCAACTCATCGCTTTGCACGACATAGCGCCTGGATAGCTGGTCTGGTGACAGCGCCGCACTGAAGACGCGGGGAGGCGGGCTCGAAACCTGCCCCAGGCACCACCCCGATTCAGCAATCTCGGGCGCGAACTGTTCCATGTTACCCGCCTATGCTATCTCACGACCCCGCGAGACGACTCGTTGACGAGTTCCGGGGGGGCGAATTTGGATCTGGTCGAGCTAAGACGTTTACTCGACAGTTATCGCTTTGCGGATGCGGCCATACGAATGCACTCCGCTGCGATGCTGCCGGCTGACCGGGGCATGCTAGAGGCCGAGAGGGCTGAGGCGTTCTCCAGCCTGCTCGAAACGAGCTCGGGCGAGCCGGCCGTCGCGATCTTGCAACTGCGAGCGCTGGTGCGCTGTCTCGCCAACAGCGGACTTGACCGACAGTTGTCGGCAAGGCTCCTTGCAATGGCCGAACGGCATATCGAGGCACTGGGCCGTGACTTCGGCAACGCGCTCCAGCCCGCACGACCGTCTCTTCTCCCGACGGTCGACAGTAAAGGTTGGGTCAGCGACGCCGAACTGCGCGCGCTGGATAATGACGTCAATCGCATGGCGATCATCGGCAGCGACTACCGCTACCTCTATTCGAACCCGGCAAACGCTGCGTTCCATGGTGGCATGCCAACGTCGTTATTGAGCAAGCCGCTGTGGGAGACCACTTCGCAGGAGTTTTTTGAGACCGTGTCGAAGCCGGTTTTCGATCGCTGCTTTGCCGGTCATCCTGCAGCGTTTGTGTCGTCGCATCCAGGCCGGGATGCTTCGCAGGTGTTTTCGGCTCATCTCAGTCCCATTCTAGGCAAGCAGGGTAAGCCGATCGCGGCGCTCGCGACCATGAGATTAGTGGACTACGTCTCGCCAACGCGGTAACCGCCCGGACTTGAGCGGCTGGAGGCTTCCGGTTCCCGATCGTGGCGCTCGTGTGGCGGGTACATCTCGATCATCGAAGGGACTTTTCCCCTGCGGCTTTGCGTAGCGTGCGGCGCGCCCTCGTCGTGCCCCCGTTCTGTTCGATCAGATTTCCATCGATCACCAGCACGATTTTGGCCGAGGCCTCACCTATGCTGCGCAAGCTCGTATTGGTTGTCCTCCTGCTCCTGCTCGGTTTGGCCACCTATGCCACGGCGCCCTTGGTTGCGGCATGGCAGATCCGAGAGGCCATCGTGGCAGGTGATACTGTCCGACTTCGCGAGAAGGTCGATTGGCCGGCCGTGCGCCGATCGATGAAGTCATCAGTCGGGGACGCCCGGCAGGCAATCGCCGAGCTGACAGAGGCGGCGGGCCTTCCGCGCCCCGGCCTCTGGCAGCGCCTCAAGGCCGCCGCCGTGCCGTTTGTCGCCGATCCCCTCATCGATCGTTATGTCACTGCGGAGGGGGCACCGCAGCTTTATGCCTGGCGGCAGGTCTGGAAGCAGCGCATGGCCGCCGTGCGGCAGGCGGCCCGAGGGACTTCAGACCTTCTGGCCGCTTCCGTGACGCCTGAGCCCCGGAACGCGCTCCACGTGTGGTTGCAGGACACCCCCGTACCAAGGGTTCTCGCCGCCGGCCGCCGGGTCGAACGGTGGGCGTTCGTGTCGCCGTTCAGGCTGGAGATTGAGATCGCCGACCGGGTCGTGCCCGGTCGGAGTTGGCACGCCGAGATGCAGTTGCAAGGGCTCACATGGCGGCTGACCGGGCTCAAGGTCGTCACGTCGCCCGGCGGTGCTCCTAGTCGCTCCTTGCGCGCCGTGTCCGCTCGCGGGTGACCACCGGGTCACCGCCCGTTTTTTGCTAAAAGTCGATCGTTTTCAGGGAAGTGATCTTAAAATCTGTCCAGCATTGTCGCCGCCTGAAGGCCCCGAATGTGATGCGTCGGGCGAGGGAGGATGCGAGTGGCAATTTTGAATGGGACGGATGCGAGAGAGCGCATCAACGGAACCACCGGAGATGACGTCATCAGCATGCACGGTGGCAACGACACTGTGTATGCCAGCACCGGCAACGACCTCGTCTACGGCGGCGATGGCGATGACGTGCTCGTCGGCGAGTACGGGCACGACTCCCTCTACGGCGGAGCCGGTAATGACACGTTCTACGGCGGCAGCCTGGACGACTTCCTCTCCGGTGGGGATGGCAACGACGGTCTGAATGGCGATAGCGGTAACGACACACTCATCGGTGGGCCCGGCAACGATATTCTGAACGGCAGCACCGGCAACGATACCCTGGTCCATGTCGTGGGTGAGGGCACCGACACGATCAACGGTCAGGCTGGCAACGACACGCTCGAGCTGCACCTCACGTCTGCACAGCTGACGCCCGAAGTTCGCGCCGACTTGCAGGCCTTGAAGAACTTCATGACGTCCGAGCTGGCGACGGCCGGAAGCACGACGGCACTCTATGCCCAGGCGAGCGGTACCGCCGTCACGCTTCCGGCGCTCGGCTTGATCATGACCACCACCGAGAATGTCAGAGTGATCCTCGATGGCAACGAGGTGCCGCTCGACAGCCTGCTCAACCAAGCGCCCGCGGTTGCGGCCGTCGTCGCTGCGACGGTCGCCGAGGACGTCGCTTACAGCGGTGTCGTCGAGGCGACCGACGTGGATGGCGATGCTCTCACGTTCTCGGTCGTGGGTGCGCCCGGTAACGGCGCCGTGACCCTCGACGAGACGACCGGCTCCTATACCTATACGCCAGCCGCGAACTGGTCGGGCGTCGACAGCTTCCGCGTCGCCGTCACCGACAGCTTCGGTCACGTCGTCGAGCAGGAAGTCCAACTCAACGTCGAGGCCGTGGCCGACGCCCCCGAGCTGACGGTTGTTTCTCCGATCGTCGCGACGCCGGGCGAGAACATCATCGGTAATGGCAGCGATAACGTCCTCATGGGTGGCGCCGGTGGCGACCTTATCGACGGCGGTGACGGCAATGACGTCCTTGTCGGCAGCGGCAGCTCCTATATCGAGGTGCCGCTCGACGTCGGGGCAGCTCTCGGCGATTTCGACGGTTCGGAGAGCCTGACTATTACGCTCAGCGGCCTGCCCGTCGGTGCCATACTTTCCGCGGGTGTCGACAACGGCGATGGCAGCTGGACGCTTTCCGCCGATATGCTCGCTGGCCTCGTGCTCACGGCCAATGTCGATGCAGGTTTCTCGCTGACGGTGACCGCCGTCTCGACCGAGGCCAACGGCTCGTCGGCCAGCGTCACGAAGGATATCCAAGTCGAGCTTGCGGATGCCGGCAACACGATCGTCGGTGGCAGCGGCAACGATCAGCTCGTCGGTGGCGCAGGCGCCGACGTGATCCATGGGGGCGGCCCGTCGATCGCTCCGAA
>JALHMC010000056.1:0-7985 GCA_022844225.1 Hyphomicrobiaceae bacterium | reverse complement strand
ATCCAAGTCGAGCTTGCGGATGCCGGCAACACGATCGTCGGTGGCAGCGGCAACGATCAGCTCGTCGGTGGCGCAGGCGCCGACGTGATCCATGGGGGCGGCCCGTCGATCGCTCCGAAAACCACGACGGATACTTTCGCCTTGCGTGCTTTCGTGGCTGATGAAGATGCCAAGCCAGCCAAGCCAGCCAAAGTCGCCAAGGCACCGAAGGCTGATGACGATATCGTCCATGCCGGGGACGGCGACGACATCATCTACGGCAACGCCGGGAACGACGAGCTTCACGGCGAGGCTGGCAACGACTGGATCTCCGGCGGCAAGGGCAATGATACGCTCTATGGCGGCGACGGAGATGACGTTCTCAACGGAAACAGTGGCGACGACGTCATCTATGACGGCGCAGGCAATGACACCGTAGACGGCTCGTCAGGCAATGACGTCATCGTCGCCGGCGAGGGCGACGACGTCTACAGGGGCGGCTCGGGCTTCGATACGCTGGACTTCTCCGAAGCCACCGGCTCGATGACGATCGACGTGTCCAAGAAGACCGCTGTGGGCATGGGGACCGACACGTTCTCCGGCTTCGAGAGCTACATCGGCTCGGGCTTCGCCGACAGCATCAAGGGCTCGAGCCGTGGCGATGCTCTCGACGGTGGCGCCGGCGACGACGTGCTCCGCGGGATGGCGGGAGCGGACACGCTGACGGGCGGTCAGGGCAACGATACCTTCCAGTGGCTCGCCAAGGACGTCGTGTCCGGTGGAGCCCACCTGGGCGTCGATATCGTCACGGACTTCACCGAGGGTGACGTGCTCGACCTGCACGACATGCTGAAGAAGTTCAATGGCAACTTCGAGGACCACGTTCGTCTGACGGAGAACGCGCAAGGTTCTGTGTTGTCTGTCGACATCGGTGGCACCTTCCACGACGTGGCTCTGTTGGAAGGCATCTACGGCACGAGCGCGGCCGATCTGCTTGCGTCTGGGTCGATCCTGGCCTGATGAAACAGAAGGGCGGTACGTACTTTGCGTACCGCCTCAGCTTTGCTTCGAGTGATCCCGCGTTCACGCTCTTGTTGAGGCCGCGTCAGTCCCGCGGCCTATGGACTGCCGCGGTCGCGCTGTCGACGAGCCCGCTTTCGACGGCTCTCGTCAGCTCGGCCGCACCCGCCAATTCCGCTAGGCGTTCGGGCACGATCCACATCGTGTAGTCGGGCCCGTGGAATGCTGTGCAGGCCAGCCGGCCTTGCGCGATCCGACATTCAGAGGTCTCGGTCAGGACGAGCGGCTGGCGCCGGTCGTGCCGTAGAATGCGCATGTCGATCGGCTGCAACACGGCCGGATAAGCGATCAGATCGACGCCGCGAAACACACAGCCGAGCGAATCACGGCAAGCGCCCGCCCGCTCGCCGAGCGCCTGCCTCGGGCCAAAGGCGCGTCGCCGCGGCAGGAACTCGGCTGGCGAGGCCGCGCCGGCCCCGACGTAGCATCCGCGCTCGCCACACAGGAGCGGATCGGCCGTCTTGTTGTGACGACGAATGCCGCGATTGCCGGCTTCCATGGTCATGAGCACGGTCACCCGCGTCTCACTCCGATCCCGGCCCGAAGCATCGCGCTCTTCTGCGTGACCGTTCCGTTCAGGCACGTATGACAGAGACGGCTGTTTACGTTCACTCGGGCTGCTGACCTGCCCGCTGACCTCTTGCAAATCCCCCGTCGGCTTCTGCACCGGCAAGCCGGGTGGCGTCGTCTCGGTCGAGGAGAAGGGCGGCCGATTGCGCGCCTCGCGCGCGGCGCGAGCTCTGCGCAGAGCGGCATCGATTCGCTCCGCCTCGGCCTCCCGCTCGGCCTCCATCTGTGCCATCTCGGCATCCTGAGCTTGGCGGTCGCCATCCGTCACTCCCGACGGTTGTGCGGCCGGCTCGCTTTCCTTGCTCGTGAGCGGCTGGTTCTGCGGGCGCTCTTCGATTACTTGCGCGGCACCGGCTTCAGCCGAACCAGCCGGTTTGCTCTCGCCGATCATCTCGCGATGTGATTCGGCCTCGGCGCGGGCACGCTCCAGCATCTCGATCTCCTCGAGGATGCGACGCTCGTCGTCTTCGGTCGGTGGCTTGGCCGGGACGACGTCATGCACTTTCCCCGAGGACGGCGCTCGCTTCGCCTCGTCGGCGAACTGCTCCGCGAGCCATCGGCCGATCGCGTCGCTGCTTTCGGCCATCGCCCCGCCCGATACGCCCATCACCGTCACCATGACTGCCAGACCTCGCAGACATGAGCGCCGCGCCGTGACACGCATCTGCCGGCATCCTCCGTTCGCGCGCTCCACTTCAGCGTGAGCGCTTCATCGATCGATGACGAAAGTAGCGCGGAAGTTGGGCAGCAAAGCGGTCTGACGCTGAACGAGTGATAAATTGCTTCGTCCGAAGCCGTGCTCAAGACGACCGATGCTGACCGTCAGACCATGCTCAGCCGCTCATGGTGAGGCCGCCTGAGACCGAGATGACCTGCCCGGTGATGTAGGCGGCATCCTCGCTCGCAAGGAACGCGACCATGCCAGCGAGATCGTCGGGCTGGCCGAGTCGCTTCAACGGGATCGAACGCTTGAGGCCCTCGTAGGCCTTCTCACCCTGTTCGCCACCGCCGAGAAACTGAGCCAGCAGTGGCGTGTCCGTCGGTCCTGGGCATACGCAATTGACGGTGACGTTGGAGCGGGCCAGCTCCCGCGCAATCGTCTTGGTGAAGGCGATCAGGCCGCCCTTGCAAGCGGAGTAGACGGCCTCCATCGACGATCCGACCCGTCCGGCGTCCGACGCGATGTTGACGACGCGCCCTCGTCTGCGCGCTTGCATGCCCTTCAACACGGCATGGTGCACATGGATCGGCCCCCTCAGATTGATGGCGATGATCTTGTCCCAGTCATCAGGGGTCGTTTCTAGAAAATAGGCGAACTTGTCCCAGCCGGCGTTGTTCACGAGGATATCGGTCGGCCCTTGCGCCGCCTCGAAGGCGGCGACGGCCGCCGTTACGCTCGCGAGACTGGTGATGTCGCAAGCATAGGCCGACGCCCCGTTTCCGATCTCGGCTGCCACTTTCTCGGCAGCATCGGCCCGGAGGTCGAATACGCCGACCTTCGCGCCTTCTTCGGCCAACCTCCGACAGAGCGCTGACCCGATGCCACCCGCCCCGCCCGTGACGATCGCCGCTTTTCCTGCGAGCCCGCGCATGTTCCTGTCTCCTGCTCGCGATCGAGACGAGGTCATCGGACCCCGTCCCCATCGGCGAAGGTTAAGGCGTCGTCACGCCCGGGGAAAGCGCGCGGCTCAGCGAACGACCAGCACCGGCACGCTGGAATGAACGACGACCTGGTTGGCCTGGCTGCCGATCAGCAACCGGGACAGCCCGCGCCGCCCGTGACTCGCCATGACGATCAGGTCGCAGGCCTTGTCCTTGGCTGTGGCGATGATGCCGTCGGCCGGATACTGGTCCGCCATGTGCACGGTCTCGCACTTGATGCCAGCCGCGTCGGCTTCGCGCTTCACGGTAGCAAGGATGCCGCCCGCGTTCTCGGAGGCGCCCTTCTCGTACTCGTCGACCGGGAAGGCCATGCCCATCTCTCCCGGCACCACGGCCGTCCAGGGCTCCGTCACGGTGACGACGGTGACCATGGCTCCGACGGCCTTGGCAAGGGCAAACCCCTGCACCACCGCCTTGTGGGCGAGTTCGGATCCATCGGTGGCGATCAGAATGTGCTTGTACATCGTTACGGGTTCCTTCCTAGGCCCATGCGCATATCGCTCGGGTGCACTTTGGCGCCTCCTGCCAGGGGGCGGCCTGATCCGGATCAAACTACTGCGTGCGGCGACAGACCGCCACTCACTCGGCCGGCTGGGTTCGAGCCTCCCGTCGTTCGCGCAGGGCCAGCCAGAGCATGGTTGCCATCACGATGCCCATCAAGGGCAGGGCGGCAATGTTGATCGCCATCCACCCGGATTTCTGCTGCAGGAAGCCGGCGAGGGCAGCGGCCGTTGCCGTCGTCGCGTAGACGACGAAATCGTGGCTCGCCTGGACTCGGGCTCGCTCCGACGGTCGGTAGGTTCGCGTCAGCAGCGTCGAGCCCCCGACGTAGGTGAAATTCCAGCCGAGCCCGACCAGCGCGTTGGCGATCAGAAAGTTCGCGAAGTCGATCCCGGCGATATTGACCAGAGCGCAGCCGACCTGGATCAGCGCGCCGACGGCGATGATGGTGAGCACGCCGAATTTCTGGATCAGGTGGCCGGTAAAGAATGACGGCAGGAACATCGCTATGATGTGCACCTGGATGACCGTCGCACTATCTGCGAATTGAAACCCACAGGCGAGCATCGCGAGCGGTGTTGCGGACATGACCAGCGTCATCACGCCATAGCCGAACATCGAGGAAATCAGTGCCGCGATGTAGGCTGGTTGGCGGATGATCTCCGACATGGGCCGTCCGCCTTCGGCGCGCTCTGCGGCGGTCAGGCGTGGAATCCGCAACAGCTGCATCAGCAGAACGCTCAGCGCCCCTGTGATGGTGACGGCGATATAGACGCCCATGAACGTCACTGGCGAAAACCAATCGACCGTCCATTTCGCGATCTGTGGTCCGAGGACGCCGGCCGCGATTCCACCGGCCATTACGTAGGAGATCGCCTTCGGTTTGAAGCCGTCCGGCGAAGCATCGGCGGCAGCGAATCGATAGTACCATGCGAATGCAGCAGCCGATCCCTGAAGCAGCGCCGAGACGCACAGCAACTCGAAGCTGCGCAGCACCATTGCGTAGGCTGCGAGCAGACCGAATACGATCGCAAGGATGGCGCCGATGGTGAACCCCGCGCGCCGACCGATACGTCCCATCAGCAGCGACGCCGGGATCGTCGTCAGCATGATGCCCGCGTGATTGAGGAAGATCGGAAGCGTCGCCAGCGATTTGTCCACGCCCAGCAGCGAGTGGGCGGCGAGCGGGGTCGTTGCGATACCCATCGATTGCGTGCACATGAACAGTGCCTGTGCGACGGCCAGCACAGCCACATTTCGACGGTAGGCTTCTGTTGACGCGGTGGTTGAGGTCATCTGCGTTCCGGTTCGAGGGCGCTGCAAGTAACGCATGTCTCGGCAACCGCGGAAAGGGTGCTGCGGCATACCGCCTGCCGGCGTGGCTTGGTAAAGGTGGTGCCACGTGAGTCATCGGGTTTGCGCCGCGGAGTTCTCGACAACGCGGATTGGCGCCCGCATGGCGGCGTCGCCGCGGCGGCTTAGCGGCGACCCGCGGACTTAACGCCTTTCAGGCGACTGGAACTAGCCTCGAGGATGCGCGATGACGATTGGCAGGGATGACAAGAGGCTCAGGCAGCGGGTCTACGAGATCATCGAGGTCGGCCGCGGCGAAGGCCTCGCGAGCCGCGTCTTCGACCAGGTCATTGTCGCATTCATTCTGCTCAGCGTGCTCGCTTTCTGCCTTGAGACGGTGCCGTCCATCGACGCGGAATGGGGTCCTTGGCTCCGAGCCTTCGAGTATGTCTCGATCGCCGTATTTACCATCGAGTACGCGCTTCGCTTGTGGACGGCCGTCGAGGTGCCGATGCTGTCACGGCTTCCGTCTTGGCAGGCGCGTCTGAAGTATGCCAAGCGCCCGACCCTGATCATCGACCTGCTGGCCATCCTGCCGTTCTACCTTGGCTCGATTGTCGGTCTCGATCTCCGAGCCTTGCGCGTGTTTCGCCTGATCCGGTTCCTCAAGCTCACGCGATACTCGCCAGCGATCCACACTCTGCTGCGTGTCATCTCGAATGAGCAGCGATCGTTGGCCGGCGCGTTCATGCTGCTGATGGCAGCGCTGCTCACCTTCTCGACGGGCATGTATTACATTGAGGCCGAAGCACAGCCCGAAAAGTTCGGCTCGATCCCGGATGCCGCCTACTGGGCCATGACCACTTTGACGACGGTCGGATACGGTGACGTCTCGCCGATCACGCCACTGGGCAAGCTATGGGCCTCGATCACCATGCTGTGCGGGCTCTGCATTCTGGCGCTGCCCGTGGCCATCATTGCATCGGGCTTTGCAACCGAGGTGAACCGGCATGATTTCGTCCTGACCTGGTCGCTGATGTCGCGCATTCCCCTTTTTGCCGAACTCGATACCGACGAGGTTGCGCGGCTGATGCCGCTGCTACACGCCAAGAGCATCGCGCCGTTCGTCGAGATCATCCCTGACGGCTCGCCCGGCGATGCGATGTATTTCGTTGCGTCCGGCCATGTGCGACAGACCAAGCCGGATGTGACGCGCGACTATCGGGTCGGCGACTTCTTCGGCGTGACATCCATGCTGGAGGATACTCTCAACACGGGCTCCTATCGCGCCGTTACGCGCACGCGTCTCCTCAAGCTCTACCGTGACGACTTCGTCCAGCTCGAGCTGGCATCCCCGCCACTGGCCGAGCATGTCCGCCGGGTGTCGGCCGCTCGCCGGGCCCAGCGTCGCGCTGCCGAGGCCGCCGAAGCTGCCGAGGCTCGCGCTCAGGCGCAGGCGACCGAGGCACAGATCGCGGCTTCTGCACCCGAAGAGTCGCAGTCCTGATCCAGCCGATCGCGGCTCGGCCAAGGACTCAGCAGCACGGCGCCGGCAGCGATGCCGGATGACGGCGCGCGGCGTTCTGCGCTAACACCAGTGCCGGTTTACCGAAGCGCGGGGAGCAACCGACCCGCGCCCAGCCAGGAGAGAACGAGCATGGATAAGGCGCTCTGGGAAAAGGGCATGGCTGCCCGCAAGAAGACGCTAGGTGCGGAGTACGTCGAGAAATCGATGACCACGGTCGACGATTTCAATCAGGAATGGCAGGACATGCTCAACGAGTTCTGCTGGGGCAAGGTCTGGGGTGACGACCGGATCCCGGCCAAGACCCGCTCCATGATGAACCTCACTATGCTCGCCGCGCTCGGTCGTATGCACGAGTGGGAGCTTCACCTCAACGGCGCGTTGAACAACGGTGTCACTAAGGACGAACTCAAGGCCATTCTGCATCAGATCGGCATTTATGCCGGCTTCCCCGCCGGCGTCGAGTGCTTCCGGATCGCGAGAAAGGTACTCAAGGAGCGTGGCATGGCGTGAGGGGAGCGACCCGCCTCCGTCCGCCCAGAGGCCCCGGAACTCCGGGGCCTTTTTCATATGTGCGCCCTCGGAAGTTGCCGTTCGGCGACACAAGGCAGGATCCGTACGCGCTCCGAGCGGGGTCTCGGGAAATTGGAGGAGGACCAGAAATAATATATTAAGCAGAATTCTCTCGAGTATATCCATTAATATGGAGCGGCACTTGATTTAACTTTTTCTTCAATGGGGCGGACTAGTTTCGTCCGTGTCGAGGTTGCACATCTGCAGCCGCAGCCGGTGAAAGATCCGGCCCACAGCGTCGAGTTGGAGAGTACGAGTCATGAAGTTCCTTGCAAAGTTCGCGAAGTGCGAGTCGGGCGCCACGGCCATCGAGTACGGTCTCATCGCCGCTCTGATCGGCGTGGGCATCATCACCGCCGTCACCAACGTCGGCAGCGAAATCCAGGGCACGTTCAACGACGTGAAGGACGGCTTGGCCAACCGCTAAGCCGCCTCGGCATGGGCAGGCGAAGACCGCTTGCCGCATGACAGGCCCGAACCGCCTGGCTCCGCACGGAGCCGGGCGGTTTTCTTTTGGGGAATGCGGCATCGGGCGATCTGCACGCGCCAACGTCTGATAACCTAAAATTATCCATGCCGATATTCCCCTGAATCTTAAATCTATGGGTCTGGCGAAATTAACCTGCTGTGCAATGTCTGCGATTATCTTCGGGCTTGTCGAGGTTGCACAACCGCAGCCGCAGCCGGTGAAAGATCCGGTCCACAGCGTCGAATTGGGAGAGTACGAGTCATGAAGTTCCTTGCAAAGTTCGCGAAGTGCGAGTCGGGCGCCACGGCCATCGAGTACGGCCTCATCGCCGCT
>JALHMC010000055.1 GCA_022844225.1 Hyphomicrobiaceae bacterium | reverse complement strand
TCTCTGACGCGCATCGGCTATCCTCCTTCATGCGCGTCCGCGATGGCCAGCGCTCGGGCTCTGGGAGACGACAAAACGTGAAGCTCTATATCACATCGACCTCGCCTTACGCCCGCGTGGCGCGGATCGTCGTCCACGAGAAAGGGCTCGCCGATCGGGTCGAAATCCTCGAGGCGAAAACGCGCTCCACCGGCAGCCCCTACTATGCCGTCAACCCCTCGGGCCGCGTGCCGTTCCTCGTCAAAGACGATGGCACTGGCATCGAGGACAGCGGGCTGATCGCCGCTTGGCTCGACCAATTGGACGGCAAGCCGACGCTCACCCAACCTTTGGCGACAGACGACTGGCAGTACGGACGGCTGGAAGCCTATGCACGGTCGTTGACCAACGGCCTATCCGTCTGGGTCCGCGAGATGCGACGACCGGCCGAGGAGCGGTCCCCGACCATCATTGCCCACGAGGCGGCCCGCGCACAACGGCTCGCCGATTTCTGGGAGCGTGAGATCGGCCATCCGTTGATGCAGGGACCGCTCAATATGGCCCAGCTTTACCTGCTCGCTGGCATCGATCAGCTGCTGCATTGGGGACACGGCGACCTCACCGAGGGCCGCCCGCAACTGGCGGCCTGGCTCGCTCGGCTCCACCAGCGCCCATCCATCAGGGCAACAGCACCCGGCGTGTAAAGCCAGCTCAGTCGTCCGCTGTTGGAATGTTCCTGTAGATCTCGGCAAGCGGCAAGCCAATGCCGAGCGCCGAGAGCGCGAGAGTTTCAACCCGTCCTGCAATCTTCACGGGCTTCACAGGAAATGCGCCCGATTCTGGGTCGCGTTCCCAGATCCAGCAAATCGCCGCATCCTGGCTAACGACAACGTAAGCCTCCAGCGTAGCGATGGTCGCATACTCAGCTGGCTTTTCGATCATGTCGGTGTCAACCGACGACGGCGAGAGGACCTCGAATAGAAGGACCGCATGATCGGACCTCCGAACGTCGAAGCGACCTGCAGCCTCTGGCTCCACAAGGACATCGGGGAAGCGAACGAAACCTGGCTTCTCAACGCCGAAATCGGATGTCACGACTGCCCAACTGTCGATATCGAGCCGGGCCTCGAGCGAACGAGCGATATTTCGCACGATCCGGGCATGACCACGGCTGACATTCGACATTTGCACGACGTGGCCCTCCCTCCACTCGTACTTCCGGTCCTGATCCAAGAGCCAGCGGTCGAAAGCGTCCTTATCGAGCTTGAGATCGAGAGGGGCGTTCATGTGGGCATCTCCTGGCGAAAGACTACCAGAGTGCGATAAGTGGCGCAGCCTCCGGATGTGACCCAGCTGACCGCCCAAACCTCAAGCCGCCCCGAACACCCGCCGGAAGACCGTGTCGACGTGCTTGGTGTGATAGCCGAGATCGAACAGCGCCTCGAGCTCGGACGACGAGAGCGCCTTCGAGACGTCCTTGTCCGCCGTCAGCAGCGTCAGGAAATCACCTTCGCCCCGCCAGACCGGCATGGCATTGCGCTGCACCCAGGCATAGCTATCCTCGCGGCTGACACCTTTCTGGGTCAAGGCCAGCAGCACGCGCTGCGAATGAATGAGTCCACCGAGACGGTCCAGGTTCGCCTTCATGGTCTCGGGGTAGACGATCAGCTTCTCGATCACACCCGCAAGTCGGTTCAGCGCGAAGTCCAAGGTGACCGTCGCGTCCGGCCCGATCATGCGCTCGACCGACGAATGTGAGATGTCGCGTTCGTGCCAGAGCGCCACGTTCTCCATGGCTGGTATCGAGTAGCTGCGCACCATCCGCGCGAGCCCCGTCAGATTCTCGGTCAGCACCGGGTTGCGCTTGTGCGGCATGGCGGACGAGCCCTTCTGGCCCTCCGAGAAGTACTCCTCGGCTTCGAGCACCTCCGTCCGCTGCAAGTGCCGGATCTCGATCGCCAGCCGCTCGATCGACGACGCCACGACACCGAGCGTGGCGAAGAACATGGCGTGCCGGTCGCGCGGGATCACCTGCGTCGAGACCGGCTCGGGCACTAGGCCCAGCTGTGCCGCGACATGCTCCTCGACCCGCGGGTCGATGTTGGCGAACGTACCGACCGCGCCGGAAATAGCGCACGTCGCAACCTCGCGCCGGGCCATGACGAGCCGCTCCCGCCCCCTGGCGAACTCCGCATACGCCTGCGCCAGCTTGACCCCGAACGTCGTCGGCTCGGCGTGGATCGCGTGACTGCGACCGATGGTGACGGTGTTCTTGTGCTCGAACGCACGCGTCTTCAAAGCAGCCAGCACCCGATCGATATCCGCAATCAGGATATCGGCTGCCCTGACGAGTTGGACGTTGAAACAAGTATCGAGCACGTCCGAAGACGTCATCCCCTGATGCACGAACCTCGCCTCTGGGCCCACGTGTTCGGCGAGGTGTGTCAGGAATGCGATGACGTCGTGCTTGGTCACCCGCTCGATCTCGTCGATGCGAGCGACATCAAAAGTTGCAGCACCACCCTTGTCCCAGATGACCTTGGCGGCTTCTTTCGGGATGATGCCAATGTCCGCCATTGCGGTGGCCGCATGCGCTTCGATCTCGAACCAGATCCGGAACCGCGTCTCGGGCTCCCAGATCTTCACCATCTCGGCGCGGGAATAGCGGGGAATCATGAGGCTCCTCGGACGCTCGGCATCGCAAGCGCGACGCCTAGCAGAGGCCCGGCTCGCCCGCAACGTCCTGCATCTAGCCTGGCAAACCTACTGGGGTGTGAGCAGGCGTAACGCTGCCGAGGAGGCGGCGCCCCCGATGACACAGGGAACAGCGATCTCGACGTGGCCCAAGGCACCCGCAACGACGCAGCCGAGCGCAAGTGCCGTCTGCCCCGCCATGCCCCAGTAGGTGAACTTGCGCGTCGAATCCGGTCCTTTACGTTTCAGCTCCTCGATCGCAGCGGCCGCCTCCTTCCGGATCTTCGACGTCTCATAGGTCTCGGCCGCCTCGATGATCTCATCCAGTTGCAACGCAATCGCCTTCGGACGCGTTACTTTCTCGGCCTTTAAATGGTCGAGCAGATCCTTGTTCTGTAACGCGTTGTTGGCGAGCGTCCACTTCGCCATGCTCCCGGTCGTCAGCTTTTCGACATCGTTTCCGTCCTTGGCCCACGCCAGGGCCTCGATGATGCGATCGACCGGCGCCATACGTCCCGTGGCGAAGAAATAGCCCCACAGCGCATCGAGGGCGGCGGCGTTGCTTGCCAATGGCACGGTCTCGAGTGTCGGCAATTTGCCTTCGAGATGGCGCTCGATCAGCACCTTGCGGGCCGGCATCCGCTCGGCAAACCGCCCAAGGAGGCCCTTCCAGTCAGCCAGGCCGGAGTAGGCGACGGCGCGAACGATCGCGACCTGATCCTCCGGCGGCATGGGAAACATGCCTGACACCAGCTTGTCGGCGCGGTCCGGATTGTCGCCGAGCACCCCGGCCATGAATCCGATGTAGACGCCGCTCGAATCGAGATCCCGGAAGAGTGCGAGCGCGCTCATCGCCTTGACGGCCCCGGGCAAACGCTCCGGCGTCGGCTTCAGGCGATAGGCGTTGATCCACCTCAGGATGTCCTGCGCGCTGCTGAACTGTGGCGTTCCGCGCGGCGGCGCGGCGGCGGCGCCGGCGCACGTGACCAGGGACGAGACCGCGAACATGACGACAGCGAGGGCAGCAACGGCAATGACCGGCATGGCATGCCTCCTTCGCCCCGATTCTGGGCCCGACGCATGTGACCACAGTGTGGCGGTGCTTCAGTCCGGTATGCGCAGCAACATACGGTTAAGAACGGTCCACAAGGAGTGCGCCGAACAAGAAGTTTTCTTTGGAACTCAACAGTTTCGCAACAAGCCGCTGTTGAAATGCCCACCTGAGCATGAGGCGGAGAGTTCGAAAGACCGGGTGGATGTCACTACTTCTGATTGACGACCAGGGAGAGCTTTGGCGCGGAGATTCGAGGCAACTCCGGATCGCCTTCGACTCACCGTATTCGGGCGGCGAGTTCGTCGAGTACGCCGTCAAGAACCTCGGCTTCGTCGCCATTAATGTCTTCGGTGCGTCCTGCCAGGCGAGACTGCGCCCAGGCTTCGTGACGGAGCGAGCCACCAAGTCCCTGCTGGACTGGCTGACCCGTTCACGCCTTGAGCGGATGGTGGTCTCGACATTCGAGAGGGATTGGAAAAGCCAGCTCATCCGCGTAGCTGATGCGCCCGAGAAGGTAAGACAATTCCTCGGTCGACCAGAAACTAACCAAAAACCAGACTTCATGGCGAATCGCCTCCACCCAACTGCGCTGGACGATCTACCGCTCGTGAAAGACATCGTGTCCGCCTGGCCAAATCTTCTGTCGAACTACGATACGGAAACCCTCCTACGCCTCACGAAATCAGCCTTGGGCTACCGGTTCGCCGTAATTCACGGCAACGGCAGGAACGGCGAGCGTCTGACGTTTAAAGAGATTAGCGCGTCGATCTACTCAACTTATGAGACGTGGCGCAGTTGCGCCGTCGGAGCACCCATTGAGGAGCAACCGGACAGGGCTTACGGCAAATGGGTTGCGAACGCGTATTATGATGCCTCCCAAACCGGCGCGCCACGTTGCGAGGTTGTCGACGCCATCATCCGCTATCCCGACAGGGGGAGAACGCGACAGCGCTACCGTCGGTTGATTTTTCCCATCAAGGGGAATGATGAGGGTACGCTATTGATTGGCGGTTCTCTTCTGGACAACCTGATCGACCTTCGTATCCCGGGTCCCAGCGTCCACGAACGTTCTCAAAACATCCAATAGATAATCTTCCTCCGCCCACAGCAGCGCTCCTTCATAGGTCCCAGAGGGAATGACCGGCGTATGCGTAAGGGTGACAGCCCACTCCACGTTGGGGAAATGACAACGCGCGGGAACACCGGCTCCGACGAGCCCCTGTGACATGAATGTGATAACGGGCGCTGCCTCCCACCGCGAAAAGCCGATCCCTCGGGCGAGCTTCGACAAAACGCCCATTACGCCCCTGCCCCGGTAATCGGGACGGTACCAAGTCGCACCTCCGTAGACAAGGCTGCCCATCATTGTCGCCGCCGTGGGTGCTGTTACATGAACTCGCTCCTCCGGTCGACGCGATGCTCCCGGGTCGCTGTAAAAGAGGCGCAGGCTTTCAGCCTCGACTTTAAGAGTGGATCCGCCAAGGTCAATGATGCGAGCTGCGGTCGTGCAAATGGCCTCGCCTCGCTCGCTCCAGCCGATCATCGCGAAGCCATTGCCTTCGTGCACGTCCGACACTTTGGGATCGAACACGGGCACCATGGGCGCCCAAGTGCTCGAGTTGGCCTTGTTGACCCCAACAAGTTCATCGAAGCTCGCAAACGTGAGTCTGATTCCTTTTTTTCTGAGTTCGGTATCGGCCTTCAGAAAGAGCCGGCTTAGGATCTCCCGCGGACCGTAATCAATCACCACATCTGACAAGAAGCTGCGGTGCACGCCCCTGTCCAATGACATCGACCTGACACTGGCCGGTGCGCTAAGCTTGTCGCCGATCGTCATCGATCACTCCGACGTATGATTGTCCTGGAACGAGACGATTGCTAATTTCTCGGCAAGATGCAAGGGGAGGTTGCGGCATGGCTGCTCCACTACGCGAGCGCGGCTTGACCTCGACTGCCCCCTTGCGGACAAGAGGCTATGACCACGCCGACTGAAGCCCCTGGGAACAGCGAAGCGCCGGAGCCCACAACGGCCCCCGACGAACAGGTGCGCGTCGAGCAACCGCGGGATGACACATCTGCTCGGACAGGCCCCGAGGTCATCGCTGGATACCTGCGCACGCTCACCGCGCAACCGGGCGTTTATCGGATGCTCGATACCGAGGGCACCGTCATCTACGTCGGCAAGGCGCGCAGCCTCAAAGCCCGCGTCGCGAACTATGCGCGAATGGGGGGCCACACCAACCGCATTGCCCGCATGATCGCGGCTACCGCCGCCATGGAGTTCGTCAGCGTACGCACGGAGGCCGAGGCGCTACTGCTCGAGGCGAACCTCATCAAGCGCTTCAAGCCGCGCTTCAACGTCCTGATGCGGGACGACAAGTCGTTTCCCTTTATCCTGATCCGGCGCGACCACAAAGCGCCGCAGATCCTGAAGCACCGCGGCGCACGCTCGGGTAAAGGCGAATTCTTCGGTCCTTTCGCCTCGGCTGGCGCGGTCAATCGCGCCATCAACACGTTGCAGCGCGCCTTTCTGTTACGGACTTGCTCCGATAGCGTCTTCGAGAGCCGTACGCGTCCTTGTCTGCTGCATCAGATCAAGCGCTGCTCCGCACCATGCACCGGCGAAGTTGCCAATGCCGACTACGACCTGCTGGTCGAGGAGGCCATCAAGTTTCTGCGGGGCGAGAGCCAGGCTGTCCGCACCGAGCTGCAAACGCTGATGTTCGAGGCTGCTGAGAAGCTCGAGTTCGAGCGTGCGGCCGGGTACCGCAACCGCCTGCAGGCCCTCGCCCACGTCACGGCCGATCAGGCGATCAACTCGGACGGTGTCGAGGAGGCCGACATCTTTGCGGCTCACAGCGAGGGCGGCCAGACCTGCGTCCAGGTGTTCTTCTTCCGAAGCCGCCAGAACTGGGGCAATCGCGCCTACTTCCCGAAAGCCGACCGCAGCATCGGCATCGAGGAGGTGCTGGAGAGCTTCATTGCACAGTTCTACGACGACAAGCCGGTGCCGCGATTGATCCTGCTGTCGCACGACCTCGTCTCACGCGCGCTGCTCGAGGAAGCGCTGGCGCTCAAAGCCGAGCGGCGAATCGAGATCCGCGTGCCCCAGCGCGGCGCCAAGACCGAGCTCGTCGAGCATGCCTTGAACAACGCCCGTGAGGCCCTCGGTCGCCGGCTTGCCGAAAGCTCGTCGCAGCTTCGTCTGCTGGAGGGCGTGGCCGAGCGGTTCGGTCTAGCCCGCGTTCCGCGCCGCATCGAGGTCTTCGACAACAGCCATATCATGGGCACCAGCGCGGTCGGCGGCATGATCGTGGCCGGTCCGCAGGGCTTCGCAAAGGCGCACTACCGGAAGTTCAACATCAAGGACAAGGCAACCGCCCCCGGCGACGATTACGCCATGATGCGCGAGGTCCTCACCCGGCGCTTCAAACGCCTGGTCATTGAGGACGAGCCAAGAGAGACAGACGTCGGCGACATCGCGATGCTCCCCCCGTCCAATGCGCCTGAGGATCCGAACTCCTCCCGGTCGCGGATCACCGGACCCGCTCCGCCGCCGCGCGGCGAGCGGGGTGCCGATGCAATCGCTTTCGGCGTGCTGCGCGCCGATACGCCTCCTCCGATCAACCTCGAGCCCACCTTGGCCGATGAGGACGAGCCGGACGACGACGCCCTCTCCGAGGTCGACGAGTTTCCAGATCGGCCCGATCTGGTGCTGATCGACGGCGGCGCCGGGCAACTCGCCATCGCGCGCCAAGTGCTGGCCGACCTCGGGATCGACGATATCCCCCTGGTCGGTGTCGCCAAGGGGCCCGACCGGGACGCCGGCCGCGAGCATTTCCATATCCCCGGTCGCCCGCATCCCTTCATGCTGGAGCCGCGCGATCCCGTGCTCTACTTCGTCCAGCGCCTACGCGACGAAGCCCACCGCTTCGCAATCGGCACGCACCGCGCCAAGCGCTCCAAGGCAATCGGCAGCAATCCGCTCGACGAGATCGCCGGGATCGGCCCGAACCGCAAGCGCGCGCTTCTCAAGCATTTCGGCTCGGCCAAGGGCGTATCCAGGGCTGGCATCGAGGATCTGCAGGCCGTCGATGGCATTTCCGCCGAGATGGCGACACGGATCTACGAGTTCTTTCAGAAGGGGTGAGGCCGGCACATGTGTAACCTCTACTCCATGACAGCCGCACGTGAGGCCGTCCTTCGGCTCTTCAGGATCGGCGATAATCGCGCGGTCGCATTCGAAGCGAAGGATTCGATTTTTCCCGGTCACATGGCACCCGTGGTGAGAGCAGCGGCCGACGGCGAATGCGAGCTTGGCCTGATGAGCTGGGGCTTCGTCCTGCCCCAACCTGGCCGCGCACCCCGTCGAGTCACCAATTTTCGCGACGACAAGACCCGCCAGAGTCCTTTCTGGCGACAGAGCTTCGAGATTCGCCGGTGCCTGGTGCCCGTGACGTCATTCGCCGAGCCGCGCCAGATCACGCCCGCGACGTGGCATTGGTTTGCGTTGACCGGCCACGAGTCGCGTCCTTTGTTCGCCTTCGCTGGCATCTGGCGCCGATTCAACGGCCCGATCCGAAAGGACGGCCCGGCCGTCCAGCTCGATGTCTTCTCCTTCATGACGACCCTGCCCAACGCCCTCGTCGCGACCATCAATCACGAGCGCATGCCGGTGATTCTCGCGACCGATGCAGATCGCCATGCCTGGCTTCATGGCACCCCCGACGACGCGTTCGCACTGGCTCGGCAGCATTCGCCCGACGGGATGCGCATCGTGCAATCCGGCTTCGAAAAGCGCGATCAGCTCGCCGTGGCAGACGAGTTTAGATTGACTTGACGACTGTTCAACGTGGCTCGCCGGCCACAGCGGACACGCGGCCGAATTCCGCCACAAGTTGCCGCCGCAAGCGCCACAATCGCAGTTTACATCGCAAAGATCGGAAGCAGGCGCCGAGTCGATCAATCGGCTTCAGCTCGGAGGGAAAAGCAGATGCGGACGAAAACGACCACGGCGATCACGCGATGGCTGAAGGATATTTCGCTCGGTGCCGCAATCTTTCTGATGCTGCCACTGTTGGCCACGACGATCTCCAATCCACGCCAGAGCTGGAGCATCGACGAAGCCTTCGCTGGCGATGTCATCGCCACGCGTGCTGTCGAGGTCACATCACCTCCCGGCCCGATTGCCGAGAATGCCATCATTGCAGCCGCGCAATTGCGCCCGGCGGGCAGCACCATTCACGCCCAGCGCGGAGTAGAGCTTGCCGTCCTCGGCCTGACCTTTTCGCTGCTTCTAGCCTGCAACCTTGCCCTGCTCCGCCAGATGCGCCGCGAGAATGTTGGCTCGCGGCGAAAAGCGGGGATCAGAAAATAATAGGACGCACCTAGGCTTCGTACCGTCATCCTAGCGCCCTATATAACGGCAGGTTCGAACCAGGAGACGCCATCCATGCCTCGCCAGAGAGCCGCAGCTGCCTTCCTCGGCCTCACGGGAGCCCTCGTCGTGGGCCTAGCAGTCGGCATCGCGTCTCAACGCGCGGCCCCGGACTCCGTCCTCGCCACGACCTACGGAACGGCTTTCGCCGACTCCGACACGTCGTGGACCTCCCTCCCCAGCAATATCTGGCTGAGCGGCCTCGGCGGCGACTCCCTGACTGGCACGAACAGGGTGGTTTCGCCTGGCGACATCATCACGATTTCCGGCAGAGACGGTCATGCTCAAGTCATCAAAGTCACGGCGCGCGAATTGATTGATGGTGAAAAATTCGGCGTGCCCGGTCTCCGCTTCCAACTCGTGACCGGCCGCAGCGACAACGACTTAGCGGGGACCATCGTCCGCTTCATGCTCGCAGTCGAGACACCAGTGGGGCTGCACGTTCAACCACCAGCCGATCGCCTGCTGTAACGCGACGGCAGCGCTTAGTGCCGGTTGACGCTTGCCTCTTGCCTTGCGACGGTCCCCCCAATCAGAACGGGAGCCTGTCCCTATGCCTATGCGATCGATCATCGGCCTAGACCACGTCGTCATCATGGTCCGCGACTTGAGCGAGGGCGCACGCCGATGGGCAAGCCTCGGCTTCACGGTTTCGCCCATGGGCATGCACACGGCAGTCATGGGCACGGCCAACCACACCATCATGCTCGAGCACGACTACATCGAGCTGATCGGTGTGGTTGCCGAAACCGAGCGCAATCTGCCGGGCCGCCAGTTCCTCGCCCGCCGCGGCGAAGGCATGGAACGCGCCGCTTTCACCGGCACTGATGCCGACGATGGTGTCGCGGAGTTGAAAGAGCACGGCTTTGCGGCGCTCGGACCCTACGACTTTGGCCGTCCCGTCGACCTGCCGGACGGGCGTCAGGTGGAGGCGCGCTTCCGCACGTTTGTATGGCCTGTCGATGAACGCCCCGGCGGCTTGCGCGTGTTTGCATGCCAGCACCTCACCCGCGAGAACGTCTGGATCCCCGAACTCACCCGCCATGCCAATACGGCCTACCGCATCGACCGCGTCGAAATGCTGTCACCTGATCCCGTCAAGGCGGCGGCACATATGGGCCGTCTGATCGATCGTGCGCCGGAGCGGCTGCGTGACGGAGCAATCCGAATCGAAACCGGCTCGGGGCGAGGTGATTTCGTGTTCCTCGACCGTGCGACGCTGGAAAAACGCCATCCCGGAGTGCCTCTCGAGGGCATTCCTGAGGAGACCGCAATCACGCTGGCCCTCACCGTGAACGACGCCAAGGCTGCGGCCGCGGCCATCGGCTCCAGGGCTGCAGTCGTCGAGCCCCGAATGGTCAAGGTCGCCCCGGCCCAGGCCAACGGCGTAATCCTCGAGCTGGCTCAGGGCTAATGTGGCTGCGAAGTTTGTCTCGAGTTCGCAGCACGGGGCAAGTCATTGCGCCGTCTGAACACTAGGTTGCCGCCCCATCGACAGCTAAAGCGATCAGACAAGACTACAGGACAACGCTCGTTGTTGGCGCCACAATCGTGTGAGATGCCGTCTAAGCCAACGATCCGCTCCCGGAGCCGACCATGCCGATCTTCCGACTCACGGCACAGATTCCTCTGACGATCGAGTGCCCCGAGGCCATGCGCGGGGCGATCGAGTATGTCCTCCGCGGCGAGTACGAGAGCCACCATGATGGCAGCGGCCTCGATATTCTCGATATCGGCGCCAATGTGGGCTCGTTCGCGCTTTGGGCGTCTCGGCGTTGGCCGAACAGTCGAATTCGCGCGTTCGAGCCTAACCCCGGTACCTTCGCGCTACTTGAGCGAAACACGAGGGGTCAGCCCGGCATCTCGATCACCAACGCGGCTCTCTTTCCGGGCACGGCTCGTCGGGCCACGTTCTTCGCGCGGTTCGCTGGTGATGGCGAGGCGGGCCTGGAAAGCTACGCGCGCGACACGTTCCGGGAAGGCGCCGAGGGTTCGACGTTCGAGGTCGACGTGGTTGATCCGACAACGCTTCCCAGCGCCGATATCGTCAAGATCGACATCGAGGGGGGCGAAGGCGAGGTTCTGGCCAATCTTGATTTGAGCGGCACCTCGCTCGTACTCGCTGAATTCCAGAACCGGCGCAATCGCGAGACCATGCAGACGACGCTTCGATCGGCCGGTTTTGAAGCACTCGTCGATGAGGAGGCCCCATGGGATCCGATCCTCGATTACCGTGACTATCGCCAGGATCTCAAAGGCAACGTGTTCGGCCGCATGTTCTACCGCAAGCGCGGTCAGACGCGGCTCACCTATCGCCCGCTTATGGGTGGATCTTGAGTTCTGCATAGATATTCAGACCAGGAAATAAGCCATCAAGAGCAAAATGACCACCACGTGCGCGGAGAATATCGCCACGCCTTCCACGAATACCATGTAGGTCGCCTCATGGATTTTGTAATCTTGCTCGGTCCACGAATGGCTGGTTTGGTTTTGGTTTCGCTCTAAAGAGGTCATCGTCCGCTCCGGCATGTGAATCCCGGTATCCACGCCGGTGTCGCAGTTTGGTTCCAACCGGTGGTGAATTCACGAAGCAACCGAGTGGGTGCACTTGGTCTCTTCCACCGGGTCATTTGTCGCGGAAGAATAGCGCAGAATGTAATCGGGCTCGCACCGGGGGTCACGATTCCGCACCAATGCGCACGTCCGTCGTCCGACGGTTTTTCATTGAGTAGCCCCTGCTTGACCACCACGCCCTGCCTGTCCGGAAACATGATGACAGACCCGTCGGGGCGCACAAAGTAATCAACTGGACGGCAGCCCCTGCCATCGCAGCATGATGCTCCGTTTTTCTGCCGGTACTTCGAATAGTCCTGGTCACTCCAGGAGCGATGGGCCTCCGCCGACGTCGCAACGCTGAAAGTCAGGACACACGCGATCAGATCCGGTCCTTTCAATTCATGCGCAACGCGATCGATCCAGCTGTGTTCCGCCAGCCCGCTATTTTGAATTACGACTGCAATGAGCGCAGCAAATCTCACGATTTCGGGGAACTGTTCAGAAGAAACAAGCATTCAAACAGGCAGCCGGGAATTCCCAGCCGAACGGCTTTCAGAATTCACGAGAGGATTAGTAGATGAACAGGATCGTAGTGAGCTTTGCTGCTGCGCTGATGCTCGGCAGTTCAACCGCTGCGCTCGCGCAGCAAGGCAAGGAAGCCGGCAGTGGAAGGCCGGATTCGCCGGGACAAAGCCAGTCCGCACCGGGGCAGACCGGTCAAGCTCCCGGTCAAGGCGCGCGTGGGGACGGCCCCGGGAGGAGCGAGTCTCGCGGCGAAAGCGGCGCACAACGGCAAGGTAATGATGCTGATCGAGGCGGCGAACGCCGGGCTCAAGGCAGGCAAGACGGGCCCGACCGCCCATCCCAGAGCAAGGAAGGCGGTGACCGCCAGGCTCAGGAAAAACAGCTTGGGGAACGCGGCGGCCAGGCACAGGACAAACAGGGTCAGGACCGCGACCGTCAAACGCAGGATAAGCAGCGCGGGGACCGCGACCGTCAGGAGCAGAGCCAGGACCGCGACCGCGACCGTCAGGCCCAGGACAAGCAGAAGCAGGATCGCGACCGCGACCGTCAGGCTCAGGATAAGAAGCAGGACCGCGACCGCGACCGACAAGCCCAGGATAAGAAGCAGGACCGCGACCGCGACCGCCAGGCCCAGGATAAGCAGAAACAGGACCGCGACCGCGACCGTCAGGCCCAGGACAAGCAGAGCCAGGACCGCGACCGCGACCGTCAGGCCCAGGATAAGCAGAAACAGGATCGCGACCGCGACCGTCAGGCCCAGGACAAGCAGAGCCCAACCAAAGGTGATCGCAAGGACAGCGCCTCTGGGCCCAGGCACGACAACGCCCGCGCCGACCGCGTGGATTTGTCCGACAATCAGCGCCAGCGGGTTCGCCAGGAGTTCCGCGAGCATCGCCAGCGCGAGAGGGTTCGCCACTATACCAACGTGAACGTCGACATCTCGGTCGGGCGGCGCGCCCCCCGCAACTGGACTTACTACCCAGTGCCCTCGTTCATTATCGACATCGAGCCACGTTATCGCGGCTACCGCTACGTCTGGGTCGAGGATCGGTACTACATCGTCAATCCGTCGACCTACGAGATCGTCGCCTACGTGGATGACGACAGCGGCTACGTGTACGCCTCTGGTGGTCGTGTCGGCAGCAGCGCCACGGGTCGCGGTGGTGGCGAAGCCGGTCGGGCAGGACGCTGCGAGGTTTCGTTGAACGAGGCTGAGCGCCGCCGGATCATCGCAGCCATCGACGACTGGAGTCCACGCCGGTTGTCGATCCCGAATATCAGCGTCGGTATCGATCTCCCAGCGGACTTGGATTTGCGTCTGTTCCCAGAGCCGATCCGCAACGATCTCCGCTATCTGGAGGGCTGCCGCTACGTTCCAGTCTCGAATGATCGATTGCTGATCGTCGAGGCGGACACACGCCGCGTCGTAGCCATCGTCGAGCGATAAATCGTCCCTCGCGGCAAATTGGGGGAGCGGCCAACAAGCCGCTCCCCTTCTTATTGACCAGCCCGCGCTGCGATATCGAGCAGATGCGGGACGAAGCGTGCGCCGCGTCCAGTAATCAAATTGCGCTCTTCCCGAATGCCGATCCCGCGCGCCTCGCCGCCGATCATCCAGGCACCGACGACCGGATGCCATCCGTCGAAGCTCGGCAGCGGCGAGAATGCCTGCGCCACACGAGCCATATCGTCATAGGGGCCCTCGGTCGTCATCATCGGGCGGCCGTTCCCATCGTCGACGATGATCGAAGCGCCCTCCCGGCCGAACATCGGTTTGAGGACGGCCGGACCCGCGAGAGCCTTCCGATCGAAAGCCGCGGGGAGCAGGCAGGGATGATCTGGGAAGAGTTCCCAAAGGATGGCGAGAATGCCCTTGCTGGCTGCAATAACGCGCCAAGGCGGCTCGATCATCTTAACTCTGGAAGCTGCGAGACGCGGGAAAAACGGTTCGTCCGCCATCCAGTCCCACGGATAGAGTTTGAACAGGGTCTCGATAGCCCGCGGTTCGAGGTCGACGAAGGATTGGCCATCCCAACCCAGATCTTCGATATCGATCAGGCTACCCTCGAGGCCGGCCTGCACGGCCGTATCCTGCAGGTACGCCGTGGTGATGAGATCGTCGTCATCCTCCGGCACACACCCGAAATGGACCCGCCCGAGCCCTCGCGTCGTGCGCCAGCGCTGCCAAGTGTCAATCAGCCCCTCGTGAATCGAGTTGTACTGATCGTGGCCGGGAAATCGCTCCTCCAGCCAATGCCATTGCACGACCGACGCCTCGAACAGTGCTGTCGGCGTATCGGCGTTGTATTCGAGGAGCTTCGGCGGACCGTCGCCGTTCCAGCACAGATCGAACCGTCCGTAGAGCGAGGGCTCGTCCGCTTCCCAGCTCGCCGCCGCCAGCCGGCCGAGCTCGCTTGAAACCCCGACCTCGGCGAAGCGGTTATGCACGATGACGTGCTCGACCGCCGCCTCGATCATAACTGCAAGGTCGTCCACCGCGACGTGCAGGCGCTCGATCGCGTCTGGGCTGAAGACGTAGGCCGCGTCCTCGGCCCAATAGGGTGAGGCTGTTGCTTCGTCGCGTCCCGTATCGAGATCCATACCGATGTTGGCGAGTTTGTCGCGCCAATCGGGTCGCGGTTCGAGCATGATCCGTCGCATATTGTCGCCCCGCCGATGACTAACGACCAGTCCTGATCCGGCCGAGCTCAGGTGCCCCAGAATCGCGATGACGACCGCGACGCGCGTCTCCGGTTGCAGCTCGGCCCGAATCCGCCCCGCTCGATCCCGGTCTTCACCGCCTGCAAGCCTCGACCCGGTCCGGGATCCTTCGAGCTGCACGCGAGCGGCCTCCCCCCGACCATTCGAAAGGCTGGCCCGAGAACGCGCCCTGCGAGTTGATTGGCCCCACTCGTCGAGCATTGCGCCGCGCTGTAGTCCCTGGCGCAATCCTCAGCCGAGGCATAGACGTTCCGATGATATTCGTTTGAGTACGTCGTCCTGCTCGAGCATCCGCCGAGTAGCGACGCCAGACTGCCGGCCGTGCCGAGGAGCACGAGATGGACCGCCCGCGAGCGCCAGCGCGGACCAGGGCCGTTCATGGCGTCATGCTCGCGGCATTGAGCATCCCCAGGCCGATAGCAACGCCGGCTTTCATGATGCCGGCGGCAAGGTCGCCCTCCTCGATCGCGTCATAGAGGCGAGGCAGATAGCGCGCCAACGCCCAATGCCCGGCGACCTGGATGCCGAGGCCGATTAAGCCCCACAGCGCCGTATCGACGACCCCGTGCGAACTCGAGATCGCCCGGGACACGACGATCGCGTATCCGATCATGCCGCCCACGAGACCGATCGCGGCCGCTGCATTGCCGCCCCGGATCAGCTCCAGTTCACGATGAGGGGTCGAGACGGAATAGACGAAAAGGAACAGACCCGAGAGCCCTAGCCCGACGGCCAGATGGGCGAGAAACGCCAGAAGCGCCGTCAGGAAGTCAATCATCAGGTTCAGGCTCCAACCGATACAATCGATGGACTATATCCTGCCGATCGTTGAGCGAGTGTTGCCGCGAAGCCGTTAACCTTTTTGCGGTCCTCGCGCTTTCCCACCGGACCGACGCGTGTGCCGCAGCCGTGCCACCGCTTTTGCTTGCCTATGTCCGACCCTTGGGCCAAGCCTCGCGCCATGCAGAAGCCCGCCAATCCTCCCGATCTTCCTTCGACACCCGCACGCGCCGTGATCGGCCTGCTGTTGATGCTCGTGGCGACGACCAGCCTCTCGCAATTCTTCCGCGCCTCCACCAACGTCATTGCCCCGGAACTGATCCGCGACCTCTCGCTGACACCCGAGATGCTGGGGTTCGCGAATGCCTGCTTTTTCCTTGCGCTGCTCGCGGTGCAGATACCTGTTGGCATCCTCTTCGACCGGATCGGAGCGCGGCTGACGGTCGGCATCCTCGCCGTGCTCGCGATTGCGGGAACGCTGCTGCACGCCGTCGTCGAGACCGGGAGCGGCCTCGCCGCCGCTCGGTTTCTTCTCGGCCTCGGTCATGGCGGCAGCTTCATGGCCTCGATCTTCCTGGTCTCGCGGTGGTACCCGCGCCAGCGCTGGACCACCGTTCTCTCGTGGGTATGGGCCGGCAGCATGCTGGGCATTGCGGCTGCTGGCACACCGCTGGCGATTGCCGCGACGTATCTCGGCTGGCGACAGTCGTTTCTTGTGCTGACAGTCGTCTCGATCCTCGTGGCCCTGCTGTTCGTAGCGATTGTCCGCGACAGTCCACCCGGCGCGTCGGCCGCACCGCGCGAGCCGGAGCGATTGGTCGCGGCCTTGGGCGGCTTTCTCGCCATCCTCCGCCTCCCCGGCCTCGGCCGCGTGCTCGCGCTGCAATCCGTCGCCTACGCTGTGCTGACCACGATGTTGGGCCTGTGGGCTGGGACATACCTGCACGACGTCCATGGCTTCACGGCGATCGAACGCGGCCACGCCCTGATCGCGATGGCCATGGGGCAAGTTCTGGGGCTGTTGGTCATTGGTCCCCTCGACCGGCTGCTTGATACACGCAAGTGGGTGGCTGTCGGAGGCGCGACGGCAACGCTCGCCGTCTTGACGGTGCTCGCCATCTGGCCCGCCCTCCCATCACATTTCGCCGTCGCGCTGCTGGTGCTACTGGCCGCCGTCTCGGCTTACGGACCCGTCGTCGTCTCCCACGCCCGCACGTTCTATCCCGAGGCGCTCGCCGGTCGTGGCCTCAGCACCGCCAACATGGCGCAGCTTCTCGGATGCGGCCTCATGCCGATCGTGACCGGCCTCATCCCCGGGCTATTCCCTGCAGGACCGAACGGTTACGCGGTCGATGCCTACCGCTGGATTTTCGCGGCCATTGCGGCCAGTTTGCTGTTGGGCCTTCTCGGCTATCTTCGTTCGCGCGACGTGCCGCCGAGCCAAGGTACACAGGTCGCCGGCACACACGACAGGGCCGCGACCCGTTCGGGGAAGCAAAACAATTGACGACAGGGCCGCGCCGGCCCGCCAAGGAGATCTGACAATGCGCGAGCTTCTGACGAGTGCCGCGACCCTTCCCGAAGACCATGCCTCCGCCGCCCTTGCCGGTCGCGTCTGGCGCCCCGATGTCGCCGGGCCCTCCATCGTGCGGATCGAGGCCGGTCGCGTAATCGACGTCACTGCTGCCGTGCCGACCATGACCGAGCTCTGCGAAGCGTCCGATCCCGCCGCCAAGTTGCGCGGCCTTGCGGGTGACGATCTGGGCCCGCTCGATGCGATCCTCGCCAACACGCCCGAGGCCACGCGCGACGAAACGAAACCGTGGCTCCTCGCCCCGATCGACCTGCAGGCCGTGAAAGCCGCCGGTGTCACGTTTGCCCGCTCCATGCTCGAGCGCGTCATCGAAGAGCAGGCGAAGGGCGCGCCCGAGAAGGCCATCGCCATCCGTGCCGAGGTCGAGCGCCAGCTCGGCGGCGACCTCAGGCGCCTGAAGCCCGGCTCGCCGCAGGCCCTCGCTCTCAAGAAAACACTGATCGAGGCCGGCGCCTGGTCCCAGTACCTCGAGGTCGGCATCGGCGAGGACGCCGAGATCTTCACCAAGGCGCAACCGATGTCGGCCGTCGGTCACGGCATGGAGGCGGGCCTGCATCCGCGCTCGACCTGGAACAATCCCGAACCCGAGGTGGTGCTGGTGGTTGCCTCCAACGGCAGCATCGTCGGCGCAACGCTCGGCAACGATGTCAACCTGCGCGATTTCGAGGGCCGCTCCGCGTTATTGCTCTCGAAAGCCAAGGACAACAACGCGTCCGCCTCGGTCGGCCCCTTCATCCGCTTCTTCGATAAAGGGTTCGGCCTCGATACGGTGCGCGCCATGGACGTCGCCCTCGACGTCAAGGGCGAGGACGGTTTCCACATGACGGGCAAGTCCTCCATGCGCGAGATCGCTCGCGACCCAGCCGACCTCGTGTCCGAGTTGATCGGCAAGACGCACCAGTACCCCGACGGCGCCGTGCTCTACCTCGGCACCATGTTCGCACCCACCGAGGACCGCGGCGCACCCGGGATGGGGTTCACCCACAAGGCCGGCGACGTGGTGACAATCTCGACTCCGACCCTGGGCCGCCTCGTCAACCGCATGGTCATGGCCGACAAGGCCCGCCCGTGGACTTTCGGCACGGCGTCGCTGATGCGCAACCTGGCGAAGCGGGGCGTTGTCAGCTGAGCCGACTATCGCCCCGTCGGCACGCGCTTGAGCAGCAAGGCCAGCGGAACTGAGACGACGGCCGTAATGGCCATCATATAAAACGCGTTGAGGTAGCCGATCATGGCTGCCTGCCGCTGCACCTCGCGCGAAAGCGACATCAGCCCGACCGTCGTCTCCGGGTTCCAACTCGCGGGGAATGCCGAGTAGTAGAGCAAGGGCCGGTAAGGCGTCACGAACTCGGAAAGCTCGGCGTAGTTGATCGACGTCGAGCGAACGAACACGAGCACGGCGAGCGAGATGAACAGGCTCGATCCAAAGTTGCGCATCATCGTAAAGACGGCGGCGCCTTCGGTTACCTGATGCCTCGGCAGTGTCGAGAACGCCATCACCGTCATTGGTGTGAAGGCGACACTATTGCCGAGCCCCATCAAGTAGTGACTCCAGAAAACCGAGGCCTCGGTGACATTGATGTCGAACTGCGACATCCACAAGCTGCCACCTGCCTGGATCGCGAGGCCTGCCGCGATGGCAAAGCGTGGCGCTGTCCGTGTGAGCTGTGTGATGAATAGGAATGCGGTCCAGTTGCCGAGCCCGCGCGCCGCGATCAACGTGCTGATCACGTTGTCGGGGTAGCCGCGAAGATCGTGCAGCAACGTCGGAAACAGAACGAGACTCGTGAAGCTGAGCATCCCGATCACAAACGAGATAAGCGTGCCGATTGCGAAATTGCGATCAAGCAACAGCTTGGGATCGAGGAACGGCTGAGCCGCCGTCAGGCAGTGCACGACGAAGATCCAGAAGGCTAGCACGCCAATCAGCGCGCAGATCGCGATCTCGTTGGAATCGAACCAGTCGAGCCGCTGCCCGCGATCGAAGATGAGCTGCGCGCAGACGAGGGCGATCGAGAGCGCCAGAAAGCCGATCCAATCGAACCGGAGCGGCGCCTTGACGGTGTGATCCTTGAGCGCGAACCAGATACAGGTGAGCGCCGCAACGCCGGCCGGAACGATCATGAAAAACGCCGCCCGCCAGTTCCACGCATCGGTCGCCATGGCGCCGAGGATCGGACCAACGACGGGCCCGAAGACCGAGCCGACGCCCCACATCACGAGAGCGAACGGCTGCAGATGACGCGGAAAGGTCGCGATCAGGATCGCCTGGCCGAGGGGCGCGATGGGCGCACCGAACGCCCCTTGCAGTACCCTGGCGAAAATCAGCGTCTCGAGACTATTGGCTAGTCCGCAAAGAAACGACGCGAATGTGAACCCGCCCACCGAGGCGAGCATCATCGTACGCCAGCCGAGCCGGCCGGCGAGCCACGCCGTCATCGGCGTCGCAATCGCGGTCGCGACGAGATTGAGCGTGATCACCCACGATATCTCGTCCTGCGTCGCCGACAGCGTGCCGCGAACCTGAGGCAGCACCAGGTTGGCGAGCGTGATCGTCATGTTGAAGAGCATGTTGGAGAGCTGAACCATCAGCACGATCAGCCACTGCTGACCGGTGAGGCTCAGAATGCCGCCCTGGCTTGGGGGCGAACCTTCGACGGTCTGGGTCATCCTCGGGTCAGCCGGCCCGGCGAGTGCCGCGCGGCATCCGTCTCACAACTGCCGGCCGTCAGCATCGTCCAACCCCACCCGTGTTTCACGCACGCACCCAAGTTGGGAATTACGCGCTGCCGAAAGATGTCACGTCAATGTCATGATCTCGCTGGTGCGAGACACGCCCCCCGGAAACCGGCACGAGGGCGGTGTGTTCGCAGACACGCTCGGCGGTCCCGGACGCACGCATTAACGTATTGGTAAGACCTCGCTTTCCCACACCGCCTGCCGACAGTACCGTGCTTCGGTAGAGATTGAATCAAAGTGTCCGGAGCCACCCCGCGTGATGCGTAAGCTCGCTGCCCTCGCCATTGCCGCAGTCATGTCGCTCGGCGTTGCCGCCCCGCTCAATGCAGCGCGCGAGGAGGCCACCAAGCCCGCGAGCCGCCTCGAGCTTCTGGTGATCGAAGTCGCCGGATGCACGGTGTGCGACCTGGTGCGCATCCACATCCAGCCCGCCTACGAGTCCTCGCCCCGGTCGCGCCAAGTTCCGCTACGCTACGTCGACATCACCAGCCGCGATGAGATCGCGATGGGCCTCAACGAGCGCGTCGCGACCGTGCCAACGATCGTGCTCATGCGCGACGGGCGCGAGGTCGACCGGATCTCCGGTTACCTTGGCCCCGAGCACTTCTTCGTCGCCCTCGGCGAGATGATGGATCTGGCCGCCGACTGAGCCGACAGCCACTCCCCCAGGTCTATGCGGCCGGCTGCAGTTCCTTCAGCGGATACCCGCCGTTGCGCTCGTTCTGCGGACGATGTGCGCGGATCATGCGTCCGGCCTCGTCGACGCGCCCGGCTCGGAGCATTGCGCCCGCAAGCGTGTACTCGACGAGATCGCGCTGCGCCCTGCTTCCACCAAGCCGCTCATGCTCCGCCATGATCGGCACCAGTGCCGAGATCGTGCCATCCCAGTCCTGCCGCGCGAAATTGCGGAAGGCGACGGCGACAGGAGCAACGACCTCCGCTGCGGCGCCCTTCGGGCTCTCGATGATCTTGGCCAGCGCCTCTCCATTGCCTGCCATCGCATGCGCGAGCGCAGAGTGGACGTCGACGAACGCCATCGCCGGGTTGGGAAACCATTTCGCCGCGTAGGCACTGAGATCGGACCACAGTTCCGCTTTTCTGGGCTCTCCCGCCAATTCGGCCCGGAACAGGAACGAGGCGCAGTCCGTCAGCACGTTGATCTGCGGTCCCCACGCGGCGCCCGGATGCAGGTTCTCGCGATAGATCGCCCACGCCTCATCGACGCGTCCGAGTTCCATCGCCCACAGCGCCTGATGCCAGCTGACATGGCAGTGAATGTGGGCATTGCGCGGGTAATCGCGTGCCCACTCCTTCAGGTAGTCGAAGCCCGCCTTTCGCTCGCCGACCTCGTAATAGAGATGCGCGCGAATGTGAGCGCCATGGCCGTTGCGCGGGAACGACGCCATCGAGGCTTCGATGTTCTTATGCGCCCGGCCGTGCTTCCCCACCTCCATCTCGGCGAAGGCAAGCAGGCTCCGGAACCACCAGTCGTTACCGTAGGCACCCGTTAGCGGCTCCAGCAGCGCGAGCTGATCCTCCTCGCGTCCCTTGAGACCCGAGAATCCGATCAAGCCGAACACGCTCGTCGACGGCGCGAGCGCGAACGCATCGCGGGGCCACGTCTTGACGTGCTCGCGTGTCAGAGCCAAGCCGTCCATGCCACGCCCTGTCAGGATCTTCTCGAAGATCGCGATATGGCTCTGCTCGCGCGGCGTGGCATTCGGCGCTAACTCCAGGGCGCGCGCCAGCGGCACCTTCGACTCACCCGCCCGACCATAGACCTGCACCGTCCGCGCGAGCGCGATGTGGGCGAGTGCGAACCCCTCGTCCGCCGCGATCGCCGCGCGAAACGAAGCCTCGGGATCTGGATTGGCCGAAAGCAGAGCATCGACGCCGGCGACATACGCATCCCGGGCCGCAGCAGACTCGGTCGATAGCGGGTAATCGTAGCGATCTTTCTGCATGGCGGCCTCCCGGAAGAAATTCGTTGCCGGAAGTGTGCCAGCCTTCGCACGGACGCTCAATCCTCGTCGCGCTCCACGCAAATGAATTGCGCAAGCACATGGACGATCTCAAGCAGGAAACTGATGCCTACACTTCGACGACCACGTAGTCGTCCTCGATCTCGACCTTGAACGTCTCGGCGACATAGGGTCCTTCGACGAGGTTGGCGCCGTGCTCGACCTTCACGTCGAACTTCATCAACCGCATGCGCCGCGGATCGCAGTAAGAGCGGCCGGTCTTGATGTCGAACTCCCACTGGTGCCAGGGGCAGCGCACGATCTCGCCTTGGCGCTCGAGGCGGTGGTGTCCCGGTCCGTCCGATTGCACGAGGCCTGTGATGATGCCCTTGGCCAGACTGCCACCCTTGTGCGGGCACGTCTCGGAAAGCGCGTAGAACTCGCCCTTGACGTTGAACACGATCACGCCGCGCCCATCGAGCGTGACGCACTTCCTCCCGCCAGGGGCAATCTCATCCACGCGAGCGACGACGTGCCGTGCCATGCGACCAGTCCCTTGACCCTTTGTCATCGCTGCAGCGCGCGCAGCTCCCCTCATACCCCTCGCAAGAAAAGCAGGGGGTCCGGGGTCTCTCCGGCCGGGTGCGGGCGGGAGCCCGCTCGCACCGCGGCGCGATCATCTCCGGCACGGCCGTTGGCCTAAACCCGATATACGTTCAACCCGTTCTCGGCGCAGATCGCCCGATGCTGCTCGGGCGTCACTCCGGCGGGGAACGCCCGGAACGGATCATCGAAGTCCCAGTGCGGATAATCCGATGCGAACAGCAGGCGATCGTGACCGACCCAGCGCAGCGTATCGAGCAGATGGTGCCGGTCCTCCGGCTCCTCCATCGGCTGCGTCGAGATCCAGATGTGCTGCTTGATGTACTCCGACGGCCGCCGCTTCAGATGCGCCAGCTCCTCGCGATTGCGCTCGAAGATCTTGTCGAGCCGCCACGTCAGCGGCGGCAGCCATCCGAACCCGCCCTCGACAATGACCACCTTCAACTTCGGGAACTGCTCGAACACCCCTTCCATGACGAGGCTGGTCACCACGGTCTGTGCCGATGTCGAGTGTCCGCCAGCGCCTTCCTCGATGTAGTAGGAAGGCCAGCCGGCGCCCGTAACGGGGTGTCCGCTCGTCCCGAACACGTGGAACGCGACGGGGAGGTTGTGATCCTGCGCCGCGGCGTAGATCGGCCAGTAGCGGCGGTTGCCGAGCGGGTCGGACGAGCGCGTCAGGCAAAACACCTGCGCGTAGTCCTTCATATGGCCGACACGCTCGATCTCCTTGGCCGACGCTTGGCCATCCTCGTAGGGCACCACGACCGCGGCCTTCAAGCGCCGGTCCTTCGATGTCCACGCCTCCCGCTGCCACTCGTTCGTCGCCCGGCAGAAGGCGGCGCCGAGTTCGAGGTTGAGCTCACCCTGCCCCGTGTTGCCGAGCGGTCCAAGCACACCCAGCTCCACCCCCGCCGGATCGAGATACTGCTTCTGCATCAGCTCCAGCGACGAGCCCGGACGCCCCGATCCGTCCTCCGGCCAAGCGTCCCGGCGGGATGCGAGCGGCGCCGACTTCGGATAGGGCTCGACCGAGGGGCTACCATGCCTGCGGCGAAAACCGTAAGTCATGGCGTGGTCCCACCACTTCTTTTCGAGGTGAGGCTTCAGGCAATTGAGCGACTTCACCGCGGGGTGGATGTCGCTGTCGACGATGGCGAGACGGTTTGTCGGCTTCGAGGCGCTATCGGCGACGGGTGGGGAATCGAGCGGCATGGCGACCTCCGGAGGTCAAGAGATGGTCAAGCGGGGATACGTGGCGAGCGGATTATCGATCAGGATCTTCTTGCGTAACGCGGAATCTATGCCTGACGGCAACATAGCATCGCCATCGTGCTGCCAGTGAGGGAAATCCGAGGCGAACAGCAGCATATCCTCTGATGGAAGCTGGTCGACGATGCGCGCCAGCATCTCCGAATCGGCGGGGGCGTCGAACGGCGCTGTCGTCAGCCGGATGTGGTCCTTCACGATCTCGCTCGGGAGGCGATCGATCCACGGCGTCTCCATGCGCGTGCCTCGCCAGAACTTGTTCAGCCGCCAGAGGTAAGGCGGGAGCCAGGTCACGCCCGATTCGATCAGCACCGCCTTGAGCTTCGGATACTTGAGGAAAACGCCTTCCATCACGAGGCTGCCGACCTGCGCATGCATCGCCAGTGACGAGGCGGCATAGTCCTCGGCCCAGTAGCTCGGCCAGCCTGAGCCCGTGACGGCGTGGTGATAGCTCGACCCGGCATGGATGCCGATCGCAAGGCCATGTCGCTCGCACGCTTCGTAGATGGGCCAGAAGCGACTTTTTCCGAGTGGCTCCTCGGTTCCCGCGATGAAGAGGGCCTGCACAAAGCGCTTGTCGGCGGCGCATCGCTCGACCTCGGCGACGGCCTTCTCGACCGATTGATAGGGCACCACGACCGAAGCCCGGAACCGCGGGTCCCGGTCGAGCCACTCGTGCCGCACCCAGTCGTTGACGGCGCGAGCGAACGCCGCTGCCATGTGCTCGTCTCGGATCATTTGAACGGCATAGAGGCAGTTCAGGATGGCGTAACCGAAGCCATGGCTGTCCAGCAGCGCCTTGGCGGTCCGGCCAGCGTCCTGGTCCGCCTTGTCGCGAGCGTAGTCGGGGCGCGAGGTCAGCGGCGCGTTCTTGGGGTAGGCGATGGTCGCGAACTCGTCGACGCCGCGCACGACGACGGTCTCGCTCCAATAGCTGTCCATGTAGCGGCGAAGCGCATCGATCGAAGGCACGCGGGGGTGCACGTCACAGTCAATGGCACCCGCCCATGAGCGGATCTGGTCGGTGGTCACGCGTCGCTCCGGCTGGCTTGTCCGGACAGTGTTCCACGCCTTGCACGATGTTTCCAGTCCCGACCTCACGCCGGGCAGAACGGACGGTTTGCCCCGGTTCGAGCCGATGGCTGCAGAGATCACGCTTTCGTGAATTGAAACGATGCGTTTCGGATTTGACTTGGCTAGTGAACGATGTTTATATTCACCTCATCGGACGGGCCAAACACCAGACGGACCCACCGGAAGAGACACACGAGACACCCCGGAGACACCCCATGAAGACGATCTTCGCCTCGATCCTCGCGCTCGGCCTCATCACCGGCGCCGCTTCGGCCTCCACGCTGACGCCAGTCCAGGCCGACACCACCACCTCGGATTACTGCAAGCCCTACTACGGCTGGTAAGCGCCGCCCTTCGCTCGCCGCGACCAAATCCTCACCCGCGCCTCGAACCCGATACCCCGGAGACACCCCATGAAGACGATCTTCGCCTCGATCCTCGCCCTCGGCCTCATCACCGGCGCCGCTTCGGCCTCCACGCTGACCCCGGTCCAGGCCGACACCACAACCTCGGATTACTGCAAGCCCTACTACGGCTGGTAAGCGCCGCCCCGGATATTTCCCGCCGACGCCTTCGGTCCTCTGGTGCCGGCATCCCTACTGCAGACCCGATATTCAAGCAGCAGCCCCCCGGCCTCACAGCCGGGGGGATTTTTGTGCGGGTTATCGGCGAGAGGCAGGCCGAAACGCACGTCAGGGAAGATAAATTCGCTGGCACGGTGCTATGTCGCCGGAACGCTGGAGCCTACGGTTGTTGGCGCGAAGAATGCGCCTGTACCGCTCGCCGTCGCCGTAGTGCGCCTCGGCAATGGTCCAGAGGCTGTCTCCACCGCTCACCACGTACCAGCCGGGCCTGCGAATCGGCGAGCCCGCGCTGCTGCATCCAGCCGCCGATGCGCGCGTCGTCCGGGGGCTCGCTGTCGCTGACCGGCGGCCGCCTGCCAAGGTCGCCGCGTCGGGGCGAACAATCGGACTGGGCCCAACCGATGCACCCACAGGGCGCTGGATCGGTGCCACTTTCCCGAGAACTGCAGCTGCCGCGATCGCGCGCCTCGCCGCCTGGGC
>JALHMC010000054.1 GCA_022844225.1 Hyphomicrobiaceae bacterium | reverse complement strand
CTCCTTGCCGTTGGAGACGAAGCCCACGGTTGTGCCGCGCAGCGAGATCAGTCGCTGTGCCGGTTGGCCCGCCGGCGGGGCTGCCTCGTTGGTCGGGTCGAGAACGCGGATGGTCATGGCTTATGGTCTCGGTGGATCGCAGGTGTGATGCAGGTGCATTATAGGCGGGTTCGTTAGTCTAGGCCACTGACCATCACTCGTAAGGCTCAGGGAAATCGATACTCCCATCGAGCACTTTCTGAATGGTCCCGCAGCGATCCGCGAGTGCCTTGAAATGAAGATACGAGACAACGCCAAATACGGTGGGGTTCATGAAGAGAAGCATTGCGTTCGGTGATCCGGGTAGCATTGATCCAGGTCCCGCAAACTTGTCGATCAGCAATTTTCTGGATTTCGCCGACAAGGCCTCGATCTGCAAGGAATAGGCAAGATACTCGTGGGCGACCCTCGAAATTCGATCGCTGCCGACTTGCGAAAGCAGGATCTTGTGGGCCACCTCGTGAATGATCACGCTCTTGTAGTAATCTTCGGCGTCGATTTCTGATCGGCTTTTGTCTTCAGCAAGATGCTTCCGACATCCACTCAGGCTCATCAAGTGGATTTGGCCTGTCGAGTGATCGTAGCAGCCATAGTTTTCGCGGGCTGGCTCGGAAGCGTCGTCCCTGACCTTGATTTCAATTCTACCGCGTTGATCTATGCCGCAGCCTCGGAAGATCGAAACAGCGGCTTGGGTACCATTGCAGATCATATCGACGGATTCTTCTGCGGGAGCCTGGACCGTGGCGTCGACGTCTTTGCAGTGCAATTGAAAAGTTCCCGCAACAACATCCTGCTGAGCGGCTTCCGGCGACGGCGCGATTTGCTCTTGAACCGCGGGCGATCCAGGTGCTGTCCCCGCCGGGGTTTCGGCCAAGGCAGCCGGCGTCGACAGGATAAAGCCGGTCGCAACTGCAACCTTACCCAGCCTCCTCAGCATAACGCCACTCCAGCTCCTGAACTCTATCCCTCGCGCCGCTACGCGGAACGATCTCGGATAGTGTGCTTCCGGCTGCGGGCGTGCATCGCCTCAGGGAACATGGTCGACGTCTCGCCTCCAGCCAGCCTTCCGGCCAGCAGCCGCCTCGCCCGGCTCCCGTCCGTCTTTTCACCTTCCCGCTACCGGCACCGTCACGGCTCTGGTCTTATGTCCCATCCATGGCGCGATGACGGCGCCGAAGCCGCCTGCCGGACCGCCGGCCGCCACGACGAGGCACGATTCTGGAGCATCTAGTGCCGTATACACGCTCTCGCCGCGGTCGCGGACGACGGCACCCTTGCCGACCTCGGCCCATTCCTTACGCTTAATGCGGGCTCGGTCGTAAAGGAAACGTCCGATGTCGGCCTTCGACCAGCCGGCGGCCTGAAGAATGTCGCGGAGCTGCTTCGGGATGACGACAATCTGATTGCCGCCGTAGATGGAATAATGCCGCTGGCTGCCGCGCATTTCTGCCGCGAACGTCTCGAGGATTTCCTCGGGGGCATGGGTCCACTCGTTCATGAGCTGGCGCGGGCCCATGGCGGCCATGACGGTGACCGACGACACGCCTTTCGGGATGCCCCGCATCTCGCCGAGCGGGGTCCAGGTGGTGTCCTCCTCGTCCTCGGCGATGCAGTAGGAGAACTTGCCCGGATGGCCGAGCGTCGAGCGGTCGATGCCGCCTGGGCGCACGTCGAGGATGTTGATGAGCCCGAGGCGAATGGCGCGGCCGATACATGCCGTCGCGCGGTCGGAGTTGGCGAGCGCGTTGAAGCCGCTGGAAGCGCCGATCTCGCGGCGGATGGGGCCGTTGATAATCACCAGCACTGCGCAGCCGCCGGTCGAGGACGTGGTGCCGTGGAGCAGAAACTCCTCCTTCAGCATGCCGGCCCAGGCGGCTGCGACCACCGGGAAGTGCATTGGGAGGCATCCCGCCATGACCGCGTTGATCGCCACCTTCTCGGCGGTGACGGCCTGCTCGCGTACCGTCTCGACGCCGATGAGCTGATCGGGTGCCATGCCGGCCCATTCGAGGCAAGCCTTCACCGCGCTCTCAGTCGGGGGCACTACGGGGAGGCCGTCGGTCCAGCCGTTGGAGTGATAGAGCTCCTGCGCGGCCATCAGGTCGTCGACCTCGTAGGATCTCGATTTTAGTTGCACGGGTGTCTCCTGGCGACGCAGTGCGGCCAATTGAGCGCCGTGACGGGTTCAGGTCAAGCCACGGCATTCAGCCCCTCCACGCGAACGTGAGGGTTCTTGACCTCGAGAAGGGGACGGGGCGGCAGCGCCATCCGATGGTTTGGTTTGAGCGGCGAAGCCGCCCCGTTCTTGCCGCTCGCTTTCTCCACCCGCTGCGGACCGTCGGTGGCGGCCTTGCGCGGGGCTCTCGCCCCAGGCAGCGGCAGGCCGAAGGCGCTGGGCATCGGAGCCGACCAGTGAGGAGATCCATCGCCCGACATGACCCAGGCGACAGCGACCTCCGGACCCGGGAGCGTCGCCGATTTCGTGGCGGCCGCTCTAGCTCCGCGCCCCTCTTCGGGAGCGGCACTCCGATCCACTGACAAACGCCTCCGGCAGCGCCCTCTCGTCGATCCGAGCAGGAGCGAGATTACACGGCCGGAGGGGGGCGGGGATAACTCCGTGCTTTTCAGAGGTCCGGACCGCGGTCTACGCTTCGCCTTGGCCCGCACGATGGGCGCTGCAACTTTGCCGGAGGGACGTCTCATGTCGAAGCCCCATTCAACGGTCGGCTCGCGAATGGCTGGCCTCAGCAACGAGTGGCTGGCGAAGACGCAGGAGCCCATCCTGGAGCCGGATCTTCCGATCATCGATCCGCATCATCATCTCTGGGATTTTCCCGAGCACTCGTACCTTTTGAAGGACATCCTGGCGGACACGGGCAGCGGGCATAACATCATCCAGACCGTGTTCCTCGAGTGCACGGCCTGCTTCCGGGAGGATGGGCCGGAGGAGGAAAAGCCGATCGGCGAGGTGGAGTTCGTCAACGGCATCTCGGCCATGTCGGCGTCCGGCGCCTACGGGCCGACGCGGGTGGCGACCGGCATCGTGGGGCTCGCGGAATTGCGGCTCGGCGCGCGCGTCGAGAACGTGCTGACCAAGCAGATCGCGGTTGGCGGTGGGCGCTTCAAAGGCATCCGCTACATCGGCAGCTGGGACGACAAGGACCCACAGATCCACAACGGGCATACCAACCCGACGCAGCACATGTACGGCGAGGACGCCAAGTTCCACGAGGGTTTCGCGGTGCTCGGCAAGCTCGGACTGACGTTCGACGCGTGGTGCTATCACACGGCGCTGCCGGACCTGATCAAGTTGGCGCGCAAGTTCCCGTCGCAGCCGATCGTGCTCGACCATTGCGGCGGCCCGCTCGGTCTCGGCTACTACGCCAGCCGCAAGGACGAGGTATTTGCCGCCTGGAGCCGCGATATTCGCGAACTCGGCAAGTGCCCAAACGTGATGATCAAGCTCGGCGGGCTCGGCATGCGCATCAACGGCTTCGATTTCCACACCCGGCCGAAGCCGCCGACGTCCGAGGAGCTGGCCGCCGCCTGGAAGCCCTTTATCGACGTGTGCATCGAGGCTTTTGGCCCGAAGCGCGCCATGTTCGAGAGCAACTTCCCCGTCGACAAGTTTTCGGGGTCGTATGCGGTGTACTGGAATGCGTTCAAGCGTCTGGCGAAGGGCTGCTCGGCGGATGAGAAAGCGGACCTCTTCCGGGAGTCCGCGCGGAGGTTCTATGGGTTGCCGTGAGATGTTGGGTTACGGGCGTTGGGCGTGGGTGCGCGTTGCCCGTTTTGCGCGCGCCCTAGCCCAACCTACGCCTGGCTTCCTTGTAGGTTGGGTTAGCGCGGCCATAGATTATGCGATGAGGTTCCGACGCTTCATCCGCGCGTAACCCAAGATACCCTACCCATTCCCCTGATAGTTCGGCGCTTCGCGGGTGATGTGGACGCCGTGGGGGTGGCTTTCGCGGACGGCTGAGGGGGAGATGCGGATGAAGCGGGCTTTGGCCTGCAGGTCGGCGATGTCGCGGGCGCCGACGTAGCCCATGCCGGCGCGCAAACCGCCGACGAGCTGATGCAGCACGTGGCCGACTGGGCCCTTGTAGGGCACCTGGCCTTCGATGCCCTCGGGCACCAGCTTCAACTCGTCCTTCACTTCCTGCTGGAAGTAGCGGTCGGCGGAGCCGCGGGCCATGGCGCCGACCGAGCCCATACCGCGATAGGCTTTGTAGGTGCGGCCCTGGAACAGGTAGGTCTCGCCCGGGCTCTCGTCGGTGCCAGCGAGCAGCGAGCCGACCATGACGCAGGAAGCGCCCGCCGCGATGGCCTTGGCGATGTCGCCCGAGAAGCGGATGCCGCCGTCGGCGATGATGGGAACGCCGCGCTTCTGCGCCGCCTCCACGGATTTCATGATGGCCGTGAGCTGGGGCACGCCGACGCCCGCGACGATGCGCGTGGTGCAGATCGAGCCTGGGCCGATGCCGACCTTCACCGCGTCGGCACCGGCGTCGATCAGCGCCTCGGTCGCCTCGGCGGTGGCGACATTGCCGGCGGCGACCTGCACTCGGTTCGACAGGCGCTTGATACGCGCGACAGCCTCGATCACGCGCGAGGAATGGCCGTGGGCGGTGTCGACCACGATCAGGTCGCAGCCGGCGTCGATCAGGCGCTGTGTCCGGTCGTAGCCATCATCGCCGACGGTCGTCGCGGCGGCGACCCGGAGGCGGCCCTGGTCGTCCTTGCAGGCGTTCGGATGGTTCTGGGCCTTCTCGATGTCCTTCACCGTGATCAGGCCGACGCAATGATAGCGCTCGTCGACGACGATCAGCTTCTCGATGCGGTTCTGGTGGAGCAGGCGCTTGGCCTCCTCGCGGTCGACCTCGGCGCGGACCGTGACGAGGCGGTCCTTGGTCATCAGCTCGGAGACGGGCTGGCTTTGGTTGGTTGCGAAGCGGACGTCGCGGTTGGTGAGGACGCCGACGAGCTTGCCATCACGGGCGCCGTTGCCGGACCGCTCGACGACGGGAATCCCTGAGATCTTGTGGGTGCGCATCAGCTCGAGCGCGTCGGCGAGCGTGGCCGTCGGATGAATGGTCACCGGATTGATGACCATGCCGGACTCGAACTTCTTGACCTTGGCCACCTGCTCGGCCTGCTGCGCGGGCTCGAGATTCCTGTGGATGACGCCGATGCCGCCCGCCTGTGCGACCGCGATGGCCAGCTTGCCCTCGGTCACCGTGTCCATGGCGGAAGAGAGAACCGGGATGTTGACCGAGATCTCCTTGGTGACGCGCGAGGCGACATTCGTCTCGCCGGGGAGGACCTCGGAGCCACCGGGGATCAGCAGCACGTCGTCGAAGGTGAGGCCGATATCCGGCTCGATGATGGACGAGCGAGGGCGCATGCCATGATCTCCTTCAGGCGCTCCGGCGTGCTGGCAGATGCGCAAACGACCCACGTACCGCCAAGCGGCAGGCAGGTCGATGAGAACGCACGCAAATGTCAGCTGTTGCCATCGCCCCCACTAGCAGAACCGTGAGACGCGGGGAAGACACTGGGGTGCCGCAGCCATGCAAAAAACGCGTGTCAGCTTTGCTTCCGGTGCCTTGGTCGGCTGGCTCAAGTTGCGGGCGGGGAGGGCCGACGGAAGGCCGAGGCGGCGATCCACGACCGCACGCCTTGATCGAGCAGCACGCCGCCGAGGATCAGTGCGAAACCAGCGAGATCGAGCGTGCCGAGACGTTCGCCGAGCAGCAAGCTCGAAGCCGTTACCGCGCAGACCGGTACCAGCAGCGTGCCGAGCGCAGCTGTCGATGCGGAGACCCGTGCCATCAAGGTGAACCACAGGGCGTAGGCCGCCGCCTGCGGGAAGACGACGTTGAAGGCGAACGTCGCCGCGATTTCGGGCCGCCAGAGTTCGAGGCGAGGCGTCTCGAACGCGAGCATGCCTAATGTGGCGGCGATGGCGCCAACCGCGAACTGCCAGGTTGTCAACCCCAGTGGATCGCCGATTGGGCGGGACCACTTCATGTAGACGGGTGCCGGCTGCCCAGGCGACAGCGCCACCGAGCACGTAGACGAGACCCAGGGGCAATTGTCCGGAGGTGATGACGTCCCAGAACGGGTGCGCGAGGAGAACGATGCCGCCTGCGCCGAGCACTAAGGCGAAGGCGCGCAATCGGTCGATCGGCTCGGACAGAACGATCCAAGCGAACAGCACCGACCACAGCGGCATGGTGTAGGTGAGGATTGCCGCGCGCGAAGCCGTGAGCGACATCTGCGCGAAGGCGGACAGGATGTTGAAGGCGGCGCAGTTGAGCAGCCCCGCAATCAGGATCTTGCCCCAGTCCTCGCGCTTCACCGAAAGTGACTGGCCGAGCGCGATGGTGGCCGCTGCCAGGAGCGCGGCGCGGGGCCTGCCGCGCGAAGTGTCCACGGGCTCGCGCCGGTCAGCAGGAATTTGATTGCTGGCCAGTTCAGACCCCAGAACAGCGCCGCCGCCCAGATGCGCCACATTCGTGGCTAGCCCTTGAAGCCGGTGGCGAGGACGTAGAGTTCGGCGCTGTCGGATCGGCTGGCCGGCGGTTTGATGTGCCGGACAATCTTGAAGCGCTGTTTCAGCCCGGCGAGCAGGTCGCGTTCCGAACCACCCTGGAAGACCTTGCACAGGAAGGCGCCGCCGGGCTGCAACACCTCGATGGCGAAGGCGAGCGCCGCTTCCGCAAGGGCCATGATGCGTAAGTGATCGGTGCTGGCATGCCCGATCGTCGGCGCCGCCATGTCGGAGAGCACCACGTCGGCGCCGCCGTCCCGAAGCAAGGCTTTCAAGCGCGCGGGCGCCGTGTCGTCCATGAAGTCCTGCTGGACGATCTCGACGCCTGGGATGGGGTCGAACTCCAGGTAATCGATGGCGACGACCTGCCCCTTGCCTTCCTCGGCCTTGGTCCGCTTGGCGGCGACCTGCGACCAGCCGCCGGGCGCCGCGCCCAGATCGAGCACACGCTGGCCGGGTTTGAGGATGTGATGCTTGTCGTCGATCTCGATCAGCTTGAAGGCTGCCCGCGAGCGCCAGCCATCGCGCTTAGCAGCCGCGACATAAGGGTCGTTCAACTGGCGCTCGAGCCATCTCTGGGACGATGCCGTACGGCCGGTGGCGGTCTTGAGCCGCACGTTCATGTGGCGCACGCCGCCCTGGCGACGAAGCCCGATCGATGCCTTGCCGGATCCGGATCCGCTGCTGCCTGCGCCTTTCGGGCCGCCACTCTTGCGCGTGCTCATTCCGCCTACTCGCTGCCGTTGCGGCGTCGGCCGTTTGGCCGGTGATGGCCGTCCTCGGCCATGAGCGAGGCGAGGATGCCTTCACGCAGGCCGCGATCGGCGACGCGCAGGGTTTCACAGGGCCAGAGGCGCAGAATGGCCTCCAGCACGGCACAGCCGGCAAGCACCAGGTCCGCGCGGTCGCGGCCAATGCAGGGCTCGGCCATGCGCTCCTCGTAGGTATAGCTGAGAAGGCGCTCCGTCACCCCGCGTGCCTCGGCTGTTCGCATCCAGCAGCCGTCGACGCGGGATCGCTCGTAGCGTTTCAGGCCCAGGTGAATGCCGGCGACCGTCGTCACCGTACCCGACGTGCCCAGCAGGTGCGCCGGACGAGCGGCGATCCGATCGCGGAAGCCGTAACGGCTCTCGAAGGGACGCAGCAACTCGAGGACATGCTCGACCATGCCCTCGAACATCTCGCGCGTCACATGGCGGCCGCCGAAGCGCTCGGCGAGCGTGACGACGCCGACGGGCAGAGAGGTCCAGGCGGCGATACAGCTCTGGGCCTCGAGGCGATCAGCGATGGTGCGCCGCCACGGTGTGCGGCGGCGTGACAGATCCAGCCAGATCAGCTCGGAGGAGCCACCGCCGATGTCGAAAACGAGGGCCAGATCGGATCGGCCGTCGAGCAGGGCCGCACAGCCGGCAACGGCAAGGCGGGCCTCTGCTTCCGGGGTGAGCAGCTCGATGTCCAGGCCGACTTGATCGCGCACGCGCTCCAGAAATTCCATACCGTTCTCGGCGATGCGGCAGGCTTCGGTGGCGACGAGGCGGGAGCGGGCCACGCGAGCCCGGTCGAGCTTGGCCGAGCAGACCTTCAAAGCCTCGACGGTGCGGACCATGGCCGGCTCGGAAAGCCGCCCGGTGCTGCCGACGCCTTCGCCCAGCCTGATGATGCGCGAGAACGCATCCACGACCTGCAAGCCGCGGCGCGATGGGCGGGCGACGAGCAGCCGGCAGTTATTGGTTCCGAGATCGAGGGCGCCGTACGATGGTGGCGCGTCGCGTAGCCCCGCCTCGCCATCCCACCGTCGATCGGTTTTGGGGTGGCTCCGGCCGCTCGAATCCTCTGAGCCGGGCTTTGCCAACTCTTATCTCCAGTGCCTGGATGGAGTGCGACCGCCGATAAGCGCCGCCATGCGTCAGGCGATTGGCTGGAACTGTCTTGCCATGCACTTTATGCATTTCACCGCGCGGCGTAAAGGGACGCGACGGGGTTGCGACGACGCAGGCAGATGCGTTCGGCGCAATGCTCGGCGCGTCGAGGCGTGGACTGCGGGGCCGCCGCTGGGGGGGAGTGTCATGGGGTCGAGGCGGTCGCTGGCACGATGCGCAGGGAACGTGGCCATCCGGCTTGGCCTGTCCATCGCGGTTCTCGGATCGGCGACGGTTGCGGGGGGCGGTGCGCGGGTATTTGCCGGGCCGCTGTCCGTCGATGCCGTCGGGCGCCGGCTCGTTGCCGCCTATCCGGATTTTCTCGCTGGGGTCGACGGCAACTGGATCGTCTGGAAAGACGGCACCCGCATGGCGATCGACGATGGGCTCGGGTCCAAATCGCACATGGCGCTGCTCGAGACGCCCGATCTCGAGGATATGCTGCATTGGCCCTATCGAGCTGGTTCGCCCGCCGAGCCTCCCGCCTTCCAGAGCGACCCCGGACGGGCACGCCATCAGCCGTTCTTCGACAAGATGTACGGCGATTGCACAAAGGGCGGCACGGCGGACAAGCTGGTCGAGATCGTCTGGTTGCCGACGAAAGCGCGCCAGCGTCTGTTGGTCACTCGCGTCAACGGGGTGGCGCAGCGCCTCGAAGCCGTCAGTCGAAAGCTCGATGCGTTGCCGACCAAATTCGACCCCTATCTGTTTCCGGCCGCGGGGACGTACAACTGCCGACCCATCGCTGGAACGACGCGACCCAGTGTCCACGGCGCCGGCATTGCCGTCGATATCGCGTTGAAGCACGCGCACTACTGGCGCTGGACGAAACCCGATGCGGGCGGGCGCTACGCATTTCGCAACAGCATCCCCGCCGAGATCGTGGCGGCCTTCGAAAGCGAGGGCTTCATCTGGGGCGGGCGCTGGTATCACTATGACACCATGCACTTTGAATACCGCCCGGAGTTGATTGAAACGGCCGGGAGATGTGAAGGAACCACAAAATGCTGACCGAGCTGGCCGAGGCCGATGCGACGGGCGAGATCGCAGAGATCTTCGCCGAAATCCGCCATTTCTATGCGACGCCCTATGTCTCCTCGATCCATCGCCATCTGGCGACCCGCCCGGGCGTGCTCGAATGGGCCTGGGAGCTGGTTGCGCCGGCCTTCCGCAGCGGTGTCGCGCAGGAGACTGGCTGGCGCATCGCGGCCGACGCAGCACTGACGCCGCTGTCGCCGATCCCTGTCGATGCGCTGGCGGTGTGGGGCGTGGCGCCGTCGGATATCGGAACGATCAGGCAGATCGCCGAGAGCTTCACGCGGGTGTCGCCGCTCAATCTCGTGTTCGGCGGCATCGTGAAAGATGTGGTGACGGGAGCGCCCCTCGGCGGCCAGCCTCTGGCCGTACCCCGGAACTGGTCGCCGCCCGCTTCGCTCGCGCCGCCGCCTGCGATGGTCGATCCGGCTCGCCTTGCCGATGCGGAGCAGCGCGTGCTCGAGCGGTTCCGTTCGGGGACGGGCAACACCGCCTTCGTGCCGGGGCTCTACCGGATGCTCGCGCGCTGGCCGGGGCTTCTGGCGCATCTTGCCGTCGAACTTGGACCGCGTTTCGACAGCACGGAGAAGGCTTCCACAGCCGAACGGCTCATTGCTGAGATCGATGCCGCCGTGGCCGGCATTCGTGCGGGGTTGCCCAGTCCGAAGCGCGCCCCGCCATCGGAAGACGAGGCGTCACACCTCGTGCGCATGATCGACGGCTACCGGGTGACGAGCCCGGAGATGATCCTGTTCGGCCGGCTCATCCGGGAGGCGGTTCCCGCAGAGTGACATGATGAGCGCAGCATAATTTCAGAGAACGTCGGAACTCGGTTCTTCCTTCGGCGTTTTCAGCTCTGGCAAACGATGATCCGACCGCCTCACGGCGATCCCGTTTGTCGCTGAAACTCAATGCGAGGGACATCCGATGGCGACCAAGGCCGATTTCACAGCGGACGAATGGACGAAGCTGATCGAGAGCCCGATGCTGGTCGGCATGGCCATTTCGGCCTCCGAGCCGAGCGGCTTGTGGGGACTTCTGCAGGAAGGCTTTTCCGGCGCGCGTCAGCTCGCAGATGGGCGGACCAGCGACAGCGCCTTGATCAAGGCCATCGTCGACGACCTCGCCACTTCGGAAGGCCGCACCCTCGCGCGTGATGCACTCCAGACCCGGTTCAACGGTGCCCAGTCGGCGGAAATCGTGTCGCGCAGCATCGAGTCGTTGCGTGGCGTCTCCCAGATCCTCGACAATAAGGCCGGCTCCGACGCGGCCTCGATGAAGGCTTGCCTCTACGCGCACGCCGAGCGCGTGGCGAATTCGGCGAGCGAGGGCGGGTTTCTGGGTTTCGGCGGCCAGAAGGTCTCCGACAACGAGCGCGCGACGTTGAGCCAGATTTCGCAGGCCCTCAGCGTTTAGCCGGCCAGCCTGTTTCAGCACCTCAGTCGTTGGCGCCGTGAATGGCGTCGATGACGGCGGCCGTCACATCCGTCGTGCGCGCCTTGCCGCCGAGGTCCGGCGTATGGAAACGCGGATCGGCTGTCACCTTCTCGACCGCCTTCATGAGGCGGTCGGCGGCCGGTTTCTCGCCGAGATGCTCGAGCAGCATCACGGCCGACCAGAAAGTGCCGATCGGATTGGCGATGCCTTTGCCCATGATGTCGAAGGCCGAGCCGTGGATCGGCTCGAACATCGACGGGAAAGCGCGTTCGGGATTGAGGTTCGCAGTCGGGGCGATGCCGAGCGATCCTGCCAAGGCGGCGGCGAGGTCCGACAGAATATCGGCGTGCAGGTTGGTCGCCACGACCGTGTCGATCGATTGCGGCTTCATCACCATGCGCATGGTCATCGCGTCGACCAGCATCTTGTCCCACGTCACGTCGGGGAATTCGCGTGCGATCTCGGCGGCGATCTCGTCCCACATCACCATGGCGTGGCGCTGGGCATTGGACTTGGTCACGACAGTCAGCAGCTTGCGCGGCCGGGACTGCGCCAGCTTGAACGCGAAGCGGATGATCCGCTCGACGCCGGCGCGCGTGAACATCGAGACGTCGGTTGCGGCCTCGAGCGGTGAGCCCTGGTGCACGCGGCCACCGACGCCGGCATACTCGCCCTCCGAATTCTCGCGGACGATGACCCAGTCCAGCTCCTTGTCGACGACGTGGCGCAGCGGAGAGGTGATGCCGGGCAGAACGCGGGTTGGGCGCACGTTGGCGTACTGGTCGAATGGCTGGCAGATGGCGAGGCGGAGGCCCCACAACGTGATGTGGTCGGGGATTTCGGGGTGGCCCGCCGAGCCGAACAGTATGGCGTCGTGCTTGCGGATGAGGTCGCGGCCGTTCTCAGGCATCATGCGGCCGTGACGCTTGTAGTATTCGCCGCCCCAATCGAACTGGTCGACCTTGAATGCGAAGCCGCCGTCGCGGCTGGCAAGAGCCTCCAGAACCTCGACGCCTGCGGAGATGACCTCGGTCCCAATGCCGTCACCAGGGATGGCGGCGAGCTTGTAGGCCTTCATTGGCGTCTCCGTTGCTGCGCCGGTTGTTGTCTGATCGGGAGCGCGAGTGCCGGTGAAAGCAGCCTCTGCGTCTTTGCAATCTAGTACGCCTTCACAATAGGCGTCGCGGCGACTGACATCGTCAAGTTGATCCTGTTTCTCGCTGCGGCGAGGAGTACGGCGCTCTCGGCTTTTTCGTAGAATGCGTTCAGATCGTCTTCGAGCTCGAACATTTGACGAACGTCAAGGTCGGCGTATTGCCCTCGGAGCACTAGAGAAATCTCGGAACTTTTGAATTTCACCAGCTTATATTTGGATCCTCGGGCTCTCAGCAACTCGGCAATAATGCGGATGGCTTTGTGAACCAGGGTCGAGTCGTGAAAGATCACCACTGAATCCGACTTCAATAACTTCTCGCCGTGTATGAAGTCTCGAAAGCAAGCCCAATCCGTATGCTCGCCGTCTATGAAGAGTGCGTCGTAGCTCTCGAACCTTGGCCCGACCTCGTCGACCGAACCATCGAACGTCTCGAGCCTCTGGGTGTCGATGCCTGCGTTCTGCAGATGGCTCACCATCAACTGATGCGTGATGCCTGAATAGTCGAACTTGGCGCCTCTTTCATCAGATTGAGTCCGTCCTCTGTGATCAATCGATAAAGCGCGGATGCATTTCGGATCCTTGAGAACGGTGCCAACGAACCACCGAGGAAAGACCCGATTTCCAGATAACAATAGCCACCCGCCGAGCCGAGGAGTTCGCGGATCTGCAAGAGAGCGATCTTGTCTTTTGGCGAAGTCTGGGATTCAATCGGAAACTCATCAGAAACTTGCATTGATGACGTCTCTACACATCGTTGTCTCTGATGCCCCCGGTGGGAAGTGCGCTCGATTTGCTCTACGTTGCTCCGCCCAGTGTCGGCTTTGGACGGATGGCAACGCTCTCTGCGTACAATCAAATCGAGGCGCTCATCCTATTAGGGAAGTGCCATCTAACGTCAGGCCTTCCGGAAATGGCACGACACCCAATGGCCGTTGGCGCCGAGTTCCAGCTTCGGTACCTCGGTGGCGCAACGGGGGAGCTGGCGGATCGGGCAGCGGGTGTGGAAATGGCATCCCGTCGGCGGCTTGATCGGATTGGGCACATCGCCTTCGAGCTTGATACGCTTGCGCTTGATTTCGGGGTCCGGGATCGGCACGGCCGACAACAGCGCTTCGGTGTAGGGGTGCAGTGGCCGGGCATAGAGTTCGTCGGCCGGTGCGATCTCGACAATGCGGCCGAGGTACATCACGGCAACGCGCGTGGAGATGTGCTCCACCACCGAAAGATCGTGGGCGATGAAGATGTACGTGAGGTCGAACTTCGCCTGCAGATCCTCGAGCAGGTTGATGACCTGGGCCTGGATCGAGACATCGAGTGCCGACACCGGCTCGTCGCAGATGATCAGCTTCGGCTCCACGGCGAGCGCGCGGGCGATGCCGATGCGTTGGCGCTGGCCGCCGGAGAACTCGTGCGGAAAGCGCCGCATATGATCGGCTCTGAGGCCGACCGTTTCCAGCAGATGGACGACGCGCGCCTCGTGGTCCTCGCGGCTCTTAGCCAGGTTATGGATGATCAGAGCCTCGCCGATGATCGCTCCGACCGTCATGCGCGGGTTGAGCGAGGCGAACGGGTCCTGGAAGATGATCTGCATGTCGCGGCGAAGCGCACGCAGTTCATCGGCACCGGCCTTCGTCACGTCGCGGCCCTCGAACGTGACCGTCCCCGACGTCGGGGTGATCAGCTGGAGGATGCAACGCCCAGTCGTCGACTTGCCGCAGCCCGACTCGCCGACCAAGCCCAGTGTTTCACCCTTCTCGACCTCGAACGTAACGCCGTCGACGGCGTGCACGCGGCCGACCTCGCGCTGCAAGAGACCACCCCTGATGGGGAAGTGTTTCTTCAGGTCGGTGACCTTGAGCAGCGGCTCGTTCATGGGGCTGGGCTTCTCCTCGGAGCTCAATAGAGCACGCAGGCGACCTTGTGGCCGGGCTCGACCTCGCGCAGAGGCGGGATGCCGGCGAGGCACTTGTCGGTTGCGAACTTGCAGCGCGCTGCGAACCGGCAGCCGGGCGGTGGCGTCAGCATGTTGGGCACGGTGCCTGGTATCGCCTCCAGCCGCTCCTTCGCCTTTCCTGCGCGATCGAGCCGCGGAATGGAGCGGATCAGGCCTTGTGTGTAGGGATGCATCGGCTTGGCGAACAGTTGGCGGACCGGCGCCTCCTCCACCACCTTACCGGCGTACATGACCACGACGCGCTGAGTCACCTCGGCGACGACCCCCATGGCGTGGGTGATGAGCATCACCGCCATGCCAAGCCGATCCTTCATGTCGGCCAGCAAATCGAGGATCTGTGCCTGGATGGTCACGTCGAGGGCGGTCGTCGGCTCGTCGGCAATGAGCAGCTTGGGATTGAGCGAGAGGGCCATGGCGATCATCACGCGTTGGCGCATGCCGCCCGAGAACTGGTGCGGGTAATCGTTGACGCGGGCCGTGGCGTTCGGGATCTGCACCAGCGAGAGCATCTCGGCGGCGCGGTCCATCGAGGCCTTGCGGCCCACCTTCTCGTGTCGGCGGACCACCTCGGCGATTTGCTCGCCGACCGAGTAGACCGGGTTGAGGGACGTCATCGGCTCCTGGAAAACGATGGCGATTTCCTTGGCTCGGATCTCGTTCATCGCGTCCTTGCCGAGCGGCACGAGATCGCGGCCCTGCCAGAGGATCTGGCCTTCCACGATCTTGCCCGGCGGCATCGGCAGAAGCTTCAGAACCGACATGGCGGTGACGGTCTTGCCGCAGCCGGATTCGCCGACGATGCCGACTGTCTCTCCGGCGCCGATCGAGATGTCGACCCCGTCGACGGCGCGCACCCAGCCGTCGTCGGTGTTGAAGTGGGTCTTCAGGCCGCGAATGTCGAGGAGGGGCGCGCTCATGAGGCTCTTTCGTGCTCGCTTCGCATCACAGGACCCGCCGCGGGTCGAGCGCATCGCGGAGCCCGTCGCCGATGAAATTGATGGTGAGGACGGCGAGGAAGATTGCGGCGCCGGGGAAGAGTGCCCAGTGCGGTGCGATGTCGAGATGGTCCTTGGCGTCGAACAGCAGACGGCCCCAGGTCGGGATGTCGGGTGGGAAGCCGAGGCCGAGGAACGAGAGCGTCGATTCCGCGATGATGGCTGCGGCGACGTCGATGGTGCCGGCGACGATGACGGGCCCGAGCGCGTTCGGCAGGATGTGGCGGACGACCTGACGCGTGGGGGACGCGCCGAGGGCACGCGCCGCCTCGACGAATTCCTTCTCACGCAGCGACAGGAATTGAGCGCGCACGAGGCGTGCCACCGGCATCCAGCGCAGCCCACCGATGACCGCGACGACGAGGATGAAGACGCCGCCCTCGGGGCCGAACGTGGCCGTCAGTCGATCGCGGAACAGATAGATGATGAGCAGCAACAGCGGCAGCGTCGGCAGCGAGAGGAACAGATCGGTCAACCACATCAGGAAGGCGTCGACCCAGCCACGCGACATGCCCGCAATGGCGCCGACCAGCACGCCGACGAACACCGCGACCGCCATCGCTGCGAGGCCGACCGCCAGAGAGATGCGTCCGCCGTAGAGCATGCGGGCGAGCAAGTCCTGACCGAGGTCGTCGGTGCCGAGGGGGTGCGCCAGCGAGGGCCCCTGCAACGTAGCGCTGAAGTCGATGTCGTTGATCGGGACCGGCCAGATGATCGGCCCCAGCGCGATGCCGATGATCATGATCGCCAGGATTATGGAGCTGGCGACCGCGAGACGATGCCGGCGAAACCGACGCCACGCCTCACGGCGGGGCGAATAGGCCCGCTCCACCGAGGGCGCGGGCTTGCCCGGCTCAACAATAGGAGATGCGTGGGTCGAGCCAGCCATAGAGGATGTCCGCGATCAGGTTGAAGAGGACGACGAGGCACGCGAACACGAAGGTGACAGCCATGATCACCGGTGTGTCGTTGGCGAGCATCGATGAGATCAGCAGCGAGCCGATGCCGGGAACGCGAAAGATCTGCTCGGTCACGATCGCGCCACCGAAAACGGCCGGCATCTGCAACGCGATCAGGGTCACCACCGGGATCAAGGCGTTGCGTACGACATGCTTGAGAATGACGACACGTTCCTCGAGCCCTTTCGATCGGGCGGTCGTCACGTAGTCGAGACGAATGACGTCGAGGACGGCGGAGCGCACATAACGCACGAGCGAGGCGCCCTGGAAGAGGCCCAGCACCGTGACGGGCATGATCGACTGCTTGATGTGCTCCCAATAGAACTGCCAGCCGGTCGCCGCGATATCGGCGCGATACACGAACGGCAGCCAGTCGAGCCAGATCGAGAAGACGAGGATCAGCAGCAGGCCCGTGAAGAAGGTCGGGAGAGAGAAGCCGACGAACGCCAACGTGTTGGCGATCTGGTCGAAGATCGAGTACGGGCGCGTGGCTGCATAGATCCCGACTGGCAAGGCGATCAACAGCGCGAGGATCTGCGACGAGCCGATCACAATGAGCGTGGTCGGTAGTCGCTGCAGAATCAACGTGTCGACGTCGACCCGGCTTACGAACGAGTAGCCCCAGTCGCCCTGGAGCATCGCTGTCAGCCACCGGACGTAACGGACGTAAACCGGATCATCGAGACCGAACTTCCGACGAAGCGCCTCCTGTACTTCGGGCGGCACATTCGGGTTCGTCGCGAGTTCCTGGAACGGATCACCAGGTGCCAGCGCCAGCACCGTGTACAACACGGCGCTGATGCCTAGCAGGCTTGGAATCGCGATCAGGAGGCGTCGCAGCAGGTAATCGGCCATTGCGCCTCCTTCTCAGGCCACCAGCAAGGGGCAGCGCGTGACAATGCTCATGCCTTGCGGTGCCAATCGTGGAGGTAGCCGAGTTCGAGATCCCAGCCGCTGATCAGGTTCGCGATGGAGTTCGAGGTCGCGCTGACGGTCGGGCGGGAGACCACCGGGATCGCCGCCTGATCGTTGACGATGAGGTCGTTGCACTTGATCAGCAAAGCGGCACGTTTGACCGGATCCAGCTCGCTCTGGGCCGCCTTGTGGGTATTGTCGTACTCCTCGTTCTTCCACCGCGAGATGTTGCGGCCCTGCCATTTGTTGTCTTTGGTGGCAGCCTCCCACGACAGGAACTGGTGCAGGAAGACCTCGGGATCCGGCTGCGGCATGGTCGTCGTGTACATTTCGATGTCGGTGTAGAATTTGGTGAACGTGTCGGGATTGGCGACGTCGGAGGAGAAGAAGACCGATGCCGTGATGGACTTCAGCTCGACATCGATACCGGCCTTCTGACAGGCTTGTTTGACGATCGCCTGGTTCTTCTGGCGCGGTGCGTTGGTCGAGGTCTGATAGACCAGTTTCAGTTTCTTGCCGTCCTTGGCGCGGATGCCATCCGGGCCCTTCTTCCAGCCAGCATCCTCGAGCAGCTTCGCGGCCTTCTCGACGTTGAACTCGTACTTCGTGTTCGGCGAACGGAACTTCGCCGGATTGTTGACGAAGTTGGCGGTCGCCTGGCCTGTGCGGCCGTAGATGTGCTTTTCGACGGAGTCCTTGTCCACGAGCAGCGCCAGCGCCTGGCGGACAGGCTTCTCGGTGAGGAACGGGTGCTTCGTCTTGATGCTCGAGCGCTCGCCGTCGACCTCGGTCCAAGGATCGGTGTTGTTGAGAATGATCATCTCGACGTTGCCGCTGGGCGTGATGACGACGCGCCCCTTGCCGCCCGTTTCGAGATTTTTCAGGACGGAATCTTCGACCTGCATGTTCCAGGCGTGGTCGAACTCGCCGGTCTGCAGCACAGCACGCGCTGCCGACACAGCATCACCGCCGCCCTTCATCTCGATGGTGTCGAAGAAGGGGCGGTTGGGCAGATGATACTTGTCGTTGCGCTCGCCGCGCACGTTGTCGCCGGGTTTGAAGTCGACGAACTTGTAGGGACCCGTGCCGACCGGCTTCAGATTGGCCGGGGCCTCGCGCGACTTGTCGCCGGTGAAAGCCTCGTAGAGGTGCTTCGGGATGATCATTCCGCGACCACCGACGAACGCGTCGGCCCAGAAGGGGGTCGGCTTTGCAAAAACGACCTTGATCGTATGGCTGTCGACCTTCTCGACCTTGATGTCTTTATAGCTGCCCGATGTCGTTGCAGCGGTACCGGGGTCGCGTGCGAACTCCCAGTTGAAGACGCAGTCGTCGGCGGTGAACGGCTTGCCGTCGTGCCAGGTGACGTCCTTCTTCAGTTTCCAGACGACGCTCTGGCCATCGGCGGAGAGGCCCCCGTTCTCTCGGGTCGGGATCTCGGCCGCAAGGATCGGGAACAGATTGCCGTCGGGGTCCCAGCCGGCGAGGGGCTCGTAGAAGATGCGGGCGGCGTTCTGGTCCTTCGTGCCGACTGCGAAATGCGGATTAAGCAGAGTGGGCGCCTGCCAAAACAGCAGCTTCAGCGGACCGCCGCCGCCGGCCTTCGTGGGCGCGTACTGGAACGGCGATTGAGCCATGGCCACGTCACCCAACGCCAGTAGCTGATTGGCGAACGGGGCGGCCAACCCGACGGCCGCCATGCGCTGCAGGAACCTACGGCGGGACAGGCGGCCATGCTTGACATCGCCGATCAGCTTGCTCAGCTTCTTATCGTCCATCGTCACTCTCCCTGGCCCGTTTCGGGCGCGTTTGTTGAAGGCTGTCTAGCGCCAGACGGTGCGCGCTTCTATTGCGACCAGCCACATCGAACGTCGCGCCGCCAACGCGTGACGGCTGCGTCTCGATCTCTCCGGATCAAATCAGGGGAAATGGATCGGGTCAACGCACGCGATCGATCAAAACGCGTCCGACGAGCACAATTATCGTGCGCCGATACGAGTGGAATGTGGGAACTGCGGCCGTTCGGGAGGCGGCGCCAGGATTGCCGCACGACAGCAGGTGAGGCGGCGGTGGTTGCGAATCCGCATCGCCATGCTCGTTCTGCTATTTTAAGTAGTTTTGCTATATTTGCTGCATCCTTGGCGCGCAATTATGTGACCAGGTTGCAGCATAGTGTGCGCTTTCGGCGGATAATGGGTCCACCCGGTCTCCGGCCGTCGTGGACACGCTGCGTCGAATCACGATTTGTCCACCTGAAAGTTATGAAAAATTCCTGCTGGGCATGGTGGAGGCCGAACCGATGGTGGGGCAGCTCATTGGTGCGACGCGCAGAATGTCTCGCGGTAGGCGGATGCGTATGCAGAAGGCGGCTCTTCGTGGCGCCATGGGCGGGGTGATGCTCGTGGCGACTGCGAGTGGGGTGCTGGCGGATTGCTCGCGTCCCGGCCTGGGTGCCAGCAATCTGGACCTGGTGCCCCTCGCTTCCGGCGTCGCGATCAGCTCGATCATTGCGACCATCAACGCGGTCAATACTTCGTCTCTCGCCCAATCAACGGCATTCGCGGCGTCTCCGGGTGGGACACAAGAGAATGTCGAAGGCGGCGGTCGATGGTCGCGAATTGTTGCCGGAACAGATGAGGTGCAGGCCGATAGCCGTACCACGGGCAGCGTCTTTGGGGTTGCGGCCGATCCCTACGATTGCCGATCGACGACAAAGCTCGACTACATCGGCACCCAGGCCGGCGTTGACATCGGGCGGTTCCGGTTCAACAACGGCGCAAACTTCCAGTGGGGCTTCACCGCCGGCTATGTCGAGGTGGACGCAAAGGACAAAACGGCTAACGTCGGAACATTCACTGGTGAAAGCCAGGTGCCGTTCGCGGGCGTGTATCTTGCCTTGAGCAAAGGCAACTTCTCGTTCGACGCCCAGCTGCGCGGCGACTACTACAGCCTCCAACTCAACGACGTCGACAACTCGCTGTTCAATCATCCGCTCACGGCGCGCGGCGCTGCTTTGCTCGCGAATACGAGCTACCGGTTTGACCTCAAGGACAGCTGGTTCCTGGAGCCGTCGGCCGGTATCGTGTTGTCCCGAACGGACGTCGACCGGCTCGATGTGGCCGGGGCGATCGACTTGCCGTTCAACGTTACGCCATCTCCCGGTTTTCCCGGGACAGTTGAAATTGGCAGCATCAATAGCGCACTTGCGCGAGCGAGTTTGCGCTTCGGAACCACAATCGTAACGCAGACGATGGCATGGCAGCCATTCGGCACCGTCAGTGTCTTCCATGAATTCGGAGACAGCGTGACCACGACTGTGACGGATGGGGCAGCCGGCTCGTTCCTGATTGGTAACGTGCCGATGGACGCGACCACGAAGACAGATCGAGTAGGAACGATCGGACACGTCGGTGCCGGCTTAGCCGGCGTGCTCTTGAACACGGGGTGGCTGGGCTACGTGCGCGGCGACTATCGGTTCGGTGACAACTTCGAAGGCCTCTCGGTCAACGCAGGTCTGCGCTATCAGTTCGAGCCGAGAGATGCTGCCGGCAGCCTCAAGGATGGCGGCGGAGCGACGGCCTCCCACTACAACTGGACTGGACCCTACGTCGGCTTCAGCTCTGGTGGCACTTGGGGTCAGCAGGAGTGGGACTTCGGACCTGGCAGCTCACTCGTGACGCCTGACTATAGAGGCTATCTCGTCGGCGGGCAGATCGGCTACGACGTGCAGTTCGGGCATGCCGTGCTCGGCATCGAAGCCGACTACAACTGGACGAATGCCGAAGGTGGCGTATCCGGGCCCGCTTGCGGAGCTGACAACGTCTTCTCGTGTGTCGCCCAGGTCGACAATATCGGCTTCCTGACAGGCCGACTCGGCTTCGCCGACGGGCGGACGCTCTACTACATCAAAGCGGGTCTCGCGTTCGGCGAGGTGGGTGCGAAAGCTCAGAACAACCATGGCGGGCAGTCAGAGCTTTACAGCTTCAACAACCTGCTGAACCCCACGGCGACGCAGACGGGGGTGGCGGTGGGTGGCGGTATCGAGTTCGCTATCGACGACCGCTGGTCGGCTCGCGGCGAGTGGCTCTACTATGACCTTGGCTCCAAAAATTTCCTGCTGCAGGAGCCCAATGCCACGGCCGATATCGAGACCTCCGGCAACATCGCTCGCATCGGGATCAACTATCGCTTCGGCAATCGGGGCGGTTATGCGGAGGCTCATCACGAGCCGATGAAATAAGATCGACGTTTTCTCCGCAGGGCAATTCGACTGCTCTGCGGAGACCGATCCGAACAGCCACATGAGAAACCCGGCGACGAGCGATCGCGCCGGGTTTTTTCATTTCAAATGGGGTTGCTTCGCGATCAGAACACTGGCGGCCAGAAGCGACCGAGGCTGCGCGCGTTCGACGGATGCGTCCGGCGGGCTTCGGATTGCCTCTGGATCTCACGAGGTTGTTCCGGTCTTGCATTATGAGCCGGGCGCGCAATTCGGGTGTTGGTCTCGCGCGGCGCCGTTACCTTGGGCGCCGTCAATTGCTCTGCAGCCGTCGAACGGGGCGCGACAGTGGGCGCCTCGGGAGCCATGACCGTCGCCGTCGGGATCGAAAGCCCTCGCGTTTCAGCGGTCGCCTGAGGAAGCGCGGGAAGGGGGGCGCTGACCACCGATGGCATGCCCGATTGAAAATTCGGCGCAATCGACTGGGCCGACGCCGTCGATGTCAGCAGGGCGCTCGCCAGCAGAGCTGAAATCCACCGCATAACTGTGCCTCCGCTCGAGCCGATTACGCTTTTCGCACGCGCACCGGCATCGCAATCAGACGAAAACTACAGCAGAATCGATGACAAACAAAGTTTACGTCGTTCAAATCTCCGCCACCCAATGCTCGACTGTCAGTTCTCGTCCATCTTCAGAGCGGCGATGAACGCCTCCTGCGGGATTTCCACGGAGCCGAACTCGCGCATCTTCTTTTTGCCCTTCTTCTGCTTGTCGAGGAGCTTGCGCTTGCGCGAAATGTCGCCGCCGTAGCACTTGGCAATCACGTCTTTGCGAAGCGCACTGATCGTCTCGCGAGCAATCACCTTGGCGCCGATCGCCGCCTGGATCGGGATCTTGAACAGGTGCTGCGGGATCAGCTCCTTGAGCTTTTCGCACATGGCGCGGCCACGCTGCTCGGACCGCGACCTGTGCACGACGATGGACAGCGCATCGACGGGCTCGGCATTGACCAGGACCGACAGCTTTACGAGGTCGCCCTCCTCGTAGCCCTTGATGTGATAGTCGAACGAGGCATAGCCACGGCTGACCGATTTCAGGCGGTCGTAGAAGTCGAAGACGACCTCGTTGAGCGGCAGATCGTAAACCAGCATCGCGCGGCTGCCGGCATAGGTGAGGTTCTTTTGACGGCCGCGCCGGTCCTGGCAAAGCTTCAGCACCGAGCCCAGGTACTCGTCAGGCACGAGGATCGTTGCCTCGATCCACGGCTCTTCGATGTGGTCGATGCGCATGGTCTCCGGCATGTCGGCCGGGTTGTGCATCTCCTGCACCGTGCCGTCGGTCATATGCAGGTGATAGATGACGGATGGCGCCGTCGTGATCAGGTCGAGGTCGAACTCGCGCTCCAGGCGCTCGGTGATGATTTCGAGGTGCAGTAGGCCGAGGAAGCCGCAACGGAAGCCCTGCCCGAGGGCCGCGCTCGTTTCCATCTCGTAGGAGAAACTCGCGTCGTTGAGGCGGAGACGACCCATGGCCTCGCGAAGGTCCTCGAAGTCGGCGGCGTCGACGGGGAAGAGGCCGCAGAAGACCACAGGCTGCGCGGGTTTGAAGCCGGGCAGTGCCGCGGCGGTCGGGTTCTTTTCATCCGTGACGGTATCGCCGACGCGGGTGTCCGCGACCTGCTTGATGGCGGCGGTGAAGAAGCCGACCTCGCCGGGGCCGAGCTCGTCGACGGTCTCCTGCTTCGGCCGGAAGATGCCGACCCGATCGATGCCGTAGGAGCCGCCGGTCGCCATCATCTTGACGCGCTGGCCCTTCTTCATGACGCCTTCCTTGACGCGGACGAGAACGACCACGCCGAGGTATGCGTCGTACCAGCTGTCGATCAACATGGCCTTCAGGGGCTTGTCGCGCTCGCCCACGGGCGGCGGCAGGCGCTCGACGATCGCCTCCAGCACTTGCTCGACGTTCATACCCGTTTTGGCCGAGACGCCGATGGCGCCCGACGCGTCGAGGCCGATGACGTCCTCGATCTGGGCCTTGACCCGATCCACGTCGGCCGCCGGGAGGTCCACCTTGTTGAGGACCGGGAGGATCTCGAGGTTGTTGTCGAGAGCCTGATAAACGTTGGCGAGGGTCTGGGCTTCCACGCCCTGGGAGGCGTCGACCACCAGGACGGCGCCCTCGCAGGCGGCGAGTGAACGCGACACCTCGTAGGCGAAATCGACGTGGCCGGGCGTGTCCATCAGGTTGAGCTGATAGGTTTTTCCGTCTTTCGCCTTGTAGTCGAGGCGCACGGTCTGCGCCTTGATGGTGATGCCGCGCTCCTTCTCGATATCCATGGAATCGAGGATCTGCTCCGACATCTCCCGGTCCGAGACGTTGCCGCACAGCTGGATCAGCCGGTCGGACAAGGTCGACTTGCCGTGGTCGATGTGGGCGATGATGGAGAAGTTGCGAATGAGCGCTGTGTCGGTCATCCGCGGGAGATAGCATCTCCGTGAGGTCGAAAGAAGGGGGTCAGAAGGGAGGTTCACACTCTCAGATGGCTGGACCGCCCAACAGCGCCTTCGCCTTCTCCAGCGCGATGTACCCGTTCGAGGCGACGACGACCTTGTGACGCTTCAGCAGGCCCATCCGGTGCAGGGCCTCGCGGGGCTGCTTCTGCAACCCGGCAATGACCAAACGGCCGCCGTGCTTGCCGAGATCGGTTGCGAGGTCTTCCAGTGCCGAGAGGGCGGTGGCGTCCACCAGAGGCACGTCGCGCATTCGGACGATGAGCACCTTCGGGTAGATGTTGCCGGACCTCAACGTATCGATCAGCGAGCTGGCGCCGCCGAAGAAGAGAGGGCCGCGCAACGACAGGACCTGGATGCCATCGGGCAATTTCATCTCGGTCAGCACCGAGCGGGGCTTCTCAACGTCGTCGGTATCGTCGTTTAGACGTGTCGACGTGCCCAGCCCGGCAATGGACGCTTCCGACATGCGATGCATGAAGAGCATGCAGGCGAGCCCGAAACCGACACCGATCGCGACGTTGAGGTCGACGATCACGGTCAGCACGAGCGTTGCCAACAGCACCAGCCTGTCGTCGAACGGCGCGCGCGCGACGAAGTGCGAGACTTCTTTGTAGTCGATCAGGCGCCAAGAGACGTTTAGCAGCACTGCGGCCAAGCACGGAAGTGCCAGGTAGGAGGCCAGTGGCGCGGCCAGCAGCATGAAGAGAAGCACGAAAACCGCGTGCATGACGCCGGACAGCGGCGTCTTGGCGCCGGCCGAGATATTGGTGCCCGTGCGGGCGATGACCCCAGTCGCGGGGAGGCCGCCGAACAGTGGTGAAGCGATGTTGGCGATGCCTTGACCCATGACCTCGGCGTTCGAACGATGGCGGCCGCCCGTCTTTGCATCGGCGGCAACGGCCGAGAGCAGCGATTCCACACCGACGAGGAAGGCGATCGTGAAGGCCGACGGCAGTACGGCGCTGATCATGGCGGGCGACAGGTCGGGCAGCTGCGGCATGGGCAACGCGCTCGGAATGCCGCCGAAGCGCGAGCCGATAGTGTCCACCGGCAATCCGAGCCCCCAGGCGAGGCCGGATGCGATGACCACGGCGAACAGCAATCCGGGCCAACTTGGCCGCAACATCTTGGTTACGGAGATAATGACGAGCGTCACGAGGCCCACGAGCAGCGCCGAGGCATTGAACGTATTCTTGATCTGCCAGAGCGCGGTCAACTTGTGCAGGAACTCTGCCGGCACGTCGCCCGTGAAGCCGAGGAAATCCTTGAGCTGGCCGACGGCGATGATGATGCCGATGCCGCTGGTGAAGCCCAGAATGACGGGGCCGGGAATGTACTTGATGTAGGTGCCGAGCTTGAGGAGTGCTGCGGCTACCAGCATGAAGCCGGCGAGAAACGTCGCCGTCATAAGGCCGCCGATGCCATGAACATGGACGATGTTGGCGATGATGACGATGAAAGCCGCGGCTGGCCCGCCGACCTGGAAGCGGCTGCCACCGAGCGCGGAGATGAAGAACCCTGCCACAACCGAGGTGATGAGCCCGCGATCGGGCGTAGTGCCGGCGCCGATGGCGATCGCCATGGACAGGGGGAGGGCGAGGATGGCGACCGTCAGTCCGGCGAGAAGGTCGCTGGACAGATGACCAGCCGAGTAACCTTCCCGCAGTGCGATGACCAGTTTGGGAACAAAGTGCGCCCCATAGCTCGGCGCAGCTCTTCCGACTTGCGCCTCGGCCGCCGCGGCTGTTTCCCGCTGTTCTTGCATCCTATGGGCCCCGCGCATTCAGACGCACACTCTCACTTGAGCTTACTGTAGCGCCGGGCCGTAGAACTACTCAAGCACGGCACCATGTCACAACGACGACAGGCGGCCCGAGGGCCGCCTGTCGTTCTGGCAATCGGCTTGTTTACGAAGACGGGAACGAAGCTATTTACTCGCCTCGCTGATCGTTTTGACGACGCTCGACGTCGGGCGCGCATTGGCGCTCACCGGCCCCTTCACCTGCAGCGCAACCTGGGCGTCGTATTCGGCGATCGACTTGACCGTGCTTTTCGATTTCACGTGCACGAGCTTGTAGCCGCCGGCCTTGAGCTGGGCGAGCAGGTCGGACGCCGCCTCAGCCGTGTTCTTCTGGAAATCGTGCATCAGCACGATGCCCTTGCCATGCTTCTCGATCTTTTTCATCAAAGACGGCACGAGCTTGCTCGTCCCCTTGAGTTTGAAGTCGAAGCTGTCGATGTCGGTCGACCAGACGCCGATGTTGCGCTCGCCGACGTAGGTCATCATGTCGGTCGGATGCTGCAGGGCCGGGAACCGGAAGAAGGAGCTCAGCTTATCGGCCTGATCGCCGAGGCTGCGGCGGACCGCGCTGATCCCCATCTCGATCTCAGCCTTGCGTTGCGCCTCATCGAGCTTCTTGTTCGACAGGGCTTGGTGCGAGAACGTGTGCGTCGCCACCGTGTGACCGGCCGCGGCGACCTGCCGGAGGATATCCGGGTGCCACATGGCATGCTTGCCGATGACGAAGAACATGGCCTTTGCGCAATGATCGGCGAGTGCCTTCAGCACTTGCGGCGTGTTGCCGGGCCAGGGGCCGTCGTCGAAGGTGAGGACGACCTCCTTGTCGCGGAGGAAATCGTGGTCCTTGAAGTGCTCGAAGCCGAAGCCGGGGCCGCCGGTGGTGTCGATCTCGACGACGCGAGACACCCCAAGGGCATTCGGATTGCCGGGGCAATCAGCGGCGGAAACCGGGGTCGCGAGCGACACCATGACCGGCATCGCGATGGCGAGCAGCGCTGCAGGCGCTCTCTTGAGCATGGGCAAGCCTTTCCGAATCGCGAATCTGCAAAGATGTGCGAACGGAAAAACGCTGACTTGCTTCGAGGTGTCGGGGCAAGCCGTGCGACCGGCTGGCGAGTATTTTGCCCCTCAGGTGTGGCTTCGAAACTGCAACCCGGGATCTCACCGGGTCGCATCCCCGTTTAGCCGAGCCTCCGCGATCGACCTTGTGCTCAAGTCGCGCGGAGGATCGATGCTTTTGCGTGATGCCGCAGGCCGTCAGGCCTTTGCCATTGCCTCGATCCGATTGAGGATCTGGTCGAGCACCGGCTTCACAACTGGGCTGACGCCAGAGCCCGCCAAGGCCTTGTCGATCAGCGGGCGCAACAGCGGGAGCAGTTGCGCGGCGTAGGTCGCCAGCGTCTTGCGGGCATCCGGTGGCAGCTTAGCCGCATTGTCACGGACGCTGCCGAGCTGCTGCGACATCTCCTGCAGGCGTGGCAGCGCTGCTTTCGCGGACGCTTCGTCCTTCAGGCCGATGAGCGTACCACGCAGGCCTTCCGCCACTGAGCCGAGTTGGCTACCGATGTTCTGCCCCGCCACCGTGATCTGAGGCGCGGGCGGCAGCGAGACCGTCGCCGGGCGCTGCTCGCTATAATAATACCATGCGAGAACGGCCAGGAGCGCTGCAGCCGCAACTTTCGGCCACATGCCCAATCCGCCGGCCGGCTGGGCCTGCGGCGTCGGCATGATCTGCGGCATGGGCGCCGCGACCTTCGGCGCAGCCAGGCCATCCAGCAGTCCTGTCCCCTTGAGCAGATCGGAGAATCCGCTCGGCATGGCGGCCTGGATGTTCGCGCGCTGGCTCATCAAGAGATTGGTCAGGCCGTCGGCGTCGAGCCCCGACTCCTTCTGCTGCTTGGCGAGGGTGCCGAGCGCGACAGGCGCCAACATGCCAACTAGGCTCTGCACGGGCGCATCGCCGATGCCGGCGAACTTGCCGACGGCGCTGGTCAGTCCCGATACGGCATTGCCGCCGAGCAGGTCGCGCAGGGTGTCGGTGCCGGATTTCGCGATATCGGTTTGCTTCGCGCCACCAAAGATGCTGCCGAGATCACCGAGGATGTCGGTGTTCTGCTTGCCGAGGACATCCGTGATCTGTCGACCGCCGCCCG
>JALHMC010000053.1 GCA_022844225.1 Hyphomicrobiaceae bacterium | reverse complement strand
CTCCCGTTCGAAAAAGGCCTCGTCGAACGGCTGGCCCGAAGCCTCGTTCACCGCTTTCCAGGCACTGCGGATGTAGTTGCGATCCTTCTCTCGCATCGGCTCGCGGTTGCCGGCACGAAGGCCGCCCATGACGAGGCGGACGGGCAGTCGGCCTTCGAAGTGAGTGGCGATCTGCTGGATCACGGGCGAGAAGCCATAGCACCACGAGCACATCGGGTCGGCGAAGTAGATGAAGTGGGGGGCTGACATGGGGCCTCCGATGCCATTTCTGGCGTTCGAGCTGCAACTCTTTGGGCAACGCCTCTGGCCGTGCGTCTGTTCACGGTTTTGCGCGGTCGTAGCCACCCGCCACCTCGTTGAAGCACCAGCCCATCACCCGCGTCCGGCGCTCTCTCCGTGTACCATCAGGCGCGCAGAAATTCACCGTCTCCTCTCCTGCAGGATATCGAGCTGCAGTTGCTGGATATCCATCAGGCGCTGCCACTGGCGGCTCAGCAGATGATCGACCTTCTCGTGCAGGTGGCGGATCTCAAGCTCGGCCTTGAGGTTGACCTGATAGTCGTTGCGTGACCGCAGGCGGTCTTTTTCCTCCTGCCGCCGCTGGCTCATCATGATGACAGGGGCCTGAAGGGCGGCGAGGCACGAAAGCACGAGGTTCAACAGGATGAACGGGAACGGATCGAACGCGCCGGGCCCCCGCAACACATTGAGCGCGATCCATGCCGCGAGCACGGCGCCGAAGGCGAGAATGAACCGCCAGCTACCGCCGAACGACGCCAGCTGATCAGACAGTCTCTCACCAAACGTCCGTTTCTCCGCGTAGGTCTCCTCAATGTTCTCGGCCAGCATCGCATTCGTGGCGAGGCTTGCCGCAACCTTGCGCTCGAGATCGGAAAGCTCGCCCATTTCCGCCGTGAGCAGCTCCTCGACGTACCGTGCTCGGTAACGCGACACCTCATCAAGGGCCACGAGGGCATCCGTCGCAAGGTCGGGGTGGTCGCGTCGCATGCGGTCGAACAGCGTAGGGCGGACAGAATCGAGTGCCACCAGATCCCGCCGCGGCAACTGGCGGCCCGATATGGCGCAACGGCCCAGCTCGCGGTGGTGGTTGGTTTCAGTTGGCCGTGAGGGGAGCATTCCGGTCTCCATGACGTGACGCAGACGTGAGGGAATGCGGCGTTCGTCCAAGCACCGATTGAGCCGGCGACGGGGATCGGCTAGAAGGCACGCAATCCCGAATGGATGGCAGTCCCAAGGAGTGCGCCCCATGGCGAACCCGCAATTCGTCTATCACATGCACAAGCTTTCCAAGGCCTACCCGGGCGGCAAGCAGGTGCTCAAGGACATCAACCTCTCTTTCTACCCCGGCGCCAAGATCGGCGTCGTGGGCTTGAACGGCTCCGGCAAGTCGACGCTCTTGAAGATCATGGCCGGCGAGACCGATGATTTCCTCGGCGAGGCACGGCCGGCCGACGGCATCAAGGTCGGCTACCTGGCGCAGGAGCCAGAGCTCGACCCCGAAAAGGACGTGCTCGGCAATGCCATGGAGGGCGTCGCCGAGAAGAAGGCGCTGCTCGACCGCTACAACGAGATCGCCGCCAACTACTCCGACGAGACCGCCGACGAGATGGCGCGCCTCCAGGACGAGATCGACGCCCACAATCTTTGGGATCTCGACTCTCAGGTCGAGGTGGCGCTCGATGCGCTGCGCTGCCCACCGGGCGACGCCGACGTGACCAAGCTGTCGGGCGGCGAGAAGCGGCGCGTGGCGCTCTGCCGGCTCCTGCTTTCGAAACCCGACATCCTGCTCCTCGACGAGCCGACCAACCATCTCGACGCCGAGTCGGTTGCCTGGTTGCAGAATTTCCTCAAGGAGTACACGGGCTGCGTCATCCTGGTGACCCACGACCGCTACTTCCTCGACACCATCACCGAATGGACGCTGGAACTCGACCGTGGCTCGGGCGTGCCGTGGAAAGGCAACTACTCGTCCTGGCTCGAGCAGAAAGCCAAGCGCGAGGAATCGGAGAAGGGCGCCGAGGAATCGAAGGCCAAGACCTTGAAGCGTGAGCTCGAGTGGATCCGCTCGTCGCCGAAGGCTCGTCAAGCCAAGAGCAAGGCCCGTATCACCGCCTTCGAGAAGCTGCAGGAAGAGGCCGGTCGCGACGAAGTCGGCAAGGCGCAGATTCAGATCTCCCGCGGCCCCCGTCTTGGCGAGCAGGTGATCGAGGTCGAGGGGCTGAGCAAGGGCTTCGGCGACCGGCTGCTGATCGACAACCTGACGTTCAAGCTGCCGCCCGGCGGTATCGTGGGCATCATTGGCCCGAACGGCGCCGGCAAGACGACCCTCTTCCGCATGCTCACGGGCCAGGAGAAGCCGGACAAGGGCGAGATCAAGTTCGGCTCGACGGTGAAGCTCTCCTACGTCGACCAGTCCCGAGCCCACCTCGACGACAAGAAAACCGTCTGGGAGGAGATCTCCGGCGGCCTCGACATGATGAAGCTTTCCGACAAGCGCGAGATCAACTCCCGCGCTTATTGCGGCTGGTTCAACTTCAAGGGCGCCGACCAGCAGAAAAAGGTTGGCCTGCTCTCGGGCGGTGAGCGCAATCGCGTGCATCTCGCCAAGATGCTGAAAGAGGGCGGCAACGTCCTCCTCCTCGACGAGCCGACTAACGACCTCGACACCGAGACGCTGTCGTCGCTGGAAGCGGCTCTCGAGGATTTCCCGGGCTGCGCCGTGGTCATTTCGCATGACCGCTTCTTCCTCGACCGTCTCGCGACGCACATTCTCGCCTTCGAGGGCGACAGCCACGTCGAGTGGTTCGAAGGCAACTTCGAGGATTACGAGGCGGACAAGAAGCGCCGCCTCGGCGACGCCGCCGTCGAGCCGCACCGCATCAAGTTCAAGAAATTCGAACGGTAGAGCCATGACGGCCGGTCCGGGAGGAGGCACCACATGAGCGCCATCCGGACCGCCCGCCTGAACCTAGTGCCCGTTACCCTGAACGACGAGCCGGCGCTGACCCGGCTTCTCCACTCGCCCGAAGTGCGCCGCTATCTCAGTGACGCCACCTTGGTCCCGCGGGCGACCGTCGCAGGCTGGATCGCGGAGAGCTGCGATCCAGCGTCTGGCACGTGCTATTGGCGGATTTCCATTGGGGGTGATGCCCCGATCGGCTTGGTCGGGCTCAAGCCGCCCTCGACGGCCACGCTCGCCCTCCGTGCGATCGGCTGGCGGAGCCGCGAGCTTGCCATCGCCCTCGGTCCCGAACACTGGGGCCAAGGCTTTGCCGCCGAGGCGGTGGACGCCGCCGTCCAGCACGGCCTCTCCGATGGTGTCACGTTCGCCATAGTGAGTGCCGTTGACGCGGCGGACGCGCGATCGCACAGGCTCATGGCACACTGGGGCTTCGCTGAACTCGGCCGCATCGCCGGCCCCGTGCAACCGATCATCGTCTATGAGCGATCAGTGTAACTCGCCCGGTCGGGGTGCATCTGCCGTGCCTTGGTCACACTTCGGTGGCAAGCGCAGGGTCCTACGGGACGGGTAGGCCATGCTCGGCCACCGAGGGGAGGCAAAGCATGTCCGACGTCGTCTACGGCTATCGCAAGCCGTCATTCCTGGCGCAGCTGCTCACCAAGGTGCTGCTGCTATTCCTGACCATAGTCCTGGTCTGGGTAATTTACGCCTATCTGCATGCTTTCCGCCTCGAATGGCTCGGCTGGTTCTATTCGAAGCTGCTGCCGGTCACGAACGGGCTCTACGCGCTGGTCGAGACCTACTTTCCCGACGACGTGAAGTTCAAGATCCGCGGCGCCATCACCGACGATCTGGGCCAGCGTTCGCTGTTCCTGCTGCTGCTCACGGCAGCGATCGAGCTGGTTCTTTTCTGCGTCTTCAAGGCGATCGGCGGCGCGGTAGCGGCGGCACGCGGCCGGTAAGGCCGTGGTCCTCAGTCGCTGGACGAGAGGTTCGCATGGTCTGGCAGGGGCCGGTTCGCCTGGACGCCATGCGCCAGGGTCAATGTGAGCACGAGAACCGCGAGGCACGAGGCGCCGGCCGTCAGCACACGGCGCCAGCCGCGGGTGGCGAAATAGGCCGCCACCGCGTCGCCCGGCGCGGGGCGGAAGTCGTCGTTGGCGGGTTCTGGCAGCAGACTGTCCATGGCGCCAAGGTAAGCGAACATGGTTGCCTGGATCTTAAAGCCCCTGTCTTGACGCTCGCGTCGCCCGGTCGTTAACAGCAGCCAGAGATCCGCAAACAGGAGCGCCTGATGGCCTACGATGACAGCAATGTGTTCGCCAGGATCCTCCGAGGCGAATTGCCGGCCCATAAGGTTTACGAGGACGCCGAAACGCTGGCTTTCATGGACATCATGCCCAGGTGCGAGGGGCATGCGTTGGTGATTCCGAAGACCCCGGCGCGCAACACGCTCGACGCGACGCCAGCGCAACTCGCGGCCTGCATGTCGACTGTGCAACGGATCGCACGCGCCCAGATCAAGGCTTTGAAAGCGGACGGCATCACCATCCAGCAGTTCAACGAGCCGGCCGGCGGTCAGGTGGTGTTTCACCTGCACTATCACGTCCTCCCCCGCTGGAACGGCGTGAAGCTCGGCCCCCACACCGCGACGATGGAGAAGCCCGAGGTGCTCGCAGCAGCAGCGGAGAGACTGCGGGCGGCGCTGAACGGGGCCTGAGAGGAATGCAGCGCACTTGCCCCTGTCGGAGTCGATCGGCGCGATTGCGGCGAGTGAATATTCTCACTTAGCTGGGACTTTCAGCGCTGATACGTGGAGATCGCGATGTCCTCAGGTGTACTTCAAAAACGGGTCACTGCGCATATCGAGGGCGATTTCGTCGTTTTTCTCATTGGCTTGCGCATCAACAAGCCATGGAATCCAGCCAGCTTCTGGCAGCCGCTGATGGCCATGTCGCCTATGCTGAAGGAGCTGAAGGCGAAAGGGCCCGAGTCCGGCCTTCTGCATTTCGAGCGACTAGGGATGCTCAACTTTCTCCAATACTGGCGCAGCTTCGAGCACCTGGAAGCCTATGCGCGCGATCCGAACCAGAAGCACTGGTCGGCGTGGGTGGAATTCAATCGACGCATGAAGGGTCGGCGCGGCGATGTCGGGATCTGGCACGAGACCTACCTCGTCAGCGCCGGGCGATACGAGGCCATCTACTCGGGCATGCCGCCTTATGGGCTCGCCGTTGCCGGTGAGGCGGCGGAAGTGACAGAGGCGAATGACGGCTCACGCGCGCGGATCTATGGAACCGGGGCCTGAGGCCGGAGCAGAGAGGCAGGGAGCAGTGCGGTAGTCTGTCGGATGCATTGTCACACCTGCACGACCAGTCCGGGGTCGAACTCGGGGTTCTCGTCGCCGTAGCCGTGCGGATTGCAGACGATGCGCGTCGGGCCCACGCGGTAGTCCAGGCTGACGTGCGTATGCCCGTGTACCCAGAGAGCGGGCCGATGGCGCTCGATCACTGCGGAGAGATCCGAAATGAAGGCCGCCGACGCCAAGTTGGGCCGGTGCTTTTCGGCAAGGCTCGAGGGGTGCGGTGCGTTGTGCGTGACGACCACGGTCGGTCCTTCATGCGGGATCGCGAGGCAGCCGTCGATGAAGCCGCGCGCCATCCGGTGGAGCGCGAGCGACTCCTCGGGCGTGATGAACCGGCCGGGTTCCTCCAGAATGCGGCGATGGTCTTTCATCCGGCGACGGGCCACTTCGATCATTTCGTCGCGACGGTCAGCGCCATACAACTCGTAGTCGGCCCAGAGCGTGGAGCCGACGAAGCGCACGCCGCCGATCGTCACCGACGTATCGTCCAGAAAATTGATGGCATGGGTAGGGGCGGTGCGTGCGCCGAGCAGACGCTCCTGCGGACGCAGCCGCGCGAAATACTCGTGGTTTCCGGCGACGAGCACGATCGGGATGCGATCACCCAGCCCTGCGCGCAGCCAGCGCATGGCGTCCTCGATGCCCTCGCAGACGTCACCGGCCACCACCACGGCATCGACGCCGTCCACGAGGTGGGGTGTGAAGGCGGGGTACACGTCGACATGGACGTCGGAGAAGATCTGTAGCCGCATCAGCCCTTGCGACAGCCCCGCGCCGGGAGAGTGCCGCCCCTCATGAGAAACCCGCGCCACCGGAATGGCGCGGGCAGAAACACGGTCGGTGGAAACAAGGCTTGCGGCTACTCGTCCTTCTTCCGGCGCGGGATCGACGGGACGGCGCCCGTCGGGCGTCCACCGGCGCCACCCTCACCCTTGGGTCCGGGCAACGCCTTCTTCGGTCCGGCGCCGACAAGAGCATCGCCGCCGCCGGGAGCCTCTTCGACGTCGTCGTCCTCCTGCTCCTCCTCGAGCTGGGCACGCGGCTTCTTGCCGGGCTCGGCGGGCAGGTACTCGAAGCCGATCTTCTTGTCCTCGCCTTCGCCTTCGACCTTGATGCGGACCGTTCCGCCGTTAATCAGGCTGCCGAACAGAAGCTGCTCGGCGAGCGGCTTCTTGATGTGCTCCTGGATCACCCGGGCGAGCGGGCGGGCGCCGAACTTGGGGTCATAGCCCTTCTCCGCGAGCCACCTGGTGGCATCCTCGCCGAGCTCGATGGTAACACCCCGATCGGCAAGCTGCGCCTCGAGCTGGAACACGAACTTCTCGACCACCTTCGTGATCACTTCCGGCGGCAGCGCCGAGAACGGCACCACGGCATCGAGGCGGTTGCGGAACTCCGGCGTGAATAGCCGGTTGATCGCCTCCTCGTCGTCACCCTCGCGCTTGGCACGATTGAACCCGATCGCTGCCCTTGCCATGTCGGCCGCGCCTGCGTTCGTCGTCATGATCAGGATGACATTCCGGAAGTCCACCTGCTTGCCGTTGTGATCGGTCAGCTTGCCGTGGTCCATCACCTGCAACAGAATGTTGAACAGGTCCGGATGTGCCTTCTCGATCTCATCGAGCAGGAGCACCGAGTGCGGATGCTGGTCGATGCCATCCGTCAGCAGGCCGCCCTGGTCGAACCCGACATACCCCGGAGGCGCACCGATCAGCCGCGAGACGGTGTGCTTCTCCATGTATTCCGACATGTCGAAGCGCAGAAGTTCGATGCCCATCAACGCGGCGAGCTGCTTGGCGACCTCGGTCTTGCCGACGCCGGTCGGCCCCGAGAACAGGTAGCAGCCGATCGGCTTCTCAGGCTCGCGCAGTCCCGCCCGCGACAGCTTGATCGCCGACGATAGCGCCGTGATCGCAGCGTCCTGGCCGAAAACGAGGCGCTTCAGGTCCTTTTCCAGATTCGCCATGACCTCCGCGTCCGACTTGGACACGGTCTTCGGCGGGATCCGGGCCATGGTGGCGACCGTCTCCTCGACCTCCTTCACGGTGATCTTCTTCTTACGCTTGCCTTCGGGCACCAGCATCTGCGAGGCGCCCGTCTCGTCGATCACGTCGATCGCTTTGTCCGGGAGCTTGCGGTCATGGATGTACTTGGCCGACAGCTCCACCGCGGCCTTGATCGCCTGATTGGTGTACTTGAGCTTGTGGAACTCCTCGAAGTAGGGCTTGAGGCCCTTCATGATCTCGATCGTGTCGTCAATCGTCGGTTCCTTGACGTCGATCTTCTGGAAGCGACGGACGAGCGCGCGATCCTTCTCGAAGTGCTGGCGATACTCCTTGTAGGTCGTCGAGCCGATGCAACGCACCGTGCCGGCCTGTAGCGCTGGCTTCAGCAGGTTCGAGGCATCCATCGCGCCACCGGAGGTCGCGCCGGCGCCGATGACAGTGTGGATCTCGTCGATGAACAGGATCGCGCCCGGGTAAGCCTCGATCTCCTTCATCACGGCCTTGAGCCGTTCCTCGAAATCGCCGCGATAGCGCGTTCCCGCGAGCAGCGTGCCCATGTCGAGCGAGAAGATCGTCGCTGACTTCAAGACCTCGGGCACCTCGCCGCGGATGATCTTCCGGGCCAGCCCTTCGGCAATGGCGGTCTTGCCAACACCGGGATCGCCGACGAAGAGCGGATTGTTCTTTGAACGGCGGCACAAAACCTGGATCGTGCGCAACACCTCGGTTTCGCGCCCGATCAGGGGGTCGATCTTGCCGTCGCGCGCTTTCTTGTTGAGGTTCACGCAGTAGCTGTTGAGCGCGTCGGCCTGCTTCTTCTCGCCGCTGCCCTCGTTGCTCTCGCCCTCATCGATGCCGCGCGCGGGACGCGGCTCGCTGGCGCCCGGGCGCTTGGCGATACCATGACTGACATACTGTACGGCGTCGAAACGGGTCATCTCCTGCTCCTGCAGGAAGAACGCCGCGTGGCTCTCGCGCTCCGCGAAGATCGCGATCAGCACGTTGGCACCGGTCACCTCCTCGCGGCCCGAGGACTGCACATGGACGACGGCGCGATGGATCACGCGCTGGAAGCTGGTCGTCGGTTGCGCATCTGCAGCGCCCTTGCGGACGAGGCCCTCGAGCTCGGTGTCGAGATAGCCGGTCACGCGGCGGCGCAGCTCGTCGAGATTGACATTGCACGCGCGCATGACGGCGGCCGCATCGCGGTCGTCGATCAGCCCGAGAAGCAAGTGCTCGAGCGTGGCGTACTCGTGATGACGCTCGTTGGCGTACTCGAGAGCCTTGTGGAGCGCCTGCTCCAGATTTTGTGAGAAGGATGGCACCGGTGACCTACTCCTTTTCCATGGTGCACTGCAGCGGGTGCTGGTGCTGGCGCGAAAAATCCATGACCTGTGTCACCTTCGTCTCGGCGACCTCGTAGGTGTAGACGCCGCAGATGCCCACACCTTTGTGATGTACGTGAAGCATGATGCGCGTCGCCTCCTCGCGGCCCTTGTTGAAGAAGCGTTCCAGCACGTGCACGACGAACTCCATGGGTGTGTAGTCGTCGTTGAGAATGAGAACTTTGTAGAGGCTCGGACGCTGTGTTTTCGGTCGTGTACGGGTAATAATTCCGGTCTTGCCTTCGCCGCCGTCGTCGGGCGGTCGCTTCGCCATCAGCTCCGCGTCGCGCCGGCGGACCTGTCCTCGGTCGTTGCTCATTCTGCCAATCCGGGCCAATCCTCTGCTCCGGTCCATGTCTCGCACTCCTGTCGCGTCTCTGGGAGACCGCGGTTGGCGTGGCCGCCGTTGAGGGCCGACCCTGCCGTCTGAACCATACTACCGAGAGCATGCACCGGTTCGCAAACCCTGACTTGTGATGAAGCCGAACGGTTGACGCCGCCCGCCTAACCGAATGTGGTCATTGCAGCGGGCAAAAAAAAGGCCCGGCGAAACGGCCGGGCCAAACAACCTGATGCAGGTCGGATGGGGCTCAGCGGCCGCCTTGCATGACGCGCTCCATGGGGCGGTAAGCCTCCTTGGCGAGTTCGGTGTACATGCTCCCGAGCTTGGTCATCTGGTGCATATAGTCGTCGTAGGCGCGCTTGGCGTAGGTCGACTGGATCTCCATGGCCTGCTCAACCGACTTCGCCGTCATCAGCTTTTCCATGGTCTGCGTACCGTCCTCGAACGACCGCTTCGTGTAGTCGGTCATCTCGGCGGCGATGGCTTGCCAGCTCTTGCCCCACTCGCCGAACAACTTCATGGCGGTGTCGATGCCGGTTTGGTTCATGCGCTGCATGTCGTCGAAGGGCTTGACCATGTGTCTCTCCTGTTGTCGGTCGGGCGCGCTGCGGGGCTGATCGCCTCGTTCCGCATGGCCCTGTCGATCTGATGGCACTCAGGATTGCCGTAGGCGATCTCACGAGCGTAATTTTAGTTGCGGTGCACAAGACATTCAAGCGCGTTGTTGCGACGCAGCATGCGGCGTTAACCAAGGCGGAAGGACCGTATGCGACCCTGACGCTCGGAAGCTGGCACGGGGACGCCGCAAAGGCGCCCGAAAATTGTGATGTCTACCCGGCCAGGGGTGTGAGGCGATGACGAACAACCAGGAGAGCGCGGCCGTGGCCGGCGCCATAGGTACGACGACGCGGCTCATTCAGAGCTGGCAGCGCGGCAATGCAGCCGGTCGCGCGATGGCGCTGTCGTTGGTGGTCCTTTGCCTTTGCGCACTGCCCGCGGTAGCCGCCACTCGGCACGCTGCCATGCTTGTGGACGCGAACACGGGCCAGGTTCTGCACGTCGAAGCGGCGGATGCGCCACGCTATCCGGCGTCGCTCACCAAGGTCATGACACTGTATATGGTGTTCGAGCAGATCGAGCTCGGCCAACTGCGGCCCGAAACGCGCATCCGCATTTCCCCCCAGGCTGCGTCGGTCGCGCCATCCAAGCTCGGTCTCGAGCCCGGTTCCACGATAACCGTGGCCGACGCTGCCAAGGCGCTGATTACGAAATCGGCCAACGATGTTGCCGTCGCGCTGGCCGAACATATCGCTGGCGACGAAACGCGCTTTGCCGAAGCCATGACGCGCAAAGCGCGTGAGCTCGGCATGAAGGCAACCACCTTCCGCAATGCGCACGGTCTGCCGGATCGCGAGCAGGTGACGACGGCGCGCGACATGCTGACACTGGCGCTGCGCCTCTACGATAAATTCCCCGACCGGGCGCGCCTTTTCGCGCTGCGGACCTTCCAGTACGGCGGGCGCACACACCGTAATCACAACACGATGCTCGCGAACTTTGCCGGCATGGACGGCATCAAGACGGGCTACACGTCGGCCTCCGGCTTCAACCTGCTCGCTTCGGTGCGCCGTGACGGACGCCATGTTCTGGCGGTCGTAATGGGCGGATCGTCGGCTGCGGCGCGCAATGCGCGTATGCGCATCGTGCTCAATAGAGGGTTGCCGCTCGCATCGACGGAGCGGACGCGCCGTCCCCTCGTCGTCGCGAGCCGACCGGTCGCAGGCCCGGCCTCGATCGAACGACCGGCGCCGATCGTGAGCCCGCGCCGCGTGACGACCATTCCCGTGGTGCCCGCGCCCCGCCTCGTAGAGCCCGTGGTCGCGGTCCAGCCGGAGGTCCCTCGCGCATCGGGGGTATCGAGCGGGAGCTGGAGCCCGCAGTTGCGCCTTGCAGCACCGGCCGGACCGGAAACGAGCGTTGCCGGCCAGCTCGCCGCACGCGGCTGGCAACCGAGCATCAGCCCCGACTCGCGTGGCGTCAGGCCGCCGTCGACCCTCGCCGCCCAAGCGGCCTACCTCGGGTCACGACCGGTCGCGAGCGCGCCGGTGCCGGACCAACGACCCGTCGCGGGCGCCGAGATTCAGGTCGGCGCCTTCGCCGATCTGCGCGAGGCGCGTGAACGCCTCGAGGAGATTAGGCGGCTTTCTCCCCGGTTGCTGTCGAGTGCGAGCACTGCGACGCCTGCGATCAAGGCCAACGGCCGCACGCTTTATCGGGCGCGTTTCGTCGGCCTCGAGGCCGGGACCGCTGCGGCCGCCTGCACGCAGCTCCGCCGCCAACAAGTCGATTGCCTGGTCACACGGTCTGAGTGAGCACGGTTCGGCAGTGGTTCTCAGGATGATTGGATGAACTCGCGATATCCGCCCGCTGCAACCTTGTCGGCGAGGCGACGATATTTGACCTGGCTGCCGTTGTACCCGAGCACGCGCAGCACCTGCCGCCCTTCGACATTTCGGTTGATGCCTGTCTGCCACGACGCGATCCGACTGGAGAGGAGCGGGGCCGCCGCCTTGTCGACATGCTCAGCCCACATATCGATTGCCTCGGTGCGGGGCTCGATGCGCTTGATACCGTTGGCACGCATGTATGCGATGAGATCGGTCAGCCAGTCGACAATCTGTTCGATGTTGCGCGGAATGTTGCCGCGGGCCGTGTGCGGCCCGAGGATCATCAGCAGGTTCGGAAATCCCTCGGCCTGAACGCCGAGGAACGTGCGCGGCATCTTCGTCCAGTCCTCCTTGAGGCTGCGCCCACCCGGTCCGCGGATGTCGACGCGATCGTAGGGGCCGGTCACCCCATCGAAGCCCGTCGCGTAGATGATGAGGTCGAATTCGCGCTCCTGGTCGGTTGTCTTGATGCCCTTCGCCGTGATCCGCTCGATCGGCGTCTCATTGATGTCGACCAGCTCCACGTTGTCTTGGTTGTAGACCTCGTAGTAGCCGCTCTCGAGCGGCAACCGGCGGGTCCCGAAGCCATGGTTCTTCGGGATCAGCTTGTCGGCGGTCTTGGGGTCCTTAACGCGCTGGCGGATTTTCCGGGCCACGAACGCGCTCATCAGCGCGTTGGCTTTTTCGTCGACCAGGACGTCGCTGAAATTCCCCATCCAGATGCCGAAGCCGGGCTCTGAGTAAAGCTTCTCCCAGAACGCCTCGCGCTCCTCGGGCGAGATTTCGAGTGCCTTGCGCGGATCGGGGGTGTGGATGAAGCAGCTCACCGTCGTCTTGCAGTGGTCGAAGATTTCCCTGTAGCGGGCCTTGATGTCGGCCTGCTCCTCCGGGGTGATCCGGCTGTTGTGGAGGGGCGCGGCCCAGTTGGGCGTGCGCTGGAAGACCGTCAGATGCCCGACATCCTTGGCGATGGTCTGGATGGTCTGGATAGCCGTTGCGCCCGTGCCGATGATGCCGACCCGCTTGCCCTTCAGGTCGACACCCTCCTTCGGCCATCGCGCCGTGTGGTAGGCCGGCCCTTCGAACGTGCCGACGCCGGGGATGTTCGGCATGGTGTGGGCAGAAAGCGGTCCGAGCGCCGTGATGAGGAGCGGTGCCGCAGCCTGCGCGCCATTCTCGAGCGTGATGGTCCAGAGTGTGCGTTCGTCGTCGAAGCGGGCGGCCGCGACGCGGGCGTTGAACTCGATGTCGCGGCGGAAATCGAACTTGTCGGCCACGTAGTTGAGATAGCGCAACGTATCCGGCTGGGCCGCGAAGTGCTCCGGCCACTCCCACTCTTGCAGGACTTCGTCCGAGAACGAGAAGCCGTAGGACCAGCTCTCCGAGTCGAAGCGAGCGCCCGGATACCGGTTCCAGTACCAGGTGCCACCGATATCGGAGCCGGCCTCGAAGACGCGCACATGCATGCCGAGCCCGCGCAGGCGGTGCAACTGGTACATGCCGCCGATGCCGGCGCCGATGATGATCGCCTCGTAGGTGGCGATCCCGCCTTCAGCGGCTGTGTCGATGGCGGTTCGCGCAGTCATCAAATCGTCCTTGCTGTTGGTCGTCGCAGGTCGGGTCCGTCGCAACGAAGCCAGCGATCGCGCCGACTGCTCCGCGAAGGCGGGTACTGGGAGGATCACAATGCTGCTGCAGGCGGCGGGCGCACGTCCACTGCACACGAGGTCGCGACCCCAGGGGACGAATGACCGGCCACCCTCAGTTCGGACGCGCACGAGCGAATCTGGTCAGGGTGGCGCCGCGCCAGCCCGATCCTCAATTGATGAGGAAGCGAAGCCTCAGATCGCCAGATCCTTGGTGTTGTAGTCCTTGATCCAGCGATCCATCACTTCGGGGGTGTGGCGGAATTCGTCCTCACGGCCCGCGAACGGCTGATAACGAAACGGCGTCTCGGCCGGGAAATGTTTGCGGCGTGCGTCGATGGCGACGGGGATGACGGCGGCACGCTCGAAGATGCGCGCCTCGTCGTAGACGACGTTCTGCGTGGTCATCGAAAGGCCAGCCTTGGCGCCGAGCACCGATCGGCGGCGATGGAAACCGAACGTCAGCGAGATGCGGATGTCGGGCGATGAGTTGGCGAACGAGCCGTGCAGCATCTGCCGGTTGACTATCGTCACGTCGCCGGCATTGCAGATCAGCGGTACGGCGTCGGGAAGGCGATCGTCGCCGCCGTTGTCAGCGACCAGCTTCTTGATGTCGATGCGGCCGAGCTTGTGCGAGCCGGGAATGACCCAGAGGCAATTGGCGGCCGTCGTCGGGTAGAGCTGGACCTGGAAGTTGAAGCCGTGGCTTCCTTGGTCCCAGTCCGGCGCATTCCAGTGGGTGACACCGTCCTGGTGCCAGGAGACGGAGCCGCCGACGCCGGGCTGCTTGACGAAGATCGCGTCGTTGTAGGGCACGAAGTCGGCGCCGTTGATCGACTCCGCGATGGCGAGCAGGTGCGGGTGGCCATAGACGCGCAAACCCGCCGGCATGCCCATGCACATGCCGTACATCAGGAAGACGACGTGCTCCGGGGCGTCTCCATCGGCCTTGGCCTCGGCCATCTTGGTCGGGTGCCGGCCGTTGAGTTTGTCGGTCGCGCCCCAGGGATCGGAGAGCGGCTTGATGAAGGTGTAGGGCTCGCGCGCCCAGTCGCGGCCCATGGCGGGGCGGCCCTTCGCGTCGAGTTTGCCGCCGGGCGTCGCGGGCGCCCGTTCGAGCATCGTCATGGCGTCGGCGCGCAACTCATCGATCTCAGTTGCGCCGACGACGCCCTCGAAAATGTAGAAGCCGTGGCGCCAGTAGGCCTCGACGATGTCCTCGTGGAGCTTGCCGTCGGCGCCGAAGCGCACGGGACCCTTGTTGCCGATGGCGCGCGCACGGGCCTCGCCGGCCTTCAGATAGTCCGCCATGCGGGCCTGATGCTCGGCGCGTGACGGTGCTGTAGCGTGATCGTTCATGGGGCGTCTCCCGGTCGCGACAGCGCGCTTGACGCACGCTCGAGGCTGTTTCTCAGGTCGTCGATCGGACAAGCATGTCAGAGGTCAGCCAAGGCGCCAAGTCCGGCCGTGACCCGTGAGCGGCTGCGGCCCGCGCTCAGATCGCCGAGCCGCTGAGTGTCGATGGATGCTGTGCGGTCCAGGCCAGAATTTGCAGGGCTCGCAACGTCTGCGGGATCTGGCTTTCACCGACAGGCGACCAGCGACCCGCGGCAAGGTCGTAACGCACGGCCTGCTCGACGACGGCCCGCACCCGCTCGGGCCCACGGTCGGCGTGTTTCTCCAGCGTTGTGAGGAGACCGTCGACGACCAGGCGAGCGGGGCCGAACTCGTCCGCGAGGGGAGGGGCGATGCAGGTGATGCCGACCCTCGCGAACTGTTGCAAAGCGTGTCGCGCCCGCGCCAGCGCCTGGGCCTCATGTCCCACGACGGTCCACGCGGCGAGCGCCGCACTCGCCGCCACGAATTGCCTACGGTGCATGTCTGGTCTCTCCGAGGTGTTGGGCGAGCCGCAATGCAAGAGCCGTGATCGTGAACGTCGGATTGGCGAAGCCCGTGGTCGGAAACACGGAGCTTCCAGCCACGAAGAGGTTCGATGTCCCGATCACACGACAGTCCCGGTCGACGACACCCGGGTTGCCGTCCGTCTCCATGCGCGTGGTGCCCATCAGATGGCCGACAGCGACAATGTCATCGGGCTTGGCCTTATCGAACCAGGCGGCCGCTGCGTGCCGCTTCAGCCATTCCACGGCGAGGCCGCCGTGCTCGGCTTGCTTCTCCGGGATATGAATATCCACGGCGCCAGCTAGATTCGAATCACTGCGATCCAGCCGAAGATGGCTTGATGCCCCGGCGGCGGCCTCCATGCCGATGATGGTCGAGTAAAGTTGGGGCTTGCGGCCGAACACCTGCGCATGATTGGCCGCTGCGGCCTGCTCCGTTTCGGTCCACAACTTCTCGTCGACACGCGTCAGCAACACGTGGAAGTCGCGGCACGGCATCTGTTTCAAGGTGGCGGACGCCGGACAAATCGACAAGAAGCCTCCGAACCACCGCGAGCTTCTCTCGATCTCATCCTCGACCTCGGGACGCAGCATCAAGCGACTGCGGCCGTAGATATAGGGGTGGTCCGCCAAGTGCTGGCCGATCAATGCGGCGCGCTTCTGATCGACGGGAAGCCGTGCCGCGTTCTTCTCCAGCAGAAGGGCATTGAGGCACGATCCGCCGGCGAGAACATAGCGGCGCGCGCGCGCCGTGAAGGGGCGTCCAAGCTCGTCTATGCCACCCAGGCTCTCGATCGTGCCGCCGGACGCATTTATGTCGAGCACGGTGGCGCCGGTTCGAACGTCGATCGACGTCGAAGCCTCGAGCCGCTGCAGCCAATGCTTCGGCAAACCGCGAACAGGAGACAAACCGAAGCCGTAAACGGCCAGTGCCGGGGAGCTGGTGAGCTCAGTCGGTGGCTCCAGAACCGCCTCCGGTGCGCCACCGATCTCGAGCAGGCCGTGGGCCCGGATATAATGCGGGCGCAACTCGTCACGTGTGAGTGGCCAGCCGGCGTAGGCCTTGCTCTGATCGACCGTGAGGTTGGCGTCGCGGAGGGGCGCGCACCAGCCGCCCCAGACATTGATCCCGCCCCCGAGTGCGCGCTGAACATGAAGGTCGAGGTAAGGCTTTCCCACGCCGTAGTCGGCGGCCTTGAGCGCATTCATCGACAGGTTCCAGCGACTCGCGTAGGGATCGCGCCCACCTTCGAGAACCAAGCTGCGCAAACCGGCCTGCTCCAGTCCCATGGCCAACGCGAGGCCGGCCGGCCCGCTGCCAACGATGGCGACATCCGCCTCTAGACTCGCGCCGTTGTCCGCCATCGTCGAGAGCATGCCCCACCCCATTGCCGACTTGGTATCGATCCCCCAGCAGCAGGCGCACTCTAATTGGGGTGGGCGAGATTGCAATGCACCTCGACGAACCATACGGCGTCGGCGCTCCGGATATCCACTTGATCAAACAGTCAGAATCAACGAAAGATTTGGCGTGTGTCCCGCAAGTGATTCGTTGCGTATGGACGGATCGCACGCAGTCTTGCAGCACGAGCCGCAATCGGATGGTGCGCAATTCGGTGTACGTAGCGCTCTCTACGCGCCTAGTGCCAGGCATCTTCGCCGCCAAGCTGATAGGCAGGCGCGCGAGGTGCGGCTGTAGCTGTTGCATTCGAAAGTTCAAACACCCCGCCGGGCGGAGTTGCCGGGCCGTATGTGCCTGCCGACTTCTTTCTCTCAGGCAGGCTCAGTTGCGAGATTCAGGAGCGCATCACAGCTATGACCCGCCCATACGATGGCTCAGCAGTCAATTCGGCCGGGTATTGGGATGGTCGCTTCCTCAGCGATTGGGAGGACCGCGGTGGGCCCCAGCAGACCCAATTCTTCGCCCGGCTGGCGTTGCGAATGCTGCCCGACTGGTTGCGCGAAGATCTAGCTTGCGAAGGTCGTTCGATTCTGGATTTCGGGTGCGCCGAGGGGGATGCGGTGCCCGTCCTTGCGGCGGCGTTCCCCGGTGCCGACGTCCGAGGATCCGATTTCTCCCTGGCCGCCATCGAGATTGCAGCCGGGCGCTACCCGAACCATGGGTTCTCGCACGCGCCCGATGGACGCGTGCCGCATGAGGCCGATGTCATCTTCTGCTCGAACACGATCGAGCATCTCCCTCACTGGCGGGACAAGCTTTCCGAGTTGGCACGACACGCTCGGCGGCACGTGATCGCACTTGCCCCGTTCGACGAGTTCCCGCTGCTCGAGCCGGAGCACGTCGCAAGCTTCGGGTTTGGCACATTGCCTGCAGCCCTCGACGGCGGACTGAAGCTCGTACATCACGCGATCGTCTCCACGACGGAGCTCGAAGGATCGCGCTGGGTAGGTAGACAATTCCTGGCGGTCTGGAGTCGGCCAGGGGCGTTTGCCGTCCATGCCGGGGAAGCAGCGGCAGACACGATCGGCGATTTTGACACGATCGATTTTCGTGACGTTCCGGCTGAGGCTATTCCCCATTGTCTCCGGCTGGCGAAAGGCGACTATCGCAAGTTCGATCGACTGCGCGCCGAGCGCAACTCCGGCATGCGCCGACTTGGCGCGGCGGTCGAAACGCTCGGCATGGGCGAAGCCAACCGTGACTGCGATTTTGACAGTCTGGTGCAAGTCGCCACGGAGCGGTTGCTGCACAACGAGTCGGCGCTGAAGTCGGCCCTGGAGCAGCTCGCGACCTTCCACACACCTGTCGCCAGCGAACTCACGGCGGCAAGAGAAGAGGCACGAGCGGCGCGAGAGGAGTTGGCGACGCTGACCGCAGCGCTTGAGCACCACAATGCCGCAGTGGCCGAGCACGAGGCCGCGTTGCAGTCGAATTTTGACATGCTCCGGAACAGCTACAGCACCGTGACTTCGATGAACTCGTTTCGCTACATGATGCGTGCGCTTGAGCAGTATGGCCGCATCAGGGGCGTTCGCATTGCCGTACCGCCTGTGCCAGAGCAGATGCGCGTGAATCTCGAGAGGTTAGACCTCACCGAGATCGCGAATTTGAAGGCACGCTCGCAACCGGTGCCGCGCATGGTCGAAGCGAGCAATGCGAACGAGCCGTCCGGCGCCACGGGAGCAGTCGACGATCGGCGGGCATAGCGTCGGGTCTCCGGTCCGACCATGGTCCATGCGCCCCTGATGTTTCGAAGCTCGCCAAGTCGTGCGACACATGATCTTCGACTACGACATTTGCGCCCCGAAATAGTACGTTGCGGGCGAGCCTGTCGACCGCCGCGCGGTCGCGCAGTTTTGCCGGAGCTGCCTGGAGACAGCGGATGCATGACTGCATCCTCTGCAAAAGGCGTCAGGCTCGGCTACCGAGTCCACAACTTGGATGCGTTGCATGAGACCTATCGACACCATCGTAGCGAACCCGATCGACGACCGAGAGGCTTACGAAGCCAAGAACGTCTATGTGGGCGCCGAAGAGCAGACTCCGGACTATGACAGCGGCGTGCCGCCCTATGCACGTTTCGTGGCCGAGGCCATCGCCTCGCTCAAGCCCTCGAGTGTGCTCGAATTCGGGTGCAATGCAGGGCGCAATCTCGATCTGCTGCGGAGCCTGCATCCCGGCGCTCGCTACCAAGGCGTCGATGTCAATCCGCTCAGCGTCGAGCGGGGCAGGAAACGCTATGGTCTGGACCTGATGGTGTCGGATGAGGCTTGGCTGAGGTCGCAGCCGAATGACAGTTTCGATGTGGCGTTCACCGTCTCGGTGATCGACCACTTGCCTTATCCAGAAGAGCCGTTGAGGCACCTCGTGCGCATCAGCCGCCACAATCTCGTTCTTTTCGAACTTGCTCACGACCGGGTCGGGCTTGCGACGCACAATATGTACCAGTCCGGCGACGAGGCCAAGCTGGTGCCGGTTTATCGCAACTCCTATATTCATGACTACAGACATGAATGTGAGAAGAAATTCGGCTGTATCTGCACGGCCGATATCCGATTCCCGATCGGGACCGATAACCTGTTGGATCTCTATCGATTGATGGTCTTCACAAAGCGCTGGGACAACTACAGCACGCCGCAGGCTTCGGCTTTCAAAATGAACCCGATCGCGTGAAGCCTGTCACAATTACCGAGGTGCCGGCTGACCGGCCGGCGTCACTGAAATAGCAATGTCCGGAACGACGAGGCCCCAGCGATAACGTTGCGAACTCGATTTGAAGTAAAGCGCGCCTTCGATGAAGTCGTAATAGCTGGGGACGACGCTGGCCCGGTTTTCCAGCGTGACTGCCAGGCGATACTCGCCGTTGGCGAGAATATTGGTGATTCGAAAGACGACATGGATCAACGACGTACCCGATAGTGTCCGCCACTGCGGATCATCGTAGGTCGAGCGAATAACGAGATCGTTGCCGTCTACGCTACGGATGCCCATGCCAACGCTAAGCCCGTCGCGCGGAATGTCCGGCGGCAGGTCGGTGACGATGTGCACTTCGATCTCGGCGCCGACCTCGAATTCGGCGCTCGGCTCAGCGTCGCTGCCCGTGACTTCGACGGCTCGAATCGCGCCGACATGCGATCCCCACCGCCGTAGCGGCTTATGGCGCTCCGGAACGTAGGGATAGCGGCTCGCGAATGCCTCGGGACTTGCGCCATCCTGGTGTGGCGTGAGTGCGACCCGCGCTTCGGTCTTCTCCGGGTTTTGTTGCTGAATTCGATTCGGCCGTTCCACGTCCGGACCGACCATCATGAATTCCGTGTAGGCGGAGGTGACGTCGTAGACATTGCCGCTCGCTGCGCAGCGCCCGCCCTCGAGCCAAATCGCGTGCTCGCAAAAGCGACGCACTGCACCCACGTCGTGCGTGACGAACAGAATCGAAGTGCCCCTGGCCTTCAGCTGAGCCAACCAGTCATAGCACTTCGATTGAAACCGGACATCGCCAACGGCGAGTGCCTCGTCGATGATGAGGATATCAGGGTCGAGCACCGCATGGACGGCGAAAGCCAAACGCACCAGCATCCCGCTCGAATAGGTTTTGACCGGGTAATCTATGAAGTCGCCGATGTCGGCAAAGTCGGCGATCTCATCGAAGCGACGGAGCATCTCCGATTCGGAAACGCCCTTCAGCTGACCGCTCAACATGACGTTCTGCCGCCCACTGAACTCGGGGTTGAAGCCGGTCCCGAGTTCCAGAAGCGCACTCACCCGACCGTGAATCGAAACGGTTCCCGCCGTCGGCTGCATGATGCCCGAGACGATCTGCAACAGGGTAGACTTCCCGGCCCCGTTGCGACCCAGAATACCGGTTGTCTCACCACGGCGCACCTCGAATGAGACGTCGCGCAAAGCCCAGTATTCTCGATAGTAGGTGTTGACGGGTAATCCCATCGCGCGCCTGATGCGCGGCACGATCATCTGTTTCAGCCGATCAGTCGGCTCCTCGAAGATCGCGTAGGACTTTGCCACGTTCGCGACGGCGATCGCGATCTCAGAGGACATCGGCAAATCCCCGACGCGTCTGCTGGAACCACATATAACCGAGCCATGCTATGACCAAACCAATCGCGAATTGGAAACTGAGCAGAATGGCGTCGGGCCAGATGCCGAGAAACAGCGCCTTGCGCATCTCCTCGATGGGAAGAGTGACCGGGTTCATCAGGGCGAACGGACGAACGGAGTCGGGGATGCTGGACAACGGAAAGAACACCGGGCCGAGAAAGAGAAGCACCGTTGTCAGCAGTGGAACGATCTGCGAGATGTCGCGCAAATAAACACCGAGGGAAGCTAGAAACCACGAGATGCCGAGCAGGATCGGAATCAGTGGCAAAATTGTCAGCGGGGCAGCGATCGCGGTCATGGCAGGCCAAATGCCGGTCAGGAAGCACATCGCAAGCAGCACCAGGAAGGCGATGGCCGCGTTGAAGAGCGCCGCTCCGAGGGTCACGATCGGCAGAATCTCGAGCGGGAATACCACCTTCTTGACGTAGTTCGGATTGGCAACGAGGAGGGTCGGCGCACGGTTGAGGCACTCCGCGACCAGATTGAAGGCAATGAGACCGCTGAAGATCATGACGGCAAAGCCCCCCAGCCCCCCCTCTCCAGCAGCCAGGCTGCGACCGGGCCAGCGGACGTTGAGAATGGAACCAAAGGCCACGGTATAGATGGCGAGAGTGGCAAGATTGCTCAGAACATACCACCCGAGCCCGAGTGCCGAGCCCTGATATTTGAGCTCGATTTCTCGGCGAATGAGGGAGCGAATGAGGCCGCTGTTCTGTTGCAGACTGGTGAGCATCGCGGTGGGCTTATCACCGCTCGATCGAGGCAGCAATGTCTACGGCGACGCGGCGCTGGCGTGGCATCAACGTCTAAGTTTCAGATTGGCGGATGTGGTGCGCTTGCCGAAGGCGGTGCCTGCCATCCTCGGTCGCGCTGTGCGCCCTCAACTCTTGGTTTGAGGTCGTGCGAATCCATGGCGGCTTCATTGACACGACAAGCTGCACCCGTAGCATGAAGAGCGTAGAGGCTAGGTCAATCAAGGCGTTCGCAGTCGGTTGGTCGAACCGGTTGCGACCAGATCAGGCAGCCGGCTCGCCGGATATGGACAGTTCCGCAAGGATAAGCCATTGGCGGAGCCGGATTGCTGGCTGTCGCCGCGGAATTGCCAGGATGACACCCCTTTGTCGTTGTCGTAGCGCTGCGAGACACTCATGACCGCTGTGGAAGGGGCTGCTGCGTCGTCGGTTCGAATCATACGCGAGGACTCAGAGACAGAGATGCAGGTCAATTCGTCTGAGTACTGGGATTATCGGTTCAAGACCGATTGGGCGGAGTGCGGCGGCCCGCACCAGACCCAGTTCTTCGCCCGCCTGTTGGTCTCGCTCCTGCCCGAGTGGCTGAAGAAGGACGTCGGCCGGGGTGGAGTAGCCATTTTGGACTACGGTTGCGCCGAGGGGGATGCCGTGCCGATCCTCGCCGACGCATTTCCTGGGAGCGTCGTACAGGGTGTGGATGTGGCGCGCGCAGGGATCGAGATTGCACGTGAGCGCTTTCCCGCGTTCCGATTTGCAGTCCTCGACCAGGCAGGAGCTAGACAGCCAGAACCAGCCGATGTGCCAGAACCAGCCGATGTGATTGTCTGCTCGAACGTGCTCGAGCACTTCGCGGACTGGAAGACGAAGCTCGAGTCGATTGGAGACATCGCACGCGAGCATGTCGTCGTCCTCGTGCCGTTTCGCGAGGCAGCGCCACTCTTCGACGAGCACATGGCGGCATTCGACTACGATTCGCTGCCACCACGTCTCGCCGCGGGTCACTATTTGACACATGTTGCCGTCGTGGAAACGACTTCGCTGCCCGACTCGCGATGGGCCGGGCACCAGTTGTTGGGTGTGTGGAGCCGGAGCGCCCCTCCCGCGGACGGCGAGGCTTGCTTGGACTTGGATAGTCTGGATCTGCGCGGCCTCGGTGAGGCCGAGATCATGGCCTGCCTCAGGCTGGCCAAACGTGGTCTCTCCAGGCTTTCGCAGGAGAGCGAGATGGTGAAGCAGCTCAGGACGCAATTGCGTCAGCAGCAGGATGACGCCCACTTCCGCATCACTGAACTCAACAACCAGCTCATTCGGACCACAACCAATCTCAAAAACGAGCTCATTGAAAAGACGACCGGACTCGCCAATGAGCTGATTCGGACGAAGACTGAACTCAACAACGAAGTTTGGCGCATCACCGTCAACTCCGCCAACGAGCTTGCCGGAGTTCGCGCCGTCCTCGACAGCGCCGAAGGCCGTCTCGGTCGCCTGCGAGAGGCAGTGGCAGCTCACAATGAGCGCTTGGCGGCGGTATCGATCGAGTTGCGGGCGCAGGGCGTGAACATTGACCTCGAGCCGTGCAAGTTGAGCGAATAACCACCGGCGGCCATGGGTGTACGCTGATCGCGCGAGCCGGAGTAGGATTGAGAACAACAATCGAGGAAGCACAACCATGCCATCGCGCCTGACACCCGCCGAGATCGCGCGGTATCACGAGGACGGCTTCGTTTTCGTCCGAAAGCTGTTCGATGACCGGGAGACTGATCTCCTCAGGGGCGCCATGGAGCAGGACCCCGCGATCCGCGAGCATTCGCTTCTCAGGGCGGACCAGGAGGGCGGTGCGACGCGCATCTCGCTCTGGAACCGGGCCGGTGACAGCATTTACGGGATTGCGGCGCGGTCGGCACGCGTCGTGGACACGGCCGAGGCGCTAATCGGCGAGCCAGTCTACCATTTCCAGTCGAAGTTGACCGCCAAGGAGCCGAGGGTCGGCGGGGCCTGGGAATGGCATCAGGATTACGGGTACTGGTATTACAACGGCTGCCTCGAGCCCAAGATGCTCTCGATCATGATCGCGCTCGACCGGACGGACGCCGAGAACGGCTGCCTCAAGGTGGTGCGGGGATCACACAAGCTCGGTCGTTTGGACCATGTCCAGGTGACGGCGGGCCAGAACACCACGGATCCCGAGCGCATGCCGCATATTCTCGCGAAGTACGAGACTGTGGATTGCGTGCTCGAGCCGGGGGATGCGGTGATCTTCCACGGCAACACGCTGCATCGCTCGGACCAGAACCGCTCAGACCGGCGGCGGTGGACGTTCCTGTGCTGCTACAATGCGGTGTCGAACGACACGTTCAAGAAGGACGACGATCGGTACTATGTACCGCTGGCCAAGGTCGACGATGGGGCGATCCTGCGCGCCGGGCTCAAGTTCGCCGATCCGACGGCCGAGCACTTCACCTCGAAACCCTACGTTCCTAAGGTGAAAGCAGCGACTTGAGACGTGTCGGCGTGGGCCTTTAGTCCTTAGGGCCGTGCATGGCCAAGCGCGCGATCTCGACGGCGCTCTCCCACTCGATGCCGTTGGTCTGATCGGCATAGAGAGGGTGGTCGCAGGGGCGGACGCGGACTTTGGGGCGCTGGCCTTTGGCACCCCACTCGACGTCGCAGGCGAGATGCTCGAGGTAATCGCCGGGGGCAGTCCGGCGATAGTGCGGCATGACGACGGCGAGCCAACCAAAGGCGCCGTCGGCGCTCTGGTCGTCGTCGAAGGTCGCGACGTAGCGAAGGTAGGCCTCTTCGGACTGCGTTACCCAGACGCCCCAGCAGAACGGAGCCTCGGAGCCGATGATGGGGATATCGAGCGTAGCGCGGATGCAGAAGATGGCATCGCTCCCATCCGGCTCGGCGGGCGAGATCCGGCAAAGATCGTCGGTGATCTCGACGCGGGCGGCGCGCTCGGCCTCGGGCACGTCGAAATAGTAGGGCGGGCGCCTGTGCGCAAAGGACGGAGGGCCCTCATGCAGCCCGTCGCACAGACCGCATTTGAAGCTGAACGTCTTGCGTTTGGCATCGATGCCAAGCAGCCGAACCATTCCTGACACCTTACGCTACGGGCAATGGAGCGCAGACCATGGCACAGACCGGTTAAAGAGCCTTTCTTGGTGGCGATGCTTTGCCTCGCGGACAGGGCCCGGTAAGAGTGGGCTGAATGTCCCTCTCGCACGGCCCGGCCCCATGACAGCATCTGCAACTACTCTCAGAATAGCGCTCGCGCAGCTCAATCCGGTCGTCGGCGACATCGACGGCAACGTCGTCCGGCTCGAGCGGGCGCGATCGGATGCCGCGCGCGCAGGCGCCGAACTCGTCGTGTTCCCGGAACTCTACGTCTGCGGCTATCCACCCGAGGACCTGGTTCGCAAGCCCGCCTTCGCCAACGCCTGCCGCGAGGCGGTCGAGGATCTGGCCGCGCGGCTGGGGCCAGGGCCGGCGGTGTTGGTGGGCACGGTCTGGCCGGACGGCGGCAAGGTCTACAACGCGGTGGCCTTGGTCGAGGACGGCCGTGTGTCGGCGGTCCGCTACAAGGTCGAGCTGCCCAACTACGGGCCGTTCGACGAAAAGCGCGTGTTCGATGCGGGGCCCCTCCCCGGACCGATCAGCTTCCGGGGCGTGCGGCTGGGGGTGCCGATCTGCGAGGACATCTGGAAGGAGGAGGTGGTCGAGTGCCTCTCCGAGTGCGGCGCTGAGATCCTGCTGGTGCCGAACGGTTCGCCATTCGACTGGCGCAAGGTCGACGTGCGGCTCAACGTGGCGGTGGCGCGGGTGACGGAAGCCGGATTGCCGCTGGCCTACGTCAATCAGGTCGGCGGGCAGGACGAACTCGTCTTTGATGGCGCCTCGTTCGTGCTCAACCGGGATGCGAGCCTCGCCGTGCAGATGCCGGCGTGGGAGGAAGGGCTGCTCATAACGGACTGGGAGCGGGACGACGACGGCTGGCGCTGCAGTCCGGGTCCGAAGGCCGTGGTCGAGGAGGGTGATGCCGCAGCCTATCACGCGTCGATGCTCTGCTTGCGCGATTACGTGAACAAAAACGGCTTTCCGGGCGTCGTTCTGGGGCTTTCCGGTGGAGTCGATTCGGCGCTGGTCGCGGCGCTCTCGGTCGATGCACTCGGCCCCGACCGCGTGCATGCGGTGATGCTGCCCTACCGCTTCACGTCGAACGAGAGCCTGACGGACGCGGCGGCCTGCGCCGAGGCTTTGGGCATTCGCTACGACACCGTTCCGATCGCGCCGGCCGTCGAGGGCATCTACGGCATGCTGGCGCCGATGTTCGCCGGCCGCGAGCGCGACCTGACCGAGGAGAACGTCCAGAGCCGGGTGCGCGGGACGACGCTGATGGCGATCTCCAACAAGCTCGGTTCGATGCTCGTCACGACCGGCAACAAGAGCGAGATGAGCGTCGGCTACGCCACGATCTATGGCGACATGAACGGCGGCTTCAATCCCGTGAAGGACCTCTACAAGACGGAGGTGTTCCGGCTCTGTCACTGGCGCAATGCCAACGTGGCGAAGGGCGGAAAGGGACCGGCCGGGCTCGTGATCCCTGAGAACATCATTACGAAGCCTCCCACGGCCGAGCTGCGCGAAAATCAGAAAGATCAGGATTCGCTGCCACCCTACGAGGTGCTGGACGACATCCTGAGTTGCCTCGTCGAGAACGAGATGCCGCTGGCGGCCATCGTCGCGCGGGGGCATGCGGTGGAGACGGTCAAACGCGTGGAGCGGTTGCTCTATCTCGCCGAGTACAAACGACGTCAGGCGGCGCCCGGCGTAAAGATCTCGGCGCGCAGCTTCGGTCGCGATCGCCGCTACCCGATCACCAACAAGTTCCGCGAGGACCCGAGCCGCATGCCGCGGCACGCAGCCGGCGCCCCGCAATTGGTGCCGCCCCGCGCCGATGGCGGTGATGTGGGGTAGAGGGCGCGGCTTCTGGAAGGACGCGGAACGCGGATTATCCTGATAAGTATATGATTTTATTGGAATTACCCAATTTCGTTGAGGGATCCAGATAAATCGGGTAAATTCTTCCAGATCAATGGGTTATAGGGCGCCATGCTTGCCGAGATGTCAAACGATCAACGACGCCAACTGATCGACGCCCAGCAAGCCTTCCACGCTTGGCGGGAGGCAGACCGGGAGTTCCGCCACAGCTATCGCGGCGGGATGAGATGGCGAAGGATCGGCGGACACGACTATCTCTACCGTATCCAAGGCAAGGTCGAGAAGTCGTTGGGACCTCGCTCGTCACGAACCGAGCAGCTCTTGGCTGAATATCAAAGCCAACGTACCCGCCTCCGTGAGCGTCGGCGACGCCTCTCTGGCCGTCTCGACTAGATGGGGCGGCTCAATCGGGCGCACGGGATCGGACGAATGCCATCGACCGCGGCAAAGGTGCTGCGGAAACTGGATGAAGCCGGGTTGCTCGGTCATCAGTTGTTTTTGGTCGGCACTCACTCCCTGTACGCCTACGAGGCAAAGGCCGGTGTGCGCTTCGAGACTGATCTGACCGCAACCGCTGATCTTGATCTTCTCGTGGATGCCCGTCAGCATATGAGCTTGGCTGTTGCGGAGGATGTAAAGCCGGAAGGCATTCTCGGCCTGTTGCGGAAGGCCGACCGGACGTTCGCCCGCACCGACGAATTCCGCGCGACCAATGACGACGGGTACTATGTGGACCTAATTGCACCCCTGCCTCCAAACGAGGCCAGCGAGACGGCGATCCGCCTCGGGGATACCAATGATGACCTTGCGGCAGCGGCCATACTTGGTCTGCAATGGCTCATCAACGCACCGAAGTTTGAGGAAGTGGTGATCGGCGCGGATGGTCTACCTCTTTGGGTTTCCTGCATCGATCCGAGAGCCTTCGCTCTGCACAAGTTCTGGGTATCCCGCGGGATTGAGCGAGACCGCAAATGCCACTGCTGGCGGGCATCGTGGCACGGCGGCGGCCTGGCGCACCGCGCGCCTCAAGTCCTCGAACGATTGGGTGCTTTTTGCAGCACCCACTCGCCGCAAAGTCCAGGCGCATCCTTGTCGAGCCACAAGCCCGTTTCGAGTCGGAAGGCCGGCGACTGCAGGATCTCACGCGTCAGATCGCGATCGCCAGCGAGGCAAGCGAGGAGTGCGGCCGTGTTCCTGTTCGAGTTCGCTGGATAGGTCGCAAGCATGTGGCGAATGCCTTGCTGCAACAGGCCCCAGTCCTT
>JALHMC010000052.1:25204-28015 GCA_022844225.1 Hyphomicrobiaceae bacterium | reverse complement strand
AAGGCAAACAGCGCGAACTCTCGCGGATCGCGGCCCCGCTCGGTCGAGACCGCCCGTATGGCGCGGATCATGTTCGAGGCCGCGATGCGGTGCGCGCCGAGCGCGGCCTGCTCCACCGAAAGCCCGAGCGGCTTGGCGATCTTCTGCTCCAGCGTGGCGCGCGCCATCTCGGCATCGATCTTCAGCGCGCCGCCGACCAGATGGCGCGGGTTGATGTAGCCAAGCACGACGTTGGCATCGGTGACGGTCGGGACCGTTCCGCCGAGGCCGTAGCAGACCGGACCTGGGCGCGCGCCGGCGCTTTCCGGTCCGATCTGGAGCGCGCCGCCCTTGTCGATCCAGACGTGGCTGCCGCCGCCCGCACCGATCTCCGCGAGGTCGATGGCCGGCACCTTGCACACGTATCCTGCGCCGGTCATCAGTCGCGAGCCGGCCATGATGCCGGCGCCGACCGACTGCTCCTGCGCGCGCATGATGTGGCCGCCCTCGACCATCGAGGCCTTCGCGGTCGTGCCGCCCATGTCGAACGTGATGATCTTCTCGAGGCCCTTGGCCTCGGCCACCTTTCCGGCGCCGACGACACCACCGGCCGGACCCGACTCGATGATGTTCATCGGCTTATCGGCCGCCGCGCGATCGGTGGTGAGGCCGCCATTCGACTGCATCAGCAAGAGCCGCGCGGGAATACCGGCGGCGTCGAGGCCCTTGCGCAACGCCCGCAGATACGTCGCCACGATCGGCATCACGTAGGCGTTGATCACCGTCGTCGAGGTGCGCTCGTACTCCTTGATTTCGGGTAGCACCTCGTAGGAGATCGAGTACGGCAGCCCCGGTGCCTTCTTCTCGATGATTTGCTTGATGGCCAGCTCGTGGGCTGGATTGGCGAACGAGTTCAACAGGCAGACCGCGATCGCCTCGACGCCTTCCTTCAGGAGAACGTCGACCTCGCGCTCGGCCTCCTTCGGATCGAGCGCGCGCTCGACGTTGCCTTGTCCGTCCACGCGCTCGTCCACCACACGGCGGAGATAGCGCTCGACCAGCGGCGGCGGCTTCTCCCACGCGATGTCGTAGAGACGCGGCATCCGGAGCGTTCGGATCTCCAGGACATCCCGGAAACCCTTGCTGGTGATCAGCCCGACCTTCGCCCCTTTCATCTCGAGGATGGCGTTGGAGGCGACCGTGGTGCCGTGGCGGATCTCCTCGATAGCGCCGCCGCCGAGGCGGCTTTCTGCGAACACCTCGCTCAGGCCCTGCACGATCGCCGCGGCGTAGTCGCCGACGCTCGAGGAGATCTTCTTGGTGTGGATCGTGCCGTTCGAGCCGAGCAACACGATGTCGGTGAACGTGCCGCCGATGTCGACGCCGACGCGGTAGGTGACGGGTGAGGTGCTCATCTGATTGTTACTCCGCCGCCTTTGTCGCTGCCTTGACGTTCGGCGGGAGCGGATCGTGCCACTGCACTTTCGGCACGCCTTGCCATGCACGTTTGGAGCGGATCTCGGCCTGGCGCGCTTTCGTCGCCGCCTCGTTCACGGACCAAGTTGCCGTGTCGATCACCACGCCATAGTCCCGCTCGGCCCGGGTCGCGGTGATGTACTCGTTGCGCACATCTCGCATCACCATTGCTGGATCGCGATCGAGTGGGTCGCCCCAGCCGCCGCCGCCGGGATGCGTGTGCTGGAACACCGTGCCCTTGGTGATGTCCATCGTGACCTTCGAGGGAAGCGGCTTGTTCTCGGTGAACGGGTTGAGATGATTCTCCGACGGCTCGCCGGGGCTGCCGCCGTAAAGACCGAACGGCCGATGCGTCTTCCTGTCCGATCGCACCGAAAGCTGGCCGGCGTCCTCGTTGAAGCGATAGGCCCGCCGGAACGGCACGCCGCCCCGGAACTTTCCAGCCCCGCACTTGTCGCCGACGAACTCGTAGGCCAGCACCGACACGGGCTGGTCCGCCTCGATGACCTCCGCCGAGGGACACGACATGTTCGCGAACATATGGCTGTTGCCGTTGAGACCGTCGGCCCAGGGCCTCGCTCCCCACGCGCCACACGTGAACTCGACATAGACGAAGGGTTTTCTCTCCTTCGTGTAGCCGCCGATCGAGATGCCGCTGTTGCCGCCATCGCCGGCCGCCTTGACCTTGTCCGGGAGCATCATGGCGAGCGCGCCATACATGCAGTCGACCATGCGGAATCCGGTGAGGCCGCGCGCCGCACACGCTGCCGGCAGCACGCCATGGCCGACGGTGCCCGGCGGGCAGATCACTTCGATGGCACGAAACACGCCCTCGTTGTTCGGAATGCCCTGCGGCAGCACCGAACGCACGCCGGTATAGGAGGCCGACTTTGTGTAGGAGAGCGTGTTGTTGATCGCGCCGCGCACCTGCGGGCTCGTCCCGGTCCAGTCGACGACGATATGATCGCCGGTCTTGCGAAGCGTCACGAACAGTCGGATCGGTTTGCCGACGTCGATGCCGTCGTCGTCGATCCAATCCTCAAAGCTCCACTCGCCGTCGGGCAGCTCCTTCAGCGCGGCGCGCGTCAGCCGTTCCGAATAATCGATCGTCTCGTTCATCAGTCGCTTGGTCATCGCCGGGCCCCACTTGGCGACGATCTCGGCGAACTGCTGCTCGGCGATATGGCAGGCCGCGAGCTGAGCGCGCAGATCGCCGGCCACCATCACCGGCACGCGCACGTTCTTTTCGATGAACGTCATGATCGTCTTGTTGAGCACGCCCTTGTCGTAGAGCTTCATCGGCGCAATCCGCAGGCCCTCGGCGTAGATCTCGGTCGAATCCGACGCGTTCGATCC
>JALHMC010000052.1:0-25104 GCA_022844225.1 Hyphomicrobiaceae bacterium | reverse complement strand
CTCAAAGCGCGATCTCCTGTCCCACGCCTGCGCGCTTCGCGGCATCGTAGGCGAGATTGGCGACGATCATGTCCTCCATGGCGTTGCCCATGGATTTATAGAGCGTCACTTGGCGCTCGCAGGTGCGGCCGGGCTTGCGGCCGAGCAGTACATGGCCCAACTCGGCGCCGCCCGCCGGATCGCGACCGGCAAGTTCCGCGCAGCCGACCGGCGCCGGCGAGAACGCAGCCATCGCCTCGACGAATAGGCCCGCGCGATCGATTAGGGCGGTTGGCAGCTCGCTACCGGGTGGCGTGAATCCGACCGACGTCACGTGGCAGCCGTCGCGCACCCATGCGTCCTCGATCACCGGCGTCGCCGACGACGTGGTGAGGCAGATCACGTCTGCCGCTCGCGCCGCCGCCTCGAGATCGGTCACGGCCTTGGCCTTGGGAACGCCCGCCGCGATCTCGCGCGCCAGTTCACCGTTCCGCGCGAAAATGAGGATCTCTTCGAACGGCCGAGCCAGATGCAGTTGCCGGGCATGCTCGCGTGCCTGTACGCCCGACCCCACCACCAGCGCCGTCCGCGCAGCGTCCCGCGCGAGCGCGCGCACCGACAGCACGGACGCCGCTGCCGTCCGGATGCCGGTGAGGCTCGCGCCGTCGAGGATGGCGACCGGCGCACCCGTCTCCGCATCGAACAATGACACCAGCGCCTGATGGCTTTCGAGGCCCAGCTTGTGGTTGTCGTGGAAGACGTTGACGGTCTTCAGTCCGATCATTCGCCCCGGCGTCCACGCCAGCATGGCGAGCGAGAAGCCCTTGCCCGGCACGTCCACCTTGGGCCGGGGCGGGGCCTGCACCGTGCCCTCGGACAGCGCCTTGAAGCCTTCGGCCAGCGCATCGATCGCCGCCGCTGGATCGACGAGCCGCATGATGTCGGCGCCGGAGATCGCGAGGATAGGGGTTGGGCTATGTGCCATGGTCTCACACGATCTCGTTGGCGAGGCGGCTCTCGCCGCGTTGCAGGCGGCCGACGTTTTCGATCAGCAGATCGATAACGCGGTCCTCGTAGCGCACGGTCTCACCGGCCGAGTGCGGGGTGATGATGACCTGCGGCATCGCCCAGAGTGGCGAGTCGGCTGAGAGCGGCTCCTCCGTCGTCACGTCGAGCGCCGCGCCGGCGATCATCTTGGCCGAGAGCGCCGCTGTGACAGCAAGTTCGTCGCAGACCTTGCCGCGGGCCACGTTGACGAGGAACGCCGTCGGCTTCATCGCCGCCAATTGCTCGCGCCCTATCAGACCCGTCGTCTCGGGGGTCAGCGCCGTCGTCAGCACCACGAAGTCGGCGCGGGGAATGAGCTTGATCAGCTCGGCGTCGGCATGAATTTCGTCCGCCGCGCCGCCGCCCTTCGCTGGATCCCGCCGCGTGCCGATCACCGTCATGCCGAAGGCCTTGCACAGGTGCGCGAGACGTTGGCCGATGCCGCCCATGCCGACAATCAGCACGGTCTTGCCCTCGATCTCGTCCTCACGGACACGGCGGTCGCCCTGCATGGGGCGCCAGTGCTTCTGATGCTGATGGTCGCGCAGGAAATGAAGCTGACGCGACAGCGCCAGCATGAGCGAAATCGCATGCTCGGCCACCGCGTTGGCATTGACGCCCTGACCCGAGGCGAGGCGGATGCCGTGCGTCTTCAGCACGCCGCGGTCGTACTGGTCCGTGCCTGCGCTGATGGACTGGATGAGCTTGAGCTTCTTGGCCTTCGGCGCCAGGTCGTTCTTCCACAGCCCCGAGACCGAGAGCACGTCCGCGTTGGCGATCTTGGCCTCCAGCTCCGCCGCGCTCTTCGCGATCTCGAAGCTCATACCCGTATTTCTCGCCGAGAACGGCGCCTCGAACTCATAGGCGACATGGGCAAAGAGGACGTTCAAGGCAGAGTTCGGCGGCATGGTGGGCATGTTGGCTCCGTGGGGCGCGGTGGCTCGACGTTCGGATTCAGATCTTGCCACGGTGCGGATCGTGCTCCGGCAGGATGTCGCGAATGTAGTCCCGACTCTTCCATTCGGGGGGTGGAGGTGTGCCCTCACCTTCGCGCGGGTTGAAAGGCGATGACGTGCCGTGGACGAGGTCGGGCACATAGCGCGGGCAGTTAGGGAAGATCTCACAGTCGACCCGAACGACGAGCTTGGCGCCGACGTGACGCGTCAAGGTCTCCGCGTCGTCGCAGATGGTGGCGCGGCCGCTCACCCGAATGCGCCGGCTCGTCCCATCGAAGCGCACGAACAGGAGACCGACGTTGGGATTGCGGGCGATGTTGCCGATGGTCCGGTACATCGAGTTCCCGTCGTACTCGGGGATCTCAAGTGTTCCTGGGCCGACGATCCTGATAAATCCAGGATCACCGGATTTGATGCTGCCATCGACATGCTCACCGTAGGCCGTCGCAACGAACACGAACGGAGAGGATGAGATGAGCTCTCGGTCCTCGTCCGTGAATTCGTAATGCTTGCGACGCTCCTCGATGATCTCTGCAACCCGACGACCGTCGAACCGGTCTTGGTATTCGCGCATGCCATCGTGGAAGAACGGACGTTCCTTCATGGTGCAGACCTCATGCGCGTACGGCCGAGACTAGAGGGGTGACGCTACGTCGGATCCCAGCTGAACACGTCCCCCGAGCGCTCGTTCGGCGTGAAGTGGGACTTCATCGCGGGGAGCGCCACCGCGGCGATCTTGGCGGGGGTCCAGCCGCTCTCGGAATGAACCGAGCGCACCGGGCGATGTTGGTTGAACAGGAACAGCTCGTGCATGCGTGCCGCCATGATCTGGCCCGTCACGCCCTTCGCCAAATCCGAGACGAGGAAAATCGCCAGCGGCGCGATCTTGTCCGGGGTCATGCGCTGGATCTTCTCGACGCGGGCTTTCTCCTCGGGCGTCTCGGTCGGGATGGTGCCGATCATGCGGCTCCAGGCGAACGGCGAGACGCAGTTCGAGCGCACATTGAAGCGCGCCATGTCGAGCGCGATGCCCTTCGAGAGGCCCACGATGCCAAGCTTGGCCGCCGCGTAGTTGGCCTGTCCAAAGTTGCCGATCAGTCCCGACGTCGACGTGAAGTGCACAAACGCGCCCGACTCCTGCTCCTTGAAGAAGTTGGCCGCCGCCCGCGAGACATAGAAGGCGCCGTTCAGATGCACGTCGATGACCTGCTTCCAGTCCTCGATCGACATGCGATGGAAGATGCGGTCGCGCAGGATGCCGGCGTTGTTGATCACCGCGTCGATGCGCCCGAAATTGTCGACCGCGGCCTGCACGATGGCCTGCGCGCTCTGCGGATCGGCGACCGAGTTGAAGTTTGCGACGGCCTGGCCGCCGGCCTTCTTGATCGTCTCGACGACTTCCTCGGCGGGCTGCTGGCTCGTGGCGCCCTCGCCGTCGACCGAGCCGCCGAGATCGTTGACCACGACTTTGGCGCCTTCCTTGGCGCCGAGAATGGCCATCTCGCGGCCGATGCCGCGGCCCGCGCCGGTGACAAGGAGCACCTTGCCGTCCATGCAACCCATAATCGCTCTCCGTCGTGTTTCGAGTGGTGGCGAAAACTTGCACGCGTGGGATGGCGCGTCAAACGGCGGTGCAGCCTTGATTTTCGTCATTGCCCGCCCGCCGTCAGGGCCCGAGGCATGGCGCGGGCTGGCTCGATCCGGCCGTTCGATTGGGAGACGAGGATGACGACCGAGAACTGGCCCGAACTGACGAAGCAACTCAACGGCATGCTGCGCGACTTGCGCACCGGCAATCCGGAGGTGATGAAGGCCTTCGCTGGGCTGGCGCAGGCGGCGTTGGCTCCGAAGGCGCTCGACACCAAGACGAAGGAGCTGATCGCGCTCGCCATCGGCGTCGCGACGCGCTGCGACGACTGCATCGCGTTCCACGCGAAAGCTGCCGTCGACCACGGCGCATCCGAGGGCGAGGTGATGGAGACGCTCGCCATGTCGATCTACATGGGGGCCGGCCCGTCGGTCATGTATGCCAGCCACGCGCTGCAGGCCTACCAGCAGTTCGCCGCTGCCAAGAAGCCAGCGTGAGCCGAGGGTGTCGCCGCCCACGCCTTACGGGCAGCGACGCCACGAGCCCCGGTCATGGGCGGCTGTGCTAAGCGGACTTGGCCTTGAGTTCGTCGAGTTGCGCGCGCGCGCCGGCGATCATGCACGAGAGGTCCGACGTCAACATCACCATGTCGAAGCCGCGCTTGACGGCGCCCGCGGCGAAGGCTGCGCCCGCGCAATGCATGACGCACTTGATGCCCGCCTTATGCGCGGCTTTGAGGATCTTGTCGCAGGTGGCCATGTGCAGCGGATCGGGATTGTCGCCGCGCGGCGGCAGCCCAAGCGCGAACGAGAGGTCGGCCGGCCCGATGTAGACGGCGTCGAGGCCGGGCGTCGCACAGATGGCGTCCAGGTTCTCGATACCTTCCTTCGTCTCGATCATGGCCATCACGACGATCTCGTCGTTGGCCTTGGCCTGGTAGTCGGCGCCGCCGTAGTGGATGGCGCGGACCGGCCCAGACGACCGCATGCCGACCGGTGGATAGCGGCAAGCAGCGACCGCCATGGCGGCTTCTGCTGCCGTGTTGACCAGCGGCACGATGATGCCGTAGGCGCCGAGATCCAGCGCCTTCATGATGGCCGCCGGCTCGTTCCAGGCCACGCGCACGACCGGCACCGTGTCGGTCTGCGAAATCGCTTGCAGCATCGGCACCACGTCCTTCATCTCGGAGGTGCCGTGCTGGAGATCAACGCACAGTGCATCGAAGCCCTGGCGCGCCATCACTTCGGCCGTAAAGCCGTGGGACACCGATAGCCAGCCCAGTGTCACGCACTTTCCGTCACGCCACATCTGCTTGATCTTGTTCGGTCGCATGGTTCGTCGTTCCTCCAAGGATGTTCTTCCGAGATCCGCACCACGCTGTCGCGGCGCGGCGTGCAATGGTTCAAGCCGTCAACTGTCGCGTCTCAGGCGACGCCCGCCGACTTCGCCTGTGCCAGCACACGGTTGGCGAGCTTGAGGTGCGGCATGTCGATCATCTTGCCGTCGAGGCTGGCGACGCCCGCGCCGGGGTTCGACTCGAAGGCGCCCACCACCTTCTGGGCGTGCGAGATCTCGTCGGCGGACGGCGTGAACACAGCGTTGATCGTTGCCACCTGCCCCGGGTGGATCGCCATCTTGCCGGTGAAACCGTCGCGCTTGGCGATCCGGGTCTCGGCCTCGAGACCCTTGTCGTTACGGAAGTCGACGTAGACCGTATCCATCGGCTCGGTGCCTGCGGCCGATGCCGTGATCAGGCAGAGATCGCGGACGAGGCGATAGGGTGAGGTGAAGTTGCCCGTCTCGTCGCGGTTGGCGAGCGAGCCGATCACCGCGCCCAGATCCTCGGCGCCCCAACTCATGGCCGCGAGCCGCGTCGACGAGCCGACGTAGGTGTGCAGTTGCAGGACCGAAATCGGGACCTCGGTCACGATCGGGAGGATGCGCGTCGAGCCGGCTTTCAGGCCGTGTACGCTTTCCGAGTGCGTGAGGGAAACGGAGAGCCTGTGCACATCCTCGCCCGATGAGGGCTTCGGCTGAATGATGCCGGCCGGAGCCGCGGCCATGACGCCCGCGAGATCCTTCTCCCAGTCGGCGCTGTCGAGCGGGTTGATGCGAACCCAGAGCTGGGTTTTCGCACCCCTGGCACGGGCGTCGGCGATGAATGCCGCCGTCATCTCGCGGGCGACGGGCCTCCGCTCGGCAGCGACCGAGTCCTCGAGATCGAGGATCAGCGCATCGGCGGAGGACTCCAGCGAACGCACCATCTTGCGCTCACTGTCGGCGGGTACGAACAACATGGAGCGCATCGGCGATCCTTTCCAGATTCAGCGCAGTCCCAGGCTAAGCGGGCGGGATCGCCCGCCGCGAAGGTCCGTCCGGGGATGCGGGAGTTGCTATTCGGTGGGCGGAGCGGGCCTCACGCTTTCGGCTTCTTGCGCATGAAGGCCTGGCGGCGGCACTCGGCCACCAGCTTGCCGTCTTGATTGTAGCCGCGATGCACGAAATCGACGACGCCCGCGTCAGGCCGCGACTTCGATTCGCGCTTGGCGACGACTTCCGTCGTTGCACGCACGGTATCCCCGTGGAAAACCGGATGCGGGAACTTCACGTCCGTCATGCCGAGGTTGCCGATCGTGGTGCCGAGCGTCGTGTCACCGACCGAGACACCGATGATCAGGCCGAGCGTGAACAGCGAATTGACCAGCGGACGGCCCCACTCCGTCTTCGCCGCGAAGTGTGCGTCGAGATGCAGGGGCTGCGGATTGTGTGTCAGCGCCGTGAAGAGGACGTTGTCCATCTCCGTGACGGTGCGTGTGATCGCGTGCTCGTAGACCTTCCCGATCTCGAACTCCTCGAAGTAGAGCCCGGCCATATGCGTCCTCTCCTGCTCGCTCGTGTTGATTTGGAGCCCATGATCGGTGTCCGCGCGCCCAAGGGCAAGGACTGGTTGAGGACGAGCCGGTGGTGGTCGACAGCTTGACCCCTGATGCAGCTGAGGCCTAACTCATGTGCGAGCGGGGCCGGGATCATCTGAAGGAGCGCGCCTGGGCATGGTCGGGCCCGTGAGACAGCGCGGCGGTCAAGGGTGCGCCGATACAACTGGTCGGGGCGTCGATCGGAAGAGCATTGATCTGCAGCTCTTGGGCATCGCCCGATCGCTGATGCTGATCTCGGCTATCCTCATAGCGTTGTTGTCGAGCCCCGCGCCGAGCCGTGCCTCTGGCGAGCATCTCGTTGCGGCGGTCGCCACGAAGGGGAGCCCGCATCAGCCGTTCGGCGCCGACGTCATTGACGGCGTGACACAAGCCGCAGAGCAGATCAACGCGGCCGGCGGCGTCCTCGGAGCACAAGTGCGTGTCGTGGGGTGGAGCGAAGACTGCTCGCGTGAGAGAGCGGCTCAGATCGCCGAAGAAATCGCCCGTCTGAAGCCGTCGGTCGTCATCGGCCACCTGTGCGCGGGCGCGGCCATGACGGCGGCTCCGATCTACGCAAAGGCGGGCGTGCTGTTGATCGCGCCGGGTGTTCGCCATCCCCGGTTGACCGCCGGCGACACGGGTGGGCTGGTGCTCCGCCTCGGCGGTCGCGAGGATCGTTTCGCACGCGAGACGGTGGACGTCATCAAGTCGCGATACCCGGGCCAGCGTGTAGCGATCGTCGCCGATCGGACGCGCCAGGCGTCGGGCCTAGCCGGCGCAGTCGCAGCGGAACTCACACGCCATAGCATGACGCTGAGCCTCGATGAGCGGATCGAGTCCGGTGAGAAAAACTACGACGCGTTGGCAGCGCGGGTTCGGCTCAGCGGTGCCGGAGTCGTCGTCATGCCGGCGCAACCGTTCGAACTCGACGTGCTTATCCGGAGTCTGCGCGGTGCCGGCTCGCAGGTGCCTCTCGTAGGCAGTGAGATCCTGGCCGTGCCATCGCTGATCCCGACCGCCCAGCGAGAAGGCGACCGGTTGGTCCTGATGTTGCCTTGGGCAGGCCTCGAGGCGGAGGCCGGCACCGAAGCGGAACGTCCCATACAACCGGCGCAGTCTCGCAGCTCTCATCCGAGGCGCGACGACGTGCGCCGCCTGAGTCGGGCTGCCGTCGACGCCTGGGCGATGGCGGCCCGCCGTGCCGGCACGATCGAGGCCGCAGCGGTGGCAAGGGCCGCACGTGCCCATGCCGCCGCTACAAATGTGGGACCGGTTCGCTTCGACGAGGCGGGAGATGCGCTCGTCCCGTCCTACGTTCCACACGTCTGGCGGGACGGCGCGTGGCGGGCGCTATCTCAGCAGCGACGCTGACCTTGAGCGAGGCACTCGGCCGCAAGTGTCCGCGATAGGCGCAGGAAACTCGGCGGCAGGTCGATACCTTCGCGCTGGCAATCCACGATTCGAGCATTCAGGCGCGCAATCGTGCGGCGCGGGTCCTCGCCCGCGTCCAGGCGGGCCATGAGGTCACGGACAGTCACGTCGACGGCCTTGTGGGCGGTGGCGATGGCTCCGTAGCTCTGCATAGGGACCTCCTTGCCGTGCGATCGGTGGATGGTTAGTGACGTTGGCTTCAGTGCTGTAGAATATCGGCGAAAATGTTGCGACGACGTGCTCTTCTTGCTCCGATGCGCTCAATTCAAATTGCTTGGATGTGTCTTGACGGCGGCGTCGGTCACCACCGTTCTCCACATCCGAGCGCCTCCGTAGAACTAATGCGACAACTAGCGCAGTTGCTATTCTGCGCCTCAAAGTTGTTCCGAGCGAGAAAAAACTCAAAGACCTGTGGAAAACTTCGTGCATGGCGACTCGAATCAATCATCTGAGCGACGTTAAGGGACTTCGCGTCGGTCACGCAGACGACGCGCAACTGGCGTCCGGCGTGACCGCCATTCTGGTCGCACGCCCGAACGTCGCCTCTGCGGTGACGCGCGGCGGCGCCCCTGGGCAGCGCGATACGGCCCTGCTCGAACCAGAGATGACGGTGGAAGGCGTCGACGGGATCGTCTTGTCGGGTGGCTCGGCATTCGGTCTCGATGCCGCCGGTGGGGTGATGGCGACGCTGCGTGCCGCTCAGGTCGGCCTCGTGGTCGGCAGCGCCATCGTGCCGATCGTATCGCAGGCCATCGTGTTCGACCTCCTCAACGGGGGGCGCAAGGACTGGGGTGCTGAACCTGTCTACTGGCATTTGGGGCGGGTGGCTGCCGAAGCGGCCATGCAGTCACCGTCGACGGCTCTCGGAACGGTCGGCGGCGGCTATGGAGCCACGACGGCCAATCTCAAGGGCGGGCTTGGGTCGGCGAGTGCCGTCACCTCGGGCGGTGTGACCGTCGGCGCCATCGCGGTCGTCAATGCCGTCGGCTCTGCCGTAATCGGCGAGGGCCCACATTTCTGGGCCGCACCCTACGAGAGAGACGGTGAGTTCGGAGCACTAGGCCTGCCCCCGCTCGTGTCACCGGGCGATCTCGCGTTGCGTATGAAGGGGGGAGGGCCGCCCTCGACCACGATCGCGCTGGTCGCGACCGACGCCATCCTGACGAAGGCGCAAGCCAAACGGATTGCCATCATGGCCGACGATGGTCTCGCGAGGTCATTGAGACCCGCGCATGCACCTATGGATGGCGATACGGTTTTTGCTGTCGCAACCCAGCGCCGCGCGTTGGCGAGTTTCAACGAGCTGAGCGAGCTTGGGCAAACCGCCGCCGACTGCTTAGCTCGGGCGGTGGCGAGGGGCATTTACGAGGCGACGGCCCTGCCGTTCCACGGATCGCTTCCGGCGTGGCGGGACCGCTTTGGACGGAGACCGGGCCCGTGACCCGCGCGCGCTGGATGATCACGCTGATCGTCGTTCTTGGACTGATTGCGCTCGTCAACTGGCAGCGGCATCGCGAAGCCCAGATGAATGCGTGTCTGTCCGATGGGCGGGCCTGGAATGGGCCGCTTAGCCGATGCGAGGCGCCGCGCATGGGGCCGATCCTGCGCCGCGCCCTCGAGCGGTCCTGAGCACCGGGAAACGACTTTCGCAACCGCGTGATGAAGTATACTCTGATCAAACTCTGACGGTGACTTTGCACCGTTCATACTGGAGTGGCGAGACGTGGCAACGCACACATATTTCGGCGGCGCTTCTGTCGGTGACTGGCGCGATGTGGATTTCATCGCGGTCGTGCGGGTGACCGGCGACGAGATCGTGATCCTCAACTCCGACGGCACCGAGACGCGTCTTTACAGTGCGAACGGTGATTTCGTCGAAGGGATCGGCGGCATTACCGGATCTGTCAGCTCCATGGCCCGCACGGACGAAGGCGGAGGCGTCACCTACGAGTCGGTAAGTAGCGTCGCGGTCTGCGTCTCCGACTTGCTGGCTGGGGGCGGACAGTTGTTCGACCTGCTGCTCGGGATGGCTGCCACGATCTACGCGCAGCCCATCGACGGCCTTCCGCTGGATGTTACCGGATGGAGTGATTTCAGCTTCGGCGCCGGTTTTGCAGCGCAGACCAGCGTCGTTGCGCACCTTGACGGCCCTTCGAGCTCGGAGTTCGCAGTTTCGTCGATCGAGAGCGCGCTTGCCGGATCGAGCATCGTCGACTACAGCGCGGCCGGCACATCCGTAACGGTTGATCTCGCGACAGCGACAGCGAGCATCACAGACAGCCAGGTGGCGCTCGCAGGCGCCATGGTCGATATCAGCGGCTCGGCCTTTGGGGACAACCTCATCGGCGACGCGCGTGACAACGTGATCGCGGGCGGTCAGGGCGACGATCTGATCACACTCGGCGCCGGAAACGACACAGTGCTTTTCGGCGCAGGTGACGGATGGGACACGATCACCGACTTCGGCATGGCGGGGCTCGATACAGTCAGCCTTGCGGGCTACGACGGGATCATGAGCTTTGCACAACTCGTCGACGAGCAGCGATTGCTCACAGTCGATGGCCACGCTGTCCTGCAGCTAAATGGAGGCGACGGTCTTATCTTTCAGAACGTCGCTAGCCACACGTTGCTGTCGGCCTCGCAGTTCCAGTTCTGACCACGGTGCGGTTGAGGCGGGCCGCATTTGTCCGCGCGACGGCGACGCGAGCCGTCGCGCAGCGCCTAGCCGGGCCTCAGAAGCGGTCGACCCGGTAGGGTGCCGGATCGGTATAGGGAGTCTCGCCGGTCATCATCTCTGCGAGCAGTCGGCCCGTCGCCGGCCCCAGCGTGAAGCCGAGATGATGATGCCCGAACGCCAGCCAGAGCCCGGGCTTACCCGGTGTCGGTCCGATCACGGGCACCATATCCGGCATGCAGGGACGCCGGCCGAGCCAGGGCTGCGGGTCAACGTGATCGCCGAGCGGAAAGATCTGGCGCGCTGCGGCCTCGGCGCGCGACAGTTGGATGGGCGAAGCGGGCGCGTCACGCGACGCGAACTCGGCACCCGTGGTCAAGCGGACGCCCTTGGTCATGGGCGCGAGGCAGTAACCGCGCTCGGCATCGATGACGGGACGACTGAGCGTGGCATTGCCCTCGGCGCGATAATGCATGTGGTAGCCGCGCTTCCAGCCTAGAGGCACGCGGATACCTTGCGCCTTCATCAGCTCGCCTGCCCATGGACCTAGCGCGACCACCACCTCGCGGGCCTCGGCCCAACCGTTTCGCGTCGCTACTTTCCAACCGCCGCGGGCTTCAGCCAGCGTCTTGGCCTCGCCTTCGAGAAATGTGCCGCCACGCTTCAGGAGCAAATCGGCATATCCGCGCCCCAGCGCTCCCGGGTCGGCGATACTCACCGGGTCGGTGAAATGCAGGCCGCCGATCAGGTTGTCGGCGAGATGCGGCTCCATTGCGTCGAGTTGCTTCTTGTCGATCTGCTCGCTGCGAATTCCGTAGGTTTGGCGAACCTTCTCGTCTTTGGCGCGGGCAAGATCGAGCGCGGCCTCTGTACGGAAGACGCGCAGGTAGCCGTTACGCGTGACCAGGTTCTGCAAGCCAGCCGCCTCGATCAGCGGCTCGTGCTCGGTAATGCAGCGCTCGACCAGTGGCAACATGGCCTTGGCGCTCCGTGCCTCACCTTCCGGTGTCGAGGCCCGCCAGTAGCGGAACAGCCACGGTGCTACGCTCGGCAGGCTAGAGAGCTGATAGTAGGCCTCGGACGTGTTGTTCAGCGCGTACTTGAAGATGGTGCCCCATTCCCGAGGGAACATGTAGGGCACGACGCCCTCTCGCTGGATCATGCCGGCGTTGCCGAACGAGGTCTCCTCGGCCGGTCCTCGCCGATCGAGCAGCGCAACCGACCGGCCACGGCTCTGCAGGTGGAGCGCGCAGGAGATGCCGACCATTCCGGCGCCGAGCACGATGCTGTCGAATTTCATGGAAGCCTGGGACGACTGAGGATGAGCGGGAGGCCAGTATAGGCGCCCCTTTCACGCCGGACTATCCCACATCGAGCACTTCAATGAACCGCCGTCGCACAGTCTTCAGGCAATTGGCAGACCGATCGGTCGTCATCTCGTGGCCGCGTGCCGTCCATAAGGCGGTGAACCACGCCCGGTGGGCTCTTTACCGTGTTGTCAGAGGCCCGAACGCGGCAGCGCGAAGCCTCGCTCTCAGCCGGCCCAAGGGATCTAAAGGGCTGCTCTTCGGTCGGCTGACGAGGCCTATAGGGCCTGAGGCATCGGGCCACCCTCCGAGTTGCTCGAGGCTGTCCAGGGCGAACTCGCCCGTCTGGCGTTGGCCCATCGGGTCCATCCAACTGCACCCGACGACCCGATCAGACACGATCTCTTCAATGTACAAAGCAGGTCCGCCCGTCCTGGAAATCATCCAACTTCCGATCATGACCGCCTCCTCTTTGTTCATCTGCCGTTCATCATTAGGCCGTCGGTGGCTGCTGTGCAAGATGAACGGCAGATGAACGACCCCTTTGTCGGGCAGCGTGGCAATCGTGCCGATGGTTGAAATCTAATCCAGGAACTCGAGGAGCAGCCGCGACAGCTCTTCTGGTGCTTCCTCGGGCACGAAATGCCCGCATTCAGGGATGACAAACCCGCGTACGTCGGTCGCCACCCGGCGCATGCTCGCCTCGACGTCGGCACCGCGGCCTCGGCCATGCGGATAGCTGACGCCACCGCCGACAGCCAGCACGGGCATGGGCAGGCGAAAGCCGGTTGCAAGTTGCGCGGCATTCACCTTCGCGTCTTCTACGATCGCCCGGTAGAAATTGAACCCGGCCCGCAACGCCCCCGGCTGGCTGTAGGTGCGCGTGAATTCGTCGAGGGCCGCTTCGTCGATGGAGCCTGGCCTGTATGCAAAGGTTTGATAGAACCACTGCAGATAGATCCGCTCCCGGCCCTGGACCAGCGCTTCGGGCAGATCGGGTGTCATGTGGAACTGGTGGTGCCAGCGCCGACCGCCCTGGCTGAAGTCGCCCCCATCCCCAGGAATGACGACATCGACGATGCCGAGCTTGGTCACGGCCTCCGGGTGGCTGGCGGCAAGTGCGTAGGCCGTGGGTCCACCCCAGTCGTGGCCGACGAGATGGAATTTCTGATAGCCCAGCTTTTCCGTCATCAGGCGCCAGACGTCGTTGGCGACCGTCCGTTTGTCATAGCCGTTGAGGGGCCGCGAGCTGTCGCCCAGTCCGCGCAGGTCGGGCGCGATGACCGTGAATTTGCTGGCGAGGGCCGGCATGACGAGGCGCCACTCGTACCAAGTCTGCGGCCATCCATGCAGCAGTACCAACGGATACCCGGACCCCGCGGTCACGTAGTGCAGCATGACATCGCCGACCTCTGCGTAGTGATGGGTGAACTCGGTGGCTGAGGACATCGATGCGACCCTTCTGGTGTTGCCATGCCTGAATGAGCGCGCAGGGTGGTCGGGGCGGAGATGCCTGTCAAACGGCAAGGGTTTTGTTCAGCGGGCGTCCATTTCACGCGTTCTGAACTTCTCGTGTTGACCCATTACAATACGATTAACCTCGTATATGATCACTGTTCAGAACAGAGGCTCAACGAAGGAAGCCAGCGATGCTGACGCTGAGATCCATGCACATCGGGTTCCCGCTCTCTCTCGCCGTTGCCGTAATGGCTGGTCTCGCTGGCTCGCCCGCGTCGGCGCAACAATCCGCCGACGTGGCTCAATGCTCTCAAACATCCGAGCCCGCGAAGGCGATCGATGGTTGCACACGTCTGCTCCAGAGTGGGCAACTCGAGCCCTCCATGCGAGCCGTAGTACATCAATTGCGCGGTGTCGCGGAGCAGTCGCAAGGGCGGCTCGGACCCGCCATCCGCGACTTCGCGGAGGCAAGACGCATCGACCCCAACGAGCCGGGCGTGATCGCCGGGCTCGCCTTGCTGGTCGACGACGTCAATGCGCGCTGTTTCGAAGGCAGCACCGCTTTGACGATGCTCGAAGCCTGTGGGGTGATCATCGAGCACGCCGGGATCGCCGGAATTTCTCCTGAGTTCGTAGCGCGTGCACGTGTTGCACGCGGCGTGATCCTGTTGCGTGACGGTAAAGCCCAGGAGGCCGCGCGCGACTTCGAGGCGGCGCTCGCTAACCGCGATCGCCTGACAGCGGAACAGATCGCGAGTGCCGAGGCCGGTCTTGCGAGTGGCAGAGAGCCGGTGCCGACAGCGACCGTCGTCATTGGCACCGCTCCTGATACAACCGGCGGACCGGCTGCTGGTGAAGTCGTGTCCTCTGCACCTGCAGCGGGTGCAACACGGTCCTCTGCGCCCGCAGCCGCAGTGATCGTCGCGCAGGGTCCACCCGAGCCACCACCCCAGGCTTTACCCGAGTCCGCGCCGGGCGCACCTTTGGCGTCAGGTCACACGACGAGCGAGCTGGCCGCGTCTCAGATTTCGTCGAAGCGCCCGCCGCGGCCCTTCCCACTGGCGAAACGCGCCGCACCCGCCTGCGCGCCGGCGCGCACGGCTTCGAGACCAGCGGCGAATTCGGCACGCATTGCGTGGTCGAAGGGCAACTCCCACTGGCGGTAGACAGAGGCCCTGTCGAGCCGCATGCACAACTCGGGAAAGCGGGCGAGATCCGCGGCGAGCGCCTCGGCTGCGGCACGGGCCTCGCCCTTGCCGACGATGCGATTGGCGAGGCCGAATGCGAGGGCTTCGTCCGCCCCGACCGGGCGCCCGGTGAGGATCATGTCGAGCGCGCGCGATTGCCCGATCAGGCGCGGCAGGCGCACGGTGCCGCCGTCGATGAGTGGCACGCCCCAGCGGCGGCAATAGACACCGAAGGTCGCGTCGGCCTCGACGACCCGCAAGTCGCACCAGATGGCGAGCTCCAATCCGCCCGCAACGGCATGGCCGGAAACAGCTGCGATGACGGGCTTGGTCAGCGCCAACCGCGACGGTCCCATCGGTCCTTCACCGTCGAGCTTGTAGCGCTTCAAGCGCTCGCCCGAGGCGACGGCCTTCAGGTCGGCGCCGGCACAGAACGAGCCACCGGCGCCGCAGAGCACCGCGACCTTCTGCACCTCGTCCGCTTCGAAAGCCCTGAACGCTGCTGCCAGGCCTTCCGCAGTCTCGTTGTCGACCGCATTGCGCACGTTGGGCCGGTTGATGATCACAGTCGTGACGGGGCCGTTGCGCTCGATCAGCACTTCGTCGGTCATGATGATGCTCTCATTGTTTCGGAGATTGCTGACTTATCGCGCGCACCGAAAGCCGATGTAGACGGCGGGAAAATCCGGGTCCTTCTCGTAAAGCGCGTCGGCCTTCATCTGCGCTGGGCCATACCACCACGAGCTGCCGCGCGTGCGCTTCTGGCCGCCGACGTCATGATCGACCCACTCCCAGACGTTACCGCCCATATCATAGAGGCCATTGACGCCGGGCGGGCAGCTCCCGACCGAGACATGGCCGAGCCGCTGTCCGTCTCTCGTCTCCACTGAGACGGGTGGAGAGAAATGGCACTTCCCGTTGGACTCGATTTGATTGGCATCGGCGGCGCCCTCGCCCGACGGGTAAGGGTATGTTCGCCCCGTGACGAACGGCGCGGGCGGTGACGGCCGACGCTCCGTATAAGCCGCCTCGACCCATTCTGCGTCCGTCGGCAGGCGAAGACCCATCCACTCACAGTACGCCTTGGCTTCGTGCCAGGTGACGTGCACGACAGGTGTGTCGCGTCGGTCGAGCGTATCCCCGTTCGGAGCATTCCACACCCATCCGCCCATACGCCGCCACCCGCCGAGATACTGGAATCCACCACCGTCTCGCTCGGCCTTGGTCTTAATTTGGGTGGCTTTCCAGAACGCGTGGAACTGGCCGACCGTAACCTCGTGCCGATCGATCTCAAAGGTGCCGATGCGCACCAATTTGTGCGCGGGCTTCGTAGCCTCTTGCGCATTGGCGTGGCCGGCGCCGAAGATCGCCAGGACAGCGGCGGCCCGCCCCGCACTCCCCGCCGTGCGTGTCGCAATCGAACCGAGCGAGCCACCCATGAGCCCAACCTCCGAAGCCTCAGACGTGGCCACAGCGATCGCCGCCGCCCGCGATGTCATGCACCGCCACGTCGCTGCTTTGAATGCTCGCGACGCTGCTGGCCTCGCGGCCACGTTGCACTTTCCGCACTATCGGCTGACCGGCGGGAGAATGAAAGTCTGGGAGGGACCGGACAGCTACCTCGCCGATTTCCTCGCGCGGGCCGGTGACGGCTGGTCCCATACGCGCTGGAACTATCTCTCCACCGTCGCGGCATGTCCCGACAAGGTGCACCTCGACATCTCGTTCACACGGTACCGCGCCGACGGCTCCGCGCTTGGCACATTCCGCTCGCTCTGGGTGATTGCCAGTCTCGATGGGCGCTGGGCCGCGCAGCTGCGCTCGAGCTTCGCGGCGTAGGTCGCATGCTCAAAGCCGCTCGGCGACAGCGCGGAATGGCACCGTGGTTCTGCCAAATGCTCGACTGACGTCCAGGGCGTGAAAAGCGCCAGAAACTTGTGGCACTCCCGGATGCGGACAAGCGCCCATCTCGGCTCAGGTTTCGGCTGTCATGGTGGAGGCAGAGGCTGCCGAAGCGTCGCCGTTATGCGACGACCCGCAACAGCCGGTCTGTTCCGTCGTCACGTCAATCAGCTCGAATTCGCCAGGTGCCACCACGCGCAATTCGTAGACGTCCGACGAGAGTGCCGCAAGCAAGTCCCAGACTGTTGTGTCAGATGGTTCACTCATGTGCGGAAAACGGACGTCGAGAAGACCAGTTCCCGCGATGTGAAATCGTCGGAACAAGCAGCGGCTCCCGACAATCAAAAAGGGCCGCCCGTAGGGCGGCCCTTCGTGAGACCGGCTGTCGTGAAGCCCTGCCGTCGGCGCAGCCACATGGCGCGCGCGGCAGTCGTTTCAGGCGATGCGCTGAGGTACCTCCAGCGCCCACGAGATCCGCAATGGCTGCCTCGACAGCTTCGCAATCCCACTAGACATTGGACCACCTCCTTTCCGTTGTTGAGCCTGAGCCGAATGTGGCATGACGACTCGCGTTTTGTAAGGGTCCTCGATACGGAAAGTGCGAAGCGTTAACGCGCTGTGCCCGTTCGGTCACAAACGGAGATGCCATCATGTCTGGAGTGGTTGAACGCAATCGACTTGCAGCGTTAGGGCTCGCGTTAGCGTCGGCACTGCCTCTGAATACGACCGCCAAGGCCGACCGCATCGATGGAGAGTGGTGTCGCGATAGCTATCACTTCATCATCGAAGGTCCGCGCATACTCACCTATGGCGGCACGGTCACGACCGGCGAGTACAGTCGCCATGGCTTTCGCTATACCGCTCCCGCGACGGACCCGGATTCGGGAGCCGAGATCGAGATGCATCTTCACTCGGAGACGACGCTCGAACTCTTCCGCCGCGTCCCCGGTGTCCCGCCGGTTCCCGGCCCCGGCCAGATCTGGAACCGATGCCGAGTAACGAGCTGACGGCGCTGGCAAGCCACGACAGCTGCCACGGCGAAGCGCGGGCGCTTGTGCTCGCAGCCGTCCCCTGGGACAATTCGACCCGAGTTCGAGCCATGTGCTCGCGAGACAGACAAAGGAGCCAGGCATGGCTTTGATCCATCACACGCGATCCGGCAGCGGGCGCCCGCCTCTCGTATTCGTGCATGGCTTCGGCTGTGCGCGCAGCGATTGGGATGATTTGGTCGCGCACTTTGGCGGGCGCCACGAGACGGTTGCTGTCGATCTCGGCGGCCACGGGACGACGCCCGGCACACCCGCGCATCGCCGCATCGAGACGCACGGAGCCGACGTCGCGGAGCTACTGGATACCCTCGACATGCCGCCGGCGATCGTTTTCGGGCACAGCATGGGGTGTCGGGTGGCAATGGACGCTGCGTTGCGTGTGCCGGACCGTGTCACGGCGGTGGTGCTCGTCGACGGCAGCCGTCTCGGAGAGCCGGGTTCCACCGCCCATATCGCGCGCGGCAAGGCGCTCGAGGCTGCGGGTTATGGTCCGTTCATACGCGCCGCCTTCGAACAGATGTTTGCACCGGGCTACGACAAGGCGAAGGCTGCACGCATCGTCCAGCGGGCACTCGATCGCGATGCCTCGATCTGCGGCCCGCTCTTTGCCGACATCGGGCGCTACGACGCCGAAAACATGGACCGCGTCGTCGCCAGCCTGAAAGTTCCGATGCTCGCAATCCAGACGACTTTGACCGGGGCCGATGGCAAACGTGTTTCCATGGCCGCCGGCCAGTCCTCGCCCTATCTCGATTTCCTGCGTCGCGCGAAGCCGGACGTGCTCGTCGAAGTGATCCCTGATACCGGTCACTTCCCGCAGCTCGAGCGACCAGCCGAGACGAATGCTATCATCGAGACCTTCCTAAGAGGATTGCCGCAGTGAGCATCGACCACGAGTCTGGCCCTGCCTCACGGGTCTACTACTCGCAGCGCCTCCGCCTGCACTACGTTGACTGGGGCAACCCTACGGCGCCGCCGCTCCTGCTTGTCCATGGCGGCCGCGATCATTGCCGCAACTGGGACTGGATCGCCCGGCGCCTGCGCAAGGATTGGCACGTCATCGCACCGGATCTGCGCGGCCATGGCGATAGCGAGTGGTCGAAAAGCGCCAACTACTCCATGGCAAGCTACGTCTACGATCTTGCCCAGCTGATCCACCAGCTGAAGCTCGCGCCGGTCACGATCATCGGACACTCGCTCGGCGGTGCGATTACCGTGCGCTATGCCGGAATCTATCCGGAGAACGTCAAGCGCTTCGTCGCCATCGAGGGACTCGGCCGCAGCCCGAAGTCGCAAACCGATAACGCGGCAAAGCCCATGGTCGAGAAGATGCGCGACTGGATCGACGAGCAGCGGGATGCAGCGGGTCGCCTGCCGCGCCGTTACAAATCGATCGAGGAGGCGTTTGCTCGCATGCAGGAGCAAAACAAGCACCTCTCCGACGAGCAGGCGCGTCATCTGACCGTGCATGGCGTCGTGCAGAACGAGGACGGCACCTACACCTGGAAGTTCGACAATTACGTGCGCGTGTTCCTGCCCTACGACATGCCGCAGCCTGACATTGAAGCGGTCTGGCGCAACATCTCGTCGCCGTCGCTGATGGTGTACGGGAAGGAGAGCTGGGCCTCCGATCCACGAAAGGACGGCCGCGCGAAGTTCTTCAAGGACGCCACCTTCGTCCAGATCGCGGGGGCCGGCCACTGGGTTCACCACGATCAGCTCGAGACGTTCATGGCCCTCGTCGAGCCATTCATCAAGGGCGATCCTCTTCCCCGAGGCTTGCCTGGTGTCGCCTGAGCGGCCTGCCTGCCAATTCGGCTTCAGCTGAGATCTCATTGAAACACGGGCACCACAATGGCTGATTACGTCCTCATCTTAGCCGGCTTGGCACTCTTGATCGGTGGCGGCGAGCTGCTTGTTCGTGGCGCGACGACGATCGCCCAGCGGTTGGGCATGTCACCATTGCTGATTGGTCTGACGCTCGTTGGTTTTGGGACTTCGACGCCCGAGTTGGTGACGAGCGTCGAGGCATCGCTCGCGGGTTCACCAGGAATCGCCGTCGGCAATATCGTTGGCTCCAACATTGCCAACGTCCTTCTGATTCTCGGCATTGCCGCCGTCATCACACCGATTGCGGTTGGCAAGGAAGCGTTGCGACGCGACGGGCTGTTCGTGCTCCTCACTGCGCTCGCTTTTTACGCAATCGGCCAATTCAGCTCGCTCGACCGGATCGTCGGGATTGTGTTCATTCTCGCGCTTGCGGGATACGTTTACTACGCCTACCGCCAGGAGCTGGCCGGGGCTCCGGTGGGTCACACGGCGGCGTACGAAAAGTTCGAGGCACACGAAGAGCTTTTCCCCAACCGTGACCAGAGGCGAGACGAGGCGAGCGATGCTGAGGGCTTGAGCACGGGCCGAGGATCTCTGGTGCCCCTAGCGCTCGCGTTGCTCGGGCTGGCGCTCGTGGTCGGCGGCGGAAAGCTGCTTGTCGATGGCGCCACTGGACTCGCCCGCAGCGCCGGGATCTCAGAATCGGCTATCGGGTTGACCATCGTAGCGGTGGGGACATCGCTGCCAGAACTCGTCACCTCCGTCATTGCTGCGCTGCGTGGCCACTCTGATGTCGCGCTTGGAAACGTGCTGGGCTCGAACATCTACAACATCCTCGGCATCGCGGGCGTCACCGCCTTGATCTCGCCGACCGTTGTGCCCCCGGAAATCGCGAGCTTCGACAGCCTAGTCATGGTGGCTGTTTCTGTCGTGCTCCTGATCGTTGCGAGGACCGGATACGTGATCCGTCGCAGAGAGGGGTGCATGCTGGTGGCCAGCTATGCCGGTTATGTTTTCGTCGTTTGGCCTGCGTAAAACAGCGTTGACCCGTCATTGCGACACAAGGGGCCGACCGGGTGACTGTGGGTCCGCAGACGGGCGCTGTGGCGATCATCGTGATATGTGAGCTGCCAAGGAGATGCGTAGATGTACATTCCCCCCGCGTTCCGGCTCGAAGACCTGCCCGATGTCCATAGCGCGATGCGAGATGCCCGCTCGGCAACGCTTGTCACGGCGACGGACCAGGGGCTGATCGGTACGCCGCTGCCGACCCTTCTGAATGCGGACGAAGGCCAGTACGGCACGCTCTACGCTCACGTGGCGCGCGCCAACCCGCAGTGGAAACTGGCGCCCGTCGGTGAGGCCATGGCGATCTTCAGCGGCCCCGAGGCTTACGTGACGCCTTCGTGGTACGCGACCAAGCAGGAAACACACAAGGTCGTCCCGACCTGGAACTACGTCGCGATCCATGCCTATGGGCCGGTCGAGTTCTTCGATGATGCGGATCGGCTGCTCGGGCTCGTAACGCGGCTGACCGACCTGCATGAGCAGTCTCGCCAGCAGCCATGGGCTGTCGCTGATGCGCCGGCCGATTTCATTAAATCGCAGCTCCGGGGCATTGTCGGGCTGCGCATGCCGATCACGAGGCTCGATGCCAAGCGGAAGATGAGCCAAAACCGAAGCGCCGCCGATCGGGCGGGCGTGATCGAGGGCTTGTCGGCGAGTGACCGAGCGGAGGATCGCCACGTTGCGTCCTTGATAACCAAGGACTGAAATGGCGCAGATGCGTGTGCTGGCTTCGCAACGCCTCTCCGCTTACCGTGCGGCCATAAGACGGACCTCAGAGAGAGACACCCAATGACCACCAGGAAGGTCGCCGCCGTCACGGGCGGTGCATCGGGCATCGGCGCGGCCGCGGCGCAGCGCCTCGCCGCTGACGGCTACGACATCGCCATCATCGACATGAATGCGCAAGGCGGAGAAGCGAACGCCAAGGCCATCGCCGGACGCGGCCGCAATGCCAAATTTTATACCTGCGACGTTTCGGACGCGAAGGCCGTCGAGACGATCGCCGAGACGATCGAGAAGGAGATGGGACCGGTCGGCGTCCTTGTGACGGCGGCCGCGCTTATTCCCAACACCGAGTCCGTGCTCGACATGGACATGCCCGCGCATGACCGCATGTGGAAGGTCAACTACAACGGCACGCTCTACAGCTGCCAGTCGTTCGCGCGCCGCATGGTTCCGCGGGCGAAGGGTGCCATCGTCACGCTCGGTTCGATCAACTCGCGCATGCCGCTGCCGCTTCCGGCCTACAACCCCGGCAAGGTCGCGATCGAGCGGCTGACGCAGCTGCTCGCGGTGGAACTCGGGCGCCATTCGATCCGCGTCAACTCGGTTGCGCCGACCTACGTCATGACACCGCCGCTCCGCCAGAAGGTGGCGGATGGTCAGCGCGATATGGGCAAGATCATGGGCGTGCACGCACTCCCCTACCTGCCGGAGCCGACCGACATCGCCGACGCGATCGCCTTCCTCGCCTCCGATCAGGCGCGCGCCATCACCGGCATTCTGCTGCCCGTCGACTCTGGCTGGCTCTCGGCCGTTCCCTATCGGACCTATGCGGGCGGCGTGCCTTGGGAGGAATGAGCGGTCCCGCTCACGCTTCAGGCGAACGGATGTTCATGTAGCCCTTCTCCGCCCGGCTCGCGAGCTTGGCGGGGTCGGTCCCGGGGCGATCGCAAGGCGCGCAGAACTGGAGAGCGAGGACCTGTGCTCCGGCGCTTCCTGCCCGCAACTAGACCCCTGCGTCATTCGGCTCGACGCGCACCACCGAGCGGTCCGGAAGCTCCTTGCCCTCAACCACCACGCTGCCGGAGCAGACCAGATAGAACTGACCCTTGCCATCATGCGGGATGCCGCCGGTCACGGCGCCAGGACCGAGGCGCAGCCCAAGAGCTTGCACGCCATCGGACTGCGGCGGCATCAGCACCTCGCGCACCACCTCGCCCGCCGGCGGCAGCTCCTCCTCGAGATCGAATACACCCTCGATGTTGCGGCCCGCACGGCCTGGCATCTCCTGCTTGTTGCCGGGCATCGCCCAGAAGCCGCCGCTGGATATATTCCGGAGCGTGAAGAACGATAGCCGTTCGTCGGCGATGATCGGCCCGTAGGGCGTGAAGGCGTCGGCGTACTGGAAAGTAATCGGGCGCACCTTCTTTTTGCCGATGCGGCCGCCGCCATCGACGATGACCTGGAATTGGTCCACGTCGTGGAAGTGCGGCTCTATGCGAGCTCCCGCGAAGGGGCGAACCACCAGAAAGGCCTGGGCGGCCTGAGTCAATTGGCCGGGCTCACCGATATAGCCGTGTCGCTGCCCCATTCCACCGGCGACCTGCACTTCTTTGATGCGGGCTTCATCACGGGATACGGCGAGCATCGGTCGTCCCTCCTGCAATTTGTCGTATCTTTCCCCTAAGGCCAGGGAGGGTCAAGGGCGCCCGTAAGATACCCCCGCCCACTACTACTTCTGCAGAATGCGACCCTCGATTCCCGCACTGACCTTCCCGAGTGAACGGATATGGGCCATCACGACGTTGGCCAGGATCTTGCCGTCGGTCTTGCCGATGAGAATGCGACCGCGAGCGAGCGACGTGTAGCCGTCGCCGCCGCGCAGCAGAAAGTCGTTCGAGGCGACCTTGTATTTCCGCTCCGGTTCGAGCGGTTTGCCGTCGTGCTCGATCGTCATGACGCGCGCGCCCGACGCGCCGTTGGCGTCGATCAGCACCTTGAGACCCGAGACATGCGGGAAACGTCCGCCGCGGTTGTCGAGGTCGGAGAAGCCGTTCTCCAGCGCATCGCGGATGTCGTTGCCGGTGATCTCGACAAGAACGGTGCGATTGCCGAACGGCAACTCAGCGAGCACGTCGCGCCGGGTGATCGTGTGGCCTGCCGGGTAAGTGCGGTTACCGCGCAGGCTGCCACCGTTGGTGATGGCGATCTGGGCCCCCGTCACCTCGCGGATGGCATCGGCGACCAGATTGCCGAAGGCGGCCTCCTGCGAGCGCACAGTGGCTGATCGGGTATCAAGTTCTGCGGTGGCCGTAGCGATGGCTACATCCAGCTCGCTACCGAGCATGCCTTCGTAGCGTTGAACGATAGCGAGCGTCTCGGGATCGGGGATCACGCTCGCAGAGTCGATCGGGCGGAAGCGTGGGTGCCATTTGACGCTTCTCTTGCCGTCCTTTTCGCTGATGTCCGCGTAAATATCGACTGCGGTAACCGTCTCGCCTTCTTCGCCGCTCTCGACCATCACGACGCGGTTGTCGTGGACGATTCGCAGGTCGTGGTCGTGGCCGGTCAGGAGCACGTCCACGAGGCGCGAGCGCATGATCTCCAGGTCTCGCGCGAAGTCGGTGTGTGTGACGGCAACGACCAGATCGGCACCAGCGTCGCGGAGAGCCTTCGACTGGGCCTTGACGGTTTCCATCTCGTCGAGAAACACGAGATCGGCCGTCTGCGACATCAATGGGCTGGTTGCCAGGAGCACGCCAAACACACCGACCTTGAGCGGGCCGAGCTGGAATATCCGCGAATCCTCGTGGGCCGGCAGTGGTTGGCCGGTAGCGGTGCGCAAGTTCGCTGCAAAATAAGCGAACCGCGACTCCGAGCGGCGCTTGCGATAGTCCTCCACCCCGAAATCGAACTCGTGGTTGCCGGGCACGAACACATCCGGTGGCACGACATTGAGAAGCTCAACCGTATGCGCGCCGTGGTCGAAGCCGGACATGAGGGAGGGCGAGAACATGTCGCCGGCGTGCGCATAAAGAACCGGAACGCCCGTCGCGCGCTCGGCGCGGGCAATCGCCGCCAGCCGCGCGAAGCCGCCCCGGCCTTCCACTTCGCTCATCTTGTAGATGTCGTTGACGAGCAGCAGCGTGCAGGTCGGCTTGGACGCCGGGCTGGGGCTCGCGGGTTGCGCGTGCGGGCGTTGAGCGTCGATCGTGAGTGCTGCGGCCGCGCCCGCACCTGTTGCGACGGCACCGGCAAGGGCATCGCGGCGTGTGATGCCGGTCATGGGCGCGTTCCTGACGTTGCGTTGATGAGGCGAGTGGCGACGAGATCCAACATTCGTCACATCGCGTGACGATCCGGTGTTGCCGATCCTGCCAAATGTCGCAATGCCACGAAAAGCGGTCCGTCAAACCTTGCCAGGAAGCCATCGCCGCGGCGTCTCTCGAGCGTCGTCGTAGGCTGCCTCGAAGACAGGGCTCGCGAGTATGGCTTGCACCCGAAGCGTGCCGGTGCCGGTGTTCTTGAAACCGTGCTTCAGGCCGGCGGGGATCACGACGGACTGGCCGGCGGTTGCGCGATGCCTCTCGTCCTCGATGAAGATCTCGGCCTCGCCTTCGAGCACGGTGAGGATCTCCTCGACGGCATGCAGATGGGCTGGTGCCCCGAGACCCGGATCGCACCATTGTTCGAAGACACACAGTTGGGCGGTTCCAGCGGCCGACGACGCGATCATGCGTGTCAGGACGCCCGGTCGCCACTCGTCCTTCGGTTGGCTGGCGTGGCTGATGACGGTCATGGGCATGGACGGGCTCCTAGCAATCCACTCGCCCGATCGCCGGGAGCGAAAGGGCCGATGCGGCAGGTCTGATCAACTCAGGCTTCCCTCGTAATCGCGCCAGATCGACGGTTCCAGCTTCAAATGCGTCGAGGCCGGAAAGTGCGCGGTCCAATGCTCAGCGATTTCCGAACCTGTCGCGATCCAGACGT
>JALHMC010000051.1 GCA_022844225.1 Hyphomicrobiaceae bacterium | reverse complement strand
AGAGCGCGAGAACTTGGTTCAGCACTGAGAGAGGCTCTGACGCGGTCGCAGATGAAGATCCCGTCCGTAGAGCTGGAATCCGCCTCGATGGAGAGATTGAGATGCAAGGGATGATATCTTATGCATGGAATTATATCTTCGACCATCAGGTCAGTCCGCTTCGGCATATTCCCGATGTGGGGACACGTCACATGATCCTCCAAATCCTAGGATGGATGTGGGCCGTGGCTTTTTCGGTCGCCATCGGAAGCTACGTGCTGCTGCCCGCGAGCTTGATTGGCCATGCTGTGCTGATCGCTGCGGCTGCGATCACGACCGCGACCTACACGGCGGCTTCTGTCAAGCCGAGCTTGTTCAAATCAGCCTCGGGCCGCCGTCACGACGGAGAGCATATCTGAGGCCCGCGCCGCTCGCCGGCACTGCCATTCTGCGAGGGGCACGCACTTGCCCAACCTTTCTGGAAACGTGGAGCAAGCAACTTTGTCCGAGCAAGCCGGCATCGTGACCGTTTTCTACGACGGATCCTGCCCTCTCTGCGCTGCTGAAATTGATATCTATCGTCGTGCTTGCGGCGCGGAATCTGTTTCGTTCATCGACGCTTCAGCGCGTGAGCCGGGCTCGATCGTAACCGGGCTTGACAAGACGGCAGCCCTAAAGAGGTTTCACGTGCTCGGTGCCGACGGGAGGCTGTTTTCAGGAGCCGAAGGCTTCGCTCATCTGTGGCTTGCGCTTCCTGCATGGCGCTGGCTTGGTCGCATAGTTCTCCTGCCGGGCGTTTTGCAAGCGACTGAGTTCGCCTATCGCGGCTTCCTTGTCGTGCGGCCTGCGTTGCAAAGGATATTTCGGGCGAGGGCCGCATCGGGGTCGCGCCAAGGTCAGCGGCATGCGGTACGCGGCAAGTCCGAGGCCAAGAGAGGGTAAATGCGGGCGCTGGTCGTTGGAGCATCGGGTGGGCTTGGCGCGGCATTCGTGGCCAAGCTCGTCTCGGATCCACGCTATACCCAGGTCATCGTATGGAGCCGGTCCACTGTCGTTGCTTCAGGCGAAAAAATCGTCGCCCATTCCATTGACCTGCGAGACGAGTCTACGATCGAAGCGGCCGCCGCGAGCCTTGACGAAGTTGATCTCGCGATCATCGCGACGGGGTTACTGCACGATCGGCATCTCAAGCCAGAGAAGTCGTGGCAGTCGCTCACACCAAGCGCCATGATCCGCGCGTTCGAAATCAACACCATCGGTCCGGCGCTGGTCGCCAAACACGTCCTGCCTCACTTGCCCCGCGACCGACGCGCGGTATTCGCAGCACTTTCGGCGCGCGTCGGCAGCATAAGCGATAATCGCCTGGGTGGATGGCATAGCTATCGCGCTTCGAAAGCCGCGCTGAATCAGCTCATCCGATGCTTCGGCGTCGAGTTGGCGCTCAAGAGGCCGCTCGCAGTCTGTATTGGCCTACACCCGGGGACAGTCGATACAGATTTGTCGAAGCCCTACCAAGGTGGTGTGCCAGGCGACAAGCTGTTCACGCCAGAGCTGTCCGCGCTTCATCTCCTCAACGTGCTTGAGGGCCTCACGCCAAGTCAATCCGGCCGCGTTTACGACTGGGCAGGCGTCGAAATTCAGGCGTAAACGTCAGCACGCTGTTGCACGCGCAGTCTATCGCGACAAAGGCAAGGGTGGCGTGATGCCGGTTACCTTAGCAACGCGGAGAATGTGAGCGAAACTCGAGGTGAGTGATGTGCCGGGGTGCGCTTGCCGCCGCCGACCGGCGCACTACTTGACAGCTTCGACAATGAAACACGTTGCCGTCCTTCAGGACGAAAGGCTCGAGGCATGACGAAAAGACGCAAGACCATCTATATCGGCTTGGCAGGCATCGTCGCCATTCTCGCCATCGCCGCCGCAGTCGCAGGACCCCTCATGAGCCGCGTCGAGCAACCCGACTACAAGGTAACGACGACCGACGGTGCGATCGAGATCCGCTCATACGGCCCCATGATTGCTGCCGAGGCCGAGGTGAAGGGCGAGCGCACCGCCGCCATCAACGAGGGCTTCCGCCTGATCGCCGCTTATATCTTCGGCGCCAACACGCCGAACGCCAAGATCGCGATGACGGCGCCCGTCCAGCAGCAGAGTTCTCAAAAGATCCCCATGACGGCCCCGGTTACCCAGCAGACAGCCGGCGACAGCTGGACGGTGCGCTTCATCATGCCGAGCAACTGGACGCTCGAGACGTTGCCAGCACCCAACGATCCGCGCGTCACGCTGAAGCCCGTGCCGGCGAACCGCATGCTGGTGATCCGCTTCTCCGGCAGCGCCAGCGACAGCCTGATCCAAACCAAGACCGACGAGCTGCGCCGGTACGCCGCCGACAAGACGCTCGCGACAGTCGGCGAGCCGCTGCTCGCCTTCTACAATCCGCCCTGGACATTGCCGTTGTTGCGCCGAAACGAGATCATGCTCAAACTGGCGAAGGGCGGCTGATCCTCGGCAAGCAACCGATGCACTCGACGCCATGCGCTTGAGCGATGGTCACGACGTCCATGGTTTCGCCAGCTGGCGGAGCAGCGCCAGCCGAGCCCGATCTTCAATTACATCGACGGCGCGGCCGACGATGAGACGACCATTAGCGGAACTCCGCAAACTTCGTTCGCTGCGTTCTGTCGTCCAACATCTGCCATGCGTCGCGGCGCACGACACGTCGGCGACCGTCCTCGATCGACCGTTACGATTTTCCGTTGTGGAGGTTTGGGAAACTTAAGTATGTGATTTCTTAGGGGTTTGGTGGAGCCGAGGGGAATCGAACCCCTGACCTCTGCAGTGCGATTGCAGCGCTCTCCCATCTGAGCTACGGCCCCGGAAGTCCGGCATTTACGTTCCCGCGTACGCCATTGTCAAGCGAACCGGGGGGGCGGAAAATCCGAGAGGCGCGTCGATGCGCAGCCAGGTGCGGCTTGGCAATGCGATTGCTGGGTTCGCACCTGTGCCCGCTCGTGGGAAGGCGGATCCACCCCCTGTCCAGAGTAACCACCATCGGTCGCTTTGCCCAACTCCGAGGCAGACTGATCGGACATTGATATTGCGAAGTCGAGGGACAGAGCCTTACTGTTCGATATCAGGAAAAAAGATCGGCCTCCAGCCGACCATCCGTCGTCGAACGAAGGGAGGATACATGACCGCCGAGACCGCCCAGGCTGCCAGACCCCGGCAGGCCGGCTCAGGCGCTGCGATCGACATGATCGGCGTGCACAAGTGGTACGGCGAGTTTCACGTTCTCAAGGACATCAATCTGAGTGTCGGCGACGGTGAGAAGATCGTCATCTGCGGGCCGTCCGGTTCAGGAAAGTCGACGCTCATCCGATGCATCAACCGGCTGGAGGAACACCAGAAAGGACGGATTGTCGTCGACGGGACGGAGTTGACCAGCGACTTGCGCAATATCGACCGGATCCGGGCCGAGGTCGGCATGGTGTTCCAGTCGTTCAATCTGTTTCCGCATCTCACTGTGCTCGATAATCTTTGCCTCGCTCCGACGTGGGTGAAAAAGATGCCCCGGGCGGAAGCCGAACAGATCGCCATGCAGTATCTGACCCGCGTCCGCATCCCCGAGCAGGCGTTGAAGTATCCGGGTCAGCTTTCCGGCGGCCAGCAGCAGCGCGTCGCTATCGCCCGCTCGCTGTGCATGAGCCCGCGCATCATGCTGTTCGACGAGCCGACCTCCGCGCTCGATCCCGAGATGATCAAGGAAGTACTCGACGTCATGATCGAGCTGGCGCGGTCGGGCATGACCATGCTCGTCGTGACGCACGAGATGGGCTTTGCGCGCTCTGTCGCCGATCGGATCATCTTCATGGATCGCGGCGAAATCGTCGAGCAGGGTCCTCCTTCCACCTTCTTCAACAACCCGCGGGAGGAGCGGACAAAGCAGTTCCTTTCGCAGATACTCAATCACTAGCGTTCGCCAAGGAAGAGCGGCCTGGGTCGGTTGAAAAAAATCTACGCTATGATCGATCCGTTAGTACCCTTGGAGAGTTTCCGAGAACGTCCTGTCGAGCAACACCTGACAGACGAACCTAAAAGGGAGAGTAGTCATCATGAAAAGAGTCATCGGCGCAGCTCTCGCAAGCGCCCTCGGCGTCACAGTCCTCGCGAGTGGAGCGTTGGCCCAGCAGAAGACGCTGGATACGGTGAAGGCACGTGGCAGCATCAACTGCGGAGTGGGCACGGGCACGCCCGGCTTCGCATTCCCGGATGACAAGGGCAACTGGTCGGGGCTCGACGTCGACTATTGCCGCGCGCTCGCAGCAGCGATCTTCAATGACCCGAAGAAGGTGAGCTTTAAGCCCACCACCGCGAAGGAACGCTTCACCGCGCTGCAGTCCGGCGAAATCGACGTGCTTTCCCGCACGACGACGTGGACAATGAGCCGCGACAGCTCGATGGGGCTCGCGTTCACCGGCATCACCTACTACGACGGCCAAGGCTTCATGGTGCCGAAGAAGCTCGGCGTCAAATCGGCCAAAGAGCTCAACGGCGCTTCGGTGTGCGTTGCGACCGGTACGTCCACGGAGCTCAATCTTGCCGACTACTTCCGCCTCAACAACATGACCTACAAGCCTGTCGTGTTCGAGAAGGTGGACGAGGTCAATGCTGCCTACGAGGCGGGGCGCTGCGACGTCTACACGACGGATCAGTCGGGGCTCTATGCCCAGCGGCTGCGGTTCAAGGATCCCGCCGAGCACGTGATCCTGCCCGAGATCATCTCCAAGGAGCCGCTCGGGCCGTCGGTCCGCCAGGGCGATTTCCAGTGGTTCACGATCTCGAAATGGGTCTACTTCGCGCTGCTCAACGCCGAGGAAGCCGGCATCACGCAAAAAAACGTCGACGAGATGATGAAGTCGTCCAATCCAGAGATCCGGAGGCTCCTCGGCATCGAGGGTGAATTCGGCAAGGGCATCGGCCTCGAGAATGATTGGGTCGTGCGCATCGTGAAGAGCGTCGGCAACTACGGCGAGATCTACGAGCGCAACGTCGGTCCCGATACACCGCTCAAGATCGCGCGTGGCGTCAACAATCTATGGAGCAAGGGTGGCCTGCAGTACGCGCCGCCGGTGCGTTGAACTCTACTTAGGCGCTGTGGTTGCAAGCCTTGGCGCCTCAGCGACGACCGACGACGAGGTGAGGCTGCCTGAAGGACTGCCACATGGCCATTGCAGACGACCCGCGCACCGAATCCCAGACAGGCTCAGTGTGGGCATTGCTGCATCGGCGCGAAGGGCGTCAGGTCATCGGCCAGATCATCATCGTCGTCGCGATCGGGGCGTTGCTGTGGATGGTCATCTCAAACACCATCCACAATTTGCAGAAACAGAACATCGCTTCTGGCTTCGGCTTCTGGAACAACACAGCCGGTTTCGATATTTCGCAGACGCTGATTTCGTATAATGCGACCGCCAGCTACGGTCGTGCGTTTTGGGTGGGTCTCACCAACACACTGCTGGTATCGGCGTTAGGCATCGTCCTTGCGACGATTGTGGGATTCACGGTCGGCATAGCGCGGCTCTCCAGCAACTGGCTGGTGGCACGGCTTGCCACGGTCTACATCGAAGTTGCGCGCAACGTACCGCTGCTGCTGCAACTCTTCGTCTGGTACTTCGCTGTCCTGAAGCAGTTGCCGCCACCGCGCCAGAGCCTGGCGCTGCCGGGCGGTGCCATCCTCAACGTCCGCGGCCTGTCGCTGCCGGCACCTATTCCCCAGCCCGGCTCGGGACTGGTGCTCGCGAGTTTCCTCGTCGGCGTCCTTGTCGTGATCGGGCTGAGGATGTGGGCCGCGCGGCGTCAGCGCGACACCGGTGAGCGGTCGAGGTTGCTGTGGCCGACGCTCGGCCTTCTGGTAGGGCTGCCGCTCGGCGTCGCAGTGTTGACCGGCATGCCGGTCGTCTTCGAGCAGCCGGTTTTGAAAGGCTTCAACTACGAGGGCGGCATTGTCGTGCTGCCCGAGCTCATCGCGCTGCTGCTCGGGCTTGTCTTCTATACCGGTGCCTTCATCGCCGAGATCGTCCGCGCCGGTATCCAGGGCGTCGGCAAAGGGCAGAAGGAGGCGGCCCGCGCTCTCGGTCTGACGAGTGGCCAGATGCTCAAGTTGGTGGTGGTGCCGCAGGCGATGCGCATCATCATTCCGCCGCTGACTTCCAACTACCTGAACCTGACGAAGAACTCGTCGCTTGGCGTGGCCATTGCCTATCCGGACCTCGTCAGCGTGTTCGCGGGCACGGTCTTGAATCAGACCGGCCAGGCGGTGGAGGTTATTCTCATCACCATGCTGGTCTACCTGACCTTGTCACTGGTTACATCCACATTTATGAACTGGTTCAATGCGCGCATGAAGCTGGTGGAGAGATAGCGCTATGGCCGTCGACTCCGCCGCTCACACCCCGCACGTGCCCGCTGCCGATCTGCGGCCGCCGAGGAGCGAAGTGGGCATCATCGGCTGGCTGAAGAAGAACCTGTTCTCGTCGTGGTCCAACACCTTGCTGACGTTGCTCGGCCTTTGGATCTCGTGGCGCGTGCTCTCGGGTGTGCTCGACTGGGCGGTGTTTTCAGCCGTCTGGACCGGCAAAGATGGCAACGATTGTCGGGTGCCTGATGCCGGAGCGTGCTGGCCCTTCGTCACCGCCAAGTTCGGCCAGTTCATGTACGGGCGCTACCCGGATTCGGAGCGCTGGCGTGTTCTGCTCACGTATGCGCTCACCGCAGGGACCCTGGCCTCTTTGATGATCCCGGCCGTGCCGGGCAAGAAGTGGTTCGCGCTCTTCGGGATCTTGGTTCTGCCATTCGTGTCGTGGTGGCTGCTTTACGGCGGCATGCTGGGTCTGGTGGCCGTTCCGACCGAGTTCTGGGGCGGCCTGATGGTGACGCTCGTCGTGGCGACGGTCGGTATCGCCGGGTCGTTTCCGATCGGCATCGTTCTGGCGCTCGGGCGGCGGTCGGAGATGCCGATCGCACGCTGGGTGTCGATTTTCTTCATCGAGGTGGTGCGGGCGGTGCCACTGATCACTATCCTTTTCATGTCGTCCGTGATGCTGCCGCTCTTCCTGCCGGAGGGCGTGTCCTTCGACAAGCTGCTCCGTGCCCTGATTGGAGTGATGCTTTTCTCCGGCGCCTACATGGCTGAGACGATCCGCGGTGGTCTGCAGGCTATCCCGCGAGGGCAATACGAGGCGGCCGACAGCCTCGGCCTGTCGTTTGCCCAGAAAATGGGGCTCATCATTCTGCCGCAGGCGCTCAAGCTCGTCATTCCGGGCATCGTGAACAGCTTCGTCGGTCTCGCCAAGGACACGAGCCTGGTGCTGATCATCGGCATTTTCGATCTGCTCGGCATAGTGCAAGCCGGTCTCACCGACGCCAAGTGGTTCGCGCCGAACACGGCCATGACAGGGTATGTCTTCGCCGCGATCATCTTCTGGATCATCTGCTTCTCGATCTCTCGGTACTCGGCGTGGCTCGAGCGACGGCTGTCTGCCGGCGATCGCCGCTGAGGCGGTTGGATCGAGAGCAGCATTCCGAAGGTGTCCGAGGTGCGAATTGCGCCGAATCCGGTGGCCCCCTAAGTTGCGCGGGCCAGTGCAGTCGATGGAGGCGCCCGTCATGCCGATCAATCAGCAAGTTGTTCTCGCCAAGCGCCCCGGCCCCGGACCGCTGACCGCGGATTGTTTTGCGCTCCATGAGGCGCCGCTCACTGAGCCGGGCGACGGTCAGATCCGGGTCAAGATCGCCTACGTCTCGCTCGATCCGGCGATGCGCGGGTGGGTCAACGATACCCGCTCTTATATGCCGCCGGTCGGCATCGGCGAGGTCATGCGCGCCTATGCGGCGGGGTATGTGGAAGCCTCGCGACATCCGGATTTCAAAGAGGGCGACGCCGTGCAAAGCGTGCTCGGCGTACAGCAATACGCCGTGGTGAAGGGCGGCGGCCGGGTGATCAAGGTCGACACGACGAAGGCGCCTTTGGAGCGTTGGGTCGGTGGTCTCGGAATGCCCGGTTGGACGGCCTACTTCGGATTGCTCGAGGTCGGTCAACCCAAGGAAGGCGAGACCGTGGTTGTCTCTGCGGCGTCGGGGGCTGTCGGGTCGGTGGTCGGTCAAATTGCCAAAATCAAGGGATGCCGGGTGGTCGGCATCGCGGGTGGACCTGAAAAGTGCCGTTACGTGACGGACGAGCTCGGTTTCGACGCCTGCATCGACTACAAGGCCGGGAACCTGGGTGCGCGTCTCTCTGAAGCCTGCCCAAATGGTATCGACGTCAATTTCGAGAATGTCGGCGGCGAGATCCTCGATGCGATCCTGCCCCGCATGAACACCTTCGGCCGGGTAGCCGTCTGCGGGCTGATCTCAGGCTACAATGCGACCGAACCAATGGCGGGGCCATCGAGCTTCCGTGCCGTCCTCACGCAACGTCTGACCATAAGGGGTTTGATCGTGACCGACTGGGCGCCCCGCATCCGCGAGGCCGTGACCCAGCTCGGGGAGTGGCATTCGGCCGGAAAGCTCAAGATCCGCGAGGATGTGCGAACGGGAGGGCTCGCGGCTTTTGTCGAAACGCTGAACCTGCTTTATTCGGGGGGCAACAACGGCAAGCTGGTTCTAAAGATTTGATGATGATTGTCCGGCTGCGGGCGCCCCAGGGAGACAGCAATGCTGCGTGAAGGCGTGACGCTTTATTTCCTGCGCCACGGCGAGACCGATTGGAACGCGGCGCTGCGCTATCAGGGCCAGACCGATATCCCTTTGAATGCCAAGGGGCGGCGGCAAGCGGCACGCAATGGTCAGCGTCTGAAGACACTGCTCGGCCATCGGGCGTCTGCAGTCGACTACGTCGCAAGCCCACTCTCGCGCGCCAGCGACACCATGCGGATCGCGCGCGCCGAGTTGGGGCTCGAGCCCGATGCCTTCCGGCGTGACGATCGCCTGAAGGAGCAGCACTACGGGCACTGGGAAGGCAAGCTCTGGCACGACCTGCCGACGCTCGATCCGGACGGTTTTGCGGCCCACAACATCGATAAATGGGGCTGGTGCCCGCGCGGAGGCGAGAGCTACCGGATGCTGTCCGAGCGGATCGCGGGCTGGCTGGCGAGCGTCGAGCGCGATGCCGTCGTGGCGTCTCATGGTGCCGTCAGCCGTGTCGTGCGCGGACTGGTCCTCGGCCTCGACGGGCCTTCCGTGACGACGCTCGAAATTCCCCAGGACAAAGTGCTCGTGCTGCAGACGGGCACCATGCGCTGGGAGTGAGGCGCGCTGCGCTTACTCTGCCTTCACAAGCCGATCGATCGCGACGCCCTTGCCGAAGCCCTGGCGTTGCTTATAGGGCTTGGTATCGATCTCTTCGAGCTCGATCTCGCGAGCGAGGACTTTGCGTTTCCACTCCTGGTGCTCCGCCTCGCGCCCATGGAACTCGGGCATGACCTCCTTCGCAAACAGCTCGAGACTCTCGCAAATATGGCCGTGTTCGTTGCGACCGGCCTGATTGAGCAGAATGATGCTGTCGACCTTCGAAGCCTCGAACTTGCGCAGCTTGTTCCGGATCGTCTCAGGCGAGCCGATGAGGCCTCCGCGCAGCGCTGCCTCGGCCTTTTCGGGATTGGCCTTTTTCCACTTCTGGTATTCGTCCCAGAGGTTCACCGTTCCCGCCCGGGCCCGCTCGACTCCCCGGCCTGTACCGATGTTCCGTCCATCCGCGCCGGAGTAGTAGGCGAGGCTGAACTGGAAAAAGGTCACACCATCTGCCCTTCGCCGCGCCTCCTCGTCCGTCTCCGCGCACATGAAGTAGGAGACCATCGCGATGTTGCAGTTCGACTGGTAGTCGCCGAGCTTCTCTTGCCGCTTGACGAACGAATTATAATAGGCGTGCACCCATGCGTGTGCCATCTCGGCTGAGAGGAACTGGAAACCGAGCGCGCCGATGCCGCGGCGTCCCGCCATCTCGATCGTCTCGAGCTGCGAGCAGGCGACCCAGAGCGGTGGATGCGGGCGCTGCACAGGCTTGGGCAGCACATTGCGATAGGGAAACTTGAAGTACGGGCCGTCGTACTCCCAGCCCTCTTCTGTGAACATCGGCATGATGCAGCGGACCCCGTCCTCCCAGACCGCGCGTTTCGTGGCGAGGTCGCGGTCGAAGGGGCCGAGTTCGGTCATGCTGGCGCCTTCGCCCATACCGAACTCGACGCGCCCGTTGGAAACGAGATCCAGGGTCGCAACCTTCTCGGCGACGCGCGCCGGATGGTTGGTCGTCAACTGGACGATGCCGTGGCCGAGCCGAATGTTCTTGGTGCGCTGGCTGGCTGCGGCGAGGAACACCTCGGGCTGGGGCGAGTGGGAGTACTCCTCGAGGAAGTGGTGCTCGACCTGCCACGCATAGTCGTAGCCGAGTCGATCCGCGATCTCCACCTGCTCGAGCGCATTCTGATAGAGCTGGCGCTCGTCATCTGGCCCCCAGGGCCGCGGCAGCTGCATCTCGTAGAAAATGCCGAATTTCATGGAAATGCTCCTTACTGTCGCCGCCGAAGGCAGCGCGCTCAGGCTCCGGGATCGATAGCGTCCCTTTCGTTCGCGGCTCAGTCAAGCACTGCCAGCCTGGGATCGAATAGCCGGGGCATGCAACTCATCGCTCAGTCGGCGGGATGAAATCGAGGCACACCGACAATCCCCCATCATTGCTGATTTGGCTCGCGCGTTTGCTCTTCGGGGGGGCGCGCCTATGCTCACGCCAACACAAACAACAACAAATCAATACCGTCCGTCGTCGAGGGGGAGTTGATATGAGTCCAGGTGTCGCCCACCGAAAGAACGCGCTTCTTGCGCACATGGGACTTGGGAAGGCGGGCGTGAGAAAGGGTTCCGTCGCGGTGCCCCTTCTGGCTCTCATCCTGGCGGCGCTGGGCTTCGCGCTCTACGGACTTGAAAACGGCAACGCCGTCTTGAAAGGGGGTTTCGTCGAGCGGTGCAAGGCGGCGAAAGGCTCGGGCGACATAGCCAAGGAGGATCTGCGCCAAGCCTGCATCGACGGGCTCGTCTCTCCCGAGATCGTTGCTGCCGGCTTCGATGTTCTGAGCGTCAAGGACAAGTCGAACGCGCTGCTGTCGTTCTCGTCGAAGGACGAGACTTCGGCGAGCAAAGTACCGGGAGCGGTGACGTCCACGTGGCGCGAGATTATGGGGCTCGGCAACGCATTTCTGCGTGAGTTCGTGGCTGATTTCGGCAAGATCATCGCCAGCAGCGCCCAGATTGTGGGCCTCGCAGCCGCTTGCTCGCTGCTGCCGGGCATTGCGGGACTGATCTATCGCCGTAACTTCATCGGTTGGTTTCTGATCCCGTTCGTGCTCACGCTCCTGCTGACCGCGAGCGGCTGGCTGCCGCTGCCCGCAGGCCTGACGAAAATGCCGGAGAGCGGATCGACGTTCGTCTTCTTCGTCGGGCAACTTGTGCTTCTCGTGCTGGCTTATCGCCTGCGCCGCTACTCGAACGAGTTTCGCGCCTTCGGGGCTGGCGTCATTCCAGCGTATATCCACAATGGCGCAGTTTTCGCCGTGCTCGTCGGGGTCGGCGTCTCTTGCGTCTTGGACCAGCCCGCGGGCCTCTGGGCGTCGATCGGGATCGACGGCGTCTTCTACAAGGGCGAGTTCATGGCCCTGGGCTTGCCGCTGCTCTATTCCCTTCTGCGCCGCTCGACCCTGGTCGTCGATCCAAACGTGAACAAGAATATCGTCGTTTGCCTGGACGGCACGTCGAACACCCCGGATCAAGTCGAGCGCGGGCTCGCAGCCCAGACCAACGTTTACAAGTTGTTCTCGATGCTGAAGCCGGCGGACGCATCCGGCATCGTGGACTATGGCACGTTCGATGCCAGCATCACCAAGCGCTACGCCGAGAAGCAGTTCGCCTTCTACTATACGGGCGTTGGAAACAAATTCGAGACCAGCGCGATCGGCCAGATCGTCGGCGGTGCGACGGGGATGGGCGCGTCGGATATCGTTGAGCGGGCCTATCTCGACGTCATGCGGATCTACAAGCCCGGCGATCGGATCTTCATTTTCGGCTTCAGCCGCGGCGCGGCAATCGCACGGCTGCTCGCCAACGCCATCCATGCACGCGGGGCTCCCCGCACGGTGTGGACGTTGCGGCTTCTGGGCCGCCATTGGCTGCTTTGGAAGTCGCGGCACAAGCGGCCGGAGGACTCCCAGGTCCGGGTCGCGGTGCTCGGCTGCTGGGACACGGTCGGCGCGTTCGGGATTGCCAAGAAGATCGCCGGCCTCGACCTGCAGAAGATCGATTTCTTCAAGGACTTGTCCATTCCAGACAACGTCGATCGCGCCTACCACATGGTCGCGCTCGACGAGCAGCGGTTCGAGTTCTCTCCAACGCTGATGGAGCCCGATGCGCTCGAGCCGGAGCGCGTCGTCGAGGTCTGGTTCGCCGGCGACCACGCCAACATCGGCGGTGGATGGGGTACGCCGAAGTTGTCTGACGTTACGCTCGATTTTCTGCTGCGCCATGTGAGCAGCGGCTATGCCTGCCGCCCGGGTAAGGTACCGGGAGCCGAGGACTGGGGGCTGCATCTGTCCGCGTACGATATGCGCGCGGTGACCCCGGACTCGACATGGCAAGGTGCAACGGTGGCGCTCGATCCCGATCCGCTGGGCCAGGTGCGCCAGTGGTACAGCGCCCTTTACAACTATGAACCCCGCAAACTGCCGCTGCACGCCGTCATCTCGGAGGCGGTCTTCAAACGCATGGTCGAAGCGACGCCGGTTTACGCGCCCCAATCCCTGTTCAGCCTCAATGAGGCTTTGGAGACCAAGCGCACGACCGTCGCAAGAGAGTTCGATCGGATGTCGCGGACGGGGTCACTGACGGCAGCGGAAAGCAGCGCCGTTCTAGACTTCAAGGACAAGCTGCGCCTGATGCGCTGGCCGCAGTACGTGGCGGCGCTGGATCGCGATCGCATAACGGCGGGGCTGGCGGAGGTCGAGCACCCCGGCCGGCGGTTGGTCAATGTCGACGGCGCCATTGTCCCGCCGACTCTGGCGAGCACGTCGCCGCGACCAGAGGCCGTCCAGCTCGACAGGCCAGTAGCGCATGTCGATCACGAGGCGCCGGCCAGCCGAATGGTTCCTTCGAGCCAACCGGGTGCGCCGACGCAAGTGCTGGCCTCAGCGGCACAGCCCAGGGTTACGGCCTCGCCCCTGACATGATCCGCGAGGCGGCAGCCGGCGTCGCTGCGAGCCGCGCAGAAGTCATCGAAGAGGCGGCAGGGCAATTAACAGCACCCACCGCCCGGGGCACAGGCGCCGGGTGAGTTCACACCCGCCGTAGCAGCGCTTCCGAACGGCAGGCTCGTGCCGCAGCCGGCGAAGATGCCGAAGTGGCGCGAGAAATCGCCGATGAAGTCGAAGTGCGGCTTGAAGCGTGTGTCGTGGAGCATGCGCCAGGTGTTGCCACAGACGGGGAACGCCTTGCCGGTCTCGATGACGTGGTGGCCGTCGAGTGTGAAGGCGTGCTCGGCGCCCTTGATCGTGCCCTTGTAGACGACGGCTTGGCCGTAGTCCTCGCAGTGCGTCTCGAGCCCGTCGAGCTTGAACAGGCGGTAGGTCGCCGAGAAGAACCGCGCCTGCCCCAGCTTTGCCTTGAGTTCGGGATCGGTGACCTCCAGCTCGCGGTCGGTGACGAGGCGCGGGTCAGCGAAGCCAGCCTGCTTGGCGAGATTGTGGAAGTCGTTCCAGTAGAGCGCGCCGCCCAGGCATTCCCCGTAGAGGATCGGATCGGTCTTGACGCTATCGGGCAATCGACGGTCAGCGTAGACGTCGGCGAAATACAACTCGCCGCCGGGCTTCAGGAGATCGAACGCGCCCTTCAGCACAGCGAGCTTGTCGACGGATAGATTGATCACGCAGTTCGAGACGACAATGTCGAATGAAGTGGGCTCGAGGCCAAGCTCGCCGAGCTTCTCGATGTAGCCATCACGGAACTCGGTGTTGGGGCAGCAGTAGCCGAACGACTTCGCGTGCCAGTCGACGTGCCGCTGGGCGACGTCGAGCTGGGCGGGCGTCATGTCGACACCGACGACGCGACCCGTTGGCCCCACCATCTGGGCGAGCATATAGACGTCCTGGCCTGCGCCGCAGCCGAGATCGAGGACGCGCATGCCTTCGAGTTCGTCCGGGGCGACGAGGCCGCAGCCGTAGAACCTGGCTTTCACCTCCGGGTGGACTTTGGCGAGCATGTCGCGCACGGCCGCGGGCATGACGCCGGGTGCGCAGCAGGCGCTGGTCTTGAGGTCGGCAGAGGTTTGGAGCGTTTCGCCGTAGTAGGTCTTGACGATGTCGAGGGTCATGGGCGGGCTTCCAGGCTAGTCGTGCGGCTGCCAGTCGCCAGGGCCGCGCGGATGATCGAACGACAAGACGTTCTTATTCGATGACAGCAGTATGACATGCCGTGGCGTCAATCGGATGTCAGCACCTCGGCCAGCTCTTTGAAATCGGAAACGATGATGTCCGGTTGATTGGGCGACTGGCCGTAGGGGCGCTTGCGGCGGTCGACGAAGGCGGCGCGGAAGCCATGGCTCTTGGCGCCGATGCAGTCGAACGCGTGGTTGGCGACGAACAGGCAACCCGAACGCTCGATATTCGGCCAGCGCTCCGAGATCAGCCGCTCTGCGGTGGCATAGGTTTTCCAGTGTGGCTTGAAGTAGCCGGCCTCCTGCACGGAGATGGTCAAATCCATAGGGAAGCCGATGTGGGGCTTGGCCGCTTCGAGCATGTCGCGGTCACCGTTGGACAAAATCACCAGCTTGTAACGAGTGCGCAGCTTTTCGAGTGCGGCGACGACATCGGGAAAGGGCTTCAGGCTCTCGATCTGCGAGACGAGCCATTCGACCTCGGCTTGGGTGTGGGCAATGCGGCTGCGATCGAGAACTTGCGAAACTGCCCGATGGCCGATCTGGCGGTAAGGGGTGTGGCCACGATCGAGGAGCGCATCGATCATGCTGTCCTCGTAGTGGGTGCGCCGCCACCACGTGACGAACTGGTTGGGATCGCCGCTCCAGCCCTTCTTCTTCAGGAACGGCGTGACAGCGGCGACGAGGCCGCCCTGCATGTCGACAATAGTGCCGTACTGGTCGAAGACGAGGGCGCGGGTCTCGCGCTTCAGGATGTCGAGAGTCGAGGCCATGGTCGCCTTTGCTTGTCGGTTGCGAATGTGTGCTCTAACTCTTGGAGCCAGTCGCCCTAGCAATCAAGTGGAGCCCGCTCATGTCGACGTCGCCGAAGCCGTTTCGAATCGGTCTCCTGTTGTTTCCGGAGATCACGCAGCTCGACATGACGGGGCCCTACGAGGTCTTCACCAAGTTCCCCGGCGCCGAGGTGCATCTCGTCTGGAAGTCGATGGAGCCGGTGACGGCCAACGGAGGCATGCGCATTCTGCCGACGGCGACGTTCGAGACGTGCCCGCAGCTCGACCTCGTCTGCGTTCCGGGGGGCGGGGGCATGAACCCGCTCCTGAACGACGCCGAGACGCTGGCCTTCCTCAAACGGCAGGCCGCTGCCGCGCGCTATGTGACGAGCGTCTGCACGGGTTCCTTGGTGTTGGGCGCAGCGGGGCTGCTGAAGGGCAAGCGGGCTGCCACGCATTGGATGAGCCGCGAAATGCTGGCTGATTTCGGGGCGATCCCCGTGGCCGAGCGTGTGGTCGTCGATGGCAACGTCTATACGGGCGGCGGCGTCACGGCCGGCATCGATTTCGCTTTGAAGGTGGCGGCGGACGCGTTCGGCCCGGACCTTGCGAAGTCCATCCAGCTCGCCATCGAGTATAATCCCCAGCCGCCCTTCAACGCGGGTTCGCCCGAGGGCGCGGGGGAGGAGATCGTCTCCCGCACGCGAGCGGCCGCTGCGGGTCGCCAAGCCGAGCGCGCAGCGGCTGTCAAGCAAGCCGCTGCGCGATTGGCCTAGCGTCCCGCCCACTGTCCGACCGGGATCAGATGCCCCGGTCGGCGGCGGCGGTGTAGCGCCGATCCTGGTAGTCGTCGAGATTGCCGGTGTGAATGATGGCGATGTGTTCCCGCTTGCGGAAGTAGGCCCAGGCCTCGACTGGTGCGTCGGCGCCTGCGGCGAGCACCGGAATGAGTGCGCGTCGGTAGCCGTTCGGCAGGTGCACGCTCTCGAGTTCGTCCAGGGCCGGCATCATGGCTTCGGGCACTTCCCAAAGCTCACCCTTGACGTGATGGCCGTTGCCTTTCTCGGGAATGAGATAGGGCGTGAACCAAGTGCCGCCGACCACCAACGGATAGGGATCGACCGTACGGGCCTCGGCACTGAGCCGCGCGCCCGTCATGTAGTGGTGGTTGGGAAAGCTTCGCTTCAGAGTTCCGTAGACGAAGACCAGATGAGTGTCGGCCAAATGAAAACTCCTCAGCCGATCTCGTTCGACTGCAGATAGCCCAACACCTTTTCGAGCGGCTCGACGTCCCCGAACTTGGCGTCGATGTCGAACAGGTTCCACTCGACGGCGCCGATGATGCGGTCGCCCACGGCCTCGCGCACGACGATCGGCCGGAAGCCATCGGCGATGGCGTCCTCGACGGTGTTGCGGACGCAGGCGCAGGCGGTCACGCCGGTGACGATCACCGTGTCGACGCCCATCGCCCGCAGCATCCCGCCGAGATGGGTGCCGTGAAAGGCGCTTGCCCGCTTTTTGACGATGACGTGCTCGCCCGGCTCAGGCGCGATCCGGTCGTCGATTGCGGCGGCGTGGCTACCTGTCTTCAAAACCTCGATCGGGATCTTGTATTGCCAGAGCCCCATGTCGGTGTTCGGGCCCTCGGTCACGTCGTAGGCGGTCGTCGTGTAGACGACTGGCAGCTTGCGCGCGCGGAATGCCTTCAGCAGGGCCTGCGTCGCGGGGATAATCGTCTCCATGCCATCGCAGGAAAACGCATGACCGGGTTGCGTCCAGGCATTGGCCAGGTCGATGTTGATCAGCGCGGGGCGCTTGCCGTAGCCGATCCGGCGTTGGAAGCCGCGGTTCTGATACAGCGCGCTATCGGCCGCGAAGACTTTTTCAAGCGCGGCCTTCAACTCGTCTTTCGCGTCCATGAGTTCTCCCCGATGTTTTCGCCGCGAGCTTAGGTGCCACCCTCGAGGTCGGCAACTGGACACCTGCGCCTCGTGTGTCTGTTCGCCGTGCAGGGTGCTCGATCCGGCGCCGGAGACGCATCCGTTCAAGCGCGCAAGCCGCCAGTCACGAAGCCGTGACGTAAACGCCGTTCGATTTAAATTGAAATACGGACCGATGTGTTTTATTAATGGTGTCACGACGGGCCTATACCCGCAACCCAATCACTTCTCAACCCGCTGATGGGAGACGAACATGAACCGCCCGAGCCTGATCGCCGTTGTTGGTGCCGCCCTGACCGCATCTCTCGCCATGAGTGGTGCCGCCTCGGCTCAGGGATATGGTCACGGCAACCATGGCCACCACCGCCACCATGCCCACCCTGCGTACCACGCCCCAAAAGCTCACGTCTGCTACGAGAAGGTTTCGACCCCTGACGTCTATGGCTATGTCACTAAGGCCGTCGTCAAGGAGCCGGGTCGTTGGGAAAGCAGAGTGACCCCAGCCGTCTATGCCGAGCGCGAGGTGAAGGTTTTGGTCAAGGCTGAGACTTACGAGGCCAAGGTCGAGCCTGCGGTCTACGAGACCCGTGAGCGTAAGGTGCTCGTCAAGGCCGAGGTCAAGCGTGTCCACGTGACGAACGCGGTCTACAAGACCGAGTACGTCTCGGAGAAGGTGCACAACGGCTATGGACATCAGGCCTACAAGACGCATGCCGAGAGGACGCTGGTCGAGCCCGCCAAGCAGGACGTCAAGGTCGAGCCGGCTGTCTACAAGACCGAGCAGTTCCAGGTTCTTGTGAAGCCCGAGCGGCACTACAAGGTCCCGGTGCCAGCAGTCTACGAGACCAAGGTCGAGCGGTACGTCGCGAAGCCGGCCTACGAGGAAAAGGTCTACCACAAGCCGGTGATCGAGCACGTGAAGGAGCGGGTCGTCGTCAAGCACGGCCACACTTTCACCCGCCCGGTTTATAAGGCGCACGGGGAGAAGTGCTGAGCCCCATTGCCCTGAGCTGCAGGTAACTGATGAGACAGTGGAGGCGCCAGATCGATTGGCGCCTCTTTCGTTTTCGGGGCAAGGCCGTCCGAGACCGGTCTGCAATGCCTGCTTCGTGAGTTGCCGGAGCCGCGACGACAGACGGACCTCGAATCGAAACGGCGGCGGAGATGTTCCGCCGCCGCCTCAATTAGAACCGCGATGTTCAGCGCTTCTTGGCGTCCTTGAAGGCCTTTGCCACCTTCGGAGGCGACATCGGAAGGCTCGTCATCCGGAGCCCGAGGGCGTTGTTGACCGCGTTGGCGACGGCAGGCACCGATGCCACGAGCGGGACCTCACCCACGCCGCGCACGCCTTGCGGGTGCTTGGGGTTCGGGATTTCGATCATCACGTTGTCGATCATGGGCAGGTCGGAAGCGACGGGCATCCGATAGTCGAGGAAGCCCGGATTATCGACCTTGCCGTTCTTGTCGTAGATGTACTCCTCGTTGAGCGCCCAGCCGATGCCCTGGACAGCACCGCCCTGCATCTGGCCTTCGCAGTAGGACGGATGGATGGCGCGACCGACGTCCTGGACAGATGTGTAGCGCAGCACCGTCACCTTGCCGGTCTCGGGATCGACCTCGACATCGCAGATGTGCGTGGCGAACCCGCCCTCGGCCCCGGTGGTGTTGAGCTGCACACCGGCACCGATCGGGCCGCCGGTCTGCGGGGCCTGAGCCGCGATCTGGGCGAGCGTCAACGGCGGGAACTTACCGGCGTTGTCACCGGCGGGGCGAGCCTCGCCGTCTTCCCAGACGACTGCGTCCGGGTCGATCTTCCAGATCTTGGCTGCGCGTTCGCGCAGCTGCTTGATGACCTGTTGGGTGGATTGCGTCACCACCATCGCCGACGCGAAGGTGACGCGGCTGCCGCCGGTCAGGTTCGAGAAGCCGATCACGCTGGTGTCGCCGATCAGCACCGAGATCCGGTCGTAATTGATGCCGAAAAGCTCGGCCGCGATGTTGGCGGTCGAGGCGCGTGAACCACCAATGTCGGGGTGGCCGGTGACGATGACGACGTTGCCGTCCTCGGTGACGTTGACCTGCGCGCTCGACTCACCGCCCGCATTGAACCAGAAGCCCGACGCGACGCCGCGCCCCTGGTTCTTGCCGAGTGGTGCCTTGTAATGCGGATGCTCCATGGCCTGGCGCACCGTCTCCGCGTAGCCGATCGCGGGGTAAACCGGACCGTGCGCAGCCTTGGTGCCCTGCGTGGCGGCATTCTTGAGGCGCAGCGCCAGCGGATCCATCTTCAGCTTGGCTGCGATCTCGTCGAGCACGCACTCGACGGCGTGGGCACCGATCGGGGCGCCCGGTCCGCGATAAGCTGCGACCTTCGATCGGTTGGAGACGACCTCGTAGCCGGTCGAAAGCACGTTGGGGATGTCGTAAGGCGCGAACGCGCAGCCAGCCGCGCCGCGGATCGGTGCGCCTGGGAACGCGCCGGACTGCAGATAGAACGTGCCTTGGGCAGCGACGATCTTGCCGTCCTTGGTGACGCCGATCTTGCACTTGCTCTGAGAGCCCGAGGTCGGGCCGGAGGCGTGGAACACCTCCTCGCGCGTCATGGTCATCTTGACGGCCCGGCCGGACCTCCGCGACAGCTCGAGGGCCAGCGGCTCCAGGTAGACGATGGTCTTGCCGCCGAAGCCGCCGCCGATCTCGGCCGGGATGGCGCGGATCTGGCTCTGGTCGAGGTCATTGAGGTAGGCGCACATGGCGCGCACCATGAACTGGCCCTGGCTCGACGACCAGATGACGGTGTGGCCGTCCTGGCCGACGCTGACGACGCAGGCGTGCGGCTCGATGTAGCCCTGATGGATGGGACGGGTCGAGAAGCTGCGCTCGATGACGAGATCGGCCTCCTTGAAGCCGGCGTCGATATCACCGAGCTTGTGCTCGAGCTTGCTCGCGATGTTCGACGGCTTGCCATCGAACTTGATGTGATCGTGCAGGATCGGCGCGTCCGGCTTCAGCGCATCGTCGATCTCGATCGCCCAAGGCAGCACCTCGTATTCGACCTTGATCAGCTTAAGCGCCTCTCTGGCGATCTTGAGCGTGGATGCAGCGACAGCAGCTACGGGATGGCCGATGAAGAGCGCCTTCTCCCGTGCAATGACATTACGGGCCATCCAGCGCATGTCCTGGATGCCGAGCATGATCGACTTGTCGACGGGGAACTCGACGAAGTCCTTTCCGGTCACAACCGCCTTGACCCCAGGAAGGGCTAGCGCCTTCGACGTATCGATCGAGAGAATGCGAGCATGGGGATGGGGGCTGCGGAGCACCTTGCCGTAGATCTGGCCGGGCATCGAGTAGTCGGCCGCATACTGCGCGCGGCCGGTGACCTTGTCCTCGCCATCCGGACGGATGGTCCGCTTTCCGATCCACTTGTTGCTCAGATTGACGTCGTTCATGATCGCTCTTCCTATTGGTCGCGGGTATCGCGTCTCTGCTGGTCGGACTGGCGAGGTTTTGCCACACCGGAAGCCGAGCCATCGAGATCGAATTGAGGCCGTCGCATCTCGCCATATCACGCCGCGGCGCGCAAGTTCGACGTTCAAGGCAGCGCCATCGGCTCCACCGGTCGATCAGCGTCCCGAGGATGCCCTTCGCCATGTAGATGATGAAGAGCATCGGAAGCAACCCGTAGATCATCGTATCGAGCGCCAGCGTGCGCGAGCCGAGCGTGCCCAAGCGTAAGTACGGGTCAGGACCGAGCAGCCTCCAGCCGGGCACAATAACAACGTTCAATTCCGGTCCGCGACCGGCCTTGATGTCGGGGGCGGGCTTGGTCCCTACTCGACGATCGATTGATATGTCAGAACGCGCAGCTCGCGCCGGAAGGGATAGCTCGATGACGGCATGAGCTGCGTGAGGAAGACGACGAACATGTCCTCGGACGGATCGCACCAGAACGCCGTCGAGGCCGCGCCACCCCAAGCATATTCCCCCGGCGATCCGAGGATCTGGGCTTTGGCTGGATCGATCATCACCGAGAAGCCGAGACCGAAGCCGATGCCTTCGTAGGTGGTCTCGGAGAAGCGCGGCGTGCCCATGTCGGCCATGTCGCCCTTGAGGTGATTCGACGTCATGAGTTCGATCGTCTTGCGCCCAAGCAGCCTTTTTCCGTCGAGCGTGCCCTTGTTCAGCATGAATTGGCAGAAGCGCGCATAGTCGGCTGCTGTCGAGACGAGGCCGCCACCGCCGGAATTGACGGTTCGCGGGCGCAGATAGCGGCTCTGCGCCGGATCATCGATCAGCTGCAATCCGCCTTTGCCATCGGGCGCGTAATTCGCGGCGAGCCGGGCGTGCCTGGTCTCGGGTACATGGAAATCGGTGTCGACGAGCCCGAGCGGATCAATCACGTGCTCTTTCAAATACGTTTCGAAGGGCACGCCCGAGATCACCTCGACGAGATAGCCCAGCACATCGGTTGCGATCGAATAGTTCCAGCGCGTGCCTGGGTGGGCGAGGAGCGGCGCCTCTGCGGCTTTCTCGACCAGCTCCTTCAGCGTCGTTTCCTGAGTCTGGAAGTCGATTCTATTGGACCGATAGTGGCCGTCGACCGGCGTCGCCTCCATGAAGCCATAGGTCAGGCCCGACGTGTGTGTCAGCAGATCGCGAAACGTGATTTCGCGAGCGGCCGGCACCGTCTCCATCTTGCCCCGACTGCCACCGACGTAGACGCGTTGGTTGGCGAACGCGGGGATGAAGCGGCTGATCGGATCGTCCAACTGAAAGCGCGCTTCCTCGTAGAGCATCATGATGGCGACGCTCGTCAGCGGCTTGGTCATCGAGTAGATGCGGAAGATCGTGTCCGTCGTCATGGGCTGCGCCCGTGCGACGTCGGCTTGACCGGCGACATCGAGGAATGCCGTCTTTCCGCGGCGCGAGACGAGGGTGACGATGCCGGCCGTGCGCTTGGCCTCGATCTGGATACGCATCCATGCGGAGATGCGAGCCAGACGGTTGGACGAGAGGCCGACCTCCTCAGGGCGAACGATGGCAAGGGCGCTCATGGGGCGGATCTCCGGCGGGGGGATGGCGGCAGTCTCGGCTGCTCTCGTTATGATGAAGCTGAACTCGTGGCCCGGCAATGGGGCCAGCCCGACCGCCGCTTCCCCAAAGTCTGAACCTCTCGATCCACGCATGGGCTCTAAGTGGGTATCGTGGCATTTGGCGAGTCAGCCGAGCCGGCTCGGTCCGTGTTTATGATGCGGAACGACAACAATCGGGCATGGTCGCTGCCGGTGCGCGCGGCGCTCCTCCGCTCCGGTCCCCTGACAAATTTACGAGGCGATCCCTCCTTCGGCACTGGCTTTCCCCGGCCGGTTTGGCTCAAATGGCGCCCGAACGGGCTCGCAGCAAGCGAGCGAAGTACACGGGGAACGTCACATGCAGGACTATGACTACATCGTCGTTGGTGCCGGATCGGCAGGAGCGGTACTCGCGTCGCGGCTGAGCGAGAATCCCCGACATCAGGTTCTGCTGGTCGAGGCCGGGGGCGACACGCACTTTCTGTCGCGCTTTCCACTGAGCTTCGGCCTCTTCATCGAAAAGGCCGGTGTCAACTGGCTCTACCAGTCGGAGCCCGAGCCGAACACGGCCAACCGCCCGATCCCGGTCCCGCGCGGCAAGATGCTCGGCGGTTCGAGTGCCATCAATGGCCTCGTCTGGGTGCGCGGCCAGCCTCTCGACTACAACACGTGGGCGCAGATGGGCGCCCGCGGCTGGAGCTGGGAGGACGTTGCGCCACTCTTTACGCGCATCGAGAACTATGAGCAGGGCGGGGGCAAGTTTGGGCGAGGCACCGAGGGGCCCCTCAAGATCACCGAAGTGCCGGATCAAAGCCCGCTCTACGATGCGATGTTCAAGGCCGCTGTGGCGGCCGGCTTCCGCACCAACGTCGATTACAACAGCGAGGATCAGGAAGGGGTCGTCAAGACCCAGTCGAGCATCCATCGCGGCATGCGCATGAGCGTAGCGAAATGCTATCTCGAGCCCGCCCGCAAGCGGCCGAACCTGACCGTCGTCACGAACGCGCCGACCAGGAAAGTGATGCTCGACGGCAAACGCTGCACGGGCATCGTCTACGAGCAGGGCGGGCGCAGGGTCGAGGCCCGCGCCGGCCGCGAGGTGATCTTGTGTGCCGGAGCGGTGGCCACGCCGCAACTCCTCGAGCTTTCGGGGATTGGAAACCCGGAGATTCTGAAACAGCACGGCATCGCCGTGCAGCACGCGCTGACTGCCGTGGGCGAAAACTTCCGCGACCACTTGAATGCTCGCATCATCTGGAAGGTCAACGACAAGAGCGTGTCCTACAACCATCGCGCCCAAGGGCTCGGCGCCTTGGGGCAGGGGCTTCGCTACATCACGACACGCGGCGGATTCATCAGTCTGCCGTCGGCGCCGATGCTGGGGTTTCTGCGCACGCGGCCGGATCTCGAGACGCCGGATGTGCAGATGCATATCGTGCCTTACTCGATCAAGGACCCGAAGACCCGCAAGCTGCAGGATTTCCCGTCCTTCACGATGTCCTGCTATCAGCTCCGCCCCGAAAGCCTGGGCACGATCCATATTCGTTCGTCGAACCCGGACGATCAGCCCTCGATCCGCTTCAACTTCCTGGCCGACCCGATCGATCAGGCGGCCATGGTCGAAGGCTTCAAGATCGTGCGCAAGATCGTCGAGGCGCCTCCGATGGACGGATTGCGCGGAGAGGAGTTCTCGCCGGGCAAGAGCGTCTCGAGCGACGACGAGATCCTGGACTGGATCCGCAACAATGCCCAGACGGCCTATCACCCGATCGGCACGTGCCGCATGGGGCCCGAGGGCCAGCGCACGGTCGTTGACGATCGCCTGCGCGTCCATGGCATCAAGGGATTGCGCGTCGCCGATGCGTCGATCTTCCCGACCATGCCGTCAGGAAACACCAACGCACCGGCGATCATGGTGGGCGAGAAGGCAGCCGACATCTTGCGAGCCGATGCCGCCTGACGACAGGTGACGTTAGTTCGGGGTGGACCGGCCGCCCGGATGCCTGGTGGCCGGTGCCTACGGGGAGGGGGAAATGCCGAAGCCGATCAGTGCCGATTGCATTGCTGAGATCCGGGGCGTAGCGCACGGGTTTTTCACGCGCGAGGGGGGCGTCTCGGGCGGCATCTACGGATCGCTCAATTGCGGCGCCGGCTCGAAGGATGATCGGGCGCACGTCATCGAGAACCGGTCGCGGGTCGCGATGGCGCTGGGCGCGCGTAGCGACAGCCTGCTGACGTGCCACCAGATCCACAGCGCAGACGCCATCGTGGTGACGCGACCGTGGGCCATGGGCGAGAACCCCAAGGCCGACGCCATGGTGACGAATATGCCGGGCATAGCGCTCGGCGCGCTTGCGGCCGATTGTGCACCCGTACTGTTCGTCGATCCCGAGGCTCGGGTCATTGGAGCGGCCCACGCCGGCTGGAAAGGTGCGCTGACAGGGGTGCTCGAGGCGACGGTCAGGGCGATGACGACGTTGGGGGCCCGCCCGCAGCGCATCCGGGCGGCACTCGGACCCTGTATCGGTCCGGACGCCTACGAGGTGGGTCCAGAGTTCGAGGCGCGGTTCGTCGAGGCCGACGCATCCTACGCGGCATTCTTTCGCCGCGCCCAGCTCGGGGCACGTGCGTATTTCGATCTTCCTGGATTCGTGCTCGCCCGTCTGGGGGCCGCTGGGCTCGACACGGTCGAGAGCTGCACGCGCTGTACGTATGGGGACGAGCAGGGGCTTTTCAGTTATCGGCGCGCAACGCACCGGGGCGAAGGGGACTATGGTCGGCAGGTGTCCGCCATCGTTCTGCTATAGTTTTTCCACAGTTCTCACACTAGGTGTGTCGCGATTGTGGTGTTGGCCACGGAAAAGCCCGGTGGAGGGCTGGACCATGGGGGCTCTGGGGGCTAGAGGGCGTTAAGGCGCAATTCAACGAGAGATTCGCGCGACAAGGCCGCAGAGTTCGTACGTCGGCTGGCGAGTAACAGCGGGAATACCTTACAAAAAAGGGGAACGTCGTCGTGACGTACTTCGACGCTGCTACATCTAGGGCCACGAAGAAGAACGCAGGCGTGTTGATCTGCGCTCTGCTCGCTGGTGTCGGCTTGGCCGGCTGTGAAACCGCCGGCAACATCTTGGGCGGCAATCAGGTGGCGACGGAGACGGTCGCTCCGCCTCCGGCAGCTCCTGCGAAACCCCAAACAGTGGCGAAGGTGGCATTGGCTCCGATCATCGGAGCGCCAGATGCCATCGGCCAGCAATTGCGGACCCAGGTCATACAAGCTGCGGAACGCAACAAGATCGGTGTGCTCGCCGATCGCGATCCGTCGGCCGATTACGGGATGCGCGGCTATCTCGTCGCGGCCCGGGACCGCGGTGGCGTCAAGGTATCCTATATTTGGGATATCACGGACGCCTCTGGAAAGCGGGTCAATCGTATCGCAGGTGAGGAGACGGTAGCTGCGGCGCCGCAGGCCAAGGGGCCTTGGGATTCCGTGACACCGACCCTCACTCAGACGCTCGCTGACAAAGTGGCGTCTTCGCTCGGGACCTGGGCGCCGACTCAGAGCCGAGCGACACCCGTCGCCGGAACTCCGGTGGCGAGTGCTCCGGCCGGAGCCGGAGCTGGTGCGATTTCCGAAGGCGCCAAGGTGGCGTCGGCCGAAGGGGCATCGCCAGTGTCGGCTCCATCGGTTTCAAATGCGACGACGGCATCTCTGCCGGCCGGCGGGGGGATGCCGGTGGTTTCGGGTGCTCCCGGAGACGGCAACTCGGCTCTCTCGTCGGCACTCAACCGGGAACTCACGCGGCAGGGCATGCCGGTCGACGGCAAGACGGGAAATCCCTATCGGATCGAGGGGCAAGTGTCCGTTGGGACTGTCAAGGACGGCCGCCAGTCGATCCAGATCGATTGGCGCGTCAAGGATGGTAAAGGCAACTCCGTCGGCACGGTCACGCAGAAGAACTCGATCCCGCCCGGATCGCTCGATCAGTCGTGGGGGCAAACGGCCGATGCGGCTGCCGCCGCCGCTGCCCAGGGTATCCTGAAGTTGCTGCCGCAGCAGGCTGCAGCCAAAGCGACCAACTAGAGCGGCAGCCTTTGCATCCTAACCAACTGTCAGCAATATGAAACTCGTTGGGCCCGGACCGTTTACAGGTCGGGGCCCAATTGCTATGAGCCCTAGCATGTCACGGCGATGACAGCGGTTCTCCGAGGAGAGTCAAGGCAATGCCATTCGACGTGCGGGAGCACCGCTGGGGCCCGGGAGAGCCGTCCATGAAGCTCGTTGCAGGCAACAGCAACCGGCCGCTGGCCGAGGCGATCAGCGACGTGCTGAGCTCGCCCCTCACGAAGGGCTTCGTCAAGCGCTTCGCCGATATGGAGATTTTCGTCGAGATCGAGGAAAACGTACGGGGCGAGGACGTCTACATCGTCCAGAGCACGGCGTTCCCTGCGAACGACAACCTGATGGAACTCCTGATCCTGACCGACGCCTTGAAGCGATCTTCGGCGCGGCGGATTACGGCGGTGCTACCTTATTATGGTTATGCGCGACAGGATCGCAGGCCGGGTCCACGAACGCCGATCTCGGCGCGACTGGTGGCCAATCTGATCGAGCGAGCCGGCGTCGACCGCGTAATGACGCTCGACCTTCACGCAGGCCAAATCCAGGGTTTCTTCGATATCCCGACAGACAACCTGTTCGCGGCGCCACTTTTTGCGCGCGACATGCAGGATCTGTTCGAGGTCGACAAGCTGGTGGTCGTTTCGCCGGACGTCGGCGGTGTTGTGCGTGCGCGCGCGCTCGCCAAGCGGCTTGGCCCGAATGTGCCGATTGCCATATGCGACAAGCGTCGTGAGCGGGCCGGCCATTCCGAGATCATGCACGTCATCGGCGACGTGGAGGGCATGCGCTGCGTGCTCGTCGACGACATCGTCGATTCGGGGGGCACGCTGGTCAACGCCGCGAATGCCCTGTTGGGGCACGGGGCGGCAGAAGTGCACGCCTACATAACGCACGGCGTCCTTTCGGGCGGGGCGGTTTCGCGGATCACCAACTCGAAGCTCAAGACATTGGTGATCACGGACTCGATTTTGCCGACCGAGGCTGTCAAGGCGGCGAGGAATATCCGCGTCATCTCGATCGCGAAGCTGCTGGCCGAGGCCATTGCACGGACGTCGCGCAACGAGAGCGTTTCGAGCCTGTTTTATTGACCGCGCTTGCGCAACCCGCCCTGTTGTCCCTGCTCCCTAAGCCGATCGCTTCCGGCGTGAGGCACGATTTTCGTGGCGGCTGGAGCGGCTGATCTCGGACTGCGGTGATCGCGAACTTCGCGATCCGTGAAGAGGAGGGCACGGCGGCCCTCCTCCGTTTTTCTTCTGTGTCTGCGGATCAGGTCGAGTAGCGCGTGAAGGCGGTCGTTGTGGCGCGGGCTTTCCAGTCGGTGACGACGCAGACGAGCGCCGGTTTGCCGGCCTTCACCGCCGCCATTGCTCTCTCGAGCGCAGGCTTGATGTCCTCCGGCTTCTCGACGTACTCGCCATGCCCGCCGAAGCACTCGGCGAACTTGTCGTAGCGCGGATAGCCGAGCTCTCGGCCGGGCTTCGCTTTCACCGGGTCGTTCTTGTCCGGATCGCCTGTCCAGCCGCCGTTCTGGCTGATCACCACGAGCACCGGCAGGTTGTGACGGACGCAGGTATCGAACTCCATCGAGTTCATGCCCCACGAGCCGTCACCATGAAGAACGACCACTTGTTTGTCGGGGCAAGCCGCCTTGGCGCCCATGCCGAACGGCATGCCGACGCCCATGGTGCCGTAGGCGCCCGAGTTGATCCGGTGCCGAGCCGTGTACTGGGGGATCGCCTGACGCGCGTAGTTCAGCGTCTCCTGACCATCGACGCAGAGGATGGCGTCGCGCTCGAGGATGTCGCGGACCTCCTTGCACAGACGCAGCGGATGGATCGGGGTATCGCCGTTCGAGAGCGCCTGCTCGGCCTCCGCCGCTTTCTGCACGTTGCGGGTCCGCAGGCGCTCGCGCCATGTCTCGTAGGACGCCGGCGTGACCTTGCCCTTGATCGCATCGGTGAGCTGGCCGAAGGCGATCCGTGCGTCCGCGACGACACCCACGTCGAGCTTCCTCGGCGAAGAAGCGATCTCGATCGGATCGATGTCGATGCGCACGACCTTCGCGTCGGCGTTCCAGCGTGGCGGCGCGGCGTTGCCGATGACGTAGTTGACGCGCGTTCCGACGACGAGGATGAAGTCCGCGTCACGGAAAGCTGCAGCCCGCGAGGTGAGGTAGGAATACTTGTGGTCCTCGGGGATGACGCCGCGGCCCTGGGGCGTCGTGTAGAACGGGATGCCGGCGGCCTCGACGAAGGCGAGCATCTCCTTGTCGGCCTCCGACCACTGCACGCCCGAGCCCGTCACGAGAACGGGCTGCTTGGCCTTGCTCATCAGTTCGACGATAGCCTTGACGTCGTTGGCGTTCATCGCCGGCCGGGCGCGCTTGGCGTAGTCGAACGGCTCCGGGTACTCGATCTTCGACTCGTCGACTTCCTGGTAGAGGATGTCACCCGGGAGATCGAGGTACACCGGGCCGGTGCGGCCGGTCATGGCCTGGGCGATGGCGAGATTGACGAGCTCGGGGATGCGCCGCGCGTTGTGGACGCGGTCCGCCCACTTGGTGATCGGCTTGAAGAGCGCAAGTTGGTCGGTGTCCTGGAAGGCGCCGCGATGCCAGGTCGAGACGGGGGCAGCGCCACCGAGCGCGAGGATCGGGGTGCA